>JAHJPX010000008.1 GCA_018819515.1 Gammaproteobacteria bacterium
CTGGCCACTGGGCACCAATATCATCGAGGGCATCAACAACAAGATCAAGGTGATCAAACGTATGGCCTACGGCTTCCGCGATGACGCCTACTTCTTCCTCAAAATCCGCTCAGCTTTCCCCGGAGTTCGGTGAAGAACCAATAAAAACAGAAACGGCTTTCCACTGAGCATTGAATACGTCACGATATGCCCCGGACTGGAGTCGTGCATAACCAAGCCATACAATCACCAGGTGGAAGGCCCATACAACAGTGAAGAAGACGCCTATCCAGAGTACTTGCTGAGCTTCCAACTGGATGAAGGCACACACAACATTCCTCGTATGTATGTTGGGGGCGGCTACTTCCCTCTTTCTGCAGGAACGACTGTTCCCATTGGCTTAAGGGCAGAAATCAAGCCCCGTTCCGTGGTCTATTTGGGACACCTGGAGGTAACGCTGCGCGAAAGGAAGAATGACACCGAAGAGATCGCCAGCAGACTCAACCCAATAGGGGCGGCTGCGGTCGGCTTCCTGACAGGAACATTCGATGTCGCCGTCGAGGACAGGTCTGATGACGATATCAAGCTATTTATTTCCGAATATCCGGCATTGCAAAACGCAAAGGTTGAAAAGGCCGTTCTTCCCCAGTGGATCAGACCGGAAAATAGGGTGGCTCAATAGAGCGGGCCTGGCGATGTTCACCGAACCAAAGCCTGGTGAGGGGCGCCCCGCCGACAGGCCGGCGACGCTCCTCGGCTAGCGTATTTAACTATCGCTTCTCGGTAGGGCAAGCTTACGCTTCGGGTCGAACTCGGCCTATGAATGGCGTACCGCCACGGCTGACTTTTCGCGCGACTACATCGACCGACGATACTGCCCGCCCACTTCGTAGAGCGCGTTGCTGATCTGCCCCAGCGAGCAATGTCGCACGGCGTCGACCAGCACGGCGAAGACGTTGCCGTTTTCGATCACGGTCTGCTTGAGTTTGGCGAGCCAGAGCGGCGCCTGTTCGGCGTTGCGCGACTGGAAGTCACGCAGCCGCTTGAGTTGGCTTTGCTTCTCTTCCTCGGTCGAGCGCGCGAGTTCGATTTCCTGCACGCCGCTGCCCTTGGGGTTGAGGAAGGTGTTCACACCGATCAGCGGGTAGGAGCCGTCGTGCTTCTTCTGCTCGTAATAGAGGCTTTCTTCCTGGATCTTGCCGCGCTGGTAGCCGGTCTCCATGGCGCCGAGCACGCCGCCGCGAGAGGCAATCGCCTCGAATTCCTTGAGCACGGCTTCTTCGACGAGGTCGGTCAGTTCGTCGATGACGAAGGCGCCCTGGTTCGGGTTCTCGTTCTTCGCCACGCCCCACTCGCGATTGATGATGAGCTGGATGGCCATGGCGCGGCGCACGCTCGTCTCAGCCGGTCGCCGGCACGCTACGCGTTCGCAAACCAGCCACTGTTCTCGCTTGCGTGTTTTCAGCGATTGTCTCAATCCGCCGCAAAAGCGTTCGCCTGGCTGAACTCGGCGTGGGATACGGCCTTGCCGAACAAATGGCCCTGGGCGTAGGTACAGCCGTTGGCGCGCAGGAACGAGAGCTGTTCCGCCGTCTCCACGCCTTCGGCGACTGTCTCCAGGCCGAAGGCGTTCGCCATCTGCAGCATGGCCCTGATCATCGCCGCATCGGCGGGGTCCGTTGCAATGTCACGGACGAAGGACTTGTCGATCTTGATGATGTCGACCGGCATGCGCTTCAGGTAGCTGAGGGACGAATAGCCGGTACCGAAATCGTCGATGGCGATGCGGCAGCCATCCCGCTGAAGGCTGCGCAGGAGTTCGACGTATTCGTGGTTGTCGGAGAGCTTGAGGCTCTCGGTGATTTCGACTGTCAGCAGCCGCTTGTCCGCAAGACTGCACTCGCGTAACCGCAACAGGATTTGCTCGACGTGGTCGCGCGCCACGAAGAGGGCCGAGGACAGGTTGAAGGAAAGCGCCTGGCCGTGGCCGGCCGACTGGCTCCATGGCTCCCAGTCCGAGATGCCCCGCTCCAGCGCCCACTCCGTCAACTTGCTGATCATGCCGTTCTGTTCGGCGACCGGAATGAAGATCTCGGGCGGGATGTAGCCCTTGGCAGGATGATTCCAGCGCAATAACGCCTCGGCGCCGACGACGGCTTGCGTGTCGATGCGTACGATCGGCTGGTAGTGCAGTTCCATGTGGCCCTGACGCAGGGCAAGCATGAGTTCGCTGTCGATCCAGTGGCGCCGATTCGCCTCGTCCTGCATCTTGTGCGTAAAGAAACAATAGTTGTTGCGGCCGTTCTTCTTGGCCTCGTACATCGCGCTGTCGGCGTTCTTGAGCAGCGTCTCGACGGAATCGCCATCCATCGGATAGACCGTGATGCCGATGCTGGCGGCGGTTTGCAGCGTGCGCTCCGCCACCACCAGCGGCCGGCTGACCTCGGCCAGGATCTTGTTGGCGATGGGGATGATGTCCTGGGCATTGGAGATGTCGTTCAGCAACACGATGAACTCGTCACCGCCCATGCGCCCCACCGAATCGCACTCCCGCACGGCGTCGCGAATCCGGTGCGCAACGCGGATCAGCAGTTCGTCGCCGGCCGCGTGTCCCAGGGCGTCGTTGACCGCCTTGAAGTGGTCGAGGTCCATGAACATCACCGCGAACAGGCGGCCGCCACGCCGGCTGGACGACAGCATCTGCCCAAGGCGGTCCATGATCAGGTTGCGGTTCGGCAGCCCGGTCAGCGCATCGATGGAAGCCTGGCGCTCGATGGTCTCCTTGGCCCGCTTGGCTTCAGTGATGTCGCTGAACACCGCGATGTGCCGGTTCACGGTGCCGTTGTCGTCCTTCAGGACGTTGATGGACAGCCACTCGGTATAGACATCGCCGTTCTTGCGGCGGTTCTGGATCTCGCCGGCCCAGTTCCCCGTCGCCAGCAGGCCTGCCCACATCTGCTTGTAGAAATCCTGCGACTGCTTGCCGGAACTGAGGAAGCGCGGATTCTTGCCGATCACCTCGTCGGGACCGTAGCCGGTAATGGCGGTGAAAGCCGGATTGACGGAGATGATCTGGTTGGCCGCATCGGTGATCACCGTCGCCTCCGAGGCGTGCTCGAACACCGAGGCCGACAGGCGCAGCTTGTCCTCGACCTGCTTCTTTTCCGAGATGTCGGTGATGGTGATGACGACACCGCCCAGCGCCTTGCGGCTGCTGTCGTGATAGGGCGTCATGCGCACCAGGAAGCACCGGTTGTCCTCGTGGCAGAACTCGAACTCCTCGACCCGCGCCTTCTTCAACACGCTGCCCACGTGCGACAGCAGTTGCGGCAGATGCGCCTGGGTCGACACCGTCGTCAGGTTGGGCCGGGTCAGCGGGGAGATGTCGAAGAACTCCAGCGCCACCTGGTTGTAGCGGGTCACCGTCAGGTTGCGATCCACCACGATCAGCCCCTTGTAGAGGCTGTTGAGGATGTTGGACAAGTCGTTGTTGGCATCGCTCAGTTCGGCGGTGCGCGTGCCCAGTTCGTCGTTGACGGTGATCAGCTCCTCGTTGGAGGCCTGCAATTCCTCGTTGGCGGTTTCCAGTTCCTCGTTGGAGGCCTGCAATTCCTCGTTGGAGGCCTGCGCTTCCTCGTTGAGCGACTGCAGCTCCTCGTTGGCGGTCTCCAGTTCCTCGATCACCGTTTGCAGGTTCTCGCGGTTCAGCACGATCTCGCGTTCGAGTTCCGCGACGCGCTCGGCGTCGATCGCGCTGCCGGTGCCGGCGCCGTTTGCCGCAGGCTTTTCCACGACCCGCTCGAAACACACCAGCAGCAGGTCGGGATCGCCGGGGCCGGACTGTCCGGCGGAATGCACCGCCATCCGGTAGTAGTGCTTCTTGCCTTCCTCGACCACCTGTACCGGATTGCAGACGGCGCTCTGCTTGTTGCGCACGACCCGGTGGCCAAAGGCCCGCAGTTCGGCGCGGAACGCCGGCTTGATCAGCGTGAAGGCGTTGAAGTCGGCCTTGCCCTTGCGCACGGCAAGGAAGGGGCTGCAATCGCCGAACAACTCCAGGATCTCGCCGGCGTCCGTCATCAGCAGGCTGGCCGGTGCATACAACTCGAAGAGCTTGTCGTGGGCAGGCGTCGTGCTCGGCGGCACGGGACGCCTGTCAGCCAGCGCACCATCGCCGATCCGGTCGAACACCGGCCGCGTCCGGGCGAAGCCCGTCAGTACCGGCGAGGCTACCGGCCGCTTCAGGTATACCTTGTTTTTGTGGTCGTGCTCGACGAACAGCTTGCCGAGGCGACCGATCGATTCCGACTTGCCGAGGAACAGCACGCCGTGGTCGCGCAACGCGTAGTGGAATACCTTGATCACCCGATCCTGCAACTCCGGCTTGAAGTAGATCAGCAGGTTGCGGCAACTCACCAGATCAAGGCGAACGAACGGCGCGTCCTGCACCAGGTCCTGGCGTGCGAACAGCGTCATGTCGCGCAGGCTTTTGTCGATGTGGTAGGTGCCATCGACCGTCGTGAAGTAACGATCGATCAGGGCGCTGTCGACGCCGGCCAGCGAGGTCTCGGGATAGGCCCCGGCCCGCGCGGCGGCGACCGCATCGCCGTTGATGTCGGTGGCGAACAACTGGATGTGGTACTTGTCGCGGTTGTCGCCCAGCTCCTCGGCCAGGATGATGGCGATCGAATACACCTCCTCGCCCGTGGCGCAGCCCGGCACCCAGATGCGGATGTCGTCGCCCGGCTGCTTGGTCTTGAGCAGTTCCTGCACGCTGCGCCGCATCGCCTCGAACGCATCCGGATCGCGGAAGAACGAAGTGACGCAGATCAGGAAGTTGCCCGCCAGCACCGCCAGTTCCTCGCGATGCTTGCCGATGTACTCGCCGTAGGCATCGAGGTCGGGGATCTGCATGGCCGCCATGCGGCGCAGCACCTGCCGCGACAGGGTCGCATCCTTGTAGTTCGAGAAGTCCATCCCGGTATGGGTGGCGATCTGGCGCACGATGCCGCGCATGGTCGACGGCGGCGTCTCGTCGGCCTCGTCGGCCAGCGGTGCGCGCGGCCATTGCACGATGGAGCGCAACTGGTTGGCGATCTCGTGCGGCGGCAGCACCAGGTCGGTCCGGCCGATGCGGATGGCGGCATTCGGCATGCTGTCGTACTTCGCCGACTTCGGGTCCTGGGCGATGGAAACACCGCCGGCGGCCTTGATCGCCTTGATGCCGTGAGCGCCGTCCGAACCCGTGCCCGAAAGGATGATGCCGATCGCCCAGTCCTTGCGGTCATCCGCCAGGCTCATGAAGAAGCGGTCGACGGACGGCTTGGGGCCGATGGTATTGGTCGGCCGGCTGACCTTGATCTTGCCTTTGGTCACCGTGATGTCGACATTGGGCGGCGCGACGTAGATCGTATCGGGCTTGGGTGGCAGGTTGTTGGTCGCTTCCACCACCTTGAGCCGGGTCTCCCGCGCCAGCAGCTCGACCATCAGGCTGCGGTGGTCCGGCGACATGTGCTGCGCCACGATGTAGGTCATGTTGGCATGGGCCGGCAAATTGGCCACGAAGGGCCGCAAGGCCTCCAGGCCGCCCGCCGAAGCGCCGACACCGACGTAGTAAAGCGGGCCGTCCGCGGCCGGTGTTTTCGCAGGGGCCTTGGCCGTCGTCCTGGCGTTCCTGGCCGGCTTTGCCGGGGCCGCCTTCTCGGCGGTCGTCGTGCGGGCGCTGCGTGTGGTTGTTCGGTTCCTGGCTGGCGTCTTCTTCTTCGTATCAACCACTATGTTCTGGCCCTGTCGATGAAACACGGAACATCTGATACTAAAAGTATATTGGCGGCTGTCTCGTCGGCCCATCACCCCCCGGGGTGAGTCGGTCATACTGAAAGCCATTCGATCCCGGGCGACCGATCCGGCTGCGCTATATTCACTGCCGGCATCGCAACAGAATTTCGCAATGAAGCTGAAGGTCAAACCCACCGGGCACGCCGAGATCGATCGGCAACACGCCATCCTCCATGAACTGGCGGCTCGCTTCATCAACATCTGCCCAGGCGGAAACGGGCGGCTGTGTACGCTCTGTGTCGCCGGGGAACGCCGTCGTTGCGCGCAGTCCCTCGCGACGGTGGCCGACGGCATGCTCTCCCTGCTGGCGGGGCATGCCAACTACGAAGAGAAACTCATGGGCCTGCTGCCGGACCTCCCCAACTGCCGGGAGCACATCCGCAGACACACGGAAGCCCATGCCGATTTCGTCCTGCACCTGCGGATACTGGCCGATCGGGTTGACGAGGATGACCCGCAGGCAACTGCCGACCGCATGCATCACCTGCTCACGCAGTGGCTGGGCGAGCATGCCGCACAGTTCGACGAGCCCTTGCTGGCCGAACTTGGCGGCCAGTTCCCGGTCGAGACCGAGTTCGACGAAGAACTGGTGGCTATCCTCGACCGGTACGTATTCCATGGCCGCCCCACCGGGCTGCCTTCCCACCTTCACGACAACGACACCCGGCAACAGGTCGAAGCGCGCCTGGCGCGGCTGACCCCGCGGCAACGCGAAGTCTGCGCACTGGTCGCCAAAGGCCTGGCCAACAAGACGATCGCCGACCAGCTCGGCACCACCATCAACACCATCAAGACCCACCGCGCGGAAATCTACCGCAAGCTGGAGGTCCGCTCACTGCTCGACCTCGTGCTGGTCATGGAGATCGTCAAGGGTTAACCGCGATACCCAACGATTCGTCCGCTCATGGCCAGGAAGCCTTTCGCCTGTCGACAGGCGAAAGGCTTCCTGCCAAGGTCGTGACGGAGACGGCGAAAAGGTGCACGACTTGCGGCCTGGTTTTGATAAAGCTGGCACAGCACTTGAAATATCACCAGGCAGCAATGGTTCCATGGCCGCCCAAGTGGCGTCTCACCACGGCTGACTTTTCTCGCAGCTACATCGACCGCCGATACTGCCCACCCACCTCGTAGAGCGCGTTGCTGATCTGCCCCAGCGAGCAATGGCGCACGGCGTCGACCAAGACGGCGAAGACGTTGCCGTTCTCGATCACCGTTTGCTTTAACTTGGCGAGCCAGCCCGGTGCCTGCCCGGCGTTGCGCGACTGGAAGTCGCGCAGGCGCTTGAGCTGGCTCTGTTTCTCTTCTTCGGTCGAGCGCGCGAGTTCGATTTCCTGCACGCCGCTGCCCCTGGGATTGAGGAAGGTGTTCACGCCGATCAGCGGATAGGAGCCGTCGTGCTTCTTCTGCTCGTAGTAGAGGCTTTCTTCCTGGATCTTGCCGCGCTGGTAGCCGGTCTCCATGGCGCCGAGCACGCCGCCGCGCGAGGCGATGGCTTCGAATTCCTTGAGCACCGCTTCCTCGACCAGGTCGGTGAGTTCGTCGATGACGAAGGCACCCTGATTGGGGTTCTCGTTCTTGGCCACGCCCCACTCGCGGTTGATGATGAGCTGGATGGCCATGGCGCGGCGCACGCTTTCCTCGGTCGGCGTGGTGATCGCTTCGTCATAGGCGTTGGTGTGCAGGCTGTTGCAGTTGTCGTAGATGGCGATCAGCGCCTGCAAGGTCGTGCGGATGTCATTGAAGTCCATCTCCTGCGCGTGCAGGCTGCGGCCGGAAGTCTGGATGTGGTACTTGAGCTTCTGGCTGCGCTCGTTGGCGCCGTACTTGTTCTTCATCGCCACGGCCCAGATGCGGCGCGCGACGCGGCCGATCACCGAGTACTCGGGGTCCATGCCGTTGCTGAAGAAGAAACTGAGGTTGGGCGCGAAGTCGTCGATGTGCATGCCGCGCGCGAGATACGACTCGACATAAGTGAAGCCGTTGGCGAGCGTGAAGGCGAGCTGGCTGACCGGGTTCGCGCCGGCTTCGGCGATGTGGTAGCCGGAGATCGACACCGAATAGAAGTTCTTCACGCCGTGGTGCACGAAGTATTCCTGGATGTCGCCCATCATCTTCAGCGCGAACTCGGTGCTGAAGATGCAGGTGTTCTGGCCCTGGTCCTCCTTGAGGATGTCGGCCTGCACGGTGCCGCGCACGCTGGCCAACACCCACTCGCAGATCTTGTCGGCCTCGTCGTCGGTCGGTGGACGCTTATTGTCGGCGCGGAACTTGTCGAGCTGCTGGTCGATGGCGGTGTTGAAGAACATCGCCAGAATCATCGGCGCCGGGCCGTTGATGGTCATCGACACCGAGGTGGCCGGGTCGCAGAGGTCGAAGCCCGAGTAGAGCACCTTGAGGTCGTCGAGCGTGGCGATGGAGACGCCGGAGTTGCCGATCTTGCCGTAGATGTCGGGCCGCTCGTCGGGGTCGCAGCCGTAGAGCGTCACAGAGTCGAAGGCGGTGGACAGGCGCTTGGCCGGCATGCCCTCGGAGACCTTCTTGAAGCGGCGGTTGGTGCGGAAGGCATCGCCCTCGCCGGCGAACATGCGCGTCGGGTCTTCATTCTCGCGCTTGAAGGCGAACACGCCGGCCGTGTAGGGAAAGCTGCCCGGCACGTTTTCGCGCATCAGGAAGCGCAACAGTTCACCTTCGTCCTCGTAGCGCGGCAGGATGACCTTGCGGATCCTGGTGCCGGAGAGCGATTCGCTGACCAGCGCGGTGCGGATCTCCTTGTCGCGAATCTTCACCACGTACTCGTCGCCGGCGTAGGCCTTCTTCATGTCCGGCCACATGTTGAGCAGCTTTTTGGCGTGGGGCGACAGCTGACTTTCCTTCCAGGCGATCAGCTCGTCGAAGTCTTTCGCTGGTTTGCTGCAGCCCTCGAAGATCGCCTTGGCGGTCTTCAGCGACTGGCGCTCGCGGGCGAGGGTCGCCTGCTCCGTCGCGTGCTTGTGGTAGCCGCGCTGGCCCTCGGCGATCTCGGCCAGGTAGCGCACCCGCTCGGCCGGTACCACGGCACGGCCGGGCGAGGAGTGCTTCACGTTCGCGGGCGGCAGCTTGCCGGGCTGGAGCTTGAGTCCCTGCGCCGCCAGTGCGGGCGCCAGCGCTTGATACAGCGCGGTGACGCCGTCGTCGTTGAAGCGCGCCGCCTGCGTGCCGAACACCGGCATGTCTTCCGGCTTCTCGGTGAAGCGCTCACGGTTTCGCTGGTATTGCTTGCGCACGTCGCGCAGCGCGTCGGCGGCGCCGCGGCGGTCGAACTTGTTGATGGCGACGAAGTCGGCGAAGTCGAGCATGTCGATCTTCTCCAGTTGCGAGGCCGCGCCGAACTCCGGGGTCATCACGTACATCGAGACGTCGACCAGCGGCACGATGGCGGCATCGCCCTGGCCTATCCCTGATGTCTCGACGACGATGAGGTCGAAGCCGGCCACCTTGCAGGCGGCCACGGCGTCGGGCAGCGCTTTCGAGAGTTCGCTGCCCGTATCGCGGGTCGCCAGTGAACGCATGAAGATGTTGGGATGCTCGATGGCATTCATGCGGATGCGGTCGCCGAGCAGCGCACCGCCGGTTCTCTTCCTCGACGGGTCGATGGAAATGATGGCGATCTTCAGCCGGTCGTCCTGGTCGAGGCGGAAGCGACGGATCAGTTCGTCGGTGAGCGAGGACTTGCCCGCACCACCGGTGCCGGTGATGCCGAGCACGGGCGTCTTGATCTTGGCAGCACGCGCATGCAGCGCCGGCACCAGCGGCGCGGCCCAGGCGTCGTTTTCCAGCGCGGTGATGATCTGCGCCAGGGCTCTTCGGTCTCCCGCCGCCAGCGGCTCGATGGAGGTCGGCGCCAGCGGCGACAGGTCGTGGTCGCAACGGCGCACCATGTCGTCGATCATGCCTTGCAGGCCCATGGTCCGGCCGTCTTCGACCGAGTAGAGGTGGGCGACGCCGTAGGCGTGCAGTTCCTCGATCTCGGCCGGAATGATGACGCCTCCGCCGCCGCCGAAGACGAGGATGTTCCCGCCGCCGTTGGCACGCAGCAGGTCGATCATGTACTTGAAGTACTCGATGTGGCCACCTTGGTAGGAACTGATGGCGATGCCCTGCACGTCTTCCTGCAGCGCCGCGTTCACGATCTCGCCGACCGAGCGGTTATGGCCGAGGTGGATCACTTCGGCGCCGCTGGCCTGGAGGATGCGCCGCATGATGTTGATCGCGGCGTCGTGGCCGTCGAACAGCGAGGCGGCGGTGACGAACCGCGGTTTGTGCTTGGGCTGGTAGGCGGGTGACTTCATCGCCGGCTCCGGAGGCAGGGAGCCTGATTTTGGCGTTGGTTGACGTTAACGTCAACCTGCCGGCTTTGGCTCGGGATCAGGGCGTGACCAGTCCGTCCATGCGGATCACTTCGAAGTTCGAGCCCTTGACGCTGCCCAGTTCGCTCTTGAGCGTGTCGTTGTTCCAGCGCTCGTCCGGCGCGCCGCTCATGTACCAGTTGCTGCCGTTGTCGGCGACGATCAGGCCGTAGGTCTTGAGCGCTTGCAGGATGGCCTTGGTTTCAGTGCTGAAGCTGGCGGGGATGACGTAGCTCGCCTTCAGGCGGACGCGCATGCCCATCGGCGGCAGATTGGCCGAGGTGCTGGACGAAGCCCAATGGGTGGCCGGCGGCACGTAGGCGCGGCGCGACTGGGCGACGGTGAAGCGTAGCGCGTGGGCGATGGTGCCGGTCGATGCCTCGTCGTAGCGCACCAGGCCGGGAAAGATCGGCAGACCGGCGGCATCGGCGCTGGTCCAGCCGGGCTGCACCGTCGGCCTGACGTTGTTGGAATCCAGATGGAAAACGGCCCCGCCTGAGGCATTCCAGGAATTGTCGGCCTGTTTGGAGGCGTTGCCCATTTCGTACAGAAGGTTGTTGTCGCGGTCGATGACGAGGACGTGGCAATCACCACCGCCGTTGCAGGTGGTGCTGCCCGAGGGTTCTCCTTCCACAGGCGCTGTCGGGGGCACCGGATAAGGTCCGGGATCGCTCTCGTCGCCGTAGGCCGTAAAGTTGATCGCCACCTTCGCCTGCGTGCCGACGACCACTACGTAGGGAATGCCGATCGGCGCGCCGTTCCAGGTGCCGGAGCCAAAGTCCGGGAACAGGCTGCCATTCGTGCCGATGCTGGCGATGAGGTTGGCGGAATTGGGATCGACCGGTGCCGACGAGATGTCGGTGTTCCAGGCATTGTTGGCCGGGAACGGGATCGCGCCATTGAGGCTGGCGCCGATGCCGAGGTCGGCGGTCGCCATCGAGGCGTAATGCAAGGTGGCCGAAGAACCGGAAGACGAACCCGTGGAGGAAGTGGACGAAGCACCCGACGACGTGCTGGATGAGCTCGACGGGGCCGTTGTGTCGCCCGTCGCCCCGCCGCCACCGCAGGCCGCCAACAGCAACAACGCCGCGATTCCGGAAATCCTGCCTCTCATGTTCGCTCCGTCTGTTCGTAGCATTTTCAATGTTACTGCCCGCCCAAACGCCCTGCCCCTGTCACTCGACAGCGACAGCCGGCAAGCGCGCCGACAGCGCCTGCCGCCCGAGTCGGCGCTTTTTGCCGCCCACAGCTCCGGTACAGCCTCGCCTGCCGTCTGGCAAGGCTCACCAGGGCGCTCGGCAACAAGGCCCGCTTCTTGCAAATATGCAACCAGGCGAAAAGCGGAGGGTTCCTGTTTCCTCATCGCCGGCAGGAGGTCACATGTCAGTCCATGAAGCATTGTCGGCAGGTTTGAACGTCGCCCAGGCAAATCAGGGCGGCAGGCGCACTTCGTTCCCGGCCAACGGGACGGCTGGTTCTTTCGCGCTATACCTCGCCGAGTTTCAATCCCAATCGCTCGGTTCGTTGATCGGTTCCATCTCGGGAACGAGCAAGGCAGGTGGTTCCACTGGTCTCGCCGAACTCCTGGGCTTTCAGGGCACGGCAGCAAACCCGCTGACCTCACTCGCCTCGCTCACCAACGGCGGCAGCGTTGGCGGCCTCTCCGCCACGGGCCGCAATATTTCGCTGTTCGATCCGGAGTCGGCGTACAAGATGATGAGCGTCATCAACAACGCCGAGGTCGCCTACAAGGCCGAATTCTCGGAACTGAGCCAGATGCTGTCCTGCGTCGCCGAGTTGCGGCAGGAGGCGCAGAGCCTGGGCAGCATCGACACCTCGGCCGACAACGGCAGCATCGAATCGCGATTGCAGGCTTTCGCCAACGAGTACAACGACTGGGTCCGGCGCTTCGATGCGGACATGCAAAGCGGTGGCGTGCTCGCCAACACCCGCGCGGCGCAGATTGCCCGATACGAGCTCGACCAGAGCATCAAGGATATTTTCAACGGCGCCAGCGCGGGTCTGAACGGCCTGCGCGACCTCGGCTTCGGCATCGACCCGAACACCGGATTGGCGACGCTCGACACCGCCAGGCTGGACTCGGCTCTGGCAGGCAACAAGCAGGGCGCCATCGACACGCTTCACGAATTCAGCGCGAAATTCGCCCGCGCGGCGGAACTGCTGGACGCCGACGGCAACTTCATTCCCCGCCAACTCGACAACCTGAGCCGCGCCATTCGCTACATCGACGACAACAAGTCCTCGCTTCAGGCCGAGTTCGGCCTGGGCGACTCGGCCAGGCCGTCGGGCGGGATAGCCCAGGCGCTGGCCGAGTACAACAAGAGTTACGCCTAGTTGCCGAGCCGCCGCAGGGTCATCAGCGTAAAGCCTTCGTCGGCGTGGTTCGAGCTGTCGATGATGGCCCCCTCCACCACCTTGCCGTCATAGCCGCCATCCGGGTTCCTGTTCAGGCGGGCGGTGTAATACACCTTCTTGCCGGAACTGAGCGCCAGATAAATGTGGTCGCCATTGATCGAACCATCGACGTAATAGGACCCCAGCGTGCCATAGAAGCGCGTGCCGTCCTGGATGAAATTGGCCTCGCCCCAGTTGGCGCCCACGCCTCCTGCGGTGGTCCATTTTCCGGAAATGTTCTCGCCCGTCTTGCCGGCCTTCGCCTCCAGCCAGGGATTTGTGTCCTTGCGGGTCAAGGCGCAGGCGGACAAGGTCAGGGCAAGCAGGGCGGCGAGCAGGATGTTCTTGTAGTTCATCGCGGTTCCTCAAGGATGGTGAATTCGACGACACCGCCGGAGTATCACCGAGCCCGGCGGGTGCAGTCAATTGTGGCTTCAGCGCAACGCCCTGCCCTTCACCCAGGCATAGATCACCGGAATCACGATCAGCGTCAACACGGTCGAAGAGATCATTCCGCCGACCATGGGTGCGGCGATGCGGCGCATCACTTCCGAACCGGCGCCGCTGCTCCACATGATGGGCAGCAGGCCGGCCATGATGGCGGTGACGGTCATCATCTTCGGCCGCACGCGCTCGACGGCGCCTTCCATCACCGCCGCGTAGAGGTCGGTGCGGCCGGGGTGGCGTGTCGCCACGGCTGACTTTTCCCGCCACGCCTGATCGAGGTAGATCAGCATTACCACGCCAGTTTCGGCGGCCACGCCGGCCAGGGCGATGAAGCCGACCGCGACCGCGACGCTCATGTTGTAGTCGAGCCACCACATCAGCCAGATGCCGCCGACCAGCGCGAAGGGCACCGAGAGCATGACGATCAGCGTTTCGGTGAGGCGGCGGAAGTTGATGTAGAGCAGCACGAAGATGATCGCCAGCGTCACCGGCACGACGATGGCGAGCTTGGCCTTGGCGCGTTCCATGTACTCGAACTGGCCGCTCCAGGTCGCGTAGTAGCCGGGCGGGAACTTCACCTGCTCGGCCACTGCCTTTTGCGCGTCGCGCACGTAGCTGCCGATGTCGCGGTCGCGGATGTCGACATAGACGTAGGCGGCGAGCAGCGCGTTCTCGGTCTTGATCGCCGGCGCGCCGTTCCTGATGGCGATGTCGGCAAGCTGGCCGAGCGGGATCATGCCGGTCGCCGTCGGCACATACACCTCCTCGGCGAGGCGCTTGGGATCGTCGCGCAGGCTGCGCGGATAACGCACGCTGATGCCGTAGCGCTCCAGGCCTTCGACGGCGGTGGTCACCGTTTCGCCGCCCAGCGCGGTGGCAACGACGCGCTGGAAGTCGCCGACCGTCACGCCATAGCGGGCCAGCATGTCGCGTCGCGGCGTGAGGTCGAGGTAGTAGCCGCCGGTGACGCGCTCGGCGTAGGCGCTGCTGGTGCCGGGCACCGACTTCACCGCCGTTTCGATCTCGCGTGCGACACGCTCGATGGTGCCGAGGTCCTTGCCGAACACCTTGACGCCGACGGGCGTGCGGATGCCGGTCGACAGCATGTCGATGCGCGCCTTGATCGGCATGGTCCACGAGTTGGCGAGACCGGGGAACTTGAGTGCGGCATCCATCTCCGCAATCAGCTTGTCCACCGTCATGCCCGGCCGCCACTGGTCCTCGGGCTTGAGGTTGATGACGGTCTCGAACATTTCCAGCGGCGCCGGGTCGGTGGCCGAGTCGGCACGGCCGGCCTTGCCCCAGACCGACTCGACTTCGGGGAAGGTCTTGATGACGCGGTCGGTGGTTTGCAGCATGCGCGCCGCTTCGGTCACCGACATGCCAGGCAGCGAGGCCGGCATGTAGAAGATCGAACCTTCGTTGAGCGTCGGCATGAACTCGGAGCCGATGCGCGCCGCGGGGAAGACCGTGATCGCCATCGACAGCGCAGCCAGCGCGAGGGTGACGCCCTTGTGTTCCAGCACCCAGCGGATGATCGGCCGGTAGAGGCGGATCAGGAAGCGGTTCACCGGGTTCTTCGCCTCGGGCATGATGTGTCCGCGAATGAAGATCATCATCAGCACCGGCACCAGCGTCACCGACAGCAGCGCCGCGCCGGCCATGGCGAAGGTCTTGGTGAACGCCAGCGGCGAGAACAGCCGCCCCTCCTGCCCTTCGAGCGTGAACACCGGCAGGAAGGAAACGGTGATGATGAGCAGCGAAAAGAACAGCGCCGGCCCGACTTCCTTGCAGGCAGTAACCATCGCCGTCGCGCGGTCCGCCTTGCCGGCCTCGGGCGGCAAGCGTTCGAGGTGCTTGTGCGCGTTCTCGATCATGACGATGGCCGCATCGACCATCGCGCCGATGGCGATGGCGATGCCGCCCAGGCTCATGATGTTGGAACCGACGCCGAGCGCGCGCATGGCGATGAAGGCGATCAGCACGCCGAGCGGCAGCGTGATGATGGCCACCAGCGCGCTGCGCACGTGCAGCAGGAACAGCACGCAGACCGCGGCGACGATCAGGCTTTCCTCGATCAGTGTGTTCTTGAGGTTGGCGATGGCGCGCTCGATCAGCGTCGACCGGTCGTAGACCGGCACGATCTCGGTGCCTGTCGGCAGGCCGGCGGAAATCTCCTTGATCTTCTCCTTGACGTTGGCGATCACGTCGAGCGCGTTCTGGCCGAAGCGCGCCATGACGATGCCCGAGGCCACCTCGCCCTCGCCGTTGAGTTCGGCCACGCCGCGCCGGCTGGCCGGCACCAGTTCGACGCGCGCCACGTCCTTCACCAGCACCGGGGTGCCCTGGTCGTTTTTCAGCACCAGGCTCTCGATGTCGCCGATGCCGCGCAGGTAACCGAGGCCGCGCACCATGTATTCCTTCTCGGCCATTTCGATCACCCGGCCGCCGACGTCGCGGTTCGATTCGCGGATCACCTTCGACACCTGTTCCAGCGGAATGCCGTAGGTGGCCAGCCGGTGCGGATCGACGGTGACCTGGTACTCCTTGACGAAGCCGCCGACGCTGGCGACTTCCGCCACGCCGCCGGCCTTGGTCAGTTGGTAGCGCACGTACCAGTCCTGCAAGCTGCGCAGGTCGGCCAGCGACTGGTTCTTGCCGACCAGCGCGTATTGATAGACCCAGCCGACGCCGGTGGCGTCCGGCCCGATCTGCGGCGCGACGTTTTGCGGCAGCCGGCCGGCGGCCGACGAGAGATATTCCAGCACCCGCGAGCGTGCCCAGTAGATGTCGGTGCCGTCCTCGAAAATCACATAGACGTAGGAGGCGCCGAACATCGAGAAGCCGCGCACCACCTTGGCCTTTGGCACCGCCAGCATGGCCGTGGTCAGCGGATAGGTCACCTGGTCCTCGACGACTTGGGGCGCCTGCCCAGCGTATCGGGTGTAGACGATCACCTGCACGTCGGAGAGGTCGGGCAGTGCGTCGAGCGGCGTCTGCTTGACGGCGTAGATGCCGCCGCCGGCCAGCGCCAGCGAAAACAGCACGACCAGGAAGACGTTGCGCGTCGACCATTCGATCAGTTTGTCGAGCATGTCAACGTCCCTTTGGCGTGATGCGCGTGATGGCGAATTCGCCCGGCCCGCGCTCCTCGAACTCGAAGTCCATCGGCGTGCCGGGGGCCACACCGGCGACCACCTCAGGACTGGCGAGGTTGAAGTCCATGGTCATCGCCGGCCACTTGAGTGCGGCAATGGGCTGGTGCGTCACCGTCACCGAGTGGGTCGCGGCATCCACGGCGTCGAGCGTGCCGGTGGCGCTATACGATTTCGCCGCCGCCGCATCCGGCTCGCTGAAATTGGCCAGCGCGGCCTTGAGGTTGCTCTCGGCATCGATCAGGAAGTTGGCCGCCACGACCACGCGGTCGCCGGCCTTGAGGCCGTCGAGGATCTCTACCGCGTCGCTGCCGCGCACGCCGATCTTCACAGGCTGCGGCTTGTAGCGCCCTTCGCCGAGTTCCAGCAGCACCACCTGGCGCGCGCCGGTGTCGATCACCGCCGAACCGGGCACGGTCAGTCGCGCTTGGCCGGCGTCGATGGCGACGTCGACATGCGCGAACATGCCGGGCCGCAACAGGCCGTCGGCGTTGCGCAGCTCCAGCCGCAGCTGCGTCGTCCGCGTGCGCGCATTCAAGGTCGGATAGAGGTAGGAAACCTTGGCGGCGAAGCGCCGCTCCGGCAGCGCATCCACCGTCACCGTCGCGGGTTGGCCGACGCGCAGCTTGGCGAGGTCCTGTTCGTAGGCATCGGCGATCACCCACACGGTGGACAAGTCGGCGATGCGGTAGATGGTGGTGCCGGCCGCGAAGCGCATGCCTTCGACCGCCTTCTTCTCCAGCACCACGCCGTTGGCCGGTGATGAAAAAGTCAGCCGTCGCGGTACGCCACCCGCGGCGTTCATGTCCCAGTTCTTCAGGCGTTCGCGGGTGGCGGCGGCCAGCCGCTGTGCATTTTCGCGCGCGGCGGGATCGGCGCCGGGGGCATCGAGCTTGAGCGACTCGGCGATGGCCAGCTCCTGCTGCGCCGACACCAGTTCCGGGCTGTACACCGAGAACAGCGGCTGGCCGCGCCGCACCGGATCGCCGACGGCGCTGACGAACAGCTTCTCGATCCAGCCGTCGAACTTCGGCGCAACCTCAGCGATGGCGCGCTCGTCGACCTCGATGCGCCCGACCGTGCGCACCGCCGCATCGAGCACCTTCTCTTCGGCCAGCGCGGTCTTGACGCCCAGCGTCTGCACGCGCACCGGGCTGACCTTCACCGCGCCGCTGTCGTCGGGCTCATCGCCTTCGTAGACGGGGATGTAGTCCATGCCCATCGAGTCCTTCTTCGGCACCGGCGAGGTGTCGGGCAGGCCCATGGGATTGCGGTAGTAGAGCAGCTTCTTGCCGCCCGCATCCGCGACTGCCGCTTCCGTCCCGGGTGGCGTGTCGCCACGGCTGACTTTTGCGCCGGCCCAGTAGCCGACGCCGAGCGCGACCGCCACGGCGGCGACGCCGAGCGTAATGAGGGTTGTTTTGCTCACAATGAGCCTCCGACCAGTTGTTCGATTTCTGCGAGACGCGTCGCCTGCTCGGCCTCGGCGTCCAGCAGCGACAGGCGCACGCGCAGGATCTGGCGTTCGGCGTCGAGCAGGGTGTTGAAGTTGACGCGGCCGGTTTCATAGCCAGCCTGGGCCGCCGCCAGCGTCGCGCGGGCCTGCGGCAGCAGGGTGTCGCGCAGCAGCCGCGCCTTGTCGCTGCTCGATTCGAAGGCGGCGTGGGCCTGGCCCAGCTTTCCCTGCAGGCGAGCCTCGACGGCGGCGACCCGGGCGCGAGCCGATTCGAGCCGGTGTTCCGACTCACGTTCCTGTGCGCGCCGCGAACCTTGTTGCAACGGGATGCTGACCTCCAGCATCACGTCCCACGTTTCGACGCCGCTCCTCGGCCGGTTGTCGCGCAGGCCGACAGAGAAATCGGGATAGCGATTGCGATAACTGAGCGCGCGACCGCTTTCCGCGCCCGTGACGGCGTGACGTTCGCGCGCCAGATCGGGCGATCGCTCCTGCACCGCCGACCACAGCGTCGACAGCGCCAGCGCGGGCGGCATAGTCGGCAAGGCGGCGGGCTCGGCCAGCGGCGCATCGGCCGCGCGCGGCAGCAGCGCATTGAGGCGGGCCGCAGCGTCGCGGCGACGGCGTTCGGCCTCCAGCCGCTCCAGCTTCAGTGCAGTCAGTTCGCTCTGGGCGCGCAGCACATCCTGCTGCGGCACCAGCCCGACGCCGTAGCGCGACATGGCTTGCCGCTCGATGGCATCGAGCAGGCCCAGCGTCTCGTCGAGGATGCGCAGTTGCCCGACCGCCTGCCAGTAGCGGGCGTAGGCCGACTTGATGTTCATCTCGATGTCGAGCGCCAGCGCGTCGCGCGCCGTCTCGCTCTGCGCGGCCTGCGCCGCAGCGACGTCGCCGCGCAGCCCGCGCTTGCCCCAGAAGGGCAGCGGCTGGATCAGCGCATAGCGCGTGGTGCCGACCTCGCCCGGCAGCAGCGAGGTCGAGCCGCCGGAGGCGGCGTTGTTCACGTCCATCATCTCGATCTGGAAACGCGGATCGGGCAGCGCCGACGCGGAGGCGACGCGCGACCGGGCCGCCTGCGCCTCCATCGTGCTCATGCGCAGGTCGGGATTGTTCTGGCGGGCATAGGCGAGCAGCTCGTCGACGCTGCGGCCGGGCGGAGGTGACGACGATACTTCCGCCCCGGCCGACAGCGCGATGAACAACGGCACCCACGCCAGCCCGCGCGTTACGCGCGTGGCGGGCTTCATGGCCGGCGTCTACTTCGCGGGTTCGATGCGGGTGACGACGATCTCGCCGCCCGCCATGATCGCCTGGAAGCGCACCTTGTCGCCAGCCTTGAGCTTGGCGAGACCGGCAGAGTCCTTGACGGGAAACTGCATGGTCATCGGCCCCATGCCGACGCTGTCGATCGGGCCATGGGCGATGGTGGCCTTGTCGCCGGCGATCTTCTTGATCGTGCCCTGCGCCCAGGGCGTCTGGTCAGCCGCAACGGCGGCGAAGGAAAACGGAAGGGAAAACGCGATGACGAATGCGCGCAGCAATTTCATGATGAATCTCCAAATGCAATGACCGACTCGCGGTCGTGGACGACCGCCTCTGCCGCGGTAACGAGCCGCGGTTGCTGTCAGGCCAGGCGTTTGGGAGGTTGCTGCGGGGGTTCGGGGGTTGCGCTCGCGGGCGCCAGCGGCACGTCGGCGCGATAGTCCTGCGCGAGGGGAAGAATGGCCGTGGCTTGCTCGGCTGTCGGGATGAAACCGGCGGCGAGCAGATGGCAGACACCGCAATCGTCGCAGCCCAGGCCATGGTCGACCGGCTCAGGTTGCGGGTCGTGCATCGCGCAATGCTCCGCCGCCACGTCAGCGACCGGCAGCGCCATCTTGTGCGCCTCGCCATGCCGGCAGAACGGCATAGCAGTCGCCGCGATGGCCTGGAACGGCAGCCACAGTGCGGCGACGAACAACGGCAGGAGGTGGAATAGGCGACGATGCATGTCGGTTATTGTAGGGACCCGGCTATCAGACCGCAAGGACTGTTCGGGGTTCCTTCGGACTATTCCTCGTCTTCCTTGAGCTTGAACGAGGCCGCCAGCTTCTGCTGCATCTGCGGCGGCACTGGCGCGTGGTGCGAGAACTCGATGGTGTAGGCGCCCTGACCGGCAGTTACCGACTTCAGCTTGGAGGCGTAGTCGGTGATCTCGGCCAGCGGAACTTCGCCGGCGATGGCCACGGAGCCGTGGCCGCGCGGCGTGGTACCCGTTACATGGCCGCGCCGCGAGGAGAGGTCGCCGGCAATGTCACCCATGGAATTTTCCGGCACGATGATCTCGACGTTGACGATCGGCTCGAGCATGATCGGACTGGCGGACTGGATTGCGGCAATTGTGGCTTTGCGGCCGGCGTTGACGAATGCGACCTCCTTGCCGTCGACCGGGTGCGTCTTGCCGTCATAGACGATGACGCGCACGTCCTCAACCGGGTAACCGGCGACCACGCCGTCGGCCAGCGCCTGCTGCACGCCCTTCTCGACGGCGGGCATGAACACACCCGGGATGACGCCACCCTTGACGCTGTCGACGAACTCGAAGCCGGCGCCGCGCGGCATAGGCTCGATCTTCAGGTAGACCTCGCCGAACTGGCCTGCGCCACCGCTCTGTTTCTTGTGCCTGCAGTGACCCTCGGCGTTCTTCGTAATCGTCTCGCGGTAGGGAATGCGCGGCGGCTTGGTGTCGAGCTCGAGCTTGTACTGCGTCGCCATCTTTTCCAGCTTGTAACGCAGATGCATTTCACCCAGGCCCTGGATGACCGTTTCGTGCGTGGTCGGATGACGCTCGACGCGGAAACACGGATCTTCGATTTCCAGCTTGCGCAGGATGTCGAACAGCCGCTGCTCGTCGCCCTTCTTCTTCGTCTCCACCGCCAGGCCCTGCATCGGCTGTGGGAATTCCAGCGGCTTCAGGTGGATGTGGTCCTCGTCGTGCGAGTCGTGCAGCACGGCGTCGAATTCGATCTCCTCGATCTTGGCGACCGCCCCGATGTCGCCCGGCACCAGCTCGTCGACCTCGACGTAGTCCTTGCCCTGCAACTGGTACAGGTGCCCGGTCTTGAACGGCTTCTTGCTGTCGCCGACGAAGAGCTGCGAGTCCTTGCGAATAGTGCCCTGATGAACACGGAACACGCTGACCTTGCCCATGTAGGGATCGGCGATCACCTTGAAGACGTGCGCCAGGACGTGCTTGTTCGAGTCTGGTTCGGCGTCGAAGGCTTCGATATCCTTGTCACCCGGTTCGCCCTTGTAGAAGGGCGGCGCATTGCCCTCGGCGGGATTGGGCGCCAGCGTCGCCAGCGTGTGCATCAGGTGGTCGAGGCCGGCACCGGTCTTGGTCGAAACGAAGAGGATGGGAACCAGGTGCCCTTCGCGCAGCGCCTTCTCGAACGGCGCATGCAGTTCGCCGGGCGACGGGTCCTTGCCCTCCTCAAGATAGCGCGCCAGCAGGTCCTCATCTTCCTCGACCAACTGGTCGATCAGCTCACGGTGCGCATGGGCGACGGTATCGAAGTCGGCATCGCCCGACTCATGTTCCAGTACCTCGACCACATCGGCACGATCGTGCGCCGGCAGGTCGAGCAGTTTGCATTCGTTGCCGAAGCGCTCGCGGATATCGGCCACCAGGCCGGGTAGATCGAGGTTGTCGGCGTCGATCTTGTTGATGAGAATCATGCGCGCGAGTCCACGCGCCTTGGCCGCACGCATCATCCGCTCCGTCATCAGTTCGACGCCGGTCTGCGCGTTGATCACCACCAATGCCGTATCGACCGCCGCCAGCGCGGCGAAAGCCTGGCCGGCAAAATCGGGATAGCCCGGCGCATCGACCAGGTGGATATGCACGCCTTCAGCGGCGAAATTGACCAGCGCGGAATTCAGGGAGTGACCAGCCGATTTTTCCTGCGGATCGAAATCGCAGACCGTGCTGCCCTTTTCGACCGCGCCGCTGGCGGTGATCGCGCCGGCCCGGAATAACAGGGCTTCCGCGAGGGTGGTCTTGCCGGAACCGCCGTGACCTACAAGCGCAACGGCGCGGATCGATTCGGTGGCGTAGCTCGCCATGGTGCAACTCCCCGTATGTTGTTGGTCGTTGCGACGATTCTACCCCTAACAAACGAGGCGTCACGGCACCGTAACGGCCCTTCGACGCCACTGCCTGACGTACCACCACGGCTGACTTTTCCGGCTGCAGAACAGCTCCCGTTGCGGGAGCCGTCCTACTCTACCGTCACGGACTTCGCGAGGTTTCTGGGCTTATCCACGTCCGTCCCCTTGACCAGCGCCGCGTGATAAGCGAGCAGTTGCAGCGGCACGACGTGCAGGATGGGTGAGAGCAGGCCGTAGTGTTCGGGCAGGCGCAGGACGTGCACATTCTCCTCGCCGTCCTGGACTTCGGAGTCGGCATCGGCGAACACATAGAGTTCGCCGCCGCGCGCCTTCACTTCCTGCAGGTTGGACTTGAGCTTTTCCAGCAGGGTGTCGTTGGGCGCGACGGAGATGACCGGCATGTCCTTGTCCACCAGCGCAAGCGGGCCGTGCTTGAGTTCGCCGGCCGGATAGGCCTCGGCGTGGATGTAGGAGATTTCCTTGAGCTTGAGCGCGCCTTCGAGGGCGATCGGATAGTGGTGGCCGCGACCGAGGAAGAGCGCGTGTTGCTTGCCGGCGAAGCGGCCGGCCCACTTCTCGATTTCGGGTTCCAGCGTCAGCGTCTTGGTGACCGCGACGGGGAGGTGGCGCAGCGCGACGAGGTGTTTGGTTTCCTCGTCTTCGCTCAGGCGGCCGCGCTGTTTGGCCAGCACCAGCGCGAGCAGCGCGAGCGCGGCAAGCTGGGTGGTGAAGGCCTTGGTCGAGGCGACGCCGATTTCGGGGCCGGCGCGGGTGAGGAACTTGAGCGCGGCCTCGCGGATCAGTGCGGACTCGGGCACGTTGCAAATGGTCAGCGTCTTGTGCATGCCCAGCGCCTTGGCGTGCTTGACGGCCGCGAGGGTATCGGCCGTTTCGCCGGACTGCGAGATGGCGACGACGAGCAGCTTCGGATTCGGCACCGAGGTGCGATAGCGGTATTCGCTGGCGATCTCGACCTGGCAGGGCAGGCCGGCGAGTTGCTCGATCCAGTAGCGGGCGACGAGTCCGGCGTGGTAGCTGGTGCCGCAGGCGATGATGAGCACGCCTTCCACGTCCTCCATGATCTCCGGTGCGGCGGTTCCGAACAGATTCGGTGAGAGACCCGCGCCGCCGGCGATCATCTCCAGCGTGTTGGCGAGCGCCTGCGGCTGCTCGAAGATTTCCTTCTGCATGTAGTGCCGATACTTGCCAAGTTCGACCGCGTCGGCGGACAGGCTGGATTCGAAGTTGGGCCGATCGGCCGGACTGCCGTCCGGACGGACGATGCGCACGCCGTCGCGGCGCAGTTCGGCAACGTCGCCATCCTCAAGGTAGATCATTTTGCGGGTAACTTGCAGCAGCGCGGCAGCGTCCGAGGCGGCGTAGCTGCCGCCTTCGCCGATGCCGAGCAGCAATGGCGCACCATTGCGGGCGACGACGATGCGATCCTCGCCTTCCTTGAGCACAGCGATAGCGTAGGCACCGACCAGTCGGTTGGTTGTCAGGCGCACGGCCTCGAACAGGTCGGGCGTCTTCTTGAGCGTCTCCTGAAGGAGGTGGGCGACGACTTCGGTGTCGGTGTCGGAGGTAAACACGTAGCCATTGACGGTCAGCTCCTGCTTGATCTCTGCGAAGTTCTCGATGATGCCGTTATGCACGACGGCAAGGCCCGCTGAGATATGCGGGTGGGCGTTGCGCTCGCTGGGCACGCCGTGGGTCGCCCAGCGGGTGTGGGCGATGCCGCTGTTGGCGGCAAGGCCGTCGGCGGCCTTGGCCAGTTCGGCGACGCGGCCGACGCTGCGCAGGCGATTCAGGTTCGGGTTAAGGACCGCCAGACCCGCGGAGTCGTAGCCGCGATATTCGAGGCGAGTCAGTCCCTCGATGAGAACGGAGACGATGTTGTTGCCGGCGATGGCCGCGACGATGCCGCACATAGGGTCAGTCCTTCTTCTTTTTCACCGGACGCACCCAGCCCGGAATGGTTGCCTGTCTGGCTCTTGAAAGCGTCAGTTCGCCCGGAGGCGCGTTGCTGGTCAGCGTCGTGCCCGCGCCGAGCGTAGCACCCTTGCCGACCGTCACAGGCGCAACGAGCTGGGTATCGGAGCCGATGAAGACGTCGTCCTCGATGACGGTGCGAAACTTGTTGGCGCCGTCGTAGTTGCAGGTGATTGTGCCGGCGCCGATGTTGACGCGGCTGCCGACGGTGGCGTCGCCGACGTAGGCGAGATGGTTGGCCTTTGAGTGGGCGGCGACGGAACTGTTCTTCACTTCGACGAAGTTGCCGATGTGGACGTCGGTGCCGAGCACGGTGCCGGGGCGCAGTCGGGCGAAGGGGCCGACGATGCACTTCGGTCCGACGACCGCGTCGTGAATTACGCAATTGGGCAGGATGCGCGCGCCATCGGCGATCGTCACCTTGCCCTCGAATACGCAATTGACGTCGATGAACACGTCATGGCCACAGGTAAGTTCGCCGCGCACATCGATGCGATTCGGGTCGGCGAGCGTCACGCCCTCGTCCATCAACCGCTCGGCGATGTTGCGCTGGTGAATGCGTTCCAGCGCCGCCAGTTGCGCCTTGCTGTTGATGCCTTCGACTTCCCAGGCGTGGTCGGGATGAACGGCCTCGACCACCATACCTTCGCCAACGGCCAGGCCGACGACGTCGGTGAGGTAGTACTCGCCCTGGGCGTTGTTGTTGCCCAGGCCGGGCAGCCAGCGCACCAGCGCCGCGGTCGGCGCGATGAGGATGCCGGTGTTGACTTCGTCGATGGCGCGCTCGGCATCGTCGGCATCCTTCTCTTCGACGATGCGAGTGACCTTGCCGTCGGCGCGGACGATGCGCCCGTAACCATGGGGGTTCGGCAGGCGTACGGTCAACAATGCCGGCGTGTCGCTACGGCTGACTTTTATCAGCCGCGCCAGCGTCTCGGCGCGGATCAGCGGCACGTCGCCGTAGAGCACCAGCGTCGGCGCGGCGGGATCGAGATGCGGCAGGGCCTGTAAAACCGCATGCCCGGTACCGAGTTGCGGCTCCTGCTTCGCCCAGACGACGTCATCTGCAGCCAGGGCCTCGCGCACCTGTTCGCCGCCATGGCCGTAGACGACGCAGATCCGGGCGGCGCCAAGCTTGCGCGCGGTATCGACCACATGCGCCAGCATCGGCTTGCCGGCGATCGGATGCAGCACCTTGGGCAGGTCGGAGCGCATGCGCTTGCCCTTGCCGGCGGCGAGGATGACGACATTCATGGCGGCGTTATCGAAATCGAAAGTTCGATTTTACATGCGCATTCCAAACGAAAAGTGCCGGCGCAAGCACCGGCGCCTAAGACATTCGGACTAATCCCTTAGCGCGGCAGCAACGAACTGCCCATCAGGAACTCGGACCGTCCGTGCGCACCATCGGCCCTCGCACAACGCGAGGCCCACAGGCCCGCGTTACACCACCACGCCCACTCGGCTGCCGGCACAGCCGCCGTGGGCGATTCGCGACCCCACTAGCGTGGCAGGAGGCTCTGGCCCATGAGGAACTCGTCCACCGCTCGGGCGCATTGGCGTCCCTCGCGGATCGCCCAGACGACCAGCGACTGGCCGCGCCGCATGTCGCCAGCGGCAAAAACCTTTCTGACGCTCGTCGCGTAGCACCCATCGCCGTCCGTCGTGGCAGCGGCATTGCCGCGACCGTCCTTGGCGACGCCAAAGGCATCGAGCACAGAGGCGATCGGATTGGTGAAACCCATGGCCAGAAACACGAGGTCGGCCTCGATCTCGAATTCGCTGCCGGGGATTTCGGTCATCTTGCCGCCCTGCCAGTCGAGGCGTACACACTTGAGCGCCTTCAACTTCCCTTTCTCGCCGACAAACTCCTTGGTGGCAATCGACCAGTCGCGCTCGCAACCCTCAAGGTGCGACGACGAAGTGCGCAACTTGGTTGGCCAGAAGGGCCAGACCAGCGGCTTGTTTTCTTCTTCGGGCGGTTTCGGCAGCAGTTCGAACTGGGTCACCAAGGCGGCCCCATGGCGGTTCGATGTGCCGACACAGTCGGAACCGGTATCGCCGCCGCCGATTACCACCACCCGCTTGCCCTTGGCATTGATCTGATTCTTCCGGCCGCCGCCGACTTCCTTGTTCTGCGGAATCAGAAACTCGAGCGCGAAATGCACGCCATCGAGTTCGCGGCCGGGAATCGGCAGGTCGCGCGGCGTCTCGGAACCGCCGGCAAGCACCACGGCGTCGAATTCCTTCATCAGTTTCGCCGCCGGCAGCGTTTTGACCGCGTCGTTGGCGACGCCCTTGGGTGTGTCGGCGCCGACCATCGTCCGCGTTACGAATTTGACGCCTTCGGCCGCCAGCTGCGAGGCGCGCCAGTCGATCAGGCGCTTGTCGAGCTTGAAATCGGGAATGCCGAAGCGCAACAGGCCGCCCACCTTGTCGTTCTTCTCGAACACGGTGACGGCATGGCCGGCGCGGGCGAGCTGCTGGGCGCAGGCGAGGCCCGCCGGGCCGGAACCAACGATGGCGACCTTCCTGCCGGTCTTGACGGTGGCGATTTGCGGCACGACCCAACCGTTCTCGCCCGCCTTGTCGATGATGGCGTGTTCGAGCGACTTGATGCCCACCGGTTCGGCGTTGATGCCGAGCGTGCAGGCGGCCTCACAGGGCGCGGGACAGATGCGGCCGGTGAATTCTGGGAAATTGTTGGTCGAGTGTAGTATCTCCAGCGCCTCGCGCCAGTTGCCCCGGTAGACGGCGTCGTTGAAGTCAGGAATGTTGTTGTTCACCGGACAACCGTTGTTGCAGAAGGGAATGCCGCAATCCATGCAGCGCGCACCCTGTATTTTTGCCTTGTCGTCGGAGAGGCGGGCAACGAATTCTTCGTAGTTGCGAACCCGCTGCCCGACCGGCGCGTAGCTTTCGTCCTGTCGCTGGAATTCCAGGAATCCGGTCGGCTTGCCCATCATGCTACCTTTCGATCATTGGTCGCAGCCAGCTCTTTCAGAGCACGGCGATACTCGTTCGGGAACACCTTGACGAAGCGGCCGCGATACTTCGGCCAGTCGGCAAGGATGGCGGCGGATACGCCGCTGCCGGTTTCGGTATGGTGGCGGGCGATCAGATCCTTGAGCAGTATCTCGTCAGCCATGTTGTTATGCCGGGTGCCGTCGTTCGCCTGCTCCGCGGCAGGCAGCACTTTCTCCAGCGTAACCATCGCGAGGTTGCAGCGCCTCTCGAACATGCCGTCCTCGTCAAGCACGTAGGCGATGCCGCCACTCATGCCGGCGGCGAAGTTGCGGCCGGTGGAGCCGAGAACGACCACGGTACCGCCGGTCATGTATTCGCAACCATGATCGCCAGTTCCTTCGACCACCGCAGTAGCGCCCGAATTGCGCACGCAAAAGCGCTCGCCGGCAACGCCACGGAAGAACACCTCACCCTCGATGGCGCCGTAGAGCACGGTGTTGCCGACGATGATGTTCTCGCGCGGCTTGCCCTTGAATTCCTGCGGCGGCTTGATGACGATCCTGCCGCCCGACAGACCCTTGCCGACATAGTCGTTGGCGTCGCCTTCCAACTCGAGCGCAATGCCGCGCGCGAGAAAAGCGCCGAAGCTCTGGCCGGCGGTTCCGCGCATGCGAATGTGGATGGTGTCGTCTGGCAGGCCGGCATGGCCGTAACGCTTGGCAACCTCATACGAGAGCATGGTGCCGACGGTACGGTTGATGTTCCTGACCGGCACGTCGAAGGTGACCTTTTCACCGCGCTGCAATGCGGGTTGTGCCTGTTCGATCAACGCATGGTCGAGCGCCTTGTCCAGACCATGGTTCTGGCTCTCGCAATGGCAACGAGCGACATCGGCGGGCGCATCCGGCACGTGGAAGATACGACTGAAGTCCAGCCCCTTCGCCTTCCAGTGCTGCACGCCTTTTCTCGTGTCGAGCAGGTCGACACGGCCAATCAAATCCTCAAACTTGCGGATGCCCATTTGCGCCATGAACTGGCGGGCCTCTTCAGCGACGAAGAAGAAGTAGTTGATCACATGCTCCGGCTGACCGGTAAAGCGCCGACGTAAAACCGGGTCCTGCGTTGCAACGCCGACGGGACAGGTGTTCAGGTGGCACTTGCGCATCATGATGCAACCTTCCACCACCAGCGGCGCCGTAGCGAAGCCGAATTCGTCTGCGCCAAGCAGGGCGCCGATGACGACGTCGCGGCCAGTTTTCATCTGGCCGTCGGCCTGGACGCGTATGCGTCCGCGCAGGCGGTTCAGCACCAGGGTCTGCTGGGTTTCGGCGAGGCCGAGTTCCCAGGGAGTGCCAGCATGCTTGATTGACGAGATCGGCGAGGCACCCGTGCCGCCGTCGAACCCGGAAATCACGACGTGGTCCGCCTTGGCCTTCGATACGCCGGCCGCGACAGTACCGACGCCGACTTCCGAGACGAGCTTGACGGAAACGGATGCCTGCGGATTGGCGTTCTTCAGGTCGTGGATCAGTTGCGCCAGATCCTCGATCGAGTAGATGTCGTGATGCGGTGGCGGCGATATGAGCTGCACGCCAGGTACCGAGTGGCGAAGGAAGCCGATGTACTCGGACACCTTGTGGCCGGGCAGTTGCCCCCCCTCGCCGGGCTTGGCGCCCTGAGCCATCTTGATCTGCAACTGGTCCGAGTTGGCAAGGTACTCCGCCGTAACGCCAAAGCGGCCCGAAGCGACCTGCTTGATGGACGAGCGAAGGGAATCGCCTTCCTGCAAGACCAGGTCGCGTTCGATACGCGACGCGCCCACCAAGTCGGAAACCTTCTTGCCGGCCTCCACCGGCTTGAAGCGCGCCGGATCCTCGCCGCCTTCACCGGTGTTGGAGCGGCCGCCGATGCGGTTCATCGCAATCGCCAACGTTGTATGCGCCTCGGTGGAAATCGAGCCAAGCGACATTGCGCCGGTCGCGAAGCGCTTGACGATCTCCTTGGCAGGCTCGACCTCGTCTAGCGGAACAGACGGGCCGGCCGGCTTGATCTCGAACAGCCCGCGCAGCGTCATGTGGCGCGCACCCTGATCGTTGATGAGCTTGGCGTATTCCTTGTAGGTTTCGAACTTGCCGGAACGGGTGGCGTGCTGGAGCTTGGCGATGACGTCCGGTGTCCACATGTGGTCTTCGCCACGAACACGGAATGCATACTCGCCGCCGACGTCGAGCATGTTGGCCAGAACGGGATCGCTGGAAAACGCGGCGATGTGGGTGCGTACGGCTTCTTCCGCAACCTCCTGCAGGCCAATGCCCTCGATCTGGGTCGCGGTGCCCGTAAAGTAGCGCGCGACGAAGGCGGCATTGAGGCCGACCGCTTCGAATATCTGGGCACCGCAATAGGACAGGTAGGTCGAAATGCCCATCTTGGACATCACCTTGTTGAGCCCTTTGCCGATCGCCTTGATGTAGTTCTTCTGGGCGTCCTTGTACTTGTCGCCAGCTATTTCGCGGATCGATGCGAAAGCAAGCCACGGACAGATGGCTTCGGCGCCATAGGCGGCCAACAACGCGAAGTGATGCACCTCCCGTATCGATCCCGAGTCCACGACGAGTCCCGTGCTAGTGCGCAGGCCCTTCCTGACCAGATGGTGGTGCAAGCCGGCACAAGCAAGCAACGCCGGAATGGCAACGCGTTCGGCCGCTACCGCGCGGTCGCTCAGAACGATAATGTTGTAGCCTTTGCCGACCGATGCCTCGGTTTCGGTACAAAGACGTGCGAGGGCCGCCTCACAGCCTGCGGCGCCCTCGGCAACCGGGTAGGTGATGTCGAGCACCAGCGACTTGAAACGTCCCGCCGTGAGTTTATGGATGTCGCGCAGGCGAGCACAATCCTCATCGGTCAGCACCGGCTGGTGCACTTCAAGGCGCGGCGTCAGCCCCTCATGGTCGTTGCCGATGCCGAGCAGATTCGGCTTGGGGCCGATGAAGCTGGTGAGCGACATGACGATCTCTTCCCGAATCGGGTCGATCGGCGGATTCGTTACTTGCGCGAATATCTGCTTGAAGTAGAGATACAACGACTTGTACTTCCTCGACAGCACCGGCAGCGCCGTGTCCGACCCCATCGAGCCGATAGGTTCCTCACCGTTCCGAACCATGGGTTCCAGAATGAACTTGATGTCTTCCTGCGAGAAGCCGAACGCCTGCTGGGCGTCGAGCATGGCTGCCCTAGGGGCGCCATGCTTCTTGCCGGCAGGCAGATCGGACAGGAAGACCCTCGACTCTTCGATCCACTGGCGATAGGGTTCGGCCGTGGCAATGCCGCGCTTCAACTCGGCGTCGTCAATGATGCGGCCTTGATCGAGGTCGATGAGGAACATCTTGCCCGGCTGCAGGCGCCACTTCTTGACGATTTTCTCCTGCGGGAACGTCAACACACCCATTTCGGACGCCATCATGACAATATCGTCCTCGGTCACGAGATAGCGTGCCGGACGCAGTCCATTGCGGTCAAGCGTGGCGCCGATCTGGCGGCCGTCGGTGAAGGCTACTGCAGCCGGACCGTCCCAAGGTTCCATCACCGGAGCGTGAAACTCATAGAAGGCACGCTGCTCCTCGTCCATGAGCGGATTGCCGGCCCAGGCTTCCGGGATCAGGAGCATCATGGCATGTGTGAGCGAGTAACCACCCATGACCAGGAGTTCCAGCGCGTTGTCGAAGGATGCCGAGTCGCTCTGTCCCTCCACGATCAGTGGCCACAGCTTGTCGAGATCCTCGCCCAGCCATTCGGACGACATCGCCTTTTGCCGTGCCGCCATCCAGTTGATATTGCCGCGCAAGGTGTTGATCTCGCCGTTGTGCGCGATCATGCGGAACGGGTGTGCCAATTCCCAGGTAGGGAAGGTATTGGTGGAAAAGCGCTGATGCACAAGCGCCATTGCCGACACCAGGCGCGCATCCTTCAGGTCGAGGTAGTACTCGCCGACCTGATGGGCCAGCAGCATCCCCTTGTAGCCGATAGTGCGTGAAGACAGGGTCGTGACGTAGAACTGGCGACCGTCAGCGAGCTTCATACGACGAACCTCGTGCTCAACCCGCTTTCTGATCACGAAAAGCTTTCGCTCGAACGCATCCTGGTCGGATGTGGAAGCGCCACGACCGACAAAAGCCTGCCGAACAACCGGCTCCGCATCTTTGGCGGCCTGGGCCAGCCCTGAGTTGTCGCGGGGAACGTTGCGCCAGCCGAGGAACTGCTGCCCCTCTTCGCCAACGATGCGCACAAGGGCCGATTCGCACGCCGCGCGGCCGCTGGCCGACCGTGGCATAAAGACATTTCCGCACCCGTAGCTTCCCTCGGCAGGCAAAGCGATACCAAGCTTGCCGGCCTCGTCGCGAAGGAATACGTCGGGCAGCTGGAGCAGAATGCCTGCGCCATCCCCCAACAATGGGTCGTAGCCTGTGGCCCCCCTGTGTGTCAGGTTGTCGAGGATCTGCAAGCCTTGCGCGACGATGGTGTGGCTCTTGTGGTTCTTGATGTGGGCGACAAAGCCGACGCCGCAGGCGTCATGTTCGTTGGCGGGGTCGTAAAGCCCCTGCCGGCTTGGGGGGATAGGCATATCGGTGTTCCTGGAATGCTGCCGTCAAAAAAGCCGGGGTCGCCACGGCTCCCCGGCTCAGCTGATCTGTTGGGCGGACTTGGGAATATACCGCAGAACGTGGCCCAGACTCAATATCCCAGTCAGTCCGGTCTCCATGGCGGCGCCGTTGAAATGTCGCGGCGCCGGTGTCGGCGCAACGATGGCGCGGCTACTATTCTTGGGATGTCCAGGGCAATGACGGTGGTGGTTTCCGCCGCCTGCAACGCAGTGCTACGGACTCAACTACAGCAGGTGTCGATAGCTGCGCAAATCTCCGATACCGGTACGTCAGCCAAAGTCGTCGCCTCGCCCAGTTGCCTGAGCAGTACCAGGCGCAGGCGGCCGGCGAACACTTTTTTGTCGTGGCCCATCAAGTCAAGGTAGCGGTCGATGCCAAGACGGGCGCCAACCACCGGTAATTTTGCACGAATAAGCAATTCCCGAACCCGGGCCACGTCCGCTGCGTCGATCCAACCCAGGCGCCGGGACAGTTCCGCGGCCATGACGGTACCGGCAGCGACAGCTTCGCCATGCAGCAACTCTCCGTAACCCAGGCCGGTTTCGATGGCATGCCCGAAAGTGTGGCCCAAATTCAGCAACGCGCGTCCATTGTCTTTCGCCGTTTCGCGTTCGTCGCCGGCGACCACTTCCGCCTTGTTGGCACACGAGCGTTCTATTGCGTAAGCAAGCGCGTCCGCGTCACGCTCCATCAGGCGCTCGACGTTCGCCTCAAGCCACTGAAGGAAGGGCAAATCCCTGATAAGGCCATATTTGATCACCTCTGCCATTCCGGCCGACAACTCCCGATCCGGAAGGGTTGTCAAAACGTCTGTATCGGCAACGACTACCTTCGGTTGCCAGAATGCACCGATCATGTTCTTGCCGCGCGGGTGATTGATGCCGGTCTTCCCCCCCACCGATGAGTCGACCTGGGCAAGAAGCGTGGTGGGCACCTGGATGAACGGTACGCCCCGCTGGTAGGTCGCAGCCGCAAATCCGGCCAAATCGCCGATCACTCCACCACCGAGGGCAACCACTGTGGTGGTCCGATCACAACGGTCTGCCAACAAGGCGTCGAAGATGGAATTGAGCGTTTCCCAGGTCTTGTGCCTCTCGCCATCAGGAAGAACAATTTCCGTGACGCGAACACCATCTGCGCGTAGCGGTGCGACAAGGCGCTGCAGATACAGCGGTGCCACCACGGAATTACTGACGACGGCAACCCTTTCGGCGGGCAGGTGACTGACGATCAGTTGCGTGCGATCAAGTACCCCCGACCCGATGTGGATGTCGTAAGCTTGGTCCGAAAGAGCTACGGTCAGGGTTCGCATAGAGTCCTCAGTTCGCCTTCTATCCGCTCCGCCAATTGCGCGGATGGGCCATTCGTACTGTCGATTACAAGATGGGCCACCGCCCGGTAGAGGGGATCGCGCAGTTCGTAGAGATTTCGTAATGCCCCCAGTGGATCAGCAACTTGCAGCAAAGGACGATTGCGGTCGTAGCGGGTTCGCTCGTACAACACCTCGGGTGGTGAATGCAGATAGATGACGACGCCCGAGTCCCGCATGCAGCGTCGGTTTTCTTCTGCGAGAACCGCGCCGCCGCCGGTGGCAAGCACAAGGTCGGACATGCCGGTGAGTTTCGCCAACACCTGGCTCTCGCGTTTGCGAAAGCCCTCTTCGCCTTCGATCTCGAATATCACCGGAATGCGCACACCAGTCCGCGCCTCGATTTCGTGATCGCTATCCAGAAATCGACGCTGAAGGCGCTTGGCAAGTTGGCGGCCGACGGTAGTTTTGCCGGTCCCCATCAGGCCGACAAGATAGATGTTAGCGCACCGGGTCACACGCCAATTCTATCAGCCCAACGAAAATGGGCCGGCGACTGCCGGCCCACGAGGTACGTCAAACTTCGCTTATCGCAATGAAAGCGCGTCGTTGAGAATCTTCGGCGTAATGAAAATCAACAACTCGCGCCGATTGTCGACCTTCTCATTCTTCTTGAACAAATGGCCGAGTACCGGAATGTCTCCCAAGAACGGAACCTTCGTGACCGTCTTCCGTTCTTCCTGGATAAAGACGCCGCCAATTACGACGGTGCCGCCATTATCGACCAGCACGTCGGTCTTGACGTTCTTGGTGTCGATTGCCAGTCCATAGGACGTCGACAGGGTAGAGTTCACGTTGTCCTTGTTGACCTGCAACTGCATCAGGACGCGACCATCAGGTGTTATCTGGGGACGAACCTTGAGCGACAGCACTGCCTTCCGGTACGCGACCGTGGTTGCGCCGGAACTCGATGCAGACCAGTAGGGGACTTCCTGCCCGTCCTCGATGGTCGCTTCCACCTGATCAGCGGTCAGCACGCGCGGACTTGAGATGGTCTTGCCCTTGCCGTCAGCCTCCAGGGCGGATAGTTCGAGAGAGAGCAATTGGGTCTTGTTGGCGTTGAATAGCGCCAGGGCAAACTGCCCGGCCGCGCCACTAATGCCGAGATCAACAGCGTTCGACCGACCGGACACATTGCCGGAAAGGCTGGTCGTGCCATTGGTTCCTGAGGATGTCGACGCGTTATCATACTTCAACGAGCCGTTGTTCCACCACGTCATAAGCGGCGTGTCCTGGAGCGTGGCAAAATTCGATGGATTCCCGGGCGCAACATGGTAGTTGACGTACTCCTGTGACCCGGCGACCCCCCAACGAGCGCTATTGGTACCAAGGCTGTGGCCGTTGATCAGGCCTTTGTTGTCGCCGATGCCAATGCGAGCTCCCAGAGCTTTCGAGAAGGTGTTGTCGGCCTCAACGATGCGTGCCTCAATCAGCACCTGACGCACCGGCACGTCGATTTCGGTAATCAACGCGCGAACTTCCGCTAGCTTGCTTGGCGTATCGGTGATGAACAGCTTGTTCGTTCTGGAATCGAACAATACGCTCCCGCGCTCCGTCAGCATGCGCTGTGGCTTTGCGCCCTGCGGCATGGTGAAGCCCTTGGGCATTCCGCCCAGCAGCGCGTTGGTAAGTACATCCGCCTTCTGGTAGTTCAGCTGGAAGCTCTCAGTACGCAAAGGTTCATAGTCAGCCATGGCTTGTCGGGCATCCATATCGATCTTTTCGCGCGCCGCCAGCTCATCGCCCGGCGCGATCCAGATGACATTGCCGTTCTTGCGCATTGCCAAGCCCTTCTGCTTTAGTACGATCTCGAGTGCTTGATCCCATGGCACCTCGTTGAGGCGCAACGACACGTTGCCTGTCACGGAGTCGCTGATAACGATGTTGAAGTTCGTGATATCGGCAAATACGTGGAGCAACTCTCGTAGGGGTATATTCTGGAAGTTGAGCGAAACCTTTTCTCCCTGATATCCCTGACGTTGCGAGCCCTGAAATAGCTTTGATGGATCTTCTTTCAATGGCTTCACTTCAACCACGAATTGGTTGTCGCTTTGATAGGCCGTATGCTCCCACAAACCTTGCGCTGCAATAACGACACGCACGTTGTCGCCTTGACGAGTTGTAGCCACGGAAGTGACCGGAGTCGCGAAGTCGGTGACATCCATCTTGCGTCGAAGTTCATCGGCGACTTGGGTATTCTGGAATTCAACCACCAAGTTCGGGCCCTGCTGGCGAACATCGATACCGGTATTGGGATCAGAGAGATCCAGCGTGACTAGACCCTCGCCGGCTTTACCGCGACGAAACCGCAGATCCCGAATCGAGCGGACCTCTGCTGGTTTCGTGTCGCTCGTGGCGGCAAAGCGCTGAACAGCGGGCGTGGCGTTGTCACCGACCATCGTCGGCGTCAACGTAATCAAGAAAGATGTGCCTTCTTGCTGGGTTTGGTAGGTTCCGGCCTTCGTAAGATTGAGCACCAGCCGGGTACGATCGCCGACCTGTACGATATTGATGCTGCGCAGATCGCCTTCGTTAACCTTTTGGACGGACCGTCCCAAGCCATTGACCGTGCCGCTGAAATCAAACACCACCCGAGCCGGACTGGCGATGCTGAAACTGGACGGCGCCTTGGCAGGCGCCTGCTTGAGGTCAAGTTTGACGATCGTGCTGCCCGACTGCTGAGCAACCACCAGCGACTCGATGCTGTTTGCCGCAGCGGAATCGGCATCGGCTTGTTGCGCGTGCGCGCCGCTGCTCAGCAGCAGTGCTGCCAGAAACTGGGCCAATAACCCAAGATGACGGGGTTTCATTTTTTTGCCTCCTTCTGCTGCGGCTGGGCTTGTTCCTGCAACTGCAGGGTGGCGATCCGCTCGACCCAATCCGCTGTCTGGCCGGTGGGATCCTGGACCAATTCTTTGACGTTAACCTCGGCATCTGTGATCGACGTGACCACGCCGAAACTCTGGCCCATGTGGTTGCCGGGGCGCACTTGATATACGGTATTGTCGACTTGTATCAGTGCGTGCAACACCTTGTTCTTGCGCATCACGCCTACCATCTTGAGACTCTCCAAAGGATAAGCCTCCAGCGGTTCCCTTGGCCGGTCGAAGTCCGGTTGAATACCCCCGCTGCCGCTACGCCTTTCTGGCAATACTTTCGCGGCGTCGAACGGCTCGGGCAAATCGCCCGCGTCATAGGAAACGATCGGGAATGGCTTGATTTCCGGTATCGGTTGCACACGGCCATGCATGTCCTTCGACACCTCGGACATCCAATCCTTGATGTCCTGATGCTCTTCCGCACCACAGGCCGTCAACAACAACGCCGCGAGGACAACTGAGGAACGGGCGCGCATGCTATTTCTTTCCTCCCTTGGCCTTGCTCGCAGCGAGCTTTTCTCTCCTCTGACGGGCGATCTCTTCCTCGTCAAGATAACGGAAGGTCTTCGCCACGGCCGACATCGCCAGCCCTCCGTCATTCCCGGTTGAGACATCAATGTCGTTAAGCGTCACGATCCGCGGAAGCTTCGCGATGTCGCCGGTAAACGCGCCCAAGTCATGGTATGAGCCCCTCACCTTGATGGTGATAGGCAACTCGGCGTAGAAATCGTGGAGCGATTCGGCGCCTGGCTTGAACAGTTCAAACTGCAGGCCGCGCCCGAGGCCAGCCTGGTTGATGTCTACCAGCAACGACTCCATTTCAGACGCATCAGGCAATTGCTTTAGTAACGCGCCAAACGAACGATTGATCTCGGCCAGCTGCTTCTGGTATTCCTCAAGGTTGACTGCCTGCGCTTTCTTCGTTTTCCACTCGTCCCTAAGGCTGGTCTCTTGTTGCCGCTTGCCATCTAGTTCTTCAAGCTGCACTCGCCACCCGAACCATCCGCCCAAGAGCAAGACGAACAGAAGGATGCCGATCAGGATAACGATACGCGGCAAGACCGGCCACAATCCCGGATCCTTCGGATCCAGCGTCTTGAAGTCGGAAATCAGCGTGCCGAAGTCTAACGCCGGCATATTCAATTTCGGAACGGTGGGCGCCTTCATTGCTTCTTGTCCGCTTTGGATGGTCCCTGAGTCGGCCCCGTCGATTTCTTGGTGTCCTCAGCCGTCTGCCGCGTAAAGGACACGTTCAGGGAAAAGTCGTTCAGACGCCGCCTACCAACCGTCGTGGCCTTGATCTCGATAAGTTGCGGCATTTCAAGAAGTGGCGATTCATCCAGATTCCGCATCAGCGTCGAAACCCTTGCGCTCGACTGGGCATAACCCTTCAGCGTTACCTTCGATCCAACCTGTTTGACTGACTGCAAATAAACACCCGCCGGTACTTGGCGCGCCAATTCATTGAACAGATACACGGTCTCGGCACGGTTCGCCTGTAGCGATTCTATGACTCGCTTGCGTGCCAACAACGCGTCCGTCTGCTCCTTGAGTTTCTTGATCTCGTCGATCTGCTTGTCGAGGACGGCGATCTCCGTTTTCAGGAAAGCATTCTTGCTTTCCTGGCTTGAAAGGTATCCGTTGATGATCGTGAAGCCAAGGAACCAGATGACGCCGCCCAGCACCAGCATCAAGGCACTCAATGCATAAAACTGCTCGCGTCTCGCTTTACGCTTCTCTTCCCGATGGGGCAGCAGGTTGATCCTGATCACTGATCAAACCTCCTCAAAGCCAAGCCGCAAGCGACCATCAGCAGTGGCGCATCGGTCATCAACTGTCGGGGCCTGATCCGCGAAGACGGTACCATGCCGGCAAACGGATTTGCGATAACGGTCGGGACTTGGGTCCGCGTGGCGACAATTTCGTCAACTCCGGGGATGGCCGCGCAACCGCCCGCCAGAACGATGTTGTGGACTTGATTAAATTGTGTCGAGGAAAAGAAGAACTGCAGCGCCCGCGAAACTTCCAGCGCCAGATTCTCGACGAACGGACGGAGCAGTTCGGGCTCATAGTTCTCGGGACCCGCGCCAGAGCGTTTGACCGCCTCGGCCTCCTCGCTGCTCATGCCATAAGCTCGCATGATGTCCTGCGTCAGTTGTCCGCCGCCGAATGCCTGTTCCCGACTGTAAACCATCTGATCGCCGCGCATGACCATCACTTTTGTCGCAACAGCGCCGATATCGACCAGCGCAACCACCTGATCCTCGCTTCGGGCGCCCAGTTGAGCCAGCACCAGACTGAACGCGGACTGCACGGCGAATGATTCCACATCCATAACCAGTGGCTTGAGCTCGGCCGCCTCGGCACAGGCAACCCGATCTTCAACCTTTTCCTTGCGTGAAGCAGCGATCAGCACCTCGACTTCATCCGCGCTCGATGGTACGGGACCGATCACCTGAAAATCCAGATTGACCTCTTCCAATGCAAACGGGATGTACTGGTTCGCCTCTGATTCGACCTGAACCTCCATCTCGGTTTCCCGGAGGTTGCCAGGCAATATGATCTTCTTCGTGATCACCGCGGCAGTCGGTAGCGACATCGCCACATATTTCGTGGCCGTGCCAAGACGTTTCCAGCATCGCCGGACCGCTTCCGCTACCTGCTCGAAATTGACGATGTTGCCATCGACAACCATGTCCTTCGACAAGTACTCGATTGCGTAGCGCTCGAGGCGGAACTCTCCCTTGGCGCTTTCGGTCAACTCGACCATCTTGATCGCAGACGTGCTGATGTCCAGCCCGATCAATGGCCGCGCCTTGGGGTTGAAGATCGAAAGATCGACCTGCAAGAGTTTTCCCTTTCAGAACCTGAACTTAGACGAACTACGCATAATTCACTTCAGATGCTATCAACAACTATATCGGGTGTAAAGGGAAATTTTTTAGGGCAATTTCTTCGTCGGACGCATAAACCGGCTAGATATAATCGGTCGGGTTCCTCTCCCGCCCGTCTGTCTCTCCTACCTCCAAACTCGCCTTGACACCACTTTCCTCCCATCCATTGCGCTGGGTTCTGTTTCCCCTCGCCCTGCTTGTCGGGGGAGCACTCGTAGCGATTGCCCTGATCGGCATCCTGGCCATTCTGGCTTACCCGCGGCTACCTTCGCTGGATTCGCTGACCGACTATCGGCCCAAAATTCCTCTGCGCATATTTACCGCAGACGGCTATCTGATCGGCGAATTCGGCGAGGAACGACGAAGCGTTGTGCCCATTGGCGAGGTTCCCGAAGTATTGAAACACGCAATTCTTGCCGCAGAGGACGAGCGCTTTTATCAGCATTCCGGTGTCGACAGCCTGGGCATCGTGCGCGCGGCCTATTCCAATTTGATTAGTGGCGGAAAACGGCAGGGGGCTTCAACGATCACTATGCAGGTCGCCAGAAACTTTTTTCTCTCCCGGGAAAAGACACTTACTAGAAAGCTATACGAGGCACTGCTATCTTTCAAGATCGAAAGCAGCTTTAGCAAGGACGAAATCCTCGGGTTCTATTTGAATCAGATTTATCTGGGACAGAGGGCCTACGGCTTCGCGGCCGCGTCGCAGATCTACTTCGGCAAACCTCTTTCGGAAATCACGCTTGCGGAGGCCACGATGCTGGCTGGGCTCCCCAAGGCGCCGTCCATCTACAACCCGGTCGCAAACCCAAAAAGAGCCCGGGCACGCCAGATGTACGTGCTGCGACGGATGAAGGATCTCGCGTATATCACGCCGGAAGAAATGGAGGCGGCAAAAGCAGAAACCCTGAGCATCAAGCACGACATCAATGATTTCGGCGTCCACGCCGAATACGTAGCGGAAATGGCGCGGCAGATCGTATATGAGCGTTTTCAGGACGAAGCCTACGCCATGGGGCTACGTGTGTTTACGACAATTCGCAAGGACGATCAGGATGCCGCCTATAAAGCGGTCCAACGTGGAGTGATGGACTACGACCAGCGTCATGGCTATCGTGGCGCCGAGGCTTACGTCGATCTGAAGGGTATCGATACCACCCAGGAAGATGAACTGGAAGAGCGTCTTCAGGATTTCGATGTATCCGGCGACATGGAGCCTGCCTTGGTACTGGATGCCGACCCGAAGCAAGTGACGGCGGTACTGCACGGCGGTGAAATGGTCACCCTGCGCGGGAAATCCCTCCGGTCAGCTGCGCGCATGCTTGACCGCAGGGCACCCGCCAACCGGCGTATCCGCCCGGGTGCGATTATCCGCGTAACTCAAGATGCAAAAAGTAAGGGCTGGCAGATTACTCAATTGCCGGAAGCCGAAGCCGCTCTGGTCGCGGTCAACCCGGAGGATGGTGAAATCCGGGCGCTCGTCGGCGGGGTCGACTTCAATCGCAACAAGTTCAATCACATCACCCAAGCCTGGCGCCAGCCGGGATCGAGTTTCAAGCCCTTCATCTTCTCCGCTGCGCTCGAAAAGACCTATTCGCCGGCATCGGTCCTACTCGACGAACCGGTCGCCGTGGAAGCGGACGAGACCGGCTCTCAGGTCTGGGAACCGCGAAACTACGACGGCAAGTACGATGGGCCAATCACCTTGCGTACGGCGCTCGCCAAGTCGAAAAACATGGCTTCGATCCGGCTGCTGCAATCGATCGGCCCCCGATACGCGCAGGACTACATCACCCGCTTCGGCTTCGACGCCGAGAAACATCCGCCTTATCTGACGATGGCGCTCGGTGCCGGCATGGTGACGGCCTGGCAGCAAGTCGCGGCCTATTCGGTGTTCGCCAACGGCGGCTATCGGGTCGAACCGTACCTAATCAAGCAGATCACCGACCGCAACGGCGAGGTTCTGGCCACAACGCAACCGGTAAAGGCAGGTGACGAAAACCTGCGGGTCATCGACGCACGCAATGCCTACATCATGGACAGCATGCTGAAAGATGTCGTCCGTCGCGGCACGGGAATGCGGGCGATGGCGCTCGGACGCAGCGACATCGCCGGCAAGACCGGCACCACCAACGACTACGTCGATGCCTGGTTCTGTGGCTACAGTCCGGATTTGGTCACGGTAACCTGGATCGGTTTCGACCAGCCACGGCGGCTTGGCGACGGCGAAACCGGCGGCTCAGCGGCGCTGCCGATCTGGCTGGATTACGTGCAGTTTGCGCTCGAGAAGATTCCCGAGCGATTACCCGTCAGGCCGGAGGGCCTGGCGGAAATCTCGTCGGTCGACCCGCTAACGCTCCAGGAGCTTCACGAGTTCATCTATCAGGAGTACGTGCCAATCATCGAAGAGGAACAGCGGGTACAGTTAAATCCGTTTTTCGGAAATTCGATAACCCCCTAGGTGAAACGAACTTCCTCGCCGGATTGCTCCGACAACACGCGACCGAGCGCCGCCATGAGTTCCTCGTCGTCTCGAGTGCCAACCCAACTGCCGTCCTGTGGGCGGAAGTGGTAGCCGCCGGAGCGTGCCGCCACCCAGATTTCACGCGCTGCGGTATGGCGGTTGATGATGAGCTTGCTGCCGTTCGCAAACTCCACCTCCAGAACACCGCCAGGCTTCACCTCCAGGTCAAGGTCGGCGCCACAGGCTTCGATCGCATCCTCGATGCGGCGCAGTGTAGCGTCGGCCAAGGCGTTGAACTCGCGTTCGTCCATCATTTCTCCGTGTTAACATTGCCGGCCAGTTTCAGGACTCCAGCCATGCGTGTCTTTATCGCCCTAGTCGGCACCTTGTTCCTGCTCACGGCCTGCGGTACCCGCGGGCCGCTGACGCTGCCGCCCAAGGCATCTTTACTCGATCATAGCAGCAAGTCCGCAAAGGCCGGGGCATGACTCACTTCGCCCTTCGCGACGGCATTCTGCATGTGGAAAACGTGGCGCTTGAAGACATCGCCGCCCGCTTCGGCACGCCCTGCTACGTCTATTCCCGTGCCACGCTGGCAGACGCCTATCTTGCGTATCGCCAGGCCCTGGAGGGCGTGAATGCGCAGGTCTGCTATGCGGTCAAGGCCAACTCGAATCTGGCGATTCTCAACCTGTTTGCGGACTTCGGCGCCGGATTCGACATTGTGTCCGGCGGTGAACTGGCCCGCGTCTTGGTAGCCGGCGGCGACCCGGGCAAGATATTGTTTTCCGGCGTGGGCAAAAGCCGCGCCGAGATGGAGGATGGGCTGGAAGTCGGCATCCGCTGCTTCAATATCGAGTCGGCTTCCGAGATGGAAAAGCTCAACGAAGTCGCGCACGCAAATGGCGCACGCGCACCGGTCTCGCTGCGGGTGAACCCCAACATCGATGCCAAGACCCATCCCTATATCTCTACCGGGCTTCGGACGACCAAGTTCGGTGTGCCGATCGAGGATGCGCACGCGCTATATAGGCGCGCCGCCGAGCTGCCGGGGCTGAAGATCACCGGCATCGACTGCCACATCGGTTCTCAGTTGCTAGATCCGGCGCCGGCTGCCGAGGCCGCCGCGAAGGTCGTGGAACTGGCCGACGAGCTTGCGGCAGACGGCATCATGGTCGAGCATCTCGATCTCGGCGGCGGCATGGGCATCAGCTACCGCGAGGACAAGGTGCCGACGGTGGCGGAATACCTGGCACCGGTGCTGGCGGTCCTCAAGGGCCGCAACGAACAACTGATGTTCGAGCCGGGACGCTCGATGGTCGGCAACGCCGGGCTACTGCTAACCCGCGTCGAAACGCTCAAGCACGGCGCCGAAAAGAACTTCGCCGTGGTCGACGCGGCAATGAACGACCTCATGCGCCCGGCGCTGTATGACGCCTGGCACGACATCGTAAAAGTCAGCCGTGGCGATACGCCGAGCGAAACGCAAACCTATGACATCGTCGGACCGATCTGCGAGTCGGGGGATTTTCTCGGGCAGGCACGTAGCCTCGCTCTGGCCGAAGGCGATCTGCTGGCAGTGATGTCGGCCGGCGCCTATGGCATGGCAATGAGTTCGAACTACAACTCCCGGCCGCGCGCCGCCGAGGTCATGGTGGACGGCGCCGACATCCACCTCATTCGTCGCCGCGAAGAAGTAACGGAGCTCTTTGCCGCCGAGAGCCTGCTGCCGTAGACGCCGGCGTCAAAGGACGTAACGCGAAAGATCCTCGTTGATGGCAAGCTCGCCCAGGCGATCGGCAACGTAGCCGGCATCGATGCGCACGGTCTGGCCGGTCTGGCGACCGGCATCAAAGGAGACTTCTTCGAGCAGCTTCTCCATCACCGTATAAAGCCGCCGGGCGCCGATGTTCTCGGTCTTTTCGTTGACCTGGAAGGCGATCTCGGCCAGCCGGCGGATGCCGTCGTCGTCGAACTCCAGCTTCACGCCTTCGGTGTCGAGCAGCGCCTGATATTGGCGCGTCAGGCAGGCGTCGGTCTGCGTCAGTATCCGTTCAAAATCATCGACCGACAACGAGTCGAGTTCGACCCGGATCGGAAAGCGGCCCTGCAATTCCGGGATCAGGTCCGAAGGCTTGGACAGGTGAAACGCGCCGCTGGCGATGAACAGGATATGGTCGGTCTTGATCATGCCGTACTTGGTCGACACCGTGGTGCCCTCGACCAGCGGCAGCAGGTCGCGCTGCACCCCCTGGCGCGACACGTCGGCACCCTGCATCTCCGACCTCGCCGCGATCTTGTCCAGCTCATCAAGGAAGACGATGCCGTTCTGCTCGACATTGGCCAGCGCCCGGGTCTTGAGCTCCTCGTCGTTCACCAGGCGCGCCGCCTCTTCGTCGCCCAGCGCCTTCATCGCGTCGCGGATCTTCATCCGGCGCGACTTGCGATGACCGCCGCCGATGTTCTGGAACATTCCCTGGATCTGCTGCGTCAGTTCTTCCATCCCCGGCGGGGCGAAAATCTCCATCGAAGCGCTGGGGGCGGTAACCTCAACCTCGATCTCCTTGTCGTCCAGTTCGCCCTCGCGCAGCTTCTTGCGAAACTTCTGCCGCGTAGTCGTATCCTCGGACGGCGTATCGCCATGACTGACTCTTGCCGCGGGCAACAGGGCGTCGAGCACGCGATCCTCTGCGGCGTCCATGGCGCGGTTGCGCACGGCCTTCATGGCCGCCTCGCGCGCATCCTTGATCGCCGTTTCGGCGAGATCGCGGATGATGGTGTCGACATCGCGGCCGACATAGCCGACTTCGGTGAACTTGGTGGCTTCGATCTTGACGAAGGGCGCATTGGCCAGCCGCGCCAGGCGCCGTGCGATCTCGGTCTTGCCGACACCGGTCGGGCCGATCATGAGGATGTTCTTCGGTGTAATCTCCGAGCGCAACGGCTCCTCGACCTGCGCACGGCGCCAGCGGTTGCGCAGGGCGATGGCGACGGCGCGCTTGGCACGCGCCTGCCCGACGATATGCTTGTCGAGTTCCGAGACGATCTCGGACGGTGTCATCTGGACTGCCGGGTCAATCATTCGAGCGATTCGATCACGTGATTCTGGTTCGTGTAGATGCAGAGGTCGCCGGCAATCTCCAGCGACTTCGCGACGATTTCGGCCGGCGTCAGGTCGGTGTTCTCCAGCAACGCTCGTGCGGCCGATTGCGCATACGGGCCGCCGCTGCCGATCGCGACGATGCCCAGTTCTGGCTCCAGCACGTCACCGTTGCCGGTGATGATCAGCGAATGCTCACGATCCGCCACGGCCAGCATCGCCTCGAGCCGGCGCAGCATGCGGTCGGTACGCCAGTCCTTCGCCAGCTCGACGGCGGAGCGCATCAGGTTGCCCTGGTGCTTTTCCAGCTTGGCCTCGAAGCGCTCGAAAAGGGTAAACGCGTCAGCGGTACCGCCGGCGAAACCGGCGAGAATCTTCTCGCTGTACAACCGGCGCACCTTGCGTGCGCTGGCCTTGACGACGACATTGCCCAGCGTCACCTGGCCGTCGCCGCCGAGCGCCACGACCGCGCCGCGTCGTACGGAAAGGATGGTGGTACCGCGATACTGTTCCAAACCCGGTCCGCTCAAGCTTTGCGCAACTCGATGCGCGCGACGCTGTCGAGTCCGATCACTTCCCACAGCGCGGTCAATAAATGGCTGGCCTTGACCAGTCGTACGGTCTTCTTCTCGACATTCAGCGTGCTGACCAGATTCATGAGATTGGTGGCGGCGACGAAGTCCATGCGGCGCAGTTGGCTGACGTCGACGATCACATCGGCAGTATTCTCGGCCTCTGCGCGAATCGCGGCGAAGGCACCGTCAGTCGCCGCGGTAATGATGCCTTCCAGCATGCACCCCGAGTCATCGTCCCCTTCCGCCTCCATATCAGGTTCGTTGGCCTTCGGGCTGCGCTTGGTCACCTCGAAAGACGGCGGCGAAACTTCGAACGTGATTGCATAATTGACCGCCGCGTCCTCGAAGGCCTCCTGGTCGCCCAGATACTGATAGAGGTCGAGCAGCAGCAGCCAAGTCTGTTCTCGCTCTCGCTCCCCGGAACTAATCGACTTCGCCAGCAAGACCGCGAGCTTGTCGGCGCCAACAAGCACGCACTCCTTGCGCGCCCGCTTCAACTGCCGCAGAACGGTCAGCATCAAGGCGCAGCCCGCATCCTCAATCGCGGTAACCTTGGCGACATCCAGCCGCACGGACGGATTCTTCTCGGCGATCGTCAAGGCCTGCTTCAGCGTCGCCTCTGCCTTGGCATCAAGCAGCCCGGCAATCTTGACGAAGGATCTGCTGGCCGGCGCCTTGGGCGCCACAGCGGCGGACGGCTCGTCAGCCGTCCAGGTGGGAGGCGAAGTCTCGAACTTGGCGGCAAATTCCACCGCGAGCTGATCGAAATCCTGGCGTCTCCCCTCGATCTGGTATAGCTCGAACAGCATGCCCCATGCGCGTTGCGCATATCGTCCCAGGTCGTCGCTACGCACCGAGGTTTCGAGGATGCCGCTCGCCACTTCCGGCTGATCTACCGAATACAGCATGGCCGCCTGCTCGACGGCGTCGGGAATGCCGTGGCTGGCCTCCTGGACTTCGATCTTCGACCGGTTGTTGAAGGAGTTCGGGTCATGGGTATGCGCGAACTCCTGCGGCGCCGACCCGGCGGCCAGTCTGGACTGTTCAGGGTTACCCGGCGGCCTGGCCGGAGCCTTGGCCGCCAGGGGCGCCGGAGCGGACTTTTTGCCGAAAAGCGGGAATGCCACGGTATCGAGGACGATCAGTAAATAAGCAGGGGTTTGTAGCATATCACCCGACTCCCCGCAATCGGATATGCGGTGCATACCCGCTTCGGGAGTGCAGCAACGCGACCATTGCCATTCTCGCGGGCCGGAGCACACCCTAGCGCCAGCAAGCCATCGCCTGCGACCCTAACGGGCGCAATTCGCGCAAATTCCGCGCACGCCGAGTTCGACTTCGGTCAGATGAAACCCTCGGGGTAACCTCGGTGGCCGTGGGGGCGCAGCATCGAGGCAGAACACCTCGCCGCAGCCCGTGCAGTGGAAGTGGGCATGTCCGGCATGCTTCAGGCGGGCGACGGAGGTGGCGAAGCGAAACAAACCGCGATCGTCGACCGAACGAACGGCCAAGCCACCCGCGACAAGGGAATCGAGCACGCGGTACAGCGTGACGCGGTCGAGCGCACCTTCGCCTTCACGGTCGGTGGCGAGCTGCCTGTCCAGATCGGCATGACACAGTGGTTGCGGAGCTGCGGCAAGCGCGCCCAGCACACGTACGCGCGCAGGCGTCACCTTCAAGCCGGCGGCACGCAATTGCTCGGCAGCATTCGATTCGGCGGTGTTTTTCCACATGGCGAGATGAGAACACAGGCCCCGCGTAAATGCAACACCGTTGCATTTACGGGTCTGGCGTGCTTCAATGCCACGCGATTGCATCCACCGGAATCCGCCAACGTGACCAGTTCCCCGCTTCTGCAAATCGTTTTCGCCTGCCTGCTCGGCGGCCTGCTCAGCATGTTCGCCGCCGCCCTGGTGATGTTCGGCCTGCCGAAGAAGTGGCTGGGCCTGACCGTCAGCTTCTCCACCGGCCTGCTGCTGGCGGCCGCAACGCTGCACCTGCTGCCCGAGGCGCTGGAGTCCGGCCTGACGCCGCACGAGGTGTTTCCGCTGCTGCTCGGTGGCATCCTCGGTTTCTTCGCGCTGGAGAAGTTCGCGCTCTGGCGCCACGCCCATGGCAGCAGCGACGCGCACCCCGACGACGAAACTTGCGACGACCACACCCACGCCCATCACCACTTTCATGGCGAAACGGTCTCGATCCTGATTGGCGACGGCTTCCACAACTTCACCGACGGTCTGCTGATCGCCGCCGCCTTCCTCGCCGATCCGACGCTGGGCTGGATGGCGACGCTGGCCATCATCGCCCACGAAGTGCCACAGGAAGCGGGCGACTTCGCCATCCTGCTCGCCGCCGGCTGGGCGCGCGGCCGCGCGCTGTTCTGGAACGGCGTATCGAGCCTGACCGCCGTAGCAGGCGGTGTCATCGGCTATTTCGCACTGGAACAGGCCCAGGAGTGGGTGCCCGTGATCATCACGCTGGCCGCCGCCAGCTTCCTCTACATCGCCGTCGCCGACCTGATGCCACGCCTGAAACGCGAACACTCCGCGCTCGGCTGGCACGGCCTGCTGCTCGCCGCCGGCATTCTCGTCGTGGTGTTCGGCAGCGGGCACTCCCATTGACCCGAAGGAGCCCGACATGAAAATTCCGTTCCTGCTAGCCGCCCTGCTCGCCTCCCCAATCGTCCATGCGCAGCACAAGCACGTACACGGCGAAGGCCGGCTCGACGTCGCCATCGACAAGGGCACGATTTCGATCTCGCTGGAAATGCCGCTCGACGCGGCACTCGGCTTCGAGCGCGCACCGAAGAACGACAAGGAAAAGGCCGCGCTGGCCGCAACCGCCAAGACACTCAACGATGCCGCGACGCTGTTCGTGCCCACTCCGACGGCCGGCTGCACCGTGCACGCCGTCGACGTCAAGGTTCCCTTCACCGGCGGCGCCGACAACCACGATCATGCCCATGAAGGCGAGATCCACCACGCCGACATCGATGCCGAATATATGTTCCGCTGCGCCGATCCCACCGCGCTGAAGGACATCGAGACCTCGATCTTCAAGTCGTTCAAGCGCCTCTACCGCCTCGAAGTGCAACGGGCCGGCCCGACCGGACAGGGTGCGGTGCGGCTGACACCAAAGAAGCCGATCCTGAACTGGTGAGCCACGACGCTAGTGGCGTGCCGCCACGGCTGACTTTTCAGTCGACCTGTAGCAACAGCCCCTTGAGGTATTCGCCTTCCGGGAAGGCCAGCGCGATCGGGTGGTCGGGTGCACCCTGCAGGCGCTGGATGATCCTCGCGTCGCGGCCGGCGTCGAGCGCGGCGCCAGCGACGATTTTCTGGAAGAGTTCGATGCCGATGCCGCCGGAACACGAATAGGTCATCAGCAATCCACCCGGCGCGAGCAGCTTGCAGCCGAGCAGGTTGATGTCCTTGTAGGCCCGGCTGGCGCGCTCGGCGTGCGACGCTGAAGGCGCAAACTTGGGCGGGTCGAGGATGATGAGGTCAAAGGTTTCGTTGGCGGCCTTCAGCTTGCGCAACTCGTCGAAGACGTTTTCGCAGCGCCATTCGGCATGCGTGGCATCGAGTTGCGGATTGAGCGCCAGATTGGCGGCGGCGCGGTCGAGTGCCGGCTGCGAACTGTCGATCGAAATGACCGACGTGGCGCCACCCGCCAGCGCTTGCAACGAAAACCCACCGGTGTAGCAGAAGCAGTTGAGCACGCGCCTGCCCTGCGACAGCTCGCCGAGCAGCTTCCGGTTGTCGCGCTGATCGAGGTAGAAGCCGGTCTTGTGGCCGGCGACGATGTCGACCGCCATCTTGACGCCATGCTCCTCGATGACGATCTCGCCGGCCGGCGCTTCACCGCGCAACCAGCCAACGCGCGGTTCCAGTCCTTCGAGGCCGCGCACGTCGGAATCGGAGCGCTCGTAGATGCGCGCGCAACCGGTCGCCAGTTGCAGCGCGTCGGCGATCGCCTCGCGCCATTTGTCGGCGCCGGCGCTCGTGAGCTGCACGACCACCGTGTCGCCGTACTTGTCGGCGATCACACCGGGCAGGCCATCGGACTCGGCGTGGATCAGCCGAAGTCCTTGCTGAAAAGTCAGTCTTGGCGACACGCCACGCCGGGCCACTGCCGCCGCGACGCGGCGCTTGAAGAAGGCGTTGTCGATGATCTCGTTCGGGTCAAAGCTCCAGACGCGGGCGCGGATCTGCGACTCGGGGCTCCATGCCGCCTTGGCAAGCACCTGCTTGCCGGCGACGACTTCAACGGTATCCCCCGGCCGCGCGCGGCCCGCCAGTCGCTCCACCGAGCCGGCGAAAATCCAGGGATGGCGGCGGAATACCGAGCGCTCCTTGCCCGATTGTAAAATTAGTTGGCACGACATGTGATTGCTCCGATCAACACTAGACTATCCCTCCGCGAACTCTTAGCATTCCTGCGGTCACTTAGAAGGAGGTTTCATTATGGCTACTGATTACGCTGCCGATGTGCGGAAATACACCAACAACGTGAACGAGGCGGTCGTTGCCGCGATCGTCAAGTACTGCGGCATTGCGCTGCGGAACAAGGATTCATCGCTGGTGTCCACCAGCGACCAGGCCGAGATCGATCGGGTCAAGGTCGGTTTCGCCACCAAGAAGCTGGAATTGAATGCCGCCCAGTTCGACAGCGCCGCCAAGGTCGTCGCCGAGAAGATGAAGGGCTGCAACGCCAAGAGCCGCGTCACCTACTACTACCTGCTGGCCGAAGCCTCGGGCACGCTGGGCAAGCTGGCGTAACCGGATACGCCGCCCGCGCGCTCGTTTCTGGTCATTTCTTTTTCGCTCGCGGGTGGGCGGCGTCATACACCTTGGCCAGATGTTGAAAGTCGAGGTGCGTATAGATTTGCGTGGTTGAAATACTGGCATGGCCGAGCATTTCCTGCACCGCACGCAAATCGCCGGAAGATTGCAGCACATGCGAAGCGAACGAGTGACGCAGCATGTGCGGATGCACATGCACGCCGAGGCCGATGCGCTTCGTCCAGAGATCGAGCCGCTGTTCGACGACGCGCGGATGAATGCGCCGGCCGCGCTGGCCGACGAACAATGCCGCCTCGCCGTCCACCGCCAGTTCGTCGCGCTGGTTCAGCCAAACACGAACCGCCTCTGCCGCCTTGCCGCCAAGCGGCACCGTGCGCGTCTTGCCGCGCTTGCCGGTGACCGTCACCACACCTTCGACAAGGTCGACGCCGCCATTGACATCCAGGCTGGCGAGTTCCGACAGGCGCAGACCCGACGAGTAGAACAGCTCGAACATCGCCTTGTCGCGCATTTCCGCCGGTGACTCGGCCGTCGCATCGAGCAGCGCCTGCGACTGATCGATCGACAAGGCCTTGGGCAGCGACTTCGGCCGCCTGGGCGCCTTGAGGCCATCGCAGGGATTGACCTCGATGGCGCCACGTTTGGCCAGCCATCGGTAGTAGGCGCGCCAGGCGGAAATCGTGCGCGCCAGAGAACGCGCCGCCAGTCCCTTGCCGTGCAATTGCATGGCGAATCGCTTGAGCTGGTGGGGCTGCAACTCGACGAGCGGCGCATCGCCGGCCAGCGTCGCCAACCGCGCCAGATCACGCCCATAGGCGGAAACGGTGTGCGGGCTGGCGCGCCGCTGGTGGGTCAGCTCGGCTAGAAAAGCGTCGACTGTGGTGTCGACGACGGCCATGCTAGCCGACAGTGCGCAGCAGCGCCGCCGCCGCCATCTCGCCGATGCGGTCGAGGTAGAGCGTTCCCATCTCAGGATAGAAGCGATGCGGCTCTTCACTGGCCAGCAGCAGCATGCCGAAGCAGGGGCCGACCGCTCCGCTCATTGGATCGGTGGTTGTCCGCAGAGGAATCTGCGCCACGGAGCGGACATGATCCGCGCTCTCGCCCAGCCAGGCCACGGCTTCCTGCCCGGCAACCGGGCCGCAATAGGGTTGCAGCATGGCGTCGAATCGTTGCCGCAGATCTTCATCGACGGCGGAAAACTCGATCGCATCACCGGCGCCGACGTCCCACAACCGCACGGCGACGTGCGGGACGGCGAAATCGCCGCCGAGATGCGAGTAGAGCACTCGCATGACACCGGTCAGGTCGGACGTGCCGAGCAAGCCGACGCCGAGGCGATGCACCTTGGTCGAGATCAGGTCGTTTTCTTCGCCGAAGGTGATCAGCTCCGCCAGTTTGGCTTCGCGCTGCTTCAGCCTGTCGCGCATCCCGCCCATCTGGCGCTCGGTGATCGAGATCGCCTTGCCGCCGTGCGGGCTCGGGATGTGAATCTGCAACAACAGTTCGGAATACTGCTCGAAGAACTCCGGATGGCTCTTGAGATAGTTCGCAACTTCGTTGGCGTCCATGGCGGCATCCATATTGGCTACAGGTGGGCGGGCAGGCTCAGCTCGCCCTCGAAAACCGTGACGGCGGGGCCGGTCATCAGCACCGGCTGGTTCGGCCCCGCCCAAGCGATGACAAGTTCACCGCCGCGAGTCTCGACGCGCACCGGCGAATCGAGCAAGCCGCGCAAGATACCGGCGACGACCGCCGCGCAGGCGCCGGTACCGCAGGCCAACGTCTCGCCGGCACCACGCTCGTATACGCGCAGGCGGATCGAGCGGCGATCGACCACTTCCATGAAACCGGCGTTCACCCGCCGCGGGAAACGCGGGTGTGCCTCGATCAGCGGGCCATACTTCGCCACCGGGAAGTCATCAATGTCCACCACGACCTGCACCGCGTGAGGGTTGCCCATCGACACGGCCGTGATATCAAAACTTCTGTCAGTAACCTGCAGCGGCTGGACGACGTCGAAGCGGGTCGTCTCGAACGGCACCTCGCCGGGCACCAGGCGCGGCACCCCCATGTCGACGGTGACGCGGCCATCGTCCTCCAGTCGCGGCGCGATGATGCCGGATTTTGTCTCGACGCGGATCTCGCGCTTGTCCGTCATGCCGCGGTCGCGGACGAAACGGGCGAAGCAGCGCGCGCCGTTGCCGCACTGCTCGACCTCGCCGCCGTCGGCGTTGAAGATGCGGTAACGAAAGTCGACGCCGGGATGGTCTGCGGCCTCGACCACCAGGACCTGGTCGCAGCCGACGCCGAAATGACGGTCGGCAATAAACCGTGCCTGCGCCGCGGTCGGCACGAAGCGCTGGTGGATGGCATCGAGCACGACGAAGTCGTTGCCGAGACCGTGCATTTTGGTGAACTTGACCTTCATGGCTTCAGCGCGACGTATTCCTTGTAGATGCAGCGATCCATGATCACGGTTATGCCGGCGGCGCGCGCCTTTTCGGCGGCAACCTCGTTCACCACGCCTTCCTGCAGCCACAACCTCTTCGCGCCTTTGGCAATGCACTCCTCGACGATGCCCGGCACGTGCTCCGGGGCACGAAAGACATCGACGAGATCCGGCACCTCGGGCAGGTCGGCAAGACGCGCGTAGGCCTTCTCGCCGAGCACCTCGCTCTGGCCGGGACGCACCGGCACGATGCGATAGCCGAAACCCTGCATGGCCTGCGCGACGCGATAGCTCGGCCGCGCCGGATTGTCGGACAGGCCGAGCACGGCGATGGTCTTGATCTCGCCCAGCAGGGCGCGGGTTTCATCGGGCGGCGGATTCTGGAACATGGAACGATCTTAGCGGATTCACGGAACCAAGCGGGAGCGAATTCAGGCCTCGTAAACGCTCTTTTCTCCGGGCGGCCGGGTCTTGAAGCGCTTGTGCAGCCAGAAGTACTGCTCCGGCATTTTCAAAACCTCGGATTCGATGTAGGCGTTCATGCGCCGCGTGTCGCCCTCGATCGACGCTCCCGGAAAGTCCGCCCACGGCTCACCAATCTCGATGTGATAGCCGTCGCGGTCCATGTGCGAGATTACCGGAACCACCACCGCGCCGGCCAAGCGCGCCAGCCGCGACAGGCCGGTGATGGTGGCGGCAGGAAAGCCGAAGAAAGGCACGAAGATGGTATCGCGTTCGCCGAAGTCCATGTCCGGCAGGTAGAAGAACGGCATGCCGGCCTTCATCGCCTTGAGCCCCTTGCGCGTGCTTTCCTGGCGCGACAGCATCAGCGACTTGCCGAATCGCGCGCGGCCCTTGTAGAGCGCGGCGTTGAACATCAGGTTCTTCTGGTTAGCGTAGATGCCGGACATGTCGTAGTCCATGCTCATGCGCGTCCAGGCCATGTCGAGGCCGAGGAAATGCGGCACCAGCAGGATCACGGGACGCTTGCCGTACAGGGCGTCCAAACGTTCCTTGCCGACCAACTGCCCGAGTTTGCGCAGGCGTGCTTCCGAGGCCCACCAGAGCAGGCCGCGCTCGAGGAAACTGCGGCCGAAGGCCTCGAAGTGGCGTCTCGCCAGGGCTGACTTTTGCGCTGGCGTCATACCCGGGAAACACAGACCCAGATTGGTCATCGCGATGTGCCGGCGCTCGCGGCCAAAGCGGTAGAGCAAACGGCCGAGGCCGCGGCCAAGCGCAGCAAGAATCGGCAGCGGCAGCCAGTGCAGAAGCCACATAAGGACGAGGACGATGCGGGTCATGATGTCGACGGGCCGCCCCGAGACATCATGCGCCCCCGCATGGGGGGCAGCGAACAGAGTGAGCTTGGGGGGGTAATCATTCTGGGTCGGGCGCTCCGGATGGTGTCTTGTAGCGGTTGTAGCCCCACAGGTACTGCTCTGGGCATTGGCGAATCAACCATTCGACGCAGCGATTGATGGCAGCCGCGCGGGCAGCAGTATCGCCGGTCAGGGGTTCTGGTAGCGGGAAGAAATGAATGTGGTATCCGGCGCCGTAGTGAAGCCGCTCGGCAAAACCGAGGATGCCGGTGACAGGCCCCGCTTCCGAGAGTCGGGCCGCCAGGGTCATGGTATAGGCGGGTCGGCCGAAAAAGGGCAGCCAGCGCCCGTCGCCCGCCGATGGCGCCTGATCCGGCGGGATACCGACGGTTTCCCGTCGCTTTAGAGCTTTCAGCAAGGCCCGCACGCCAGAGAGATCGGTCGGCACTAGCATCAGGTTCGGTCGCCGCCGGCCTGCCTCGACAGTGGAGCGAAGCCAAGTCTTCTTGGGGGGACGGTACAGGGCGGTAATCGGCGCCCGCATCGCCATGTACTGGGCAACCATTTCGAAACAGCCCAAATGGGGCGCCAACAGCAGCACACCCTCGCCGCGCGACCACGCGGCTTCAAAGTGTTCCCAGCCCGAGACCTTTCGGACCAGCCCGACGACCTCATCCATGGACGCCATCCAGAGCTTCGGCATCTCGGCGATGCCCTTGCCGGCTTCGGCAATGGCGGCATTGCGCGCGTGCCCCATTCCGGCCAGGGCGATGTTCTCCCTCATGTGACGACGGTAGGCGGGAGAAAGCAGCCAGACCAGCCAGCCAAGCGCCGCACCGAGGTTGTGCAACACGGGCAACGGCAGGCGGGAAAGAAGGCGAAACAGGAAAAGCATGGTTCCGTCGGGTTTGACCCCGGCCGACAAAAAAGTAGAATTATGTCCTATCCGCCGAGTTAACCAGGACAACTTGCAGGGCGGTTTCCGGACTTTGCGCAGTTATGCAAAGTTTCAGGAAAAAATTCTGCTAAAGCGTCGCCTGCTCCACCCCAGAGCCGGTTACGCCGGACAAACGGGGACCTACAGGAGCATCCACTCATGTCGCAACAATATCTCTTCACCTCGGAATCCGTTTCCGAAGGCCATCCGGACAAGGTGTCCGACCAAATTTCCGACGCCATCCTCGACGCCATCCTGGCGCAGGACAAGCACTCGCGGGTTGCCGCCGAAACGCTGTGCAACACCGGCCTTGTGGTGCTGGCCGGCGAGATCACCACCACGGCCAACATCGACTACATCGGCATCGCCCGTGACACGATCAAGCGCATCGGCTACGACAACACCGAATACGGCATCGACTACAAGGGCTGCGCCGTGCTGGTCGCCTACGACAAACAGAGCCCGGACATCGCGATGGGCGTGAACAAGGCCTATGACGACGACCTCGGCCAGGGCGCCGGCGACCAGGGCCTGATGTTCGGCTACGCCTGCGACGAAACGCCCTCGCTGATGCCGCTGCCAATCTACCTCTCGCACCGGCTGGTCGAACGCCAGGCCATGCTGCGCAAGGACGGCCGCCTGCCCTGGCTACGCCCGGACGCCAAGAGCCAGGTCACCATCCGCTACGAGGATGGCAAGCCGGTCGCCATCGACACCGTGGTCCTCTCCACGCAGCATTCGCCGGACATTCCGATGGAGGCCCTCCGCGAAGCAGTGGTCGAAGAGATCATCAAGCCGATCCTGCCCAGGGAACTGATCAAGGGCGACGTCAAGTTCCTGGTCAACCCGACCGGCCGCTTCGTCGTCGGCGGCCCGCAGGGCGATTGCGGCCTGACCGGCCGCAAGATCATCGTCGACACCTACGGCGGTGCCTGTCCGCACGGCGGCGGCGCTTTCTCGGGCAAGGATCCGTCCAAGGTCGACCGCTCGGCCGCCTACGCCGGCCGCTACGTGGCGAAGAACATCGTCGCCGCCGGGCTGGCCTCACGCTGCCAGGTGCAGATCTCCTACGCCATCGGCGTCGCCCAGCCGACCAGCGTCTGGGTCACCACCTTCGGTACGGGCAAGGTCGCGGACGAAACCATCGCCGAATTGGTCAAGAAGCACTTCGACCTGCGCCCGAAGGGCATCGTCAACATGCTCGACCTGCTCCGCCCGATCTACGAGAAGACCGCCGCCTACGGTCACTTCGGCCGAGACGATCCGGACTTCAGTTGGGAAGCAACCGACAAGGCCGCCCTTCTGCGCGACGACGCCGGCCTTTAGTCCGATCGGCTGTCCCCGCCGGGCACCGGCGGGGGCATAATTGCCAGCATGCTGAAGCGGATTTCGGTTAGCGACCTGAGGATCGGCATGTATCTCCATGAGCTGGGCGGCGCCTGGCTCGACCATCCATTCTGGCGTTCGTCCTTCAAGATCGAAGACGCGCAAACGCTGCAGAAGATCCGCGCCAGCGGCATCCGCGAAGCCTGGATCGACACCGACAAGGGACTCGACATCGCCGGCGGCGTCACGGAAGCGGAAGCGGACGCCGAGGTCGAACTCGACCTGCAGGCAAGCATTGCCGAACCCGCACCACCGCCCCGCGCAAGTACCGAAGAGGAAATCGCCCGCGCCCGTGAAGTCTGTGCCCAGGCGGTCGCCGAGGTCGGCAAGCTCTTTCACGAAGCGCGAATGGGCAAGGCGATCCAGCCCGAAACGCTGATGCCGGTCGCCACGAAGGTCGCGGCCTCGGTGGAGCGCAACCCGGGCGTGCTCTCCGCACTGCTGCGTCTTCGCCACCAGGATACCTACACCTACATGCACTCGGTGTCGGTCGGCGCACTGATGGTCGGCCTGGGTCGACAGCTCGGCCTGGAATCCTCCAAGCTTCCCGAACTCGGCCTGGCTGGCCTGTTGCACGACATCGGCAAGGTGGGGATCGAACTGGAACTTCTGAACAAGAAGGGGCGCCTGAGCGAGGAGGAATTCAACCGCCTGCGCGAACACGCGCCTTACGGTCACCGACTGCTCGCAAAAGGAAATGCGAGCGAAATCGCCCTCGAGGTCGCCCGCCATCACCACGAACGTACCGACGGCAGCGGCTATCCGGACCACCTCGCCAGCGACGACATCCGCCTGAGCGCCCGTATGGCGGCGGTCTGTGACGTCTACGACGCCACCACCTCGAATCGGCCTTACAAGGACGCCTGGCAGCCGGCCCACGCCCTGCGCAAGATGGCCGAGTGGAGCCGCAGCCAGTACGACACACGCGTATTCCACGCCTTCGTGCGCACCGTCGGCATCTATCCGGTCGGCACGCTGGTGCGACTCAAGTCGGGCTACCTCGGGGTCGTCATCGACCAGAACGAGGCCGCCTTGCTGACGCCGCATGTGAAGGTCTTCTTCGCCATCGACAAGGGGCGCCGCATTCCAGTGCGGATCGTCGACCTGGCCGAGGATGGCGATGAGATTCTTTCCCACGAAGACCCCACGGCCTGGGGCATCGAAGACCTGCAGGGCCTCTGGAGCGGCCTTGACCGGCCGTTGTTCTAACCGGATCAGCGCTATATAATCCGTTCCATTCCGAGGAGCGCTGCGAGGGCATGCATTGTCCCCAGGCTCGGGACTTCTGGAACCGCGCTCGCCTAACCCAAACCGGAAAGGTGAGCATGCAAGTCCGCTTCCTGGTCTCCTTTCCGGTCACAAGTTCAAGGAGAGAACATGAACGCCGTGACTGACCTCAAGCAAGACTACGTTGTTGCCGACCTCGGCCTCGCCGACTGGGGCCGCAAGGAAATCCGCATCGCCGAAACCGAAATGCCCGGCCTGATGGCGATCCGCGAAGAGTTCGCGAAGGCGCAACCGCTCAAGGGCGCGCGCATCACCGGCTCGCTGCACATGACCATCCAGACCGCCGTCCTGATCGAGACGCTGACCGCGCTCGGTGCGCAAGTGCGCTGGGCCTCGTGCAACATCTTCTCGACCCAGGACCACGCCGCCGCCGCCATCGCCAAGGACGGCGTGCCGGTCTTCGCCGTCAAGGGCGAGTCGCTGGTCGACTACTGGGACTACACCCACCGCATCTTCGAATGGAAGGATGGCGGCTACTCGAACATGATCCTCGACGACGGCGGCGACGCGACGTTGCTGCTGCACCTCGGCGCCAAGGCCGAGAAGGACATCTCCGTCATCGCCAAGCCGACATCGGAAGAAGAAACCATCCTCTTCGCCGCCATCAAGGCCAAGCTCGCCACCGACAAGACCTGGTACTCGACCCGCCTGGCTCAGATCAAGGGCGTCACCGAAGAGACCACCACCGGTGTGCATCGCCTGTACCAGATGCACGAGCGCGGCGACCTGAAGATCCCCGCCATCAACGTGAACGACTCGGTCACCAAGTCGAAGTTCGACAACCTCTACGGCTGCCGCGAATCGCTGGTCGATGGCATCAAGCGCGCCACCGACGTGATGATCGCAGGCAAGATCGCGCTGATCGCCGGCTACGGCGACGTGGGCAAGGGCTCGGCGCAAGCCATGCGCGCGCTGTCGGCGCAAGTGTGGGTCACCGAAGTCGATCCGATCTGCGCGCTGCAGGCGGCGATGGAAGGCTACCGTGTCGTGACCATGGAGTACGCCGCCGACAAGGCCGACATCTTCGTCACCTGCACCGGCAACTACCACGTCATCAACCATGATCACATGGCGAAGATGAAGGACCAGGCCATCGTCTGCAACATCGGCCACTTCGACAACGAGATCGACGTCGCCTCCGTCGAGAAGTACCAGTGGGAAGAGATCAAGCCGCAGGTCGATCACATCATCTTCCCGGACGGGAAACGAATCATCCTGCTCGCCAAGGGCCGCCTGGTGAACCTTGGCTGCGGCACTGGCCATCCGAGCTACGTCATGTCGAGTTCCTTCGCCAACCAGACCATCGCGCAGATCGAGCTGTACACGCGCACTGCCGACTATCCGGTGGGCGTCTACACGCTGCCCAAGCACCTCGACGAAAAGGTCGCGCGCCTGCAACTGAAGAAGCTCAACGCCCAGCTGACGACGCTGACCGACCAGCAGGCCGCCTACATCGGCGTGTCCAAGGCCGGTCCGTACAAGGCCGAGCATTATCGCTACTGAGCCGCTACTAACAAGGGAGGTTCGCCATGGTCCGCCTGCTGATCGTCTGGATTCTCAACGCCGTCGCCCTGCTGGCCGTGGCCTACCTGATGCCTTCGATTCACGTGGCCTCCATCGGCGCGGCATTGATCGCCGCGCTGGTGCTCGGCCTGGTGAATACGCTGGTGCGGCCGCTGCTGATCATCCTGACGCTGCCGGTGACGCTGCTGACGCTCGGGCTGTTCCTGTTCGTCATCAACGGCCTGCTGTTCTGGGCAGTCGGCAGCTTCCTCGACGGGTTTTCCGTCGTCGGCTTCTGGCCCGGTTTCTTCGGCGCCATCCTGTACAGCCTGATCTCGTGGGCGCTGGCGGCGATTCTGAAACCGAAGGCATGAAATCCTTCCACCGGCGCACGTCACGGCCGGCACCGCAGCCCGCGGTGGTCGCGGCGCCCGTCGTGCATCGCGACGGCCTGCGTGCCGACCAGTTGCTGGTCGAGTGCGGGCTGGCGCCTTCACGCACCGTGGCACAGCGGCTGATCGAATCCGGTCGGGTTTCGTGGTCCGGCGGGTTGATCGCCAAGGTGTCGATGGTGCTGCCCGAGAACGCCGAACTCGCCGTCGCCGACGACGAGAATGATCGCTACGTCTCCCGCGGCGGCATCAAGCTGGCCGGTGCGCTCGCGCACACGAAGCTCGATGTGCGGGGCCGGCTTTGCCTTGACGTCGGCCAGAGCACCGGGGGCTTCACCGATTGCCTGTTGCAGGCCGGTGCCACTAGTGTCGTCGGCGTCGATGTCGGCCATGGCCAGTTGCACCCGAAGCTGGCGGGCGAGCCGCGCGTCACCGGCATCGAGGGCGTCAATGCCCGCGAGCTGCAAAAGTCAGCCGTGGCGACACGCCACTACGACCTGATCGTCGCCGACCTTTCCTTCATCTCGCTGACGCTGGTGCTGCCGCAACTGCCGGCGCTGCTGGCCGAGGGCGGCGACATGCTGCTGCTGGTCAAGCCACAGTTCGAAGTCGGCCCGACCCACGTCGGCAACGGCGGCATCGTCCGCGACGCAGCGCTCTATCCGCAGGTCGAAGCAAAGTTGCGGCGGGCGGCGGAGGCGGCCGATTTGCGCGTCGTCGACTATTTCGACAGCCCGATCGCCGGCACCGACGGCAATCGCGAATTCTTCATCTGGACAAAACCATGAGCATCGAACTTTCCGTCGAGTTCTTCCCGCCGCAAACACCCGAGGGCGCCGACAAGCTGCGCGCCACCTGGGCCAGACTGGCGCCGCTGAAGCCGGCCTTCTTCTCCGTCACCTTCGGTGCTGGCGGCTCGACGCAGGACCGCACCTTCGAAGTCGTCGAGGAAATCCGCGCCACCGGCCTGCCCGCTGCGCCGCATCTTTCCTGCATCGGCTCGACCCGGGCGCGCGTGCGCGAAATCCTCGAACGTTACCGCGCCGCCGGCATCCGCCGCATCGTCGCGCTGCGCGGCGACTTGCCTTCCGGCATGGCCGAACCAGGCGAACTGCGCCACGCCAATGAACTGGTCGAATTCATCCGCCAGGAAACCGGCGACTGGTTTCAGATCGTGGTCGCCGCCTACCCCGAATACCACCCGCAGGCGCGGAGCCCGAAGGACGACTTGGCGAACTTCAAGCGCAAAGCCGAGGCCGGCGCCAACGCGGCCATCACCCAGTTCTTCTACAACGCCGATGCCTACGAGCACTTCGTCGCCAACGCACGCGCGGCCGGCGTGACGATTCCAATCATCCCCGGCATCATGCCCATCGCCAGCTTCAGCAAGCTCTCGCGCTTCGCCGACAACTGCGGCGCCGAGATCCCGCGCTGGATGAGAAAGCAATTTGAAAGTTTCGGCGACGATGCGGCGTCGATCCGCGCCTACGGCCTCGACGTGGTGACGGCTTTTTGCGAGCGGCTAATCCGAAGCGGCGCGCCGGGACTTCACTTCTACACCCTCAACCAAAGCGGACTCACCGCCGAGATCGTCAGCCGGCTCGGCCTGCAAGGCGCGGAGGGATAGTCCGGCCATGGCGAACGCGTAGGTCGCCAGTATCCAGCCAGTCGCCGCCTCGAACGGTTGGCTAAAGCGGGTGAAGAGCAGGCCGACACCGGCGCAGGCGGCAATGAGCGCTGCACCGCGCTGCCCGAACTTGTTCGCCGTCCAGCGGTAGCGCGTCGCGACGAACACGCCCAGGCTGCCGCAGACCCATCCTCCCGCCGCACCCACCAGAACGTCCACCGGCCAATGGACGCCGACCAGCACACGGCTGACGGCGACCATCGTTGCCAGCACAAGCACGGCGATTCGCAGCGGACGGTTCCGGCTCAGCAACCAGATGATGGCCGCAAACGCAAAGGCCGTAGTGGCATGGCCGGACGGGAAACTGAACGCACGATAGACAGGTCCGACGACGACAATCGTGCCGGGATCGAGCACGGCCGCAGGTCGCGGAACCGCCAATACCAGTTTCAAACCGCGCACGAACAGCATGCCGGGGGGCAAGGCGAACAACACCGCCCAGAGTATGCGCGGGCAACTTCGAATCCAGCCTGAAACCAGGGCCAGGCCGGCCAGCGTGTTGCCCCACAGCGTGAAGGCGAGCAGTGGCGCCACCGGCAGCCATCGCGTCGCGTCGTTGATTAGATGAAACAGTAATACATTGGTATCGCTCGCCCAGATCAGAAGCGCTAGCAATACAGCCACGCCAGGGACAAGCCAACCGGCGTACAGCCGCCTCCGCTCAACGATCATCGGAACGCTGTCCGAAACGGGCCAGGACGAGGCTGCCGGAGCGGAACAGGATTTCCGCCGGGGGCAGTTCTGCCAGACGGTCGGCGCGCGTCAGGGCGATCTCACCCGACAGCGGTGGACGCACCGGTGTCACCTCTGCGCGATAAATAGCGAAGCTCGGATAGTTCACGCCCCAGGTCACGACCGTCTCCGTGTGCTTGCGCGCTTCCGCCGCCGCATCGACTACCGGTCCCTGCTGCCACTGCCCCGCCGCCGGCAATACCACCGTCGCCAGCAACAGGGCCTGCATCAGCGCCACAATCATCAGTCCCGATGCCGGCGGCTGGCGCTGCCAAAGCCACATCGCGGCCGTCACCCCGAGGAACGCGATGATGGCAACGCGATAGCCCGTGCCGAATACGGTTGCGGTTCGGGCCAGCATGTCGCTGAACTGGGCATTGACGTGTCCCCCTTTCAGCCCCGCCAGCTCGGGCAGGAACAACAACAGCAACCCCAACAGCAGCGCCGGGGCGTAGGCCAGCCAGCCGGAAAGCAGCAGTTGCCGGTGCCGGGCAAGCAGGATTGCCAGCGGCGTGGCGCCGTAGAGGAGGTAGTGCGGCAGTTGCGTCGCCGACAGCGAGAAGAAGACGAAGACGCAGAAGAAGGCCAGCCAGAGATATCGGTCGAGCGGGTCGCGCCACTGCCCGCGCACGCCGCGTAGTACCGCGAATAGCAGACCGGTGAAGGGCAGCAAGGTCAGCGGCAGGACGACAAAGTAATAGAACGGCGAACCGCCATGGCCGAGCATGGTCGCGCTGAAGCGGCTGACGTTGTGCTTCATGATGAAGCCGTCGACGAATGCCTGGCCCTGATCGAGATAGATGGCGATGTACCACGGGGCGGCGATCGCCAGCACCAGCAGCCAGCCGAGCGGCTCGAAGGCGGCGCGCAGGAAGCGCCGCCATTCGCGCGCCAGCACGGTCCAGGCGAAGGTCGCCATCAGCGGTACCAGCGCCGCGATCGGACCCTTGGCCAGCAGGCCGAAACCGATCCAGGCGTACATGCGCAATAGCGGCGCCCGCCGCCCGCTTTCCAGATGGCGCCAGGCATCGAGCAGCGCCGCCGCGATCAGGAGATTGAGCAGCGCGTCGGTTGTCGCCGCGCGGCCGATGAGCATCGGCCCGAGGCCGCAGCCGAGGATGGCCGCCGCATACAGGGCGGTCGTTTCGCCGAAACGGCGTGCGAACTGCCAGGTCACCAGCATCCAGCCGGTGGCCGCGAGCGCCGACGGCAGGCGCAGCGCCCACTCGTTGAGGCCGAAGGTGCTGACGCTGGCGGCTTGCAGCCAGTAGATGAGAATCGGCTTGTCGAAGCGCGGCAGACCACCCAGATAGGTCATGACGTAGTTGCCGCGCGCCAGCATCTCCATCGTCGCGGCGCTGAACGCACCCTCGTCTACGTCGAACAGTGGCGCACCGCCAAGATTGATGAAAAAGCAAAGCAGCGCCAGCAGGCCGATGCGGACCTGGACGGGCAGTGCGGCGACCTGACGGCCCAGCGAGGCTAGCGGCGCCATCCGTCGGCTTCCGCCCGCTCCGCTTCCTGCGGACGGCGCAGCACGTAGGCCTGGGCGTGCTCACCGGAAAGGTAGATGCGGGCGATCATCTCGGCGACCACGCCGGCGGTCAGCATTTGCAAGGACGCCAGTACCAGCAGCACCGAAACCGTCAGCAACGGCCGGGTGCCGATGTCCTCGCCAAGGCCGAACTTGACGAAGGCCAGCCAGCCGAGGCCGAGCATGCCGAACGCGCCCATCGGCAAACCGATGGCACCGAAGAAGTGGCCGGGGCGCGCCTTGAAGCGCTGGAAGAAGTACACCGACAGCAGGTCCAGCACCACGCGGCCGATGCGCGAAATGCCGTACTTGGACTGTCCGAGCAGGCGCGGCCGGTGATTCACTTCGACCTCGGCGATGCGTCGCGGCGAGGCCACCGTGCCGAACCAGGCGGGAATGAAGCGGTGCATTTCGCCGTAGAGGGTGACGTGACGCAACACCTCGGCGCGATAGACCTTGAGGCTGCAGCCGTAATCGTGGAGGCGCACGCCGGTGACGCGACCGATCAGGCGATTGGCGACCAGCGAAGGCAGGCGGCGCGAAATGAACGGGTCCTTGCGCGCACGGCGCCAGCCGACCACCAGGTCGAGGTCTTCCTGCCAGAGCTTGTCCACCATGCGCGGAATGTCGCCCGGATCGTTCTGCATGTCGCCGTCGAGCGTGACGATGACATCGCCGCGAGCAGCCTCGATGCCGGCCTGCATCGCCGCCGTCTGGCCGAAATTGCGCGCCATCTCGAGGACGCGAACGTGGTTGCCGTGGTGCCGACCGCGCTCGCGCAAACGATCCAGCGTGGCGTCGGCACTGCCGTCGTCGACCACCACGAGTTCCCAGGGCCAGGACGCCCCGGCAAGGGCTTCGTGCACGGCATCGACCATCAGGCCGGCGTTCTCTTCCTCGTTGTAGAAAGGGATGACGACCGACACCGAAGGCGTCCGGTGGGCGTCGGCAGATATCGGTTGGGGGGCTTCGTCCAACGGGTTCATGGCTTGTCGGAATACGTCAAATGACGGCAGGAGCAGGATCGGCGATCCAAGGGGCCGTATGTTACATTCTCCGGAACGCTCATGGCTCCTATGAGCCGCCCTACACCATGAAATTCCCGGCCGTTGCGGTGCCTCCCGCGGGCAAATGGGCCCGCCCCTCCCATCCTCCCCTCGCGGGGAGGCTGCTGATTGGCTTGCTGCGCTCGACAGTCGCCAGGCGCACTGACCAGTTGCCTATCACGCCAACATCTGGTGTGCCGATCGATTGAGCCGAACCGCTTCCCTCCCCTGGCGCCGCGTTGCCGGAGCCGCCCTGATGCTGGCGCTGTTCATCGGCGCCGTGGAATGGCTTGCCGGCTGGTCCGGCGTCCTGGCCGCCCTCCGTCGCCTCTCGCCCGGCGCCTTCGCCGCCCTGCTTTCCGGACTCATCGTCAGCTATCTGCTACGCGGCGCCCGTTTGTATTTCTACTTCCACGATGAACTGGCGGGCCGTTTCTGGCCCACGTTGCGCCTGACGCTGATCCACAACGCGATGGTGAACCTGTTGCCGCTGCGCGCCGGCGAGTTCTCCTTTCCGGTATTGGCAAAGCAGGAATTCGGCATGCCGCCGGCCCGCACGCTGTCGGCGCTGGTCTGGTTCCGTTTGCTCGACATGCTGCTCCTCGCCACCATCGCGGTGCTGATGGCCGGCACCGAACTTGCCGATTCCGGCGGCGGCGCAATCGCCATGTGGCTGCTGCCGGCCGCGGGCCTGCCGCTGCTCGTTCTGGCGATGTCGCGCGAACGCCTTGTTCGACTGTCCGGCCGACTGTCTGGCCGGATGGCGACGCTGACGATGCAGATCGCCGACGGCTTGCCCGCCAGCCACGGCGCAGCGCTACGCGACCTGGCGATCACCTCGGCCAACTGGGCCGCCAAACTGGCCGCGCTGGCCGCCACCTTCATCTCGCTGGTGACTGCCTCGTCCTGGGCAATCGGCGTGGCCGCCGTCGCGGGCGAAGTTTCGGGCATCCTGCCGGTCCCGACGCCGGCGGGCATGGGCGCCTACGAAGCTGTCGTAGTCGCGGCCGCGCTGCCGTTCGGCGTACCCGCGACCACGGCGCTCCAGGCGGCGGTCACGCTGCATCTCCTCATCGTCGCCTCCGCAATGGCGGGATTCGCCGTTGCCACCTTCCTGCGGCGAAACGCCGACCGGCCCGCGCACGAATCCTGATCATCGGCGCCTTCGGCCGGAACGTGAGAACGCCGGCTGATCAAGGCCGGCGCTGCCGGCCTACTTGAAAATGCAGTGCTTCGCGTAGTCCGTCGCCTCGTTGACGCTCCAGTCGCCCTTCGGCTTTTCCTTGAGGTTGGCGCACCACCGGTCGCTGCCGACCTCCGGCGCGCAAGCACTGAGTGAAAACAGGGACGCCACGACGACGATGGCGATTCTGGCAATTCTGATCATGGTGTGAAACTCCGTCGATTGCGATGGTGCTCATGGCACGAGTCGCGATGGTAACAGCGCCTCTGGGTCAGGCGTGTGTCGCACCCCTCCGATATCAAAGTCGACCGTGGCGGCGCGGCAAACGCCAGCCACTTCCGCTCGACGCGCAAAATCATCCGGTCAAGTCCGGCGTCAGGATTGGCCGGACGAATCCTCATGCCAATCGACTTCCATCTGCCTTGCCGTCGCCAGCGCCAGTTCGCGGTCGACCAGACGCTCGACGAGATGCAGGCTCATGTCAATGCCGGCCGAGATGCCGCCCGAGGTAACCACTTTGCCCTCGTCGACCCAGCGCCGGTTTTCCAGCACCTGCAGTTGCGGGAACATCGCGCGCAGGTCGGGGATGTCCTCCCAGTGGGTCGTCGCCGACTTGCCGTCGAGCACACCGGCCCTGGCCAGCAGGAATGCACCGGTGCAGACGGATGCCGTCAGGCGCGCATCGTTGTGTCGCCCGGCAATCCAGTGAACCACCTCCGGACGATCAAGTTCCTGCGTGACAACGCCCCCAGGCACGACGAGCACGTCAATCGGTGGATGATCGGTGATAGTGAAATCCGGTCGGACCTCCAGTCCGGCGCGTGCGCGCACCAGCGCCTTCGAGTTCGCCACGGTAAAGACCGCGAACGGCGCCTCAGCCTTCTGGTCTCGCCGCTTGAAGACGCGGCTCGCCGTAGTGAACACCTCGTACGGACCGGCGAAGTCGAGCACCTCGATGTCGGGAAACAGAAATATGGCAACAGAAATCGTCATCGCTGCACCTCACGTCGAGCGGGGAACGCCAAGCCGGCATTGTGCCGCAGTCATGCGTAGCGAGACAAAAGTCAGCCGTGGCGACACGCCGCCTCGATGACGCACATGACGACTGAAAGGCATCGGGGATCGCTCGCTCTGGGTTGGGGTGCGCCGAAGGTTCCCGGCGCGGGCGATCAGGTCGGTGTGGCGATCAACCCGGCCAGACCGTCGGCGTTCTTGACGCGAGTGACCCCGCGCCCGGTCTCGACAAAGCCGCGGGCGACGAAGTCGCGCATCAGGCGCGCCACCACCTCGCGCGTGGTGCCAAGGTGGGCGGCCATCTGCTGCTGCGTCATGGCTAGCTCGCCGGCGGCGGAGGCATGGATCAGCAGCAAGTTGGCGAGCCGCTGGTCGAGCTTGTAGGCGTGCACTTCCTCAAGCTCTTCCATCAACCGGAACACCAGCGTCGACAGCGCGCGCACGGTGACATCCTGGATCGAGGGTTCCTTCTGGAACAGTTCACGGTAGACGCCTCCGGGAATCAGCGCGACGGTGGTGTCGGCGTCCGCCTGCACCCAGGCCGGATAGCGCAGGTCGTTGAAGAGGCTGTTGAGCGCGAAGACGCAGGTCTCGCCGGGATTGATGAAGTAGAGCGTCGCCTCGGTGCCGTCGGGCGCGACGGCATAAACGCGCAGCCGGCCGCGGACCACGAAATAGGCGCCGGAGATGCTCGTCCCCGGTTGCAGGATAGGTGCCGGCGGACCGCATTCTGCCAGCACGGCGCCGCGCCGCAGGAGCGCCCGACTCCCCTCCGAGAGTTGCCGGAAAGGTCCAAGGGATTCCAGGGACGACGTCGTCATGGCTGGCGATTCTACCGCTGTGTAGCTTTTGGTACAGACTCCGTCGTTGCGCAAACGTAGCCTCTCTTCCGACAGCCAGTTCCGGCTGCGATCTGGAGACCGATATGAAATCCTTGCGCTTCTTTCTCGACACTCACGACACGGCCCGCGGCACCTTCCCCGCCGGCCTGACGCCGGAACAGTTTTCCGGCTTCTACCCCGGTTACGAAGCCGCGTGCTACGAGGAAGGCGTCGTGCCGGTGCGGGTCCACGTCGGCTACGCCGAGGGCCGCGCCTTCTGCCTGACCATGGCGCCGGACGCCGACGCCGTCAAGCGAGCCCACCAGCGCGCCGGGCTGCCGTTCGACTCGATCACCGAAGTCCGCCTGGCGACGCCGGGCGACACGTTCCTGCAACAAACGCCCGCCTGAAGGGTGACATCGGCCGCCTGGGAGTCACATCATGAGTCCTGAAGATATCGGTTTCCTGCTGGTTGGCTTCACCGCAGTCGTTGTCGCGGCGACCGTCATCGTCATGCTCGTAAAGAGCGAACTGGCGGTGGCGGCGGGCGAGGTCGGCAAGTCGAGCGGCGGCCGGCTGGTCCTGGCCGTCGCGCTGGGCATGGGCGTGATCGCCTTCAGCTTCAAGCTGACGGTATTCACCCTGATGAGCGCCCTGCCGAAGCAAACCATCGATCGGGTAATGGTCGAGCGTCACTTCGCGCAAATCGTGCCGGCCAGTTGGAGCACGATGCCGCCCATTCCACTGAAAGAGGAACCTTACCAGTGGCAAGCGCTGCCCTATACCGCTCCGGCACCCCCCGACAACCCGACGACGCCGGAAAAGATCGCATTGGGCAAGCGGCTGTTCTTCGATCCCAATCTGTCCCTGACGCGCGATGTTGCATGCGCCTCCTGCCACGACGTCACTGGCGGCACGGGCATCGACAGCCGCCGCACGTCAATGGGCATTCGCGGCCAGATCGGCGGCCGCAACGCGCCGACGGTGTGGAACGCGGCCTTCCAGGCGGTGCTTTTCTGGGATGGGCGCGCGGCTTCGCTGGAAGACCAGGCCAAGGGGCCGCCGCTGAATCCGATCGAAATGGGCATGCCGTCCGGTGAAGCCGTTGCCCAGCGGGTGCGCGACAACCCGGCCTACGAGCCACTGTTCGAAGATGCCTTCGGCATGGGCACGAGCATCACCTTCGATCGCGTCGCCCAGGCCATCGCCGCCTACGAGCGGACACTGATTACGCCCGACGCGCCCTACGACCGCTTCGTGCGCGGCGACCGCACTGCCCTGACGCCCGCGCAGTTGCGCGGCATGGCGCTGTTCCAGACCACGGGCTGCGTGAGCTGTCATTCGGGCGCCAACTTCAGCGGCGCCAGCTTCGTCAACCTCAAGGACGGCGACCCGCCCGCGGCGGTAGCCATCGATAACGGTTTCCTGCGCATGTTTCCGGGCAACGACACCCCCTACGCGCAGAAATACAACCTGACCGCCGATATCGGTGCTGGCGGACCGAATGCCGACCGCGGAGTATGGCGCATCCCGTCATTGCGCAACGTGGCGCTGACCCCGCCTTACCTCCACAACGGTGCGGTCGACAGCCTCGAAGAAGTGGTGCGCATCATGGCCACTTCGCAGTTGGGTGCCACCATCGACGGCAATTCGCAGCACGGTCGCGTCGTCTTCTGGTCACCGGAACAGCAACGCGTCAGCAAGGTCGACCGGCCGGTGCTGAACGACCGGGACATCAAGGATCTTGTCGCCTTCCTCAATTCGCTAAGCAGCGACGGGCTGGCGCAACAGGTGGCCGCCAGGCAACGCAAGTAAATGTGGGGCGTTACCCCGTCCCTCGCCTTGTTCGGAACCGCCACTGCGTGGCGGCCCGCGCGCTTCTGAAAAGTCAGCTGTGGCGGCACGCCGCCGGTGGCGACGCGCCTGGCCTCAGGCCTTGCCGCGGCTGACGATGACCACGCCGGCGACGACCAGCGCCGCGCCGAGCAACTGCCAGGTCGAGATCGATTCGCCCAGCCACCACCAGCCGAGCGCGATGGTCATCAGCGGGCCGACGGTGCCGATCAGGGCCGCGCGGCCACTGCCGATGCGGCGGATCGCCGCCGACTGCGCGAACACCGGGACAACGGTCGACAACAGCGCCATCGCCAGCGCGTAGGCGTAAACCGGCACGGGCTGCGCCAGGTCCGCCAGCGGCCGGGTGGCGGAGAAGTGGCCGAAGGTCGCGGCTGTCGACACCAGCATCGCCAGCGCCGTGAAGCGCGCGACGCCGATGCGCGCCAGCAACTGCCCGCTGCCGGAAAGATAGAGCGCGTAGCAGAGCGAGCAGCCGAACACCAGGGCGCCGCCAATCCATACCGTTTCGGCCTCCGCCGAGATGTTCAGGTCGTGGGCGAAGGCGGCGGCGATGCCGACGTAGCACAACGCGACGGCCGCCCACTCGCGGCGGCCGATGCGATGGCCGTAGAGCACCGCGCCGAGCAGCAGCGTCATGGTCGGGTAGGTGAACAGGATCAGCCGTTCGAGGCCGGCGGTGATGTATTGCAGGCCGAGAAAGTCGAGGATGCTGGCGCCGTAGTAACCGATCAGGCCGAGGACGACGATCGCCGCCCAGTCGCGGCGGGCGAGCGGCGCCGCGGCGCGCGATTCTCGCAGGCCGACCCAGAGGAAGATCGGCAATGCGAAGGCCATGCGCAGGGCCAGCAGCGTGATCGCCTCGACCGGCGCAGTCGCGTAGGCGAGCTTGACGAAAATCGCCTTGGCGGAAAAGCCGAGGGCGGCGATGAGGGCGAGCCAGACGCCCATGTTCATCCGGCCGCTCATTCGCCCGGAGACGCGAAGACGAAGCGCGGGCAGCACATCGCCCGTGCAACAAGCGAAGTCGACAAAGTATCCGGGGGAATGGGCTGACGGATCAGCGTTTACGTCCGCCGAGTATCGAACCCAGCACTCCGCGCACGATCTCGCGACCGACCTGGTTGGCGATGGTGCGGGCCGCCGATTTGATCGCCGCCTCGCCGACGCTCTGCCGGCGACCGCCGCCGCCCGTAAGAATGCTGCCGAGGCTGCCGAACAATCCGCCGCCCTCCGCGGAATCGGCCTTTTGGCCACCCTTCGGCGTACCGCCACGGCTGACTTTTTCTTCGGCGGCCGCAGTTGCCTCGGCCGCCGCGGCTTCCCTGGCTTCCTGCAATTTCTCGTAGGCCGACTCGCGGTCCCGGGTCTTTTCGTAGTGGCCGAAAAGCACGGAGTTCTTGATCGCCGCCTCGCGCTCGTCGGCGGTCAGTGGGCCGATGCGCGAACCGGGCGCCAGCACGAAGGCGCGTTCGACCACGTTGGGCGTGCCCTTCTCGTCGAGGAAGGACACCAGCGCCTCGCCGACGCCGAGTTCCATTATCGCGGTCCTGGCGTCGAACTTCGGGTTGGCGCGCAGCGTCTCGGCGGCCGTCTGCACGGCTTTCTGGTCGCGCGGCGTAAAGGCGCGCAGCGCATGCTGAACGCGGTTGCCGAGTTGCGCCAGCACCTTGTCCGGTACGTCGAGCGGGTTCTGTGTCACGAAGTAGACGCCCACGCCCTTGGAGCGGATCAGGCGCACGACCTGCTCGATCTTGTCGAGCAGTGCCGGCGGCGCTTCGTCGAACAGCAAGTGCGCCTCGTCGAAGAAGAACACCAGCTTGGGCTTCTCCTGATCGCCGGCTTCGGGCAACTGTTCGAACAGCTCGGCCAGCAGCCAGAGCAGGAAGGTCGAATAGGCCTGCGGCGAATTCATCAGCTTGTCGGCGGCGAGGATGTTGATGACGCCCTTGCCTCGCTCGGCCTGCATCAGGTCGGCGATATCGAGCATGGGTTCGCCGAAGAACTTGTCGCCGCCCTGCTGTTCCAGCGTCAGCAGGCCGCGCTGGATGGCGCCGATCGACGCGGCCGAGACATTGCCGTACTCGGTGGTGAACTGCTTGGCGTTGTCGCCGACATGCTGGATCATGGCCCGCAGGTCCTTGAGGTCGAGCAGCAGCAGGCCGTTGTCGTCGGCGATCTTGAACACCAGTTGCAGCACGCCTTCCTGGGTATCGTTGAGGCCGAGCAGGCGCGAAATCAGCAGCGGGCCCATGTCGGAGATCGTCGCCCTCACCGGGTGGCCGCTTTCGCCGAACACGTCCCAGAACACTACGGGATTCTTCACCGACGCCCAGTCGGTGACGCCGAGCTTGTCGAGGCGCTTCGCCAGCTTCTCGGACTTCACGCCCTCGGCGCCGACGCCGGAGAGGTCGCCCTTGACGTCGGCGACGAAGACCGGCACGCCGATCGACGAGAAGCGCTCGGCCAATAGTTGCAAGGTCACCGTCTTGCCGGTGCCGGTGGCGCCGGTAATCAATCCGTGGCGGTTGGCGAGGGCCGGCAACAGCGAAATTTCGGTATCGCCGGCTTTGGCGACAGGCAACGGACGAGACATGGCGGGCACTCCCCGAATGGTAAAATTGCAGCCATTTTACGCAGCAACAAAGGAAAACATATGGCCGGCCATTCCAAGTGGGCCAACATCCAGCACCGCAAGGGACGCCAGGACGAAAAGCGCGGCGCCGCCTTCTCGAAGATCGCCAAGGAAATCACCGTGGCCGCCAAGATGGGCGGCGGCGATCCCGGCTTCAACCCGCGCCTGCGGCTCGCCGTGGACAAGGGCAAGGCCGTCAATATGCCCAAGGACAAGATCGACAATGCAATCAAGAAGGGCACCGGCGAACTCGAAGGCGTCGATTACGTCGAAATCCGCTACGAGGGCTACGGCATCGGCGGCGCGGCGGTGATGGTCGACTGCCTCACCGACAACAAGGTGCGCACGGTCGCCGAAGTTCGCCACGCCTTCAACAAGCACGGCGGCAACATGGGCACCGACGGTTGCGTCGCCTTCCAGTTCAAGCACTGCGGCCAGATGATCTTCGCCCCCGGCACCGACGAGGCGGCGCTGATGGATGCCGCCATCGAGGCCGGCGCCGAGGACGTTTCGGGCAACGATGACGGTTCGATCGAAGTCATCACCGGCCCCGGCGACTTCCTGGCCGTCAAGGAGGGGCTGGAAAAGGCGGGCTTCAAGCCGGAGTTCGGCGAAGTGACCATGAAACCCGGCGCCGAAACCGAACTGGCCGGCGAGGACGCCGAGAAAATGCAGAAGCTGCTCGACGCGATCGAAGGCCTCGACGACGTGCAAGAGGTGTACACCACGGCGGTGATGGACGAATAGGCGGCGTACCGCCAGCACTGACTTTTCACGATGCTGGCGAGGCTTGCTCCCTTCCTGTTCGTATTCCTCTGGAGCACCGGCTTCGTCGGCGCCAAGTTCGGCCTGCCGCACGCCGCGCCGCTTGCCTTCCTGCTGGTCCGTTACCTGCTGGTCTTGACGCTGATGACCAGCCTGGCGCTTGCATTGCGCGCGCCCTGGCCGCGCGACGCACGGCAGTGGTTCCACATCGGCATCAGCGGACTGCTGCTCCATGCCTTCTACCTCGGCGGTGTCTTCGTGGCCATCGGCGCGGGCCTGCCGGCCGGCGTGACGGCGCTGGTTGTCGGCATGCAGCCGCTGCTCACCGCCACCGTCGCCGGTCGCCTGCTTGGCGAACGGGTGCTGCCCCGGCAGTGGGCCGGTCTCGCGCTGGGTTTCGTCGGCGTCACATTGGTGCTGTCGAACAAACTGGGCACAGGCTTCGCTCTCGATGCGCTCGTTCCTGCCATCGTCGCCCTGCTCTCGATCACCGCCGGCACGCTCTACCAAAAGAAGTTCTGCCCCCGCTTCGACTGGCGCAGCGGCGCAGTCGCGCAGTTCCTGCCGACGGCGCTGGTCACCGGCATCGTCGTTTTCGCGCTGGACGACTTCCGCATCGACTGGACCGGCGAATTCGTCTTCGCGCTCGGCTGGCTGGTGCTGGTGCTGTCGATCGGCGCCATTTCGCTCCTCAACTGGCTGATCCGCCACGGTAGCGCGGTCAACGTCGCCAGCCTGTTCTACCTCACCCCGCCGACCACGGCGCTGCTCGCCTGGCTGCTGTTCGGCGAGACCCTCGCCGGCACAGCGCTGGCCGGCATGGCGCTGGCAGTGTGGGGCGTGTATCTTTCGCGGCGATGAGCACCGTTCGCATTCTCGGCATTGACCCCGGTCTCCGCATCACGGGGTTTGGCGTCATCGACAAGGTCGGCCAGAAGCTGGCCTACGTGACCAGCGGCTGCATCAAGAGCAGTGACAAGGACAGCCTGCCCGAGCGCATCAAGACGCTGCTCGACGGCATCGGCGAAGTGATCGCGCTGCATAACCCGCAGGAAGCGGCGGTAGAAATAGTGTTCGTGAACGTCAACCCGCAATCGACACTGTTGCTCGGCCAGGCGCGCGGCGCGGCAATCTCGGCGCTGGTCGGCGCCAACCTGCCGGTGTCCGAATACACGGCGCTTCAAATCAAGCAGGCCGTGGTCGGCCACGGCAAAGCCGCCAAGGAGCAGGTGCAGCAGATGGTGATGCGCCTGCTGCAACTGCCGGGCACGCCTTCGGCCGACGCGGCAGACGCCTTGGCCTGCGCCATCTGTCATGCCCACGGCGGACAGGGACTGGGCGCCATCGCAACGCGCGGCTACCGCGTCAGGAACGGCCGGCTCGTTTAGGAGGATAATTCCCTCTTAACAACAAGGGATTACCGGGGTCGCCAAGTGACCAAGCTCGTGAAAGCCCGCATCCGGTGCTGGCTGCTTTCGATTCGAGACAGCTTCGTTTCGCTGCTGCCGCTGACGCTGTTCGGCGTTGCCGCCATCCTGCTTCGCAACCTGCCTTACCCGCCATATCAGGCCTTGTTGACCGACTCGTTCGGTATCGACTGGAAGGACTACCTGAACCAGGTTGTCAGCGCCAGCCACGGCGTCTTCGGCATGGCGCTGTCGGTCGTCGTCGCCTTCCGCGTTACCGCCCGCCTCCCGCCAATTGGCGATGCGGACACGAATCCGCCGCCGCTGGCCGCAGCAATGTCCAGTCTGGTCAATTTCATGATTTGCGCGCAGCACATGCCGCAATGGCACCATCAACTCGGCTATCACGCCATGTTCCTGGCCATCTGCGTCGGCATCGCTTCGGCGGAATTGCTGCGCTGGGCATCCGGACGCTCGTGGCTGACGATCATCAAGGTGCCGAGCGATGCGGACAGGATATTTCATCACGCGTTGCGGCTGAGCATACCCGTCATCCTGTCCGGCCTACTTACTCTGGTCATCGCCGGACTGGTGCGACTGCTGCCGCTACCCGAACACCCGTTCGCCCTCCACAGCGAATGGTTCATCGGGCTGCCTTTCAGCGACTACGTCATGACCTCCGTGGCGACGCTGATGAACCAGGGGTTCTGGCTGATCGGCATGCATGGCGGGCACCTCCTCGATGCCTACGGCAGCGGCCTCTTTTCTCCGTCGAATCTGCCGCCGAACGAGAACATGGCCTGGCGCCCCCTGTTCGACATGTTCGTCCTCATCGGCGGAACGGGCGCCACCCTCGGACTGGTGATTGCCATATTGATCGCCGTTCCCAGCGGCTTCCAGCGTCGCATTGCCCAATTGGGCCTGTTGCCATCGTTGTTCAACATCAACGAGATCATCGTTTTCGGTCTGCCGATCGTCTTTTCCCCGGTCTACTGGATTCCGTTCGTGATGGTGCCGCTGGTATTGGGCTTTCTGTCCCTGACGGCCTTGCATCTCGGCTGGGTGGAGATGCATCCGGTCAGCATTCACTGGTCGACGCCACAACTGATCTCGGGATGGATCGTCACGAACTCGTGGCGGGGCGCGCTTCTGCAGGCAGTGGAAATAGTCGTCAGCACGGCGCTCTACCTCCCCTTCGTGCGGCGTGCCGAGGCGGATCGCCGCGAACGGCGGAACAAACTCTTTCGCGAAGTCGTCGCGGCCATACCCGACGAGGCGACCGAACGGGCAATGATGATCCGTCGCGACAACGAGCATGGTCTGATGGCCCGTTCGCTGCTCAAGGAACTTCGCACGGACATCGACCAGGGCAATCTCCGCTTGAACTATCAACCCAAGCACGACCGGGCCGGACGTGTGGTCGGGGTCGAAGCGCTGGTCCGCTGGAACAGCCGGGACTTCGGCATCGTACCAACGTCTGCCACGGTGACACTGGCCGAAGATGGCGGGTGCATTCGCGAACTTGGCGCCTGGGTAGTCGCCGAGGTCTGCGCCTGCAAGGCCAGGTGGAATGCGCTGGGGTATCGGCACGCATCGATTGCCCTCAACGTTTCGCCGACACAACTGGCGGATGCGGAATTCGCGCCGCGCCTGGCGGACGCGTTGCAGCGCCATGGACTCGATAAAAGTGAAATCGAAATCGAGATCATCGAATCCGAGGTCATCCCTGACGAGGCTGCAACCAATTCCACCCTGGAGGCGCTTTCCGCCCTGGGCGTCCGTCTGTCGGTGGACGATTTCGGGATGGGCCACAGCTCGCTGCTTCATTTGCGGCGCTTCGACATTCACGCGATCAAGATCGACGGTTCCCTGACGCGCGACGTCCTGGTCAATCCGGCCAACGCCGACATCATCAAGGCAATCATCGTACTGGCCAAGGCGCGCAACGTGGAAGTCGTAGCCGAGTTCGTCGAATCCGAGGCGCAGCGGAATGCCCTATCCGAGATGGGGTGTGACGTATTCCAGGGACACTTCCATAGCGCCGCCCTGTCGGAAGAAGACTGTCTGCGGTATTTCGCCAGCCATATACAATCACCACGGTGAAAACCAAAGTCGGCGTCAGCCGCCGTTGCCCCGCATGATCGGCAGAATTTCCGGAACGCTCGTCGAGAAGAACCCGCCGCAGATCACCGTCGACGTCGGCGGTCTCGGCTACGAACTCGAAGTGCCCATGAGCACCTTCTACAACCTGCCGGCGCTGGGCGAGAAGGTGTCGCTGGTCACCCATCTGGTCGTGCGGGAGGACGCGCACATCCTCTACGGCTTCGGCTCGGAGGACGAACGGACGGCCTTCCGGCAACTGATCAGGATTTCCGGCGTCGGCCCCCGCATCGCGCTGGCGGTGCTTTCCGGCCTGTCGGTCGGCGAGCTGGCGCAGGCGGTGGCATTGCAGGAAGCGGGCCGGCTGGTGAAGATTCCCGGCATCGGCAGGAAGACCGCGGAGCGCCTGCTGCTCGAACTTCGGGACAAGCTCAAAGCCACCGGCCTCGCCGCAAAAGTCAGCCGTGGCGACACGCCACCCGACACCGCAGCCGACATCCTCAACGCCCTGCTGGCGCTCGGCTACAGCGAACGCGAGGCGGTAGGCGCGGTGAAGATGCTGCCGGACGGCGTCGCCGTGTCGGACGGCATCCGGCAGGCGCTCAAGTCGCTTTCGAAGAGCTGATGGCGCAGGGCTTCCTGAGCCGGCTGCGAGTCTCGGCCACCGTATTCCGGCTGGGCATCAACCTCTGGCCCCCCTTCCTCGGCGCCGGCATCCATGTCACCGAGATCACGCCCGACTTCCGCTCGGCGACGGTGCGCCTGCGCCACGGACTACTCAATCGCAACTACTTCGGCACCCACTATGGCGGCTCGCTGTTCTCGATGACCGATCCGTTCTACGCGCTGTTGCTGTTGCACAACCTGCCGCGCGGCTACGTGGTCTGGGACAAGGCGTCGAACATCGAGTTCAAGGTGCCCGGCCGCGGCGACGTCTTCGCCCGTTTCACACTCACCGACGAACAGATCGCCGACGTGATCGCCAATACCGAAGCGGGCGGGAAGTACGAACCGACCTGGACGATCGATGTCGTCGACGTCGACGAACAGATCGTCGCCACTGTCGCCAAGACGCTCTACATCCGGCGCAAGCGCGACTCGGATAAACTCGCCCCCAAATGAGCATCCAGACTGACCAGTTTGGCGACCGCGGCAGCGACCGCCTGATTTCCGGCACCCCCGCATCGCCGCAGGAGGATGTGCTGGAACGCGCGCTGCGACCGAAGAAGCTGGCCGAATACGTGGGCCAGCAGAAGATACGCGGCCAGCTCGAAATCTTCATCGAGGCGGCCCGGCGGCGCGCCGAGGCGCTCGACCACGTGCTGCTGTTCGGTCCGCCGGGCCTGGGCAAGACAACGCTGGCGCATATCATCGCCCACGAGATGGGCGTCAATCTGCGCCAGACTTCAGGGCCGGTGCTGGAGCGCGCCGGCGACCTGGCCGCGCTACTGACCAACCTCGAGCCGCACGACGTGCTGTTCATCGACGAAATCCATCGCTTGTCGCCGGTGGTCGAGGAGATCCTCTACCCGGCGCTGGAAGACTTCCAGATCGACATCATGATCGGCGAAGGGCCGGCGGCGCGCTCGCTGAAGCTCGACCTGCCGCCGTTCACGCTGGTCGGCGCCACCACCCGCGCCGGCATGCTCACCAACCCGCTGCGCGACCGCTTCGGCATCGTCGCCCGGCTGGAGTTCTATTCGCCCGAAGAACTGACCCACATCATCCGCCGCTCGGCGCAACTGCTGAACTGCGAGATCGCTGGCGACGGCGCGACGGAAATCGCCCGCCGCTCGCGCGGCACGCCGCGCGTCGCCAACCGCCTGCTGCGGCGCGTGCGCGACTTCGCCGAAGTGAAGGCGGAAGGCGCGATCACCAGCGACGTGGCCGACGCGGCGCTGTCGATGCTCGACGTCGACCATCTTGGCCTCGACGTCATGGACCGCAAGCTGATGCTGGCCGTGCTGGAGAAGTTCGGCGGCGGCCCGGTGGGGGTGGACAACCTGGCGGCGGCCATCGGCGAGGCGCGCGACACCATCGAGGACGTGCTGGAGCCCTTCCTGATCCAGCAGGGTTACTTGCAGCGGACGCCGCGCGGCCGCATCGCCACACCAGCCATCTGGCGTCATTTCGGCCTCGCGCAGCCAAGGACGGACAGCGACCTCTGGAACGAATGAAGAACTTTACGTGGCCGGTCCGGGTCTATTTCGAGGATACCGATGTAGGCGGTGTGGTTTACTACGCCAACTACCTGCGCTATCTGGAACGCGCCCGGAGCGAATGGTTGCGCACGATGGGATTCGATCAAAGCCGTCTGATGCAGGACACCGGGCTGGGTTTCGCCGTGCGCTCGGTCGCCGCCGAATATCTCAAGCCGGCACGGCTCGACGACGAGTTGCGAGTAAGCTGCGGCATCAAAATGCTCGGCCGCGCCCAGATCGTGTTCGAGCAGACTATCGAGCGCGGCACCGAAACGCTGCTGACGGCCACCATCCGCCTGGCCTGCATGGATCTGGCGCGCGGCAGGGCGGCGGCGGTTCCACAGGACATTTATGACCAATTCGCGAAACTGACAATATGAACATCACCGAAGACCTTTCCATCATCCAGCTCGTCATCAACGCGAGTCTGGTCGTCAAGCTGGTCATGGGACTGCTGACCGTCGTCTCGGTCATGTCCTGGTACTGGATCTTCCGCAAGTGGTTCGCCATTCGCGACGCGCGCATCCGCACCGACCGGTTCGAGCGCGAGTTCTGGAGCGGCGGCGATCTCGGCACCTTGTATCAGGGCGCCCTCAACGACCGCCGCCGGAGCGGCGCGCTGGAAAGGGTATTCGAGGCGGGTTTCCGCGAATTCACCAAGCTGCGCGGACAAAAGTCGCTCGATCCGGCGACCGTCATCGACAGTGTGCGCCGCGCCATGCGCGCCACCTACCAGCGCGAGATCGACGATCTTGAAGCCCATCTCGCCTTCCTCGCTTCGGTCGGCTCGGTGTCGCCCTATGTCGGCCTGTTCGGCACCGTCTGGGGCATCATGCACGCCTTCCGCGGCCTGGCCAACGTCAGCAGCGCGACACTCGCCGCAGTCGCGCCCGGCATCGCCGAAGCACTGGTCGCCACCGCCATCGGCCTGTTCGCGGCGATTCCCGCCGTGGTCGCCTACAACCGCTACGCCCACGACGTCGACCGCCTGGCGGTGCGCCTTGAGAGCTTCATCGAGGAGTTCTCGAACATCCTGCAAAGACAGCTCAAATGAACTCCTTCCCCCCGCCCCCCTTCCTGAGGAAGGGGGTGACACATGTTCAGCCGCTGCGCGGCTTCCGATTCATTGACTCGCTGCCCTCTCGGGGCGGCCCATCGAGGGCAGCATGAGACAGCGGCGGCTGATGAACCAGATCAACGTCGTGCCCTATATCGACGTGATGCTGGTATTGCTGGTGATCTTCATGGTCACGGCGCCGATGATCCAGACCGGCAACATCGACCTGCCGAGCGTCGGCAAGAGCAGCGAACCGCCAGTCGCGCCGCTGGAGGTCATCGTCCGCGCCGACCGCAGCCTCGCTTTGCGCGACCGCAGCAAGGGCTCGGATGAAGAAAGCATCGACCGCTCGCAGCTCGCCGGCCTCATCAAGGCGGCTCAGGCGAAAAACCCCCAACAGGCGGTGCTGATTGCCGGCGACCGCAGCGTTCGCTATGAAGAAGTGCTGAACATCATGGACCTGTTGCAGCAGCAACACGTGACCCGCATCGGCCTGCTGGTGCAGCCCAAGCGATGAACGACGAGCGGCACACCCGCGTCAAGCCGCCCGGCAAGCGTGCCGCGATCGTGCTCGCGGTGCTGGTACATCTGGTGCTGGCAGGCTTCCTGATCTACGGCATTCGCTGGCAGACCGATGTCGGCGATGTGGTCGAGGTGGAACTGGTTCGGCCGATGTCCTCGCCGCCTCCGGCACCCGCGGCCAAACCCGAGCCGAAACCGGAGCCGGAACCGAAACCCGAGCCCAAGCCCGAACCGAAGCCGGAGCCGAAGCCGAAGCCGGAACCGACGCCGCCGCCGAAACCGGTGCCGCCGCCGAAACCGGACATCGCCGTCAAGGAAAAACCGAAACCCAAGCCCAAGGAGGTGAAGCCAAAGGTCGACCCCTTCCAGCAGGCCATCGCCGAGGAGGAGAAGCGCCTGGAAACGCGAAGGCTGCAGGTCGAGAAGGAACAAAAACTCCGGGAACTGCTCGATTCCCAGGCTACCAGCCAGGCTGCCGCCGCCCGCAACAAGGCGCTGGCCAGCTATACGGACCGCATTCGCGCCAAGATTCGCGGCAATATCGTGTTGCCGCGCGACATCACAGGCAATCCATCAGCCGTTTTCGAGGTCGTGCAGTTGCCCTCGGGGGAAGTGATCTCGGCCCGACTGGTCAAACCGAGCGGCTATTCCTCCTACGACGCGGCGGTGGAACGCGCGATCCTGAAGTCCAGCCCCCTGCCGCGTCCCGACGATCCCGGGCTGTTCGAGCGCAGCCTGCGGCTGATCTTCTGTCCGATCGAGGATGGCCGGTGCAACTGACGCCTGTCTCCCGCTGACGACGTTCTCGTACCCTTCATCTTGACCTGTTTATAATTTGCCGATGAATTTTCGTTCCTTTCTGATTGCCGCCGCGTGGCTGGCGGCCGCATCCGCCGCCAATGCCCAGTTGTCCATCGAAATCACCGGGGCCGGCGCCAACCGGATTCCCATCGCCATCCCCGATTTCGGCGGCGACCAGACCATCGGCCATTCCGTGGCATCGGTCGTCCGCGCCGACCTCGAGCGCAGCGGCCTTTTCCGTCTGGTCGATGCGGCCGGCCTGCCCTCGGGTGATGCCGGCCTGCCGCCTTACGCCGACTGGAAAGCCCGGGGCGCCGATGCCCTGGCGGGCGGCAGGGTAGCCGCGGCCGGTGCGCGCTACGATACCCGTTTCCGTGTCTACGACGTTCAGAAGCAGGCCGAACTCGGCGGCCAGGCCTACGGGCACCAGGCAAGCCAGACTCGCCTGATCGGTCATCGCATTGCGGACTACATCTATGAGAAGCTGACCGGCGAACGCGGCGTTTTTTCTACCCGCATCGCTTACGTGGTCAAGACAGGCACCCGTTACGAGTTGCAAATCGCCGACGCGGACGGCGACAATGCCCAGACCGCGCTGGCTTCCCGTGAGCCGATCATTTCGCCGAGCTGGTCTCCCGACGGCGACAAGCTGGCCTATGTATCCTTCGAAGCCAAGAAGCCTGTCATCTACGTCCACGACCTGACATCGGGCCGGCGCCATGTGGTCGCCAATTTCAAGGGTTCGAACTCGGCGCCCGCCTGGTCGCCCGACGGTCGCCGCCTGGCGGTCGTACTCACCAAGGACGGCCGCTCACAACTCTATTTGATCGGCGTTGACGGTCGTGGCGCCGCGCGGCTGGCCAGTTCGCCGGGCATCGACACCGAGCCGCGATTCTCGCCGGACGGCCGATGGATCTATTTCACCTCGGACCGCGGCGGCAGTCCGCAGATCTATCGCATCGCGTCGGACGGCGTCGGCGGCACCGAGCGCCTGACCTTCGAAGGGCAATACAATGTGACGCCACGGCCGTCGCCCGACGGCAAGAGCCTCGCCTATATTTCCCGTCCGAACGGCAGTTTCCTGCTCACCGTCATGGATCTCGCCACCCGTCAAACCCAAATCTTGACAGATTCCGTCAAGGATGAATCCCCAAGCTACGCCCCCAACAGTCGTATGATCCTGTACGCTACCGAAATAGGTGGCCGCGGTGTGCTGGCGGCGGTATCCGCCGATGGCCGCGTAAAACAAAAACTTTCAGTCCAGGCCGCGGATGTACGCGAACCTGCCTGGGGTTCTTTCGCCAAGTAACCAACTTTTTTAATCGGAGATCGTCACCATGCGTCGCACAGCCATAGCCCTAACTACCGCCGTTTCCGTCGTTCTGATGTTGTCCGCCTGCAGCAGCCAGCCGCCCGCTCAGGAGCAAAGCCCCGCCGCGGTTTCCGATGGCACGCCGGCGCCCACCCCCGCCCCCGTCACGGCCCAGGGAGTCGATCCCTACAGCCTCGCCGCGCTGAAGGATCCGAACAGCGCCGTCTACAAGCGCAGCGTCTTCTTCGACTACGACCAATACGTGATCAAGGATGAGTTCCGCTCGCTGATCGAGGCCCACGGCATGTTCCTGGTCAAGAACCCGAACATCAAGATGCGTATCCAGGGCAACGCCGACGAGCGCGGCAGCCGCGAGTACAACCTGGCGCTCGGCCAGAAGCGCGCCGAAGCGATGAAGAACGCCCTGATGCTGCAAGGTGCCACCGAAGCCCAGGTCGAGGCCGTCAGCCTGGGTGAAGAGAAGCCCCGTTGCACCGAGTCGAACGAGTCCTGCTGGTCGCAGAACCGTCGCGGCGACATGCTCTATACGGGCGAGTTCTAAGCTGCGATGAAGCGGGCAGTCGTCGTCCTGCTGGCGGCGCTGGCATTGCCGGCGTCGACCGTTCAGGCCGGCATCTTCGACGACAAGGAAGCGCGTCAGCGCATCGAGAAACTACGTGTGGATCTCGACGCGCTGACCGATCGGGTCGAGCGTACCGGCAGAAATCAGATCGACTTCGTCAACCAGTCCGAGGCGATCAAGGCCGAACTTGCCCGCATTCGCGGCCAGTTGGAAGTATTGCTCAACGAGGTCGAGACGACGCAGAAGCGGCAACGCGATTTCTATGTCGATCTCGATACTCGCTTGCGCAAGCTGGAAACCTCACCGGCTGCGCCGCTAGCCGATGCCCGGCCCGACAACGCGAAGGTCGATCCGGCGCAGGAAGGCCGCGACTACGAAGCTGCGTTTGCCGCGTTCAAGTCGGGCAAATACAAGGATGCCTACGCGGCGTTCACGGCTTTCATCAAGTCCTATCCGAGCAGCGGTCTGCTGCCCAACGCCCACTATTGGGCAGCGTCCAGCCAATACCAGCTCGGCGAGTTCGACAAGGCGGCGGACACTTTCGGCAAAGTCGCGGCCACCTGGCCGAACGATGCGAAGGCGGCCGACGCGCTGCTCGCCCAGGGCAACGCCCTTTCCGAAGCCGGCGACAAGAAGGGTTCGCGGAAGGCGCTGGAATCGCTGATCGCGCAATACCCGGTCTCCTCGGCTGCGCAGACGGCCAAGCGGCGGCTGAAGAAGAAGTAGTCGTGTCCGCAGGCGACGCGCTCCTGCGCGTCAGCGAAATCTTCCATTCCATCCAGGGTGAGTCGACCCGCGTCGGCCTGCCCACCACTTTCATCCGCCTGACCGGCTGCCCGTTGCGCTGCGTCTGGTGCGATACGGAATATGCATTCGTCGGCGGCCAGGCCATGACGGTCGCCGAAATCATGGAGCGCGTCGAAGCGATCGGCTGTCGCACGATTTGCGTCACCGGCGGCGAACCGCTGGCACAACGGACCTGCTTGCCGCTGCTGACGGCGCTGTGCGACGCCGGCTATTCGGTATCGCTGGAAACCAGCGGCGCGTTCGACATCGCCGAGGTCGATCAGCGCGTCTCCTGCATCGTCGACCTCAAGGCCCCCGGCTCCGGCGAGACGGACCGCAATCTCTGGGCCAACATCGACCACCTGACCCGAGACGACGAACTGAAGCTGGTGCTCGCGTCCGAAGAAGACTACGAATGGGCAAAGTCAGTCGTGGCGACACGCCACCTCGCGGAGCGCTGTCCCGTGCTGTTCTCGCCGGTGCCCGGTCGCCTCGACTCCGCCTCGCTCGCCGAATGGATCCTGCGCGACCAGTTACCGGTGCGCCTGCAACTGCAAATACACAAGCTCATCTGGCCGGGCGAACGGGGCCGCTAGGTCCTCCGTGCGCCCGCCGGATCAACCCAGCCAACCCGCGATCTTCGCGCGGTCCGGAATGCCGCCCGCGTGGACGACCTTGCCGTCGACCACCACGCCCGGTGTGCTCATGACGCCGTATTTCATGATCTCCGGCAATTCCTCGACCTTTTCGAGCTGGATGTCGACACCCTTTTCGCGGGCGACTTCCTCGACCAGCTTCAGCGTGGCGTTGCAATTGGCGCAACCGGTGCCGAGTACCTTGATGGACTTCATCGATGTTCTCCGTCAGCAGCAGGCGTTGCCCCGGGCCGTCGGAGTGCAGCAGACGGCCGGCTTCGCCTCGGGTTCAAAAGTCAGCGGTGGCGACACGCCGCGAGATTCCGCCGCCGGCCGCGCCGCCTCGTCGTAGGCGGCATCCAGCGCTTGCCCCGCCTCGTCGCGGATGTGGCGCGCGATGTCGACGACCAGATCGATCTGCTCCTCGGAGATGCCGTAGCCGCGCAGCCGTTCCAGTTGGCAGAGGCCCTTTTTCGGGTGGTTGGCGGCGATGTTCGCGGCAAGCGAGACCATCGCCACGATTGAAGGATGCAGGGGAGAATCGTCCATGGGGATTCCTCAGAGGACAGTATTGAAAACGACGCCGACCAGCAGGATGCCGGCCGCGACGACGCCAACGAAGGTGGCGATCAACGCCGGCTTCAGCACCTTGCGCAGGATGATCATCTCCGGCGCCGAGAGCGCGATGACGCTCATCATGAACGCCAGCACGGTGCCCAGCGCAGCGCCCTTGCCGATCAGCGCCTCGACCACGGGAATGATGCCGGCGGCGTTGGTGTACATCGGCACGCCGAGCAGCACCGCGGCGGGCACCGACCACCAGGGCGCATCCTTGCCCATGATCGACGCCATGAAATCCTCCGGCACATAGCCGTGAATGGCGGCACCGAGCGCGATGCCGGCGATGACATAGGGCCAAACCTTGCCCACGATTTCCTTCACATGCCGCCAGCCGGCCTCGAATCGTTCGACCCAGCCGAAATCGGTGCCGTCGGGCGCCTGGGCCTCGCCGACCTGGATGGCGCGCACCCAGTCTTCGAGATGGTTTTCCATCCTCAGCGCGCCGATCGTGTAGCCCGCGACGATGGCGACGGCGAGTCCCAGCCCGAGATACAGGGCCGCCACCTGCCAGCCGAACATGCCGAACAGCAGCGCCAGCGCGACTTCGTTGACCATCGGTGCGGAGATCAGGAACGAGAAGGTCACGCCCATCGGTACGCCAGCGGAGAGGAAGCCGATGAACAGCGGTACCGCCGAGCAGGAACAAAACGGCGTGACGATGCCCAGCGTCGCCGCCAGCGCGTTGCCAACGCCGAGGCGCTTGCCGGACAGCAGCGCGCGCGTCCGCTCGGGCGAGAAGAAGGTCTGGATGATGCCCATCGCGAAGACGATGCCGGCCAGCAGCAACAGCACCTTGGGCGTATCGTAGAGGAAGAAGTGTACGGCTTCGGCGAAATGCGTGCCGCGTTCGAGGCCGATCGCGGCGACGACGACGTCGGCGAACTCGGTGAGATACGCGTAGGCCGCGACCCAGACGACGGCGGCGGCAACGATCAGCGCCAGCCAGCGCGGAAAAGTCAGCCGTGGCGGTACGCCAAGCTCAAGCGATTGCGGGTCGGCGCTCATACCAGTCCTTCGTCGAGTTGACCACTTTCACCACCAGCAGCATCACCGGCACTTCGATCAGCACGCCGACCACGGTGGCCAGCGCCGCACCGGACTCGAAGCCGAACAGGCTGATGGCGGCGGCGACGGCCAGCTCGAAGAAGTTCGAGGCGCCGATCAGCGCCGACGGGCAGGCGACGTTGTGCTTCTCGCCGACCTGCCGGTTGAGCCAGTAGGCCAGGCTGGAATTGAAGAAAACCTGGATCAGGATGGGCACGGCCAGCAACGCGATGATCAGCGGCTGCTCGATGATGGCCTTGCCCTGGAAGGCGAACAGCAGCACCAGCGTGGCGAGCAGCGCGGCGATCGACCACGGGCCGATCTTCTCCATGGTGGCGTCGAAGTGCGCCTGTCCCTTGGCCAGCAGCGACTTGCGCCAGGCCTGCGCCAGCGCCAGCGGGATGACGATGTAGAGCACCACCGAGGTGGCCAGCGTGGCCCAGGGCACGGTAATCGCCGAGATGCCGAGCAGCAGGCCGACGAGGGGCGCAAAGGCGAAGATCATGATGGTGTCGTTGAGCGCCACCTGCGAGAGCGTGAACAGCGGGTCGCCGTTGGTCAGCCGGCTCCAGACGAAGACCATGGCCGTGCACGGCGCGGCGGCGAGCAGGATCAGGCCGGCGATGTAGCTGTCGAGCTGCTCGGCCGGCAGGTACGGCGCAAAGATATTGCGGATGAACAGCCAGCCGAGGAAGGCCATGGAAAACGGCTTGACCAGCCAGTTCACGAACAGCGTGACGCCGATGCCGCGCACATGCTGCCGGACTTCGTGCAGCGCGCCGAAGTCGACCTTGACCAGCATGGGGATGATCATCACCCAGATCAGCAGGCCGACCGGCAGGTTCACCTGCGCAACCTCCATGCGACCGAGGTACTGGAACGGCTCGGGCAGGAACTGGCCCAGCGCGATGCCGAACAGGATGCAGAGGAAGACCCAGAGCGTCAGCCAGCGCTCGAACAAGGACATGGGTGCGCCGGCGGCGACCTTGGCGGTGACTTCGCACTGGGCGGACATGGCCGGCTCCTCTCAGAGTTCGAGCGCTGCGCGCACCGCCGGCACCAGCCGGGCGCGGATGTCGTCGCGCACGGCGACGAAACTTTCCAGCGGCTCGCCGTGCGGATCGTGGAAGGGCAGGTGGATCTTCGGCGCCGGTCGCGGGAAGACCGGGCAGGTTTCCTTGGCGTTGTCGCAGACGGTGACGACGAGGTCGATCGCCTCATCGAGGAAAACGTCGGCGTCTTTCGGGTAGAGGCCCTCGGTCGGCAGACCGGCGAGCTTGAGCGCCTCGATGGCTCCCTCGGCCACCTTCGGCTGCGGCCGTGTGCCGGCCGACAGCGCGCGCACCTGCCCGGCGAGGTCGTGGTTGAGGATCACCTCCGCCATTTGCGAGCGGCAGGAGTTACCGGTGCAGAGCACCAGGACGGTTTTTGGTGTGGTCATCTCGTGTTCCGTTGGAATAGGTAGTAATGGCTATTGGCCTTGCTCGCGCAGCTTGCCGATATTGTTCAGTTCGTTCTGCAGTCCCAGCTTGTCGAGTCGTGAGAGCGGCAGGTTGGCGAACAGCGCGATGCGGCGCTGCAACTGACTGAAGGCGGTGAAGAAGGCGCGGGCAATGGTTTCCTCATCGCCCTCGACGGCGGCAGGATCTTCGACTCCCCAGTGCGCGGTCATCGGCTGTCCGGGCCAGACCGGGCAGACCTCGCCGGCCGCCTTGTCGCAGACGGTGAAGACGAAATCGAGGTCCGGCGCATCGGGGCGGGCGAACTCCTCCCAGCCCTTGCTGCGCAGCCCCTCGGTGGAATAGCGGTGCTTCTTCAGGAGCTCGATGGCATGCGGATTGACGCTGCCGGCCGGATGGCTGCCGGCGCTATAGGCGCGAAAGCGGCCCTGCGCCGTCGCCGGGCTGTTGAGGATGGCCTCGGCGAGAATGCTGCGCGCCGAGTTGCCGGTGCAGAGAAACAGGACGTTGTAGACGCGGTCCGTCATGGTGGACTCCGATCAGGTTGATTTGGCGAGGGTGCGCCGCCGCTTGGCGACGGTATCGGCCTGCTGCGTCTTGGGCAGGCATTGCCCGCCCTGGCAGCAGTTATCGGTGAGATAGGCGATCAGGTCGTCCATCGCCGCGAAGTTGGTTGAGTAGTAGATGAAGCGGCTTTCCTGGCGCGAGGCCACCAGTCCGGCGCGGACAAGCTGGGCGACATGGAACGACAGCGTCGCCGCCGGAACGCCCACGGCATCGGCGATCGCGCCGGCATTCATGCCTTCCGGACCCGCCTCGACGAGCAGGCGGAATATCGCCAGGCGGGTTTCCTGGGCCAGGGCGGCGAGCTTTTCGACGGCTTGCAATGTGTCCATACGACATTTCCAGAAATATCGAAATATGGCTTGATTGTAACCAGCAATCGCGGCCTGTCAAGGGCATCGATTCGTCGTTACGTCCTGGTGAATTATTCCGCCATGCCCCTCAAGGGCACGGGTGGTCGCTTCGGCTACCGATCAATCGTTGCGATCGTCGTCGCGCGACCGCTCGCCGACATAGCGCCGGCACGCCGCCCGCAGGAAGTCCATCTGCTTGCGGAAGTTGCCGCAGCCTTCGCACACGAGAAAATGCATCTCCAGGCGCACGCGCTCGGCAACGGTCAGCTTGCGGTCCTGCCCCTCCGAAAGCAGGTGGGTGACTTCCTTGCAGGTCAGCATGACGACGCTCCAGCGGCGAACCAGTTCTGCTCCAGGCAGCGCCGCAGGCCGTTGCGCGCCCGGTGCAGGATGACGTGGCAATTGCTGGAGCTGATCTTCAACTCGGCGCAGACCTCGTCGGTGTCGAATTCCAGGAACTCGCGCATCATGAAGACGCGCGCCGTATTGGCCGGCAGATACTTGAGGCAGGCCTCGAAGACCGCCCAGAACTGTTCCTGTCCCAGCGCCGCCTCGGGGTCGCCCCAGGCTTTCGGGCCCTTTCCCGGATTCCAGTGCGCATTGGGCTTGAACAGGCTGTCGAAGGTCTCGTCCATCGCCTCTTCCTCGGCCGACAGCGAAGAGACGTTCACCGAACGGCTGCGCTGGCGAATGGCGTCGACGATCTTGTTGCGCAGGATCGCGAACACCCAGGTCTTCAGCGCCGCCCGGCCCTCGAATTTCCGCTTGCCGTCCAGCGCCGCCGCCAGCGCCTCCTGCACGGCATCCTCGGCCGCCGCGTCGTCGCGCAGTTGCAGGCTGGCGAAGCGCAGCATGTCGCGCCGCAGCGCTTCCAGAGCCTCGGGCGCAAAGCAGTCGTTCATGCCGGGCGTCCCCGCACCGCTTCGAATTCCATTGGGCCGGCGCCACCGCGGAAACCGGCTCCCTCCCGCAACCCGCTCATCGCATCCCCTCCTCTGGCGAGTGCGTATTGTTTCACGAAGCGACGATGCGTCGGCCATCGCGATCATCCTGCTGCTGAACGACAAGGTCCGTCTCCCCACGAACGTCCCGACGGCAAATTGCCCGGACTGGGCAATAGTCGGCGGAAGCGCGGGAATGCTTACACCTGCGGGCGTCGGGCCGCTACGCGGCGTACCGCCACGGCTGACTTTTCCACGAACGCCGGCAACCGGCCCCGATGCGCGCCCGGGCGCGCGACTCAAATGTTCCGCGTCCGCTTGATCACGTCGTGGGCCAGCTGGATCTCTTTCGTCTTCTCCGTCGCCATGGCGATCATGTCCGCCGGCATCCCCTGGCCGATCAACTTGTCCGGGTGGTACTGGCTGATCAGCTTGCGGTAGGCGCGCTTGATTTCCTGGTCGGTATTTTCCTTCGTCACCCCCAGCGCCTTGTAGGCATCTTCCAGCGCCGTCTCCGGACTCGGCTTCCCGCCCATGAAATGCGACTGGTTCAGCACCATCTCCATCAAGTGCCTGAACTCGGACGGCGAATAGCCGAGACGGCCGGCAATGTCCGCCAGCAGCGCCTCTTCCGCCGCATGCATGTGGCCGTCGGCCAGCGCCATCGTGATCAGATAGACCAGCAACATCTGCCGCAGATGCCGGGTGTGGCCGCACACCGACATGAAGCGCGTATAGACCGGCCCGATATCGAACTCCGGCGCACTGCCCCGCTTGAACAACTCGATCGCCTGGGCGCGATGTTCGGCGGTCATGCCCAACTGCCGCATCATCTCCTCGGCGTGCGCAATCTCCTCCGGCGAAACCCGCCCATCCGCCTTCGCCAGCCGGCCCATCGAAATGAACATCGTTTCGAGGAACACCGTCTGGCGCAGCGCGTTCTGCAACGGATTGATGCCGCCCGAACCATAGTCCCGCAACCGGTCGAGCACCGACCCGACAAACAGGCCCAGCAATACTCCGAAGAATCCGAACAGATAGTAGCCAGCGACAGCGCCAATGAACTTGAACAAAGCGACTCCAGAATGAATGGGGGTTGCCGGGGGGGGTAATCGACCGACTTCGCTCCCCCGGTTCAAACTACCGAAGGTCGTTATGCTAGCAATTCAGGATCGTCGCCGGGGAAAGCTGGGGATTGGCGCCGTCGGAACGGTGCGCTGTTAGCCGGTTGTCGGCCGGAGCGGCCATTCTGGACCGGCTCCCGGAACAGCGGAGTTGGGCCAGAAGCAGACATGCGGTATGCTCAATGGCTATGGCTCGGTAAGGTCACAAGTTGAGAATATCGCATATGGTTGTCACAAGAGTTGCCTGCATATTTCTAGCATCCATCGCTATAGCTTCTTGCAGTGATCGAGAGCGTGCCTCCGAAAGCATTCGCCTTCGTGGCCCCGTCTTCTCGGTTGATGGCGACAAAGTGTTTCTCGACTACTGTGCTAACCGAGTCTGCGACTTGGTGATGTACTCAGTTGCTGATCGAACCGCCACTAAGCTTCGGCCGGAAAACGAAAAGTATAAGTTTGGCGGCGCTGGGCTCGGGCCAGGACACAATCAAGTCGTCGCTACGTACTCCGATCGCGACGGAGCCGCGTCACGCGAAACCCAGATTGTTGTGTTGGACCTATTGGCGAACTCCTATCGACTGATTACCTCGGATGCGAGCATTAAGTCCGCCCCCAACTTCTCTTTTGATGGCCAAAAGCTGGCGTATATACAGTCTCATCGAGACCGCACTTGGTTCAATGGCGATCCTCGTGCCACCGCGTGGGACATACACACCCTAGATATACCTACCGGTGTGAGCGAACGCGTTACTTCATACTGCTTTTGGGGGCTCGGGAGGCCGTTCTTCTATCCTGCAAGCGAAGATATAGTGGTCCATGCTGATGGACCTATGTGCAACTATCCAAGTGTCGATGCGCCCGCCGAAGCAAAGGGGTACTTGAAGTACAAGGAGCGATTCGGCGACAACAATATTGTGCGAGTAGGCCCGAATCGAAGAGTCTTGGAACCGTGGATTACAAATGGCCAGCATTCTTCCAGTCCAAGTGTCTCAAGAGCCGGAGACGTTCTGTTTGTTTCGCTTACAAACAATATAGACGGAATTAAGAAGGGCTACTTCAACTACGATCTTTTCCTTCGCCGAGGCGACTCAATTCGGCGCCTTACGCAATTGAACACAATAATTGTGGGGAGCGCTTTGTCTCCGGATGGACGATTCGCGGCCTATCTGAGCGATCCTGAAAGGGATCAGAGCGAATCACTGTGGGTGTTCGATATCGAACACAACTTACATGAGCGGATTCCTATCGCACACCTTTTGGGCAGTAGTTCTGGAACGGAGACCACCAAGTCATTGAAAGAAGCCATACCAAAGGAACTGCAGGTAAGGCCCTAACAATTATTTGCGCCGCTATGGATCGATAGCGGTCTGACAGGAGAAGGGTAATCAGCGGCAGCTCTGGCCGACAAGCTACCTCTCCCGTCGCCAGCGCTTTCGCAAAAGTCAGCCGTGGTGACACGCCGAGTATGGCCCACACAGCCGATGACGACGCGGCGAGCGATGATCCGGGTGCGGAGTCCGGTGAAGACTCGCCGTTGTTCCCGCCCCTCGTCCGCCGTGACGCTCAGGGCATCTTCGCGAGAATTCCGCCCATCTCGTCCGCGGACAAGGCGCGCAAGGTTTGCGAGCGCACATTGCCAAGCGAGGCGACCTTCAGGAGTGCGGCGGTCGCCGCATCTTCGTGGCCTTCCACGGTCAGGACCATGTCGTGGCTGCCCAGGGTCCAGTAGGCGCTCTTGACCGTCAGCCCCATCTTGGTGGCCATGGTGCGAAATGCATCGAGGCGAGCCGGCGACTCCTTGATGTTCTTGATGCCCTGATCCGTGAAGTTTACGAGGGTGATGAACGTTGCCATAGGATTCTCCTTCGGTTGAGCGGATTTTTACGGTCGCCAATCCGGCGCAGCGCCATGGAAGAGGACCGCCTTGTCCCTCCATGTCCGGTGATTCAAAGGCAAGTCATCGACTGGCTTGTCTGGTTCCGCGCGATGTCGGGCGGCGATGCCGGTCTCCTTCGGAGGGCATCGGATGGAATCGGGAATCCGGAATCGTCCGACGAAACGCACTGTCCGATCGACGTCGGCGAGGACGCCGACCGGCGGGGCAAGCGGTTTCAGGTCATTTGGCTGGTCCAGTCGTCCAGCGGGACGCAGTCCAGGCCGCCGACACGGCAAACCGACTCGTTGCCCCGGGAATCGCGCAGGTTGATGAAGGGTCCGGGGCTGAAGTGGCTGTAGGAGTCGAAGGGGCTCGACTCGGCGAAGATGAAAGCGGCTTCGCCGTTGACGTCGACCTCGAGACGCCCGCCGTGGGAGGCGCCGTAATCGCGCCAACCGTCGGGACCGCCGCAGCCTTCGAGCACGGGTGACGTTTTGGTCGAGTGGCGATCGATCCAGGCGACAAGTTCGGGTTCGAGGAGTTCGCTATCGGATTCGGCGAGGGAGAAGGCGAGTGCTCTGGCGGACGCGAAGCGGGAGGCTGTGGCTCCGCCGGGAAACAGTTGGGAAGCGTTCAGGGTTTTCATGGTGTCCTCCTTGAGGAGTGTTGCGATCCGGTTCCCGTCGCCGGATGGGCTGGGGGGGGATGCGCAACGTCAGAGTCTATTAGTCGAGCACCATAGTCAACTACTATTTATGGTATCGACAACCGAGCCGGCCGCCGGACGGGGCTGACGGCATTGGGGGCAGCCCGCGTTTTCGTTGGCGTCGAGGCTGGCGGGCCGCAAGAGTGTGGGGCGCTGCCCCATCCCTCGCGTTGCCCGGGACCGCCACATTGTGGCGTCCTGCTTTCTGGAAAAGTCAGCCGTGGCGATACGCCGAGTGCGGCCCTTGTAAGGTAATTCGTCTGCGCGACGACTAATCTGTCTGCGAGTGCGGCAAGCGACGGAGGGGACGATGCCGGGTACGACGGTGGTGATCAACGGCCGGGACGTCGAGGTGGAATGGACGGCGGCGGCGGGGCGCGAACTGGCGCGGCGGACGGCTCCACTCTATGTGGAACTGGAGTTGTACTTCTCCTGCCTGGTGAAGAAGTTCGTGCATTTCCGCGAGGATGCACGCGGCAAGCCGACGATCGACGTCGGCAACGGGCTGGCGCTCTATTTCCGGCCGGTGACGTCGACGGCGTGCACCTTCGAGGTGGCGGAGCGGCTGGGCCGCCAGCCGGAAATGGACATCGAGAGCGAGGCCTTGCGTCACGTGGCGCCGAGGCGGGTGTTCATCGACCACGTCGGCGGGGAGTGGCGCGGCAGTTTCAATTTCTGACCGGCCGCAGCCACCTCGCGAAAAGTCAGCCGTGGCGATACGCCACCCGGCTGCGCCCAGAGACGAAACCCGCGTTTTCCCGGCGTATCGCCACGGCTGACAACGCGCAGACGGAAGTCGGCGATCCCGACCTGCGAAGCCAAACTGGTTGGACGCCCGAAGGGCGGCACTTTTCCGCCGGGGCGGAAACCCCAAATCGAAGCCGCTTATAGGTATTCGTACGGATACCGTTACTCCCGCACGCTTCCTACTCTGGGATCGAGCCTCGATGAAATTGCGAGGTAAGGGGAAATACATGACTGCCTGCACCGACCGCCGCTTCGACCTTGCCAGCACGGCGCACGGCATGCGGGCACCTGGACAAAGGAGAATTGACATGAAACGGCTCACCGGATATATGATGGTCGCATTCCTTCTGACCCAGCTCGTTGCCTGCGGCGGGGGCGGAGGCGGCAGCACAACCACGACAACCACGGGCGGAACCGTGACCGGCCTGACCGTGCCGGCCCAAGTGCCCGTCGTCACTCCGAACGACTAGACCGGGAGGCCGTCATGAAGATCAAGTATCTCGCCGTCGCGATTCCACTGGCTTTTACCGGCACTGCATTTGCCGCCCCCAATAGCGGCGCCTATGTGGATGACCCGCAGCACGAGTGGGTGCAGGACAAGCTGGCCGAGAACATCGGCATGCCGAACATGATCATGTGCTTCGTCAGCGCGCTGCGCGCCGATGCGATGGTCAACCAGGGGCCCTACGTGGCGTTGGTCGATATGGACAAGTGCGACTCCAGCAAGCGCGGCCAGGACACATCGAGTTCGACCAATGTCGGCGCCACCACGGCGACGAACTACACCAGCGTGGTCGTCAATTCGACGCGGGCCAGCAACGACGATCCGATGATCGCCCACGCGTGGTTCGTACCCAACGACGACGGCGGAACGGCGCAGCGGATATTCGCGCGCGCCGTCGTGACGGCATCGCCATCGGCCGCCAACCCGAACGGGCAGTTTTCGGTTTCGTTCTGCGGCGTGCCGGCGGATCAGGCGAACCCGCTTTCCGGCAGTTGCAGCATGTTCCTCGGCTCGATGAGCGCCGATGCCTCGGTGCTGACTTTCTCCGAAAACGGCATGGGCGATCATGACGGCTCGCCCCAGCCCTACACGACCCGCCTCACGTTCATGAAGAGCGGTACCGGGGGTTCCGGGCACATTGCCGCAACCGGACAGGGGCCGACGCCGGTGGATGCGGGATTCGTCTACGACAGCCAGCACTTCAAGCGCGGCCAGGCCAATCCGGGCAAGTGCTTTTCGCGAAACCGGGCGCAAGCCAACTACTCGACCTGGCGCTATGGCGTCTATGAGGCCGACGGTTCGCGCCTCGATCTGGCGCACCCCGGCTTCCCCATCCAGGCGACCTACAACGGCCAGACCTACTGGGGCGGCGCGAGTTTCTGGGGCGTCTTCCTGCCCGGCGATCTGCTCGACCAGGTCACTCAGGTCACCCGCGTCGAGCCGGGCAGCAACACGGCCGGCACGGTATACGACCTGACCAAGGCGGGCGGCAAGCTCTACAAGATGACCAAGGTGGATGGCCTGATGGGCGATCTCAAGGGCCAGTCGCTGATGGTGTTCCTGCCCAGCAACGTCATCGCCGGCGATACCACCGGCAACCAGTACGAACTGTCGTGGGACGGCACGCAGCTTGTCGCCGTGCGCAAGCAAAACGGCTGCGATCAAAACGGTTGCAGCTGGACCGATCTGGCGAAGGATGCCAACGGCAACGCGCTCGCGCCGACCTACGTCACCGCATCCGGCTTGCGCACTTCGGCGCCGTTCATGAAGGCCCTGCAAGGCTTTTCGCAAAGCGCCGGCGGCGAGGTAAGAATCGAGGTGCCGGTCAGCGGCGAATTCGCCGATGCGACACCCGTCACGACACGCAGCCGCGACGTCGTGGTGCCCGGCTCGGCCACGCCGAACCTCGTTTGCACCGAGCGTTGCCCGAAGGGCGGGCTGTCGGCAGGCGACTTCACCGGCAACACCGTGTACCAGAACATCACCTTCATTGACTGGAACGGCACCCCGACGACGGGCAGCTCGGAATTCGTCTTCGGGCCGGTACCGGTGGCGAACGTCATCAGCTACACGTTCGCGGCCGACGGTCTGTTGATGTCCGGCGCCGCGGCGGTGGATGCCAGCACGTTGAGCCTGAGCGGCAACCATCAGTACGGACTACAGAGCGGTCGCCTGATCGATGCGAACAGCGCATCACTCGCCGCCGCACGATGCAGCCGCGCGGACGAATTTTCACCTTACGAGCAGTCGGACACCGGCAACATGATCTGTCCGTGGCTGGTCGATAACGTCCCCGAGTACTACACCTACGAAACCGGACCCAATCCGTGGAATCGCTACGTGGGCCTGACTTCGGGCGGCGTGCCGGTGACTTTCGATCCGCCGATGAACTTCGTGCTGACGGTTTCGACCGACAACACGACGGAAGCGGCCGGCAGCCCGCTGATCGGCTCCAAGGTGCAGTTGAACTACAACGGCTTCGGCGACCTGCAAGGCATCCCCGGAACCTGCGTCGACACCACCACCAATCAGCCCGTAACCTGTGGCACGGGTGGCGACAACGGCCAGCGCTGGGTGCCTGCCTTCTCCATCAAGGACGGCACGGAACTGGTGAATGGTTCAAGCACCTACTACGTGAAGTACCTGGAACGCGAAATGCGCTTCGCCAAGGTGCCGGACTCGGCATGCTCCACGCTGGATCTGAGCACACCGCTGGCGACTGCCCTGCCCGGCGCGCCAACGGACGACCCGCGTGCCGCGATGGGTGCCGAACCGACGGTCACCAATGCGCCCAAGGTCATTCATGGTGTAGTCCAGTAGTCCTGTCGTCGAAGTTCGTCGGCAAGGGGAAAAGCGCGGCACCGCCGCGCTTTTCCTTTTCTTCCTCCGCACGCAATACACCGCGACTCGCTTCAATCTGCCGATCACCCGCTGATCAACGCTGATCGAGCGATAGCTCGCACGAGCCCTCGGCGCATCGCGCCTCGGCAACTCCTTCGACGTAACGCGATTCGATTTCCGGGGATCGATCGTCGACTCACGGCTGTCGTCGACTCACGACGTCGCCGATTCACGACGTGCAAGATTCACGACAACTGACGAGCTATTTCCCGAGTCAGACAATTGCGACGAATGGCAATTTCACTGCGCGAAAAAATATCGGACTACCTGCGAAGTCGCGTCGTGATGGAGAAGCTAACAATTGAAATGTACTCGAGCGGCGTTGGCGAACGACCAGAAGCAATTGGATGTCGCTTTGGACAACGCAGCAGAAAGGACGAGAAATGAAAACCGAACGTCGCATGATCAAAGGCATCGTGGCCTTGTTTGCAGTTCTTTCGCTGATTTCCTGCGGGGGCAGCGGCGGTGGCAGCGATGGTCTCGACAGTAGCAGCACGAGTATCGGTGGCGATGCCAGCAGCAGCGATGCCAGCAGCAGCGATGCCAGCACCAGTACCGCGACTACCCTAAACACCAGGTCTTCAAGGCGCTCCAGCTCCAGCAGTACTGGTACCACGAGTAGCAGTAGCGGCGACAGCAGTAGCACGACCACCAGCAGCAGTGGCACGACCACCAGCAGCGGTGGTACAACCACCAGCAGCGGTGACACTACAAGCGGCAGTGGTACAACCAGCAGCAGCAGTGGCAGCAGCGGGAGCACAGGCTCCATGCGTGTTGGCGTCAACGACACCTGGTGGCCCTCCGACAACATCTTCTCCGCTATTGCCGGTAACGAGACCAACTGGAGTACGGAGGTGATCGACCACATCAATTCCGTCCCCTACAGTGTCTTCCGCTTCATGAACTGGAATGGCAACGGGGCACAGGTCTCGGACGGCGGCCCGGACGGAACTTGGGCAAACCGCGTGCCGGAAGGCCAGACCCGCAGGGTGGGCAATGGCCTCATCATTTCCTATGAGGCGGAAATCGATCTCTGCAACCGGGCGAACGTGGATTGCTGGATCAGCGTTCCCGCCAAGACCGACCAGGACACGGCCTTCGCAAGAGGCCTCGCCCAGCTCGTCCATGATCGTCTCAATTCCAACCTCAAGGTCTATATCGAGTGGTCGAACGAGAGCTGGAATTACGGCGGCAACTATGCCGGGGATTACGCCTCGACGCGCGGCCAGGCCCTCTGGGGGAGCAGGTACGACTATTACGAATCCGGGTTCCGATATCATGCATGCGCGGCGTCCAAACTCTGGGCCGGGTTTGAAAGTGTCTTCGGAGCCGACAGTCCGCGAGTCGTAAAGGTAATGTCCGGTCAGGCGGCCAACTCCTGGGTAACCCAGGTGCAATACAGCGCACTTGCCGACTCCGCGTGCAACCCGACGGGGACGATGCCCGATGCCTATGCGGTTGCACCGTACATATACGGGAACTCGATTGCAGAGTTGCGGAGCAGTATCAATCAAGCGGAAGGGTGGCTTCGGGATCAGAAGAGTATCGTCGATGCGCATGGCGACGCGCTCATTGGCTACGAGGGCGGACAGCATGTGCTCAATAATGCCGATGCCGTCAACAGCAGCAGCGAGATGTACGACATCTACCAGGAATATCTGACGATGCTCTCGAGGTACATGCCGCTCATGGTTCTTTACAACCTGAACCAGGGTCCGTGGAACAGCGGCGGCGCCTGGGGCATCGTCAACGTCGACCTCTCGGAACAGTCATACAAGCGTCAGGCCATTCACGACTGGATCGCCGCGCACTAGGCAAACAGGATGCCTCAAGACGACCCGCACGCGGCGACGGGTCTGCAACCGACCTTCGCCGATGCGCCCAAGATCGTGCATGGCGTAGTCCAGTAGTCCAATCGTCGAAGTTCGTCGGCAAGGGGAAAAGCGCGGCACCGCCGCGCTTTTCCTTTTCTCCCTCCGCACGCGTTGCTTGGTCGGTCGATTCAGTGTCCGTATCGCCGATCGATCAGGTGATCGAGTGAGAACGCGCCGGGACCCTTGGCAATCAGGTAAAGCATGACCGTCGCCCAGACGCCGTGGGTGGGATAGGCATCCGGATAGACGAAGATCTGGATGACCAGCGTCATCGCCAGCAACGCCAACGCCGAGAAGCGCGTCGCCAGGCCGAAGAGGAGCAGGATCGGGAACAGGTGTTCGGCGAAGGCGGCCATGGGCGCGGCGAATTCCGGCGGAATCAACGGCAACCGGAATTCGTCGCGGAACAGGTCGACGGCGGAGCTTGCGAGCTGCGGCACGCCGAGCTGGAAGTCGCCGTTGACGATGTCGATGGCGAGTCCCTCGACCTTGGTCTGGCCGGACTTCCAGAACACGGCGGCGATGGAGAAGCGGCCGATGAAGGCGATCAGCGAATGCGGAATGCGGTCGAGGATTCCTATCGACTGGTGCAAAAAGCGTTCAGGCAGCGATGGCATGGCGAACTCCCTGGCGATGGATGGCGGTGATGGTGCCGTTACGGATCAGGAAGCCGAAGGTGTCGGCCAGATCGAGTTCTGGATCGTCGGCTAGCGCGGACTCGGCGGCCGCGCCGAGCGGCTCGCCTCGCAGCAGGCAGTCGACAAGCACGGCGACGCCGGGGCGGATGCGCACGACTTGCACTTCTTGGTCCCGGCGTATCACCACGGCTGACTCTTGCCGGCCGACGTCGATGGCGGCGAGGTCGTCGGCCCGCGCATCGCCTTGATGCGCGGCCCAGAGCGAGACAACGGCGTACCGTGAGCGCAGGACGCCGAGCGAAGGGTGCAGATCGAAACGCGCGACGGGCAGCGCCGCTTCGTCGGCCAGCAGGCCGCCGATGTCTTCCGGCGACAGCGTGTCGGCGTCGGCGGCATGGTAAGCCCGCACATACAACCATTCCAGACGCGCGATGTCGGCCAGATAGGGCAATGTGGCGGCGGGCGTAAAGCCGGCGATGAAGTCGGCGAAACCGTTGCCGTAGTCGGCCATGACCGGCGAAGTCGGCGGATGGAGGCGGGTGAAGCTGCGGGCCATGGCGCGGAAGAACTCCTCGCCCACCAGTTCGCGCACCACGGGATAGGTTTCCGCGAGCGCGTCGATCAGCGACACCACAACGTTGTTGCGATAGACAGCGAATCGCCGGCCGGGGTCGGAGCCATTCCAGGCGACCAGGCCCGCTGGCAGAGCATTTTTCCCGTACAACAATGCGTCGGAAAAGGCACTTTGAGCATCCTGGGCGGATGCCGGCCGCGCCGCGGACTGCCTGATGGCACGCCTGGCAGTTTGTTCCGTTGTTTGGGCGAGGATGATCCGCTCGGCCGTCTCCGCTTCGGCAAGCAACACATCGAAAGCCGGAATGTCGTTATCGCGCTCGATCAGCGTCGCCATAGGCCCCGTCCACGCCAGCGCGTAGCGGTACAACTCCCACACCTCCTGCGCAACCGGCGCGCCGTGGCTGTCGATCAGCAGCGGATCGCCGGCGGCATCGACGTCCTGCGCGAACCCTGCGAGGTGGATCTCGCCGACCCGGTCGAGCGGCAGCGCACGGATGGCGGCGTAGGGATCGCGACCATGATTGGTGCAGGACACGTGCACATTGTTCACGTCGAGCAGCAAACCGCAGTCGGTACGGCGCAGCACCTCACCGATGAAGTCGGTCTCGCTCATGGTCGAGCTGTCGAACTCGACGTAGGTGGCCGGGTTCTCCAGCAGCATCTGGCGCTTGAGCCGCGACTGCACGCGATCGATGTGTGCACAGACACGATCGAGCGTCGCGCGGTGATACGGCACCGGCAGCAGGTCGTTGAGGAAGACGCCGCCGTGGCTTGACCAGGCAAGGTGCTCGGAAAACGACTCCGGCTGGTAGCGATCCAGCAACTCCGCGAGGCGATCCAGATGCGCCTCGTCGAGCGGCGCTTCACCGCCGATGGACAAGCCGACGCCGTGGATCGAGAGTGGATAGCGTTCGCGGATGCGGGTCAGGAAATGATGAAATGGGCCGCCCGCCACCATGTAGTTCTCGGCATGGACTTCGAAAAAGCCGACGTCCGGCCAGATGTCGACGATGTCGCGAACGTGTTCGGGCTTGAGCCCGACGCCGCCGCGCGCGGGCAAGGCCCGGGCGGCAGCGCCGACCCGCAAGGTGTTGATGGAAGCAGTCATGGTCGGCGCTCCGCGGAAGGCGATCAGGCCTTCTTTTCCTTGAAGGCGGCCAGTTGCCCGTAGCCGGTCGGCGAAGTCGGCGAGGCGGTCTTCTCGCACGTGCCCTTGGGTACCAGCGACCAGGCATTGCCCTGATGGTCGACGCGCGAGGTGCCGGCACAGGTGGTGCCCGCGCCCGCCTTGCAGTCGTTCTTGCCTTTGAGGGCGACGCCGTAGCACTTTTCTTTCTCGACCGCCATGCCGTCGGCAGCGAACGCGGACGCCGGCGCCAATGTCAGTGCGGCGCCAAGGGCCATTGCGAGGGAAGCGGCGCTGATGCTCTTGTTCATGGTGAATCTCCTTGTCTATGTCGGTGGTATCGATCTGGTCGCGAGGCGATGCATGTCCGCCTGCTGCGTGTTTAGTCGCCGACGCCCGGAATTCCTTACAGGGAGCGACAAATCGCGCCCCATTGAGGAAATTTCAGCGGCCGTGTAAGAAGTCGCGGGGGCATGCGACTAAGGGATGTCCGATTCATGAACGGCACCTGCCGGCACGGAGTGACGGGGATGGAAGGACACCTTATCCACTACCCGAAGGAGAGATCAAATGACCAACAAGAGATCCGGTGTTGCACTGGCTACCGCCGCCGCGGCAATCTTTGCGATGGGCGCCATTACGGCGGCCCCCACGTATGCGGCCGAAGGCGGCGTGCATTGCGTCGGCGCCAACGGCTGCAAGGGCCAGTCCGAGTGCAAGAGCGCCAAGAACGACTGCAAGGGCCACAACGCCTGCAAGGGCCAGGGCTGGGTGACCAAGGCCAGCGCCAAGGAGTGCATGGACGCTGGCGGCACGGTCGCCAAGTAACGCAGGCTTCCACTCCAGAAAACGCGTCGACCGGGGGACATATGACATGAGCGGAATGAATGGCTTCCCCGCGCCGACGCGCCCCGAAAATGGCACGCTGGCCGGTTTCGGCCTGGGCTTGCGTACGCCGCACTACCAGGACTTCATCAAGGCGCCGCAGCGCGTCGACTGGCTGGAGATCATCTCCGAAAATTATCTGGTCGATGGCGGCAAGCCGCTGTACTACCTCGACCGCATCCGCCGCGACTACCCGATGGTGATGCATGGTGTGTCGCTGTCGATCGGCTGTGCCGATCCGCTCGACCTCGCCTACCTCGGCCAGATCAGGACACTGGCAGAGCGCATCGAGCCGGCCTGGATTTCCGACCATATCTGCTGGACCGGCACCGCGTCGCTCAACATGCACGATCTGCTGCCCATGCCCTACACCCGGCAGGCGCTGGACCACATGGTCGCGCGCGTCGGGCAGGTGCAGGACTTCCTCGGCCGGCCGCTGGTGCTGGAAAACGCCTCGACCTACGTGACCTTCCGCAGCGACGAACTTACCGAGTGGGACTTCATCGGCGAACTGGTAAAGCGCAGCGGCTGCGAACTTCTGCTCGACGTGAATAACGTCTATGTCAGCAGCGTCAATCACGGCTTCGCGCCGCACGCCTTCATCGACGCGATCCCGGCCGCCACCGTGCGCCAGATCCACCTGGCCGGACACGAGGACAACGGCGACCACATCATCGATACCCACGACCACCCGATCGTCGATCCGGTCTGGGATCTCTATGCCTACACGCTGCAACGGATCGGCTGGGTACCGACCATGATCGAGCGCGACGACCATATCCCGCCGCTGGCAGAGCTGGTCGCCGAACTCGACCAGGCCCGGCGAATCGCCGCCGAAGTGTGCACGCCAGCACGCGAGGTTGCCTGCGCATGAACGAACTCGCCGCGATCCAGCAGCGTTTTCAGCGCCACCTGATGAGCAGCGCGGACGAGGTCTGCGACGACATCCGCGGTCGCATGGAAATCTACGTCAACGCCTACTGGGGTCGCCTGCGCGAAGCACTGGCCGACAACTACCCGGTGCTCTGCCGCGCGCTGGGCGACGACGCGTTTCGCGAACTGGCAGCGGCCTATCTGCGCGCGCACCCGTCGAACCACCGCTCGATCCGCTGGTTCGGCAACAATCTCGTCGACTTCATCACACGCAATCCGGATGTGGTTCCGCACCCGGCACTGCTCGATCTGGCGCGCATGGACTGGGCGATGCGCGGTGCGTTCGACGCCGCCGACGCCGCGCCGCTGCGCTTCGGCGATCTGGCCGCCGTCGCGCCGGAACAGTGGGCGGACCTGCGTTTCAGGCCTGTACCGTCCTTCCGCCTCTTGCAACTCGACTGGGGCATCGAAGGCCTGTGGCACACACTCAACGAGAACGAGGACGCGCAGACCGACGAGCCGCAGACCCACGCCCACACCATGATCGTCTGGCGATACGGTCTGGAGTGCCGCTGGCGCACCGTATCCGACACCGAAGCGTCGGCCTTGCGAACGATGGTCGACGGGGGCTGCTTCGCCGATATCTGCGCCGCTTTGCTCGACGCCGGTGATCAGGACGCCGCGACAAGCGCCGCCAACCTGCTCCGCGCCTGGGTCGACAAGGGCCTGCTGGCGCGGGAATGATGAACAATCTGGGCGCGTCAGTGGTACAAATTCCCCGACGACCCGCTTTCCGGAAGGACACAAAGCAAAACGGCCCTCGAAGTCGAGAGCCGCTTGAATTCTGGTGGTGATGGGGGGACTTGAACCCTCGACCTACGGATTATGAATCCGTCGCTCTAACCAGCTGAGCTACATCACCGAAAGGGGCGGGATTATCGTCTGCCGACGCCGCTATTGTCAAGGAAGGTCCGCTCCGGGACAATGCCGGGATGGATTTCGATGTCGTCATTGTCGGCGGAGGTCTGGCCGGCCTTTCCCTCGCGGTTGCACTGAAACGAAGCCGTCTCTCGATCGGTTTGGTCGAGGCGCGCGCGCCTGTTCAGCCGGAAGGCTGGGATGCGCGCATCTATGCGGTCAGCCCGGCCAATGCGCGCTTTCTCGACGAGATCGGTGCCTGGGGCCACCTCGACGCCGCGCGCATGTCGCCGGTGCACACGATGGAAGTCTACGGCGACGCGGGCGGGCGGCTCGATTTTTCCGCATACGATGCGGGCGTTGGCGAACTGGCATGGATCGTCGAGTCGTCGCTCATGCAGCGCGAGTTGTGGGAGACCGCGAAGCGCCAGGGCAACGTGACGCTGCTCTGTCCCGGCGTACCGCGACGGCTGACTTTTGCCGAAGACGCGGCAACGCTGACGCTGGCCGACGGACGCGAGCTGACGAGCCGGCTGATTGTCGCGGCCGACGGCGCGGATTCGTGGACCCGCGAGGCGGCCGGCATCGAGGTTACTTTCAAACCCTACGAGCAGCATGGCGTAGTCGCCAACTTCGCGACCGCGAGGCCGCACCGGGAGGTGGCCTGCCAGTGGTTCCGCCACGACGGCGTGCTGGCCTACCTGCCGCTGCCGGGCAACCTGATTTCCATCGTCTGGTCCACTCCCGCCGACCATGCCGCCGAACTGCTGGCGTTGTCGCCGGAGGCGTTCTGCGATCGCGTGGCCGACGCCGGCGGTCGTCGCTTGGGCGCGCTGTCGCCGGTCACACCACCGGCCGGTTTCCCGTTGCGCTTGATGCGCGCACCGTGCGCCGTGGCGCCGCGTCTCGCCCTGATCGGCGACGCGGCCCACGCCATCCATCCGCTTTCCGGCCACGGCATCAACCTCGGTTTCCAGGATGCGCGCGCGCTGGCGGAAGTCCTGCTCGAACGGCCCGACCACGTCGATTGTGGCGACGTCGCGTGGCTGCGCCGCTACGAGCGGGCGCGCAGGGAAGAAGTGGTCGCATTGCAATCGGTAACCGACGGCCTGCAGCGACTGTTCGCGCTGCCAGGCCAGCCGTTCTCGAGTTTGCGCAATCTTGGTTTGAACTTCACCCATCGTTTGCCTGTCGTAAAGGATCTGCTGGTTCGCTACGCAATGGGCTGACGGCCGCCCCCTACCCGGAGACATCATGATCAAACAAATCATCGCCACATTCTTTACCGTCGGCATTGCCGTCGCCGCTTGCGCACAGAGCCCGGAGGCCGACATCAAGAAGAATGTCGAAGCCGCCCTGGGCAAAGGGGCGAAGGTCGACAGCGTTCGCGAGGCGGGGGCCCTCGGGCTTTACGAGGTCGTCGTCGGTGGCGATATTCTCTATACCGACAAAAAGGCCAGCTATCTGGTTCTCGGTCATATCGTCGATCCCAGAACCCGCAAGGATCTGACGCAGGCACGCCTCGACAAGCTTTCGGCGATCAAGTTTTCCGAGCTGCCACTGGATCTCGCGATCAAGCAGGTCAAGGGCAATGGCGGTAATGGCAAGCGCACCATCGCCACGTTCGAGGATCCCAACTGCACGTACTGCAAGAAGCTCGCAAAGGAACTTCAGGGCGTCACCGACATCACCATTTACACCTTCGTCTATCCGATCCTCTCGCAGGATTCCCACGACAAGTCGAAGGCGATCTGGTGTTCGTCAGACCGGGTCAAGGCCTGGAACGACTACATGCTGAAAGGGACCGCGCCGGCCGCGGCGAATTGCGACACCAGCGGACTCGACAAGGTAATGGGGACGGCGCAGAAACTGCGCATCCACGGCACACCGGCCATCTTCCTCACCGACGGCACGCGGCTGCCGGGCTTCATGCCCGCCGCCGCGCTCGAACAGGCGATGGCCCAGGCCGCCGACAGCAAGTAGTCCGCAGCATGACCCGGATCGACCAGGAAGCGATCTGGTCGCAGCGTTACCGCGACGTCGGTGAAGACTACCTCTTCGGCGTCGCGCCTTGCCGATTTCTCGAAGTGCATCGCCATGTCCTCGACACCGGCGCGACCGCGTTATCGGTTGCCGACGGCGAGGGACGCAACAGTGTCTGGCTGGCCGAACAGGGGCTGGCGGTGACGGCCATGGAGATTTCGCCTGTTGCCCTGGAAAAGGCGCGGCGCCTGGCGCGCGGTCGCGGCGTCGAAGTGAACTTCATGCTCGCCGACATCATGGCCGATGCATGGCCATCCGATGTCTACGACTTCGTCGTCGCCGTGTTCATCCAGTTCGTCGGCCCGGGAGAACGCGAAATCCAGTTCGCCCGTATGAAGCAGGCGGTGAAGCCGGGCGGGTTGCTTCTCCTGCACGGCTACACGCCGAAGCAGATTGAATACAAGACTGGCGGACCCTCGGCCATCGAGAACCTCTATACCGAGGACCTGCTGCGCCGGTCGTTCGCGGACTTCGAGATCGAAACCCTGCATGCCTACGAAGCCGACGTCGACGAAGGCAAGGGCCACCGTGGCCGCTCGGCGCTGATCGACCTGATCGCGCGCAAGCCGACAACTTATTGAGCTTCTGGCAATTTCAGCCTCTGCTCTGGATTTCCTCGATATAACCGAGCATGCCAGTCTGGATGTTGGCGGCATTGCCTTCGTCGGTGTCGATGTGCATGGCCAGACGGTAGTTCGGATTCACCCGCACGACCACGTCGCCATAGATCAGTTCGCGCGCGCCTTCGACGCGCACCTGCACCACGTACTTGTCGCGCAGGCGGAAACGCATCGCGTCGTCGGGTGACATGTGGATGTGCCGCTGCGCGCAGATGACGCCGCGCGGAATCGTTGTCGTACCGGCCGGCCCTTCGAGCACGATGCCCGGCGTACCGGCGAGGTCGCCCGATTCGCGGATCGGCGGCTGCACGCCGACCTTGAACTGCTCGGTCATGGCGATTTCGACTTGCGTCTCCTTGCGTGTGGGCCCAAGCACGCGCACGCCGGTGATCTTGCCCTTGGGGCCGATCAGGTTGACCTTCTCAACGCAGGCGAACTGCCCGGGCTGCGACAACTCGTGCTCCGGCGTCAATTCGTGGCCGACGCCGAACAACTTGTCGACGTCCGCCTGCGACAAGTGTGCATGATGCGCGGATACCTCGATCGGTATCGGTTCCTCCGGCTGCTCCTTGATCGCGAGGGAAATCTGGCTGCGCTCGATGGCGCGCAGGGTTTCCCAGGCCAGCAGGCGCTCGTCGTTGTTGGCGACGACAAGGATCTTCACCGGGGAATCGTCGGTCGAAATCACCGCATGCGAACCCGTCGCGCCCAGCTTGCGGTTCTTTTCCTCGTCGAGCTTGATGCCCATGCAGGCCAGGCCCTGGCAGGCAAGGCTGCGCACGGTCGGGCTGGTCTCTCCGATCTCGCCGGTAAATGCGAGCACGTCCACGCCGCCCATCGCGGCAGCATAGGCGCCGATGTTCTTGCGAATCTGGTAGCAGAAGGCCTTGTGCGCCAGCAGCGCGCGGTGATGGCCCTCGTTGGCTGCCTCTTCGATTTCGTGGATGTCGCTCGAGATTCCCGAGATGCCCTTGAGGCCGCTCTGGCTGTTGATCAGGGTGTCGATATCGTCCGGGGCGATCTTGTAATGTCTCATCAGGTGCGTCACCACCGCCGGATCGAGGCTGCCGGCGCGGCTGGGCATGATCAGGCCATCGGAGGGCGTCATGCCCATGGTGGTGTCCACCGAGCGGCCATGGTCGATGGCGCAGATCGAGGCACCGAGGCCAAGATGGCAGGAAATCACTTCCAGTTCACCCAGCGGCCGGCGCACGATCTCGGCGGATTTCAACGATACGAAGCGATGTGATGTGCCATGAAATCCATAGCGACGGATACCCTCCTTCTTGTACCAGTCGTAGGGCAGGCCGTAGAGATAGGCGTAGGGCGGCAGCGTCTGGTGAAAGGCGGTATCGAATACCGCCACATGCGGCACGTCGGGCAGGAACTCCATCGCCAGATGGATGCCTTCGAGATTGATCGGGTTGTGCAGCGGCGCGTAGATCGACAACGCCTCGACGTCGACCAGCACCTGCGGCGTGATTACGACGGAACTGGAGAACTTGCTGCCGCCGTGCACCACGCGATGGCCGACCGCCACGACCTCGTAGGGCGTGAACAAATACTTGTCGCCGAGCGCAAGCATCGACTCGAAAATCACCGGGAACAGATCGTCGAGGTGGCAGACCGGCCGCTCGCGGGTCGTAACCACGCCGCCGGCCACCAGGGTGATATGGGCGCGCTTGGTGTCGCCGCAGTCGATCACGCCATGAACGTCGAGACTCTGGTCGTGCGTGTCGTAGACCCCGAAGCGGATCTGCGACAGCCCGACATTGAGCGCCAGGATCTTGCCGGGCACTTCGGTATGCAGGCTGAGCGCGTAGGGGTCGCTGGAGTGCGTCACCGCCTGGTCGTGCAACTGGCGGCTGGTGATGTCGACCGCCTGCATGCGCGTGCGGTCGGCAAGCAGCTTGGAAAGAAAGGTGACCGCGCGCGGATTCGACAGGATGCGGCTGTTGAAGACCTCCTGTGGAATCATCAGTACAAAGCAGCGGTTGCCGGCGATGACGTCCGCCACGGTGCGGTCGCCGGTCAGTAATGACATCTCGCCGAACACCTCGCCGGCCTGCAGCTCACAGAACACCACGCGGTCACCGGTGCTGTCGGCAACCGAGACCTGCGCGTGGCCGCTGACCAGCACGCCGAAGAACCTGCCCTCGTCGCCGCACTCGATGATCGCTTCGCTGCCCTCGAAAGTGCGCAGTTCGCTTTCATCGGCGATCTCGTCGATCGTCGCAGGCGCAAAGCCCTCGAACAGCGAAACCTTCTCGCGCAGAAATTTACTTAACTCGGCGGGCGTCATGGGTAACTTTCGGGCAAAATTGCTGCATTGCAGACGAATTATGGACCACTACGCATGAGCAGGAAGCACATTCGCAGCCTACTGGTTGCCAACCGTTCCGAAATCGCCATCCGCGTCATGCGGGCTGCCAGCGAGCTCGGCATCCGCACGGTCGGCATCTACGCCAACGAAGACCGCCTGGCCCTCCACCGCGCCAAGGCCGACGAGAGCTATCTGGTCGGCGAAGGCAAGAAGCCCATCCAGGCCTATCTGGACATCGACGACATCATCCGCGTCGCCAAACAGGCCAGGGTCGATGCTATCCACCCCGGCTACGGCTTCCTCTCCGAGAATCCGGATTTTGCCGAAGCCTGCGCCAACGCCGGCATCCTCTTCATCGGCCCGAAACCGAAGGTGATGCGCGAACTGGGCAACAAGGTGGCGGCGCGAGCGCTGGCCGAGCGCGTCGGCGTTCCGGTAGTACCCGCAACCGGTGCCCTGCCGACGGACATGGACACCTGCCGCAAACTGGCGGCGAATATCGGCTACCCGCTGATGCTGAAAGCGAGCTGGGGTGGCGGTGGCCGCGGCATGCGCGCCATCAACAACGAGGCCGAACTTGCGCCCGCCGTCGAGGTCGCTCGCCGCGAGGCGGCGGCGGCCTTCGGCAACGACGAGGTGTATCTCGAAAAGATGGTCGTGCACGCCCGCCACGTCGAGGTTCAGGTGCTCGGCGACACGCATGGCAATCTGGTGCACTTGTTCGAGCGCGACTGCTCGGTGCAACGGCGCAACCAGAAAGTGATCGAGCGGGCGCCGGCGCCCTATCTGACGTCCGAACAGCGCGATGCACTCTGCCAGTCGGCGCTCAAGCTGGCGCGCGGCGTTGATTACACCCACGCGGGCACCGTTGAATTCCTGATGGACGCCGACTCGGGCAACTTCTATTTCATCGAGGTCAATCCGCGCATCCAGGTCGAGCACACGGTCACCGAGGAAGTCACCGGAATCGATATCGTCAAGGCACAAATCCGTGTCACCGAAGGGGCGCGCATCGGCGAACCGGATTCGTACGTTCCGGTCCAGGCCAACATCCTCCTGCACGGGCACGCACTGCAATGCCGCATTACCACAGAGGATCCGGAGAAGAACTTCACGCCCGACTACGGCAAACTCACCGCCTACCGAAGCGCGGCGGGTGCCGGCATTCGCCTGGATGCCGGCACAGCCTATACCGGCGCCGTAATCACGCCCTTCTACGATTCGCTGCTGGTCAAGGTCACCGCCCGCGGCCACGATCCGGAGGAAGCGATCCGGCGCATGAACCGCGCCCTGCGCGAATTCCGCGTCCGCGGCGTAGCTTCGAACCTGGCGTTCCTCGAGAACATCATCCTGCATCCGACCTTCCGCAGCGGTGAGTGCACGACACGCTTCATCGATACGACGCCGGAGCTGTTCACCTACAAGAAGCACCGCGACCGCGCCACGCGCCTGCTGCGCTTCATCGGCGACGTCGACGTGAACGGCAATCCCGAGATGAAGGGCCGGCCGCTGCCGCAACGGCCGCTCGCCTCGCCGATCCTGCCCGACTGCGAAAAAGTCAGCCGTGGCGACACGCCGCCCGAAGGCAGCCGCGACCGCTTCAAGGCGCTCGGCGCGCAGAAGTTCGCCGCCTGGATGCGCGAACAGCCGCAGGTGCTGGTCACCGACACCACCATGCGCGACGCGCATCAGTCGTTGTTCGCCACGCGCATGCGCACGGCCGACATGGCGGCCATCGCACCGCATTACGCGCAACTGCTGCCGGAACTCTTCTCGCTGGAATGCTGGGGCGGCGCCACCTTCGACGTTGCCATGCGCTTCCTTAAGGAAGATCCCTGGGACCGGCTTGCGAAGCTGCGCGAAGCGGCACCCAATATCCTGTTGCAGATGCTGCTGCGCGCATCCAACGCGGTCGGCTACACCAACTACGCCGACAATGTCGTGCGCTACTTCGTCAAGCAGGCCGCTGCCAGCGGCATAGACGTCTTCCGCGTCTTCGATTCGCTCAACTGGGTCGAGAACATGCGCGTAGCGATGGATGCGGTGATCGAAAACGGCGCGATCTGCGAAGCAGCGATCTGCTACACGGGCGATTTGTTCGATGCCAGCCGGCCAAAGTACAACCTCAAGTACTACGTCGACATGGCGAAGCAGCTCGAAAAGGCCGGCGCCCACATCATCGGCATCAAGGACATGGCCGGCGTCTGCCGACCGCTGGCGGCGCGGGCGCTGGTCAAGGCGCTGCGGGAGGAAGTCGGCCTGCCGGTCCATTTCCATACCCACGACACCAGCGGCGGCAGCGTCGCCTCGGTGCTGGCGGCGATCGAGGCCGGTGTCGACGCCGTCGATGCGGCGATGGATTCGATGAGCGGCCTCACTTCGCAGCCCAGCATGGGCGCCATTCTCGCCGCGCTCGAAAATACGCCGCGCGCCCCCGGCGTCACGCACGGCGACATCCAGCCCTTCACCCGCTATTGGGAAGGCGTGCGCCACTACTATGCGCCGTTCGAGGCCGACATCCGTGCCGGCACTTCGGACGTCTATCGGCACGAAATGCCCGGCGGCCAATACACCAACCTGCGCGAGCAGGCGCGCTCGATGGGGCTCGACACGCGCTGGCCGGAAGTCGCCCAGGCCTACGCCGACGTCAACAAGCTCTTCGGCGACATCGTCAAGGTCACACCCTCATCGAAGGTCGTCGGCGACATGGCGCTGTTCATGGTCGCCAACGAATTGACGCCCGAAGACGTCGCCGATCCCGACAAGGAAGTCTCCTTCCCGGATTCCGTGGTGTCGATGTTCCGTGGCGAAATGGGTTATCCCGCCGGCGGCTTCCCGCCAGCGCTGCAGAAGAAGATCCTCAAGGACAAGGCCCCCATCGAAGGCCGCGTCGGCGCCCACATGCCCGATGTCGACCTCGCCGCCGCCCGCCTCGACGCCGAGAAGGCCGCGGGCCGACAGGTCGACGACAACGATCTCGCCTCCTACCTCATGTATCCGAAGGTGTTCGCCGACTATGCCGAGCACCATCGCCACTACGGGAACGTCTCGGTGCTGCCGACGCCGGTGTTCTTCTACGGCCTGCACGAACGTGAGGAAGTCGCCGTCGACATCGACAAGGGCAAGATGCTGCTCATCCAGCTCACCGGCCGCCAGGACGACGACGGGGAAGGTATCGCCCACCTGTTCTTCGAACTGAACGGCCAGCCGCGGCCGATGCACGTCGCCAAGGCCGGGCTGGTCGCCAGGAAGGCCCATCCCAAGGCCGAGGACGGCAACCCCAACCACGTCGCGGCGCCGATGCCCGGCGCCGTGGCGACGGTGTCCGTGAAGCCCGGCCAGAAAGTCAGCCGCGGCAGCCCGCTGCTGTCGATCGAAGCGATGAAGATGGAAACGGCGGTGACGGCGGAACGCGACGCGACGGTCGCCAAGGTGCTGGTCGCGCCTGGCGACCGGGTCGAGCCGAAGGATCTGCTGATCGAACTGGGCTGACGGCGTGGGCTAACGACGTGGGCTGACGGCGGTGGCCGAACCGCCGTCGAGCATGGTCAATGCACGCCGAACAGGCGGGCCAACAGGCCTCGTTTTTCGCTGGTCGCGTGGACCGGTGGCGCGTTGGGACCATGGTGCTCGGCGTACCATTTCCCGAAGCGCAGGTCGTGGGTCATGATGTGGCCGATCAGCCATTTGTTGAGGAAGCGCCGCAACTCCTGAACGCGCTCCTCCGACCATTCATCGCCGGTGCCGAGGAAGTCGGCGACATGCGTCCCGAAATCCTCGTGGAGCTTCAGGTGCTGCTCGAACGCAGGGTAGCCACTCTTCTCCATGAGCGCCTGCTCGTTGGAAAAATGCGTGACGACGTATCCGAGCAACTCTTCCATCGTCTGGTCGACGGTCTGAAGATTGAGTGCGCGAATCAGTTCGAACAGGCGCTTGTGCTCGGCATCCGTTTGCGGGATGTCGATCTTGAACCCGTCACGCCATTCGATGACAAACGGCGCTCGCTTCCCTTCTTGCTCGGCCATGTTTTTCGCTCCTTACCGTGCGGATGATACGCCGCTACCGCAATTTGCGCTTAAGAGCCCCTTAGCCCTTTCGTACCAATGCATATGTGAAGAAGCCCCGCGTAAACAGGAATGTTGCCCCTCCTTACCAGAGCGTTTCCCGTTCGGAGCTGGCCGAAATCTTGTGGATGCTGAGGTCGGCGCCGTTGAATTCTTCTTCGGCGTCGAGGCGGATGCCGACGGTCATCTTGAGCAGCCCGTAAACGACGAAACCACCGGCCAAAGCAACGCCGACACCCATCAGCGTGCCGATCAACTGGCTCATGAAGGCAACGCCGCCGAGGCCGCCCAGGCTCGTCAGCCCAAAAATGCCGGCGGCAATGCCGCCCCAGGCACCGCACAGGCCGTGCAGCGGCCAGACGCCGAGCACGTCGTCGATCTTCCAGCGGTTCTGCGTCAGGGTGAACATGAGCACGAACAGGCCGCCGGCGATGCCGCCGGTGATCAGCGCGCCGAGCGGATGCATCAGGTCGGAGCCGGCGCAAATGGCCACCAGGCCGGCCAGCGGGCCGTTATGGACGAAGCCCGGGTCGTTCTTGCCCGCCACCAGTGCCACCAGAGTGCCGCCGACCATGGCCATCAGCGAGTTCATGGCCACCAGCCCAGAGATCTTGTCCAGCGTCTGGGCGCTCATGACATTGAATCCGAACCAGCCGACCGTCAGGATCCAGGCGCCGAGCGCCAGGAAGGGAATGCTCGACGGCGGGTGGGCGCCGGCGATGCCGCCGTCCTTGTGATAGCGGCCGCGGCGGGCGCCGAGCATCAGCACGGCGGCGAGGCCGATCCAGCCGCCGACGGCATGGACGACCACCGAGCCGGCGAAGTCGTGGAAGCTCGCGCCGAAACTGGCGGTCAGCCAGTCCTGGATGCCGTAGGCGTTGTTCCAAGCGATGCCCTCGAAGAAGGGGTAGATGAAGCCGACCAGCAGGAAGGTGGCGGCGAACTGCGGATTGAGGCGCGCGCGTTCGGCGATGCCGCCGGAGACGATGGCCGGGATGGCGGCGGCAAAGGTGAGCAGGAAGAAGAACTTGGTCAGCTCGTAGCCGTTCTTGGCGGCCAGCACTTCGGCGCCCGAGAAGAAATTGACGCCGTAGGCGATGCTGTAGCCGATGAAGAAGTAGGCCAGCGTCGAGACGGAGAAGTCGGCGAGGATCTTGACCAGGGCGTTGACCTGGTTCTTTCGGCGCACCGTGCCGAGTTCCAGAAACGCGAAACCGGCATGCATGGCGAGGATCATGATCGCGCCGAGCAGGATGAACAGTGTGTCGGCGGAAGTCTGCAAATGCTCCATCTTGGGGCCCCTTTAGCAATCAAGCACGAATCTGTGCATGAATGCAACAAATGTGCCCCTGCCTACCACCCTTTTACAACAATGACTTAAGTTATAGGCAACACCAATCACGCACCGCTGCGGTGCTTTTGGCAAGAAACCTGCACCGTTAGTGTGCCTATCGAGCGAGGACGGAGTGGCGCGCCCTATTTTGGGGACCAGCTCTTCGGCAGCAGTTGCCACATCGATCCGCGCTGGCGCATCTTGCCGGCCAGCGCGCCGGCTTCGGCGCCGCTGCCCCAGTAGAAGTCGGCGCGCACGGCGCCGCGGATGGCGCCGCCGGTGTCCTGCGCCAGCATCAGCCGTTGCAGCGGCTTGTTGTCGTTCGGCCAGGTGGTGGCGAGAAAGACCGGCGCGCCGAGGGTGAGGATGTGCGGGTCGACGGCGATGCTGCGTTCCGGCGTCAGCGGCACGCCCAAGGCGCCCGGCGGGCCGGAGCCTTCGGCCGGCAGTTCGCGGAAGAACACCAGGCTCGGATTGGCGTTGAGCATTTCCTGCAGGCGCTGCGGGTTGGCGCGCCCCCAGGCCTTGATGCCCTGCATGGACGCCTGTTCGAGCTTGATCTCGCCCTGGTCGATCAGCCAGCGGCCGATCGACCGGAACGGATGGCCGTTCTGGTCGGCGTAGCTGACGCGCACCCGCGTGCCGTCGTCGAGCACGACCTGCCCGGAGCCCTGTATCTGCAAGAAGAAGAGGTCGAGCGGGTCGTCGATCCACATCAGCGCGCCGTCGCTGCGGCCTTCCTCCTGCTCCGTCCATTCGGCGCGCGTGTAGTACGGCACCAGCTTGCGGCCTTGCAGGCGGCCGCGCAGGCGCAGGCTCTTGAGTTCGGGATAGACCTCGGCCAGATCGACCACCACCAGGTCCTCGGGCGGCCCGAACAGCGGCCAGAGATAGGGCGATCGACGCATGCGGCTGCCTTTCAGCAGCGGTTCATAGTAGCCGGTAACCGTGCCTTCGCGCGTGCCGTCGGGCTCGACCAGTGCCCAGGGCCGGAACTCCGATTCGAACCAGGCGCGCGCCGCGGCGTCGGTGGTCACGTCGGCGATGCGCGCAGAGGCGCAGGTGGCGGTCCACAGCGGCTGACTTTCGATGCGCTCGCATTCGGCGCGAAAGGCGGCGAAGGCAGGCAGCAGATCGTCGTCCTGCCAGCCGGGAATCTCCGTCCAGTCGGCGGCCTGCAAAGGCTTCTCGGGCTCGGGGGCCGGCTCGGCGCCGAGGGACAGCGGACACGAAGCACAAGGCTTGGCGGGCGGGCATTCGGCAACGGGTTGCGGGGCCGGCGTTGCGCAGGCGGCGAGGAGGGAAATCGCCGCCAGTGAAACAAGAAGGCGTGACATGTTCTGCTAGAGTGTTTGCGTATTGACCCGGGCAGATTACCCGAAATGGAACTGGATAAATTCCTGTCGCGCGCCAACGACCTGCTGACCAGGCTGGAGGCGCTGCTGCCGCCGCCCGCCGTCGCGCCGGACTGGAACGCGAAGGCTTTCCGCTGGCGTCGCCGCAATGGCCGCGGCCAACTCGAAGCCGTGCGCCATCCGCATCGCATCCGTCTCAACGACCTGTGCGAAATCGACGAACAGAAGAAACGCATCGAACAGAACACGCGCCAGTTCGTGGCGGGCGCCCATGGCGCAAACGAGGCGAACAACGTGCTGCTGACGGGTTCGCGCGGCACCGGCAAGTCGTCGCTGATCAAGGCGGTGCTGCACAAGTTCGCCGCCCGGGGGCTGCGCCTGATCGAGGTCGACAAGCACGACCTTGCCGACCTGCCGGAGATCGTCGACCTGATCGCGGAACGGCCCGAGCGCTTCATCATTTTCTGCGACGACCTTTCCTTCGAGGCGAGCGAGCCCGGCTACAAGGCGCTCAAGTCGGTGCTCGACGGCTCCATCGCCGGCATGCCGGAGAACCTGCTGATCTACGCCACCTCGAACCGCCGCCACCTGATGCCGGAGGCGATGGCCGAGAACCTGCAAGTCACGCGCGGCGACGACGGCGAAATCCATCCGGGCGAAACCACCGAGGAGAAGGTCTCGCTCTCGGAGCGCTTCGGGCTCTGGCTCTCGTTCTACCCGTTCGACCAGGACGCCTACCTCGCCATCTGCGAACACTGGCTGGCGGTCTTCGGCGTCGACGAAAAGTCAGCCGTGGCGGCACGCCAACAGATTCGCCACGAAGCGCTGCAATGGGCGCTCATGCGCGGCTCGCGCAGCGGCCGCGTCGCCTGGCAGTTTGCGCGGGATTACGCTGGACGCGTAATCAAGTGATGGCCCGCCACCCCCTGCCCCTCCTCGCGGAGGGGAGCCTGCTTGCCTCGCTGCGCTCGGTTTGTTACGGGGCGCTCCGAGTGAAAAACATAGCGGCTTGCGCCTTTGGCGCGTGCCGCCACAGCTCGGGGCGGCCCTTCGCCGGGGCTACGCTGTGAAGCTCACCGAAGTCGCCGCCGCCGTCATCGAAAGACCCGACGGCAGTTTCCTGCTGGGCCAGCGCGCGCCGGACACGTTCTATCCCGGCTACTGGGAATTTCCCGGCGGCAAGGTGGAGGCGAACGAAACGCCGCGCGCGGCGCTGGTCCGCGAGTTGCACGAGGAACTCGAAATCGAGGTCGTGAAGGCAACGCCGTGGATCGTGCGCGAACACGTATACGAACACGCGCACGTGCGTTTGCATTTCTTCCGCGTGATGGAGTGGCGCGGCGAGATCCGCGATCACGTGCATGCCGCGCTGGAATGGCAGCGGCCGGGTGCGACCACCGTGTCGCCGATGTTGCCGGCCAACGCGCCGGTGCTGGCATCGCTTGCCTTGCCCGACGTCTATGGCGTCACCCACGCCCACGAGATCGGCGTGTCGCCACAGCTGACTTTTCTCGAACGCGCGCTGCAGAACGGTCTGCGGCTGGTGCAACTGCGCGAGGCGAAGCTGCCGGCCGACCAGCGCGAAGCCTTCGCCGCCGCAGCAGTTTCGCTCTGCCAGCGTCACGATGCGCGACTGCTGGTCAACGGCGACGCGCAACTCGCCCGCGCCGTCGGCGCCGACGGCCTGCACCTCACCGGCGAACAACTGAAGGATTTGCACGGCCGACCGAATTTCCCGCTGGTTGCCGCTTCCTGCCACGACGCCGCGGAGCTGAAGCGCGCAGCGGAATTCCAGTTGGACTTCGCGGTGCTCGGCGCGGTCAAGCCGACCGCGACGCACCCCGGCCAACCCGGCCTCGGATGGCCGGCGGTCGCCAAGCTGCTGGAGAACACTCCGCTGCCGGTTTATGCGATCGGTGGGCTGGGCCGCGACGACCTCGATTCAGCGCGCCTGGCCGGTGCCCATGGCATCGCTGCCATCCGGTCCGTCTGGGTCTGATTCACTCGCCGGCACCCGATATTCGTCGTTCGCCCAGGCGCCAAGGTCGATCTGCTTGCAGCGTTCCGAACAAAACGGCCGATAGCGATTCTCCGCGCGCCATTCGACGGGCTTGCCGCAGGTCGGACAATTGACGATGGTCATCGCACCGTCAGTGCAGCAACCGGTACTGGACCAGATAGGCGCCCGCACCCGCGAAGTACCCGATCAGTGCCAGACCGCTGATTTTCTTCACATACCAGAAAAAATCGATCTTCTCGAGTCCCATCGCCGCAACCCCTGCCGCGGAACCGATGATGAGGATGGAGCCGCCCGTTCCAGCACAGTAGGCCATGAACTCCCAGAGGAAGCTGTCGGTGGGGAACCGGGCCAGATCGTACATGCCCATGGATGCCGCCACCAGCGGCACGTTGTCGACAACGGCGCTCACCAGGCCGATCAACAATACGATCACGTCCTGTCTGCCGACCGTTTGGTCAAGCCATTGCGCCAGAGAGGAGAGAATCTGCGAATGTTCCAGTGTCGCCACCGCCAGCAGGATGCCGATAAAGAAGACGATGGAACTCATGTCGATCCGGTGCAGCGCATGCACCAGTGTCAGCCCCTGCTTCGCCTCGTCCTCCTTGTGGCGGTGGATCAGGTCGCCCACCAGCCACAGAATGCCCAGGCCGAACAGGATGCCCATGAAGGGCGGCAGGTGCGTGACCGTCTTGAACACGGGCACTGCCACTAGGATGCCAAGCCCGAGGAAGAACATCAGGTTGCGCTCGAACTCGGTGGTGCGTGATCCCTGCTCGACGTTGGCCACCAGGGGGCCTTCAACCGCACGGCCGCGCAGCACATAGGCGGTGACGGCCAGCGGCACGGCCAGGCTGACGATCGAAGCGAAGAACACCCCCTTCATGATCGCCAGCGAGGTGATCTGGCCGCCGATCCAGAGCATGGTGGTCGTGACGTCGCCGATCGGCGTCCATGCGCCGCCGGCGTTGGCGGCGATGACGATGATGCCGGCGAAGAACAGGCGGTCTTGTTGCTTGGCGAGCAGCTTGCGCATCAGCGAGACCATCACGATGGTGGTGGTCAGGTTGTCCAGAACGGAACTGAGGAAGAAGGCGACGAAGCCCACCAGCCACAATAGCCGGGACATACTGGCGGTACGGATGCGCTTGGTGATGACCTCGAAGCCGTTGTGCGCGTCCACCACTTCGACGATGGTCATCGCACCCATCAGAAAGAACACGATCTGCGCGGTGGCCATGACCGACTCGCCGAGCTGCTCGCTCACGGCATGCATGTCGCCGCTCAATGTCGCATAGACGGTCCATAGCAGTCCCGCCCCCAACAGGGCGGAAGCCGACTTGTTGATTTTGATGGGATGTTCGAAGGCGATCGCCGCATATACGACGACAAAGACGAGAACGAGTGTGGATAGCATGATTTTTGGGTGGGGAAGAAAGGTTCAGACCGGTGGCTCCACGACACCCTGGAAGCGTTCCACCTGGTCTCGGGTCGCGGCATTCTCCCCGGACTGTCTTACGGTGGTCAAGGGGAGTTCAGGGCGAACAGCTCTCCCGGTCGGTGCACGCCTCCTTCGCCGCGCAGCAACCGCAGCCGCCGTCGTTCTTGCGGAAGGGGCCGAGCTCGGGATTGCGGCGCGCGAAGCGCGCGTAGAGGCGATCGACGGCGATGCCGCCGATCATGACGGCGAAGATCAGGCCAACGACAACGAGATAGGTTGTCATAACGCCGCAGCCCGGCCGCAGGGCCGCCCCAAGGCCGGGCGGCACGCGCCGGAGGCGCAAACCGCAACGACGCGCGATCGAAGTACCCCGTAACGCTCCGAGCGTAGCGAGGCCTGCGGGTTCCTCCCCGCGAGGGGAGGCCGGGAGGGGTGGGCCACCATCACCCCCCCAGCCCGGCGAAGCCCATGAAGGACAGCGACAGGATGCCGGCCAGCATCAGAGACAGTGCGGTGCCCTCCGCCAGCGTAATCACGTTGGAGAGTTGCAGGCGCTCGCGCACACTGGCCATCAGTACCAGCGCCAGCGTGAAGCCGAGGCCGCCGCCGATGGCGAAGGTGATGGACTGCACAAAATCATAGTCACGCGCGGTCTGGAAGAGCGCCACGCCGAGCACGGCGCAGTTGGTGGTGATGAGCGGCAGGTAGATACCGAGCGCGCGGAACAGGGCCGGGCTGTACTTCTTCATGACCATCTCGACCAGTTGCACCGTCGAGGCGATGATGACGATGTAGGCGATCAGACGCAGGAACTCCAGGTGAAAAGCGGAGAGCAGCATGTTGAGGCCGTACGCGCACAGCGAGGCGACGAGCATCACGAAGGTGGTCGCCACGCCCATCGGGAACGCCGTGTTGAGTTTGCCCGAAACGCCAAGGAACGGGCACAGGCCGAGGAACATGGCCAGCACGAAGTTGTTGGCCAGCAACGTATTGATGAAGATCTGGAAGGCGGTTTCATGCATGTTGGCCGGCCTCCTTGATCGCCTGCTTGCGGCGTTCGAACCAGGCGAACAGCAGCAGCCAGGCGCCGAGCACGAAGAAGCCGCCGGGCGGCAGCACCATGATCACCCACGGCTGGAAGTGCTCGCCGAACAGCGAGAAGCCGAACAGCGTGCCGTTGCCGAGTATCTCGCGTACCGAACCGAGGGCGAACAGGCCGATGGTGAAACCGGCGCCCATGCCCAGCGCGTTGCTCACGGCCACCAGTGGCGGGTTCCTCGAAGCGTGCGCCTCGGCGCGGCCGAGGATGATGCAGTTCACCACGATCAGTTGGATGAAGGCGCCGAGCGCGTCGTAGAGCGCAAGGCTGATCGCCTGAATGAAGTAGTCGACGGCCGTGACGAAGGTGGCAATGATGACGATGTAGGTGGCGATGCGCACCTCCTTCGGCACCATCTTGCGCATCAGGGACACCAACAGGCAGGAACAGGTGAGCACGAAGGTGGTGGCGATGCCCATGGAGATCGCATTGACCGCCGAAACCGTGACGGCCAGCGCCGGGCACATGCCGAGCACCATGACGAAGATCGGGTTCTGTTTCCAGATCCCCTCCATGAATTCATCCCATTTCGCGGTCGTGCTCGGGGTCATGACTTGTCCTTGATCTTGTCCAGGTGCGGCACCAGTTTCGGCAGCAGCGCCTGCGCGGCGTCGTTGATGGCGCGGCCGACGGCGCGCGAGGTGATGGTGGCGCCGGCGATGGCGTCCACCTGCCAGGCATCGGTCTTGCTGCCGTGCTTGACGGTCACGATCTCGTGGGCGAGCGCACTCATCCCGGCATTCAACTGCGCATCGAGCTTCTCGAAATTGGCGAGGAATTCCTTGTCCTTGGCGATCTTGTCGCCGATGCCCGGCGTTTCGCGCATGGCAACCACGCCGATATTCCTGACGCACCCGCAGTCGGGATCGTAGCCGAACATGATGCGCACGGCGTCGGCGTAGCCCTTGGCCACACCTTCGGCGGCGACGCCGACCAGCTTGCCGGTTTCGTCGTAACCGGCGAAGAAATTCACCGCGCCGGCGGGCGCCTCGCCCTCCGCCTTGGCAACGCCCCCGCCTTCAAGGGCGTAGTACGCATTGATGGACCTGGCGGCGGGCACGACCTTGAACACCGCGCGTTCCATGGCGATGCGCTTGTTGGCGGCGACGGCATCATAGGTGCCCTGGTACGAGCCGACGATGACCAGGCCGCAGATGCCCGCGACCAGGCCCAGCGTCCGGATCATCGCCCAGGTCGGCGTCGCCGGCGGCGCCTGCTCAGTGGTGGGGTGTTTTGCGCTCATCGGGTTTCGGCTTGTTCTTGAGAATGCGTTTCTTCGGCGTCACCGCGCCCGCCTCTTCGCGCGAGATGTAGCCCGGGTGCAATGGATACGACGCACCCTTCTTCGCTCGGCCCAATACCCCCTTGCCGAATGGCGCCGGTTGGGTAATGCGCTCGATCAGCGGCGTCGCCGCGTTGCCGATCAGGATGGCGTACATGACGCCCTCGGGCAGGCCGCTGTAATAGCGGATCACCACTGTCAGCAGGCCGATCAGGCCGCCGTAGAGCCACATGCCGCGCGGCGTGACGGGCGAGGTCGCCATGTCGGTCGCCATGAAGACCGCGCCGAGGATCAGGCCGCCCGAGAACAGCATGAAGAACGGGTTCGGGTAGTACGCGGGATTGAAGGCGAACAGCAGCCACGCGACCACGCCGGCGCCGCCGAGGATGGCGGTCGGAATCCGCCAGTCGAGATAGCGGCGAAAAGCAAGATAGGCGCCGCAGGCGAGGATCAGCAGCGGCGAGGGCCCGACCGCCATGTGGCCCGCCAGCGACGTCAGCAGGTCGCCCGCCTCGGCCAGCACGCCATCGAACTTCCACTTGGCAAGCGGCGTCGCGCCGGCCAGCGCGTCGATCTGCTTTTCCTTGAGCCAGAGCGCGGCGCTGGCGGGCGTCATCAGCGGCCAGGCGAGGCTGGACGGGATGAACTCGAAGAAACGGCCGGACAGGAAGGACGGCGTATAGGTGGCGATCGAGGTCGGGAACGCCGCCTGGACGAAAGCGCGGCCGACCAGCGCCGGATTGAAGACGTTGAAACCGAGCCCGCCGAACAGGCCCTTGCCCAGCGCGATGGCGACGAAGCCGGCGACCGCACCCATCCAGAGCGGAAAGCCCGGCGGCAAGGTCAGCGCCAGCAGCAGGCCGGTGATGGTGGCGGAAAAGTCGGCGAGGTTGCCCGACTGCGTTCCTGTCTTGACGAACCAGCGCTCGGTCAGCAGGCAGGTGCCGGTGACGACGGTGATCGAAGCCAGCGCCGAAATGCCATACTGGAAAACGTAGAACAGGCAGATCGGCAGCAGCGCGTAGACCACGTTGAGCATGATCTTTTCGACGGTGCGCTCGCCCCGGATATGGGGAGCGGGACGGATTTCGACGGTTCCCATCTAACTGGCCGCCCTTTCACGCAGAATCTGTTTTGCCACCCGGAACTGCTGCACGAGCGGAATGTTGGACGGGCAGACGTAGGTGCAGCAGCCGCACTCGAAACAGTCGCCGAGATGATACTCACCGCCCATCAGGTCGTACTCGCGCTTGGCCGCCAGCATGCCCAGCGTCGACGGGTTCAGGCCCATCGGGCAGGATTCGACGCACTCGCCGCACTTGATGCACGGATAGGTCTTGCGTTCGTCGTTGGCCACCATGTCGTCGTGGCGGAACACCAGCACACCGGACACGCCCTTGGTGATCGGCACGTTGAGCGAGGCGATGGCCTGACCCATCATCGGGCCGCCGAGGATTACCTGTCGGCGATCGATGCCCGGCGTCGCTTCCACGCCGGCGTAATCGAGCACGAACCTGAGCGGCGTGCCAAGCGGCACGCGGTAGTCGCCGGGACGCGCAACGCCCGGTCCGGTCACCGTCACCACACGCTCGGTCAGTCCCTGCCCGCGCGGCAGCAGTTTGCCCAGCGCGGCCAGCGTGCCGACATTGTTCACCACCATGCCCATCGAAACCGGCAACTGACCGGAAGGGATCTCGACACCGAACAGCGCCATCAGCAGCATTTTCTCCGAGCCTTGCGGATACTTGGTCGGCACGGCTTCAGCGTGAATGACGCCCTCAGGCGTATGGGCGCGTACGATGGCGGCCTCGACCGCGGCCACCGCATCGGGCTTGTTGTCCTCGATGCCAACGATGGCGCGTACCGCGCCGGTGATGCGCATCGCGTAGCGGATGCCGCGGACCAGATCGTCGGCGTCCTCGACCATGACCCGATGGTCGCAAGTCAGATAGGGCTCACACTCGCAGCCATTGACCACCAGCGTATGCACGTGCGCCTGCTTGGGCACCGACAGCTTGGCATGGGTCGGGAAGGCCGCACCGCCGAGGCCGACCATGCCGGCATCCCAAACCGCTTGCAGGAGTTCCGAACCGCTCAGCGAATCGAGATCACGCGGCTGGCCCCAGAGGTCTTCCTGGGTCGCGCCGGCATGGGCGCGAATCACGATGGACTGCGTCCACGGACCGCGCGCCGAAGGCTTCAGTTCGATCGCCTCAACCACCCCCGTCACCGGCGCATGATGCGGCACCGACAACCAGTCGTCGGCGCGCGCGATGGGCTGGCCGCGCACGACCTCTTCGCCGACCTTGACGATCGCATGCGGCAGTTTGCCGATGTGCTGCGAGAGCGGCACGATCACGCGCGGCGGAAACGGCAGGCGGCGGATGCGCCGACTCGCCGTCGCCTCCTTGCGCGAGGCCGGATGCACCCCGCGCTGGAAGGCTTCGCCGCGAAAGTAGTTAAGCAGCTTCATTTAGTTGAACTTCGCCGCGCGCGCCATCAGCTTGTCGAGGCCGGGTTCGGCGGAATTCCACGGCGTGCCCGGGTGGATGCAACCGGCGGTGCACTTCTCGGCCGCCTTGACGATGTCGGCGAATTTGCCGCCCTTGGGGTCGACCACGATCGCCTTCTTGTCGTCATTGTAGGCAAAGGCCTTGGGCGCAAGATTGATGCACTCGTCGCAGGCCGTGCATTCCGGCGTGTCGATCCAGCAGGCATCGTAGCCATCGGTTGGCGTATCGCCACGGCTGACTTTTTCCGCGGCCGGCACGATGTCGCCACCACTGACGCCGAGACTGGCCGTGATCTTGGCGATCAGTTCGGCGCGTACCTGCTCGGCAATCCCATCGGCATCCGCTGCGCCGCGCGACACGCCGGCGATGTCCTTCAACTGCTGCCAGAAGTGCTTGCGCTCTTCCGTGGCGCGAGCCAGTTCGGCCGTGACCAGCAGACGGATCAGGCGGTTCTTGCGATCGACGCCCCAGATGTAGGGGAACTTGCCTTCGCGGTCTTCGATATCGAGCGCCAGGAAGTCGGCCATCGGCACCATGTCGTCATTCCAGGCATCCTGCGGCGCCTTCTTGAAATGCTTGCCGAAGCGCGCCTCGGTGGCCGCGAAATCGGCGAAGGTCAGCGGCAGTTCCATCGATTTTTCGATACCGTTCTCGTCCTTGTACTTCAGCGTGTAGGTCGGCCAGTCGGTGTCCATCGCCGGGTTGCCTTCCAGGCTGACGCATTCGCTGAAGGTGATGCCGGCATCCGGATCGAAGCGGAACAACGGATAGGCGCGCGACTCCACCGCCAGCTTGCTCTGGGCCACGGCCGTATCGTCACCGACGCCATGCTCCGGCGGACAGACGGCATAGATGTTGAACAGCGCCGGACGGCGCGAGTTGAGGCCGTCGATGTAGCCTTCCAGCAAGTGGTTCACGTGGGCGATCGTGCCTTGCATCACATAGGAGGTGCGATGCGCCATGCCGATCAGGCTGATTTCCTTGCGCGTCTCCTGTTTGCCCTTTTGCGCCGTGCCCCAGGGCGCCATATCGGACACCTGGCCAATGAAGCCCGAAGTACAGGCCTGACCGCCGGTGTTCGAATACACCTGGGTGTCGACCACCAGCACCTTGATCGGCATGCCCGACATCATGGCGCGAGAGAGGTTCTGGAAGCCGATGTCGTACATGGCGCCGTCGCCGCCGACGCTGACCACCGGCGGGCAGAGCAGCCACTCTTCCTCACTGAACTGGTGCCAGTCGAAGCGACGGAAGAAGTCCTCGTGGTGGTCCGGCACGTACTCGCTGTTGAGTTCCATTTCCGCCAACCGGACGGCCTTGAAACCCTCGGCCATCTTGGCCATGTGGCCCTCGAACAGGCCCATCGCCACCGAAGGCGAGTCCTGGAACAGGTGCGAAGTCCAGGGGAAGGGATACGGGTGGTAGGGATAGGTCGAGGCCCACACCGACGTACAACCCGTCGAGTTGACGATGCCCATTTCGGCGCGGCCGCGCTTGCTCGGGCCTTCCAGATAGCGCCAGCGCAGATCCTTCAGGCGCTCCAGCGTCTGCGCCACTGTGCGCATCCAGGCTGGATCGATAGGCTGCGAGGGCTTGCCGGCCGACACGCGGTCGGAAAGCTTCGAGAGCGTGAGATCGCTTTCCTTGGCGTCTTCGACGGCCGCCAGCATGGCGCGCGTGTCGGTGACGTCCATCGACTCGGTGACCTTGAGGCGGATGCGCTGCTCCAGGCCGGCGATCAGGGTATCCAGCTTCCCGACGAAAGCCTTGACGCGCGGTTGCATCAGCGCGGTGACAGTCGAGGTGAACAGATGGATCGCCGTCTTCTCGCCGCAGCCGAGGCAGGCGCCGTCGCCGCAGTTCATCGACATGTAGTTGTGCTTGTCGAGCAGCAGGGTTTCCAGCGCGCCGATCTTCTCGTCGAGGCTGTCGATGCGGCTGTATTCCTTCGGCGTGGTCGGCAGGTCGAGCCAGAGGTTCCAGTCCTGGCGCAACTTGTCCACGCTCTCGTCGGTCTGGGTGACCATCTTCAGCGCATCGTCCTCGCAGACGGTGACACACAGCGCGCAGGCCTTGCAGGTGATCGGATTGACGGTGATGGAGAACAGGCCGCCGGTGCCGGCGCCCTTCTTCTCCTTCAGCGTCCAGAACGGCTTGGTGGTGGCGAACTGGAAGTCTCCGAGTTCGGCGCTGAACATCCTGAATTCCTCGGCCATCTTCTCGCGCTCGTTCTCCGGCGCGTCAGCCACAGTAGCGTCGATCGCCTGAGCGATCAGCGCACGCACCGGCGCGCCATCACCTTCGATCAGGCCACGCAGGCGCTTCTCGACCGTGCGCACGCCGCGCCGCAGGAAGCGCGTCGGCGTGCCGCGCGTCTCGATGCGATTGACGATGGTATTGAAGACGTCGGCAACTGAGCTGACCAGGCCGGGAATCGCGCTGTCCGGACATTCCGTATAGCAGTTTCCGCAGGCCGTGCAGTTCTCGGCGATCCAGACCGGATGCTCGAAGCGGATGCCGGTCATGTCGCGGAACACGCCGGTGGCGGCCGGCATCAGCGAGGTACCGATGAACGGATCGACCAGATTGTCGGAGCCCTTGCCGGTAGCGTAGAAATGGCCGGTCTGTTCCCAGAAGCGATGGATATCGGAAACCTTGCCGTCGGATTCCGGAAGCTGCTGGAGCATGATCGGCAGGCCGGCATCCTTCTTCGCCAGTTGCTTGCGAGATGCGCCGACCTGCTTGTCGGTGATCTCATGCAGTTCGATGAAGCCGCGCTTGACCACCTTGAGGTTGTTCTCGACCACCGCCACACCCTTGCCGCCGAACTTCGACTTCAACTGGGCCTCGATGGCGTGGAACAGGCGATCTTCGGTAAGGCCGGCATTCTTCATGACCGAACTCGCGGCGAAGAACGCCCCCTGGAAAGCATTGCCCTGCATGCGCAATTGCAGCTCAGGACTGCCGGCTTCCTCGCGGGCGATCTGGAAGGCGTCAAGGTAGAAGACGTGGATATCGTTGTCGACGATGAACTTCTGTGCCCAGACCGGGAAGTTGGCCCAGGTCTCATCGCCGAGGTTGGACTGGATGATGAACGTGCCACCCTTCTTCAGACCGGAGAGCGGGTTCGAGTGGCCGAAGACGTTGGGGTCGGGCGAGAGCACCACATCCACATAGACGTATTCGCAATTGATGCGGATGGGTTCCGGTGCCGCCGACAGATAATAGGTGGTCGGCTGGCCCTTCTTCTCGGAACCGTACTTCGGATTGGCCTTGATGTCGTACCCGAGCAGTTCGAACAGCGTCACCGCCAGGTTCTTGCCGGTGGTAATGGCGCCCCAGCCGCCGACCGAGTGCATACGCACGGTGATGGCGCCCTTGGGCAGCAGGTTCGGGTTTTCGGAACCGCGTACCGCCAGCTCCTTGATGCGCGGATAGGCTTCCTGAAGTTGCTGCTGGTGGATCTCGTCCTTGGGGTTCAGCGCTTCACGTTCGAAGTCGACCGAGAGGTAGAAGAACTTGCGCTTCTTGCCCTCGGGCAGCATGTTCTCGACAGCACCGATCATGGCCTCGGGCTGCATGTCACGTGAACCGAGACCGTAGCTGCCGGAATACAGGCGCGGCATGTCGCCGGCACCATAGGAAGCATAGCCGGCGTAAGGCTTTTCCGTATCGATGGTCGCGCCGTTTTCCAGGCACTTAGTGAGCGCGGAACGCAGTTCGCGCACCAGCGGCAGGTCTTCGGCCAGCGGCTGGTCGGTACGCTCCAGCACCGCGACACCCTTCTTGCCGCGCAGGACGTGGCCAAGCAGGTCGCCGGGGAAGGGGCGATACATCGTGATGTTCACCACGCCCACCTTGATGCCGCGCGTTTCACGCAGGTAGTCGGCAACGACTTCGGCCTGGACAATCATGGAACCCATGCCGACCAGCAGGTACTCGGCATCCTGCGCCTTGTAGGTCGAGATGCGGTTGTAGCGACGGCCGGTCAGTTCGGCGTATTCGGCCATGCAGGTTTCGGTCAGGTCTTCGATGTGCTCGAAGAAGTAGGGGCGCTGGCCCGCCACGGCATGCATGTAGGCGTCCTGGTTCTGCACCACACCGGACACCATCGGCACATCGACGTCCCAGATCGCCGGCACGCGGCGACGCTTCGGGCCGTAGAGCATGGCCTGCGCGGGCGTCGGCGTGTCGATCAGGTCGTCGGGCTTGCCGAGGAATTCCCGCACCAGTTCACGTTCCGGCAACTGCGCAGACTCGATCAGGTGCGTGGTCAGGAATCCGTCCTGGCCGACGATGGCCGGCGTCAGCGACAGCTCGGCGACCTTGCGCGCGATCAGGTTCAGGTCGGCGGCCTCGGTGGCGTTCTTGGCCATCACCTGGATGAAGCCGGTGTCATCCACACAGTGGTAGTCGTCGTGGCTGCAATGCACGTTCAGCGACGCCTTGGTGATGGCGCGGCAGCCCATGTTGAGCACGTAGGGCAGACGCTTGCCAACGGCGCCGTAGAGTGACTCGTGCATGAAGGCAACACCCTGCGCGGACGAGAAGTTGGTGGCGCGCAAACCGGTCATTGCCATGCCGGCAGTTACACCTGCGGCCGCGTGCTCTGACTCCGGCTCGACAAAGATCAGCGGGCGGTCCGAGATGTTCAGGTGGCCCTTGGCCACTTCCTCGGCCCAGTACTCGCCCATCTGCGTCGATGGCGTGATCGGATAGGCGCCGGCCGCATCCGAGGCTTCGCGCTCGACGTGGATCACCGCCGTGTTGCCGTCCACCGCATCGCGTACGCCGGGATACTTCACCGCCTTCGTTTCCTTGGCAGCGCCGCCGGATTCGAGCAACGAGAACTGGAAGAGTTTCTTGAACATGATGGACTCCTGAATCTGTGAATCAGTGCAGCACCGGCAGGGGCTCGTTGCGCAGGATCTTCTTCGCAACGGCGCCACGGACGGGGCGGTTGGGGTTTTCAAACCAGACGATGGCGCCGGTCGGACAGCGCTCAATGGGCTTCTTGTTGGCCCAGACATTGAGTTCGTAGTTGATTGCGGCAAGGTTGCCGGCGAGCTTCATCAGTCCCGGAGCCGCATCGACGACACATTTTCCGCAAGCAGTACAGGCGACTTCGCAGGCCGCCTCGGCGGTGTCGCCGTCCGCCTGGCTCTTGCAGGCGACCCAGAGCTGCCGGCTTACGGGCTCCAGCGAAAAGAGGCCCTTGGGGCAGACTTCCACGCAATCGTTGCAGGCGGCGCACTTGTCGGCATCGACCACAGGCAGTCCATGCAGGTCCATATGGATGGCGCCGAAGTCGCAAACGTTCATGCAGTCGGCCAGGCCCAGGCAACCCCAGGCGCATTCCTTGCCGCCGCCCGAGACCACGGCAGCGGCGCGGCAGGAATCGTGGCCGGAATAGCGCGCACGCAGGAAGGCGACATGGCGACCGCCAGCGCAGGCCAGACGCGCCACCTTCTTTTCGATGTCGCCGGCCGAAACACCGAGCAGATCGGCAATGCCGTCGCGTTGATCCGGCGAACTCACGGTACATTGAGCCGGAACCACCTCGCCTGTCACGGCCTTCTCGGCGAAGGCACGGCAGCCGGCCTGGCCGCAGGCGCCGCAGTTTGTTTTCGGGAGTAGATCTTCGACCTCGCCGATGCGCGGATCCTCGAACACGTGGAGCTTGCGATTGGCGAACGCCAGCAGCCCCGCCAGGCCAACGCCAAGCAAAGCCATGAAGCCCCCGGCAACCGCCAGATCGAACGTGTTCATGATGCTCCCACCGAGTCCATGTTGCGCCGCCGCAACGTCCGGACACGACCAGACGACACGGCAACATGAAAAATCCTTGTAGGTTTCAGCGATTGGCGCCTTGCGGGCGCGAATCGCGAAACCCGTCACGGGCGCGACCGGAGGTTCGACCCGGCCTACTCAGAAGGGAACCGGTTGGAGTTCCCCGTTGTGGGCACAAAAGCGGTTGCGCCGCTTTCATGTTCGTGACGGTTGAAAGTATAGGGAAATATCATTGCAACGCAACATAAATGTGTTTCACGATGTGAAACACATTTTCATCATCCCGAAGCCGGTGTCGAACCGGCTTCGGGATGCTGTCGCGTTCACGCGAAACCGTGCCTGGCCTTGCTCTCCTGCTCCTGCTTCTTGAATTGGCCGAAACGCGGCAGGAACTTGTCCCAATCGATGGCGTGGGCGTCGATTTCCGGTCCGTCGATGCAGGCGTGCTTGCGTACCAGCTTGCCTTCGACATTGACCGGCACCATGCAGGCGCCGCACATGCCGGTGGCGTCGACCATGATCGAGTTGAGGCTCGCCACCGTCTTGACGCCGTAAGGCTTGGTCAGGTCGCTGACAGCGCGCATCATCAGCGGCGGACCGATGGTGACGACTTCGGCAATCTTGCGCCCCTTGCCCTCCTGGTTCTGCTTCAGCAGCGTCTCCAGCGGTCCGGTAACGAAGCCCTTGATGCCGAAGCTGCCGTCGTTGCTGGTGTAGATCACCGCCAGTTGCTCGGGGAACTCCTCCTGCAATTGGCCAACGCGCTCGTCTTCCTTGGTCCAGAAGAGCAGATCGGCGCTGCGAAAGCCGGAGATCAGCGTCACGTGGTTGCCCATGCGCAGGTGCTCGCGCATGATCGGATAGACCGGCGGCAGGCCGACGCCGCCCGCAGTGAAGACGACCGTCTGGTCGCCTTCGTAGCGGTGCAGTTCACTCGGCAAACCGAGCGGACCCGCGATGCCGGAGAAGGCGTCGCCAACCTTCATGGCGTTGATGGCGATCGAACTGGTGCCCATGGCCTGCACGACGATGGTGATGGTGCCGGCCTTTTCGTTCCAGTCGGCGAGCGTCAGCGGGATCAGCTCACCCTTGTCCCAGGGCAGCACGCGTACGAACTGGCCGGCGCGGGCAGTTCTGGCGATCAGCGGGGCCGCGACCGTGAACTCGACGATGTTGCCGGCCAGCTCGAACTTCTCGAGGATCGCGAACGGAGCGGCGCCAAGACCGGTGTAGTTCTTCGCCGCCATCACCATGCGGCGAATCTCGCCGGTGGTCATGTTGATGTCGCCGACGATCTCTCGAGCCGCCGCCTGGCCGTCGCCAGCCGCGCGAATGGCGGTGGAGCCGCCGCGCGCGGCGTCGCCGCCGGTATAGACACCGTCTAGCGAAGTCTGCTGCGAGCCCTTGCCGACGATGTCGATGGTGCCCCACTTGGTGGTCTTGAGGCTCGGCTCCGAGTCCTTGATGATCGGGTTGGCGGTGTTGCCGAGCGCCATGATCGCCAGGTCGGTATCCATCATTTCGACGCGACCGCTGGCGACCGGGCTGCGACGGCCCGAGGCATCGGGCGCGCCGAGTTCGATGATGTCGAGCTTGGCACGCTTGACGAAGTGCGTGTCGTCGCCGACGAACTCGCTGGGCGCACGCAGTTCCTTGAGCTGGATACCTTCTTCGAGCGCGTGGTGGAGTTCTTCAACGCGCACCGGCATTTCGGACTGGGTGCGGCGATAGACGATGGTGACATTGCCGCCGAGGCGGCGCGCGGTGCGCGCGGCGTCCATGGCGGTGTTGCCGCCGCCGATGATCATGACGTTCTTGCCCTTGCACTCCGGCAGCGGCGTCTCGTAGCCCTCCGCCGCGCCCTGCATCAGGTTGACGCGCGTGAGGAACTCATTGGCCGACATGACGTTGAGCAGGTGCTCGCCGGGCACGTTCATGAAGCGCGGCAGACCGGCGCCGGTACCGACGAATATCTTCCAGAAGCCGGCCTTCTGGAGATCGCCAATGGTCGCGGTCTTGCCGACGACGAAATTTTTGACGAACTTGCCGCCCAGCGCCTCGATCTTCCTGACGACGTCGTCGATCAGTTCGTTGGGCAGGCGAAACTCTGGAATGCCATAGCGCAGCACGCCGCCGAGCGTATGGAAGGCCTCGAACACGGTGACCGGGAAACCCTCGGCCGCCAACAGATAGGCGTTGATGAGGCCGGCAGGGCCGGAACCGACGACCGCGACCGGCGGCTTGTCGGCCTTGGCCCACGGGTCGGGCAGGTCGGTGAAGCGCTCGGCGATGCCCTCGGCGTTGACCAGCTTTTCGCGTTGCGGCAAATACCACTCCAGTTGGCCGATCTCGATCGGTCGCTTGGTATGGGCGCAGACGCCCTGGCACTGAAGCTCCTGAGGGCAAACGCGGCCGGTGACGTTGGGCAGCGGGTTGCAACTCTCGATCAGCTCCATCGCCTCGCGGAAACGGCCGGTGCCCAGCAGTTCGAGCATTTCCGGGATATGTATCTTGACCGGACAGCCGCCCTTGTTCTCGGGCTTGCCGGGGGCATGCACACCGATCTCGCAGGGACGCTCCTCGCACTGCTTGTCGCGCAGCGCTTCGAGCCAGACGAAAAGGTCGACCTCACGCGCGCTGAAGCCCTGACCGATGTAGCCGAGATAGCCTTCGTTGACCAGGCCGAAATCGCGTGAGCGTTCGTCGGCGTCGCGCATGAAGGGCGGAATGCTGTTGTTGGCCGGCCAGTCTTCCGAAAGGCCATTGAACATCGGGTAGCGGTCGGACAGATGCATGTCGAGGGCACGCACGAACTTGCGCTTGAGCTTGAGCGGCACGTTCCAGACGAAGCGCATCAGCACCGTGCTCATGTCGTCGTTCTTCAACAGCAGCTTCCAGAGCGTACGCGTGAATTCCGCGCCGAGTTCCTCCTGCTGGAACTCCCAGACCACCGCCTGCATGCCGTCGGCCATGAACATGTCGCGGAAGGCCTGCGGTTCGGTGAGCAACCGGCGTTGCAGCAACGCCAACTGCTTCTGATACACGCCGACGGCCTCGCTTTGTTCGAGCGCTTCAAGTTGGGACTGCGTAGCCTCCAGCGCCGTGGTCGCATGCAGGTAGCGCTGCAGGTCCTCGGAACCGGCGTTGGGAATCGGCGTGCTCATCGAATGATCTCCGCGTCGCAGTTGGCGGCGACCTTCTTGATACGGTTCTTGAGTTCCGGTGTCACGGTCACGCGCTCCAGGGCGCCCGGAATCAACTGGGCAACTTCCCTGGTCTCGCCGTTGACGACGATGCGGGTCTTTTCGAACAACTCCGAGAGGTCCTGATAGCAGGTCTTGCAGTTGGTGCAATTCGCCTGGTCTTCCTGCGAGAAAGTCACCAGCGCATCGCCGCTCGGCGCGGTGTCAGCCGGGGCAGCAGCATCGGCTGAAGGCGCGGCAAGGGCAAAGCCTGCCATGGGCACGAAACCGGCGGCGGGCGCCTTGCTCGATGCAGCCAGTTCGGACATGGAGCGGGCGATGGTGTCGAGTGACGCCTCACGCTGCTTCATCGCCTCCTGATACTGCGCCTGCAGGCTCTCGATGCCGGCGCGGTGGCTGGCGTCGAGCTTGGTCACATGGTAGCCGCCGAGGTATTGCAGCATGTGCCAGTACTTGCGTCGTTCCTCGACCAACTGGACGACGACGCTGGAGACGGACAGCTTGACCAGCCGCTTCTGCGCATCGACCGACCAGATGTAAGGTGTCTTTCCTTCGCGGTCCGGCAGACTCAACTCAACGTACTCGCAGACGACGATGGCGTTGGGATCGTCAGCGGAGATCTTGCGGAAGTGCTTCTTGAAGCGGTTTTCGCCGAGCGCGAAGTGGGCCGGCGTCAGCGGCATCGTCTTCAAAGCCACCTTGCCGTCGTCGTCGAGGTACTCCAGCGTCGTCGTGCTCCAGGTCTGATCCGGATCGGGGTTGCCCTCGAGCGAGAACCATTCGTTGAGCGCCACACCGCGGCGAGGATCGTGCACAAACACCGGATTCATGCGGCTCTCGACCGCGAGCCGCGCGTGCCGGTTGGCGGCATCGTCGGCGATGCCGTGCTCGGGCTGACAGGGCGTGTAGACGTCGAACAATGCCGGCGCGTCGGTGTAGGTGAGAAACTCCAGCGTGTTCTTGAGGAAGTGGCCCTGCAGCGCGGTGCTGGTGGAACAGACGAAGACGTTGGGGTGGAAGGAGGCGATCAGCCCAAGCTCCTTGCGGTGCTCGTGCTTGCCGCTGTGCAGCGTGCCTATCCGCGCAAGATCGGAGTCCTGGCCGAGGAAGCTCGCAGTCGAGGCCTGGCCGCCGGTGTTCGAATAGGCGCCGGTATTGAGCACCAGAATCTTGAGCGGCGTGTCGGTACACAGAATGCGTGACAACGCGCCGAATCCGATGTCGTAGGTGGCGCCGTCACCGCCCACGGTCATCACCGTCGGCAGGAGATTCAACTCATCGACGGTGAATTGGTTCCACGAGAGTTTGTCGAACTCCTTGCCGTGAACCTCCGGATCGAAGGCGTCGTCCAGCTCGAGGCGCGCCATGCGCAGGGCGCGCATGTCCTCGATGGCGGCGGCGGACAGCCCCTCGAAGATGCCCTTGGCCAGCGGTTGCGCGTCCTGGAACAGGCTGTTGACCCACGGGTCGTTGTAGCAGTTGAACGGGAACGTCGACGCATAGACGCTGCTGCAACCGGTCGAATTGGCGATCACGGCGCCCGCGGGGCCGTTGCCGCCGGGGCCGCTCTCGAACAGGTAGAGCCGCTTCTCAAGGGTCTCGAGAACGGTAACGATGCGCTCGCGCCGTTCGTTATCGCTCTTGGAGAGCAGCGTCGACTGTTTGAAGTTCAGGCGTTCGATCAGGCCTTCGAGTTCGCGGATGTGGTCGCGGCGGCGCCGGTCGAAGATGGCGCGATTGGTCGCCATGACCAGGCGAATCGCCGTCACTTCGCCGCAGCCGCGGCAGGCGCCATGGCCGCCGTTGGTTGCGTAGTAGTTGGCGCGATCGAGCATCAGGCGCTTGGTCTCGCCGCCGCCCTTGACGGCGCCGTCGACGAAGCGTGCCGGCGTGTTCGGCATCCTGGCGCCAAACTCGAAGCGGGCCTGAAGACTTTCCATGAGAGCCGCATCCTGTTCGCGCGCGACCAGGGCGCCCGGGCCGCAGACGTCGACGCACTCAAGGCAGCCGGTGCATTTCCACGGGTCGACATTGACGCCGAAGAGGCCGCCGCTGCCGGGGTTGGTCTTCTCCATGGCATCGAAGAAGGGCCGCGTCTTGGCGACGGAATAGACGGAGAGAATCTCTGCGACCTTGCCGAAATTCTTGAGCACCGTGACCTTGTCGGTATCCAGTGTGCTCGCCGCCTCGGCAACCATTTCGTGCAGCGGGCGCGGCTCCTTGGTCTGCCGATACATCTCGCGCAGCGCTTCGGCCAGTGTATAGACATGCTCGCGCATCGCCTCCTTCTGGGCTTCCGCGATGTCGAGCTGGTGGATGGCCGTCGTCAGCAGTTCGTGAATATCGTGGACGTTGTTCGGGATGGCGGCATCCGGACAGACCAGCGCGCATTCCATGCAGCCGGTGCACAGGTTCGCGTTGAACTCGGGCACCGTGCGGCGGAACAGGCCCTTGTCCTTCCAGGCCGAGGTGCCTGCCGGCATGAACATGCCGGTGCCGGGCAATACCGGCGCCTCGGAGATGGTGCCTTCGCGGAAATGGCTGGCGACGATGTCGTCGTAGTAGCCGCGGTCGCCGAAGCCGGCGCTGCCCGGAGAGCCGCTGGCGCGGCACATGCGCGCCGATATCGCCACGCCGCGGCTGCTGGCCGCAATCGGCAGGGATTCGGCCTTCTTGATGGCGGCGCTGCCATAGTCAACCTTTTGCGTGGCCTCGATGCCTTCGCGAATGACCGCCATGTTGCCATCGACGACGGCGCCGCCCTTGCTGCCGAACTTCTTGGAGATCTGGCTGCGGATCTTCTCCAGAATCACGTCGGCCGATGCATCGGCCGACACGCGATCCACATGGCCGGCGACGGCGCCGATGAAGGCGATGCCCATCATGCGCGTTTCCAGTTCCGGCGTCGGCGCATGCTTCTTGGCCACGGCAAAGGCGTCCACGATGTAGAAGCGAATCTTCCTGTCGCGGATGGTCTTGCGCGCCTGCTCGGGCAACTGCATCCAGACCTCGGCGGCAGAGAGGTTGGTCTGCATCATGAAGGTGCCGCCGGCCACCAGGCCGCGCAGCGGATTGGTGTGGCTGAAGACCTTGTGGTCCGGCGAGATGACGATTTCGACGTCCTCGAGTTCGGCGTTGGTGATCTTGATCGGCTCGGGCGACAGCGTGATGTAGTAGTTGGTCGGCGCACCGCTCTTTTCGGAACCGTACTTGGGCGCCGATTTGGAGTGCATGCCGAGTACGCCGGCGAGAATGTCGGTCAGCAGCTTGCCGGAAGCGATGGTGCCGTAACCGCCCACGGAGTGGAAGCGGATGCGGAACGCCTTCTTCGGCAGCAGGTTCGGGTTCTCGCCGGTGTCGAGCGCCATCAACTCGGTCTCGGGATAGGCCGCCTTCAGGCGGGCCTGCAACTCGGCGACGCGCGGCGACGGATTCTTGGCGAAGAACTGCGAGCCCAGGTAGACGAGCGGGGCCATGCCGCCCTTTTCCATGTTCTCGAAACCGGCGATCAGATGGCGCGGCTGCAGGTCGTGGCCGCCGAGGCCGAAGATCGCGGTGGTGATGCGCGGCATCTGGGTGATCGCGGGGATGCCCGCGTGGCGCTCGCCGGAGGCGTTCTCGGCGCCCTTGAACAGCGCCTGGGTGACGAAGCTCGTCAGCGCGGTCTGGTCCGAGCGCTCGAGCACGGTGACGGCCTTCTTGCCGTTCAGCGCGGCGACCAGCTCGGCTTCGGGGAAGGGCTGCAGCAGCTTGATGGAGACGCAGCCGACCTTCCTGCCCTGACTGCGCAGATAGGTGACCACGGCTTCGACGTCGTCGGTAACGGAGCCCAAGCCGACCATCACCGCCTCGGCGTCGTCGCACATGAAGGTCTTGACCGGGGTGTACTCGCGGCCCGTGAGTTCCGTGTACTCGGCCATCGCCTGATGCACGAAGCGCGGCACATCGACGGCGAAATGGGTGCGATGGTCGGCGGCGCCGGCCTGGAAATCGGGCTGGTTCTGCACGCCGCCGGTGAGGCTGGGGTTGTTGACGTCGACCAGCGCCGGTACGCGCTGGCGCGTGCCCTTCTCGTGCGCATTCAGCCACTGGCGTTTCCACTGGCCGTGCATTTCTTCCGGAATCCAGCCGAGCGTGTCCTTGATGCGCGCGCCCTTGTTGTCCTTTTCGACCGCCTCGGCGTGGGTGTCGAGATAGTGTTCGAGCTGCTTCAGGTTCTCGGCGCTGATGTTGTCCTTGTTGCGCGCGAGATACTGGTTCTTCAACTGGAATACGCGCCCCTTGGCGCCGTGCAGCAGTTCCTGTGCCACGGTCTGACACGGGATGCGGCCGGCAGGATCGCCCAGATACTCCTTCAGCAGTTCGGGTTCTGGCATCAGCGCTTCGGAAAGCATGTGGCTGGTGGCGAAACCGTCCATGGCATTGGCGACCGGTATCAGCGACTGCGAAGCGACGCGATACGAAATGGCCGCCAGATCGGCGGCTTCCTGCGGATTGGAGCCGAACAGAATCGTGTAGCCGGAGGAGAGGAGCGCATAGACGTCGTCATGGCCTGCCATGACGTTGAGCGAATGCTTGGAGACGACGCGCGCCGCGACCTGCAGCACGAAGCCGCCGACCTTCTTGCCGACGGTGACGTAGTGCGATTCCAGGCCATAAAGGATGCCCTGGCTGGAAGATGCGTTGGAGACGTACTGGCCGCCGGTCAGCACGGCACCGAGCGCGCCGCTTTGCGCCGAATGCTCACCTTCGGGACTGAAAAAGAAGGGGTGTTTGCCCCAGACGTTGCAACCGCCGTCGGCACGCGACGCTTCGTAGATCTCGGAGATCTCGGTTGAGGGGGTGATGGGATAGCCGATCACGCCGCCACAGACGTGGCCCATGACATGGGCGACCGCGCCATTGCCGTGAATGACGGTTGAGATGCCTGGATACTTCGCTTTCATCGTGCCGCGTCCCTATCTGAATGTTATGGTCTATGCCAAATGCAGCTTATCGGGCTGCACAGATATCTCTGTTGGGCGCCTGCATTACTCTTTGTCTCTGTTATCAATCTCCAACACGAACTTCCGCACCTTGTGGCGCCCGCGCGAAGCGCGCGGGCGCCACAAGGCGAGAATGCAGCTGAACACAATTGTTATTGGCGGGCTTCGCGGCAGGTGCCTTGCGGGCGCGGGCCACGGAGCCCATCACGGCGTAGCCGGAAGTTTGATCCGGCCAACTTGACAGGGAAGCGGGTGACATTTCCCCAGTGGTCACGGAGGCAGTTGCGCCGCTTCCGTGTTCGTGACATGGGAAAGCATATATGAAAATTTCCCCGCAATGCAACAAAGAAGTTTTCTTTTCGCCAGAAAACCTTACGTCGTTTCGTCACAGGAAACACGATTTCGCATGACGAAAGTCAGCCGTCGCGGGACGCCATCCGGACCGGACTACAGGTACGGATGGCAAGCGGCGCCGGCCGCGACGTCGTGGGTAGTGGGTGAATGCCTCCTCGGCGTCTCGCCATGGCTGACTTTTTCGCTGCGCGGGGCGCCGGGCGCCCGGACCGGATTCCGCCCAATTCGGGCACAATGCAGCCCTCCATGTCCGCTTCCGTGCTTTCCGTCTCCGATCTCGCCTGCGTCCGCGGCGAACGCCGCCTGTTTTCCGGTCTGGGCTTCGACCTGGCACCGGGCGAGTGGCTGCACGTCCAGGGCGAGAACGGCTCCGGGAAAACCACCCTCTTGCGCGCGCTGGTTGGCTTGTCGCATCCGGCCGAAGGCGAAATCCGCTGGCGCGGTGAGCCGATCCGCCAACTCGGCGAGGAGTATCGCCAGGAATTGCTCTATCTCGGCCATCACGGTGCGGTCAAGGAAGAACTGACACCGCTGGAGAACCTCAGACTGGCGGCTGCCCTCGATGGCCGCACGCTCGACGACCGCGAAACTCTTGCCGCCCTGCATCGTTTCGGCCTCAAGGGCCGCGAGGAGCTTCCGGTCCGTTTCCTGTCGGCGGGCCAGAAACGGCGCGTCCTGCTCGCCCGGCTGGTCACACGCAACGCGCCGCTCTGGGTGCTCGACGAGCCCTTCACTGCACTCGACGTCAAGGCCGTCGATATGCTCTCGGCCCTGATTTCCGAGCATGTCGCCCAAGGCGGGCTGGCCATCCTGACCAGCCATCAGGCCATGCCCATGCCGGGCGGCAAAGCGATAGTACTGTGAGCGCATTATTAGCCATCGTCCGCCGCGATCTCCTGATCGCCATGCGCCGCAAGAGCGAGGTGCTGACGGCGCTGTTCTTCTTCATCATTGTCGTCAGCCTGTTTCCGCTCGGCATCGGCCCGGAGCCGGCGCTGCTGAAGAAGATCGCGCCGGGCATCCTCTGGGTCGCGGCGCTGCTGTCGACCATGCTGTCGCTCAACCGCCTGTTCGCCACCGACCACGCCGACGGCACGCTCGAACAACTGGTGTTATCCCCGACCCCCCTCGGCTTGCTGGTCGCCGGTAAAATCATGGCACACTGGTTAACTTCCGGATTGCCCCTGGTGCTGCTCGCCCCGGTGCTGGGACTGCAATTCGACCTGGAACCCTCCGCATTGGGTGTCCTGGTGGGTGCGCTGCTTCTGGGAACGCCGTTGCTGTCTTTGATCGGCTCGATCGGCGCGGCGCTGACACTGGGCGTGCGAGGCGGGGGGGTCTTGCTGAGTCTGCTGGTACTGCCACTGTATATTCCAGCCCTGATCTTTGGTGCCGGTGCGGTGGAAGCCCATATTTCGGGCCTGGGTGCGTCGGGGCATCTATCGCTGCTGGCGGCGCTGCTGGCGCTGGCCGCGTTCTTCGCGCCGTGGGCGACCACGGCCGCTTTGAGGATTTCGCTTGAATAATCGCTTCATCAACTGGTTCAGGTTCGCTTCGCCGCAGAGCTTCTATCCGCTGGCGGGGAAGATGATTCCCTGGTTCTGGGGGCTGACGGCCATTTTCGGCGTCGTCGGCCTGTGGATCAGCTTCTTCGTGGCGCCCACCGACGCGGTACAGGGCGAGGGCTATCGCATCATCTTCATCCATGTGCCGGCGAGCTGGATGTCGATGTTCATTTATCTGGTCATGGCCGCCTGGGCCGGCCTCGGCCTGGCGCTCAATACGCGGCTGTCCGGCATGATGGCGCAGGCGCTGGCGCCGACCGGCGCGCTGATGGCCTTCATCAGTCTTTGGACGGGCGCCTTCTGGGGCAAGCCGATGTGGGGCACCTGGTGGGTCTGGGACGCCCGCCTCACCTCGGAACTGATCCTGTTCTTCCTCTACATCGGCTTCATCGCGCTGCAGGCCGCCATCGACGACGCGCGCCGCGCCGACAAGGCCGGCGCCATCCTGGCCCTGGTCGGTGTCGTTAACGTGCCCATAATCTACTTCTCGGTAAAGTGGTGGAACACGCTGCATCAGGGCGCCTCCGTTTCCGTGATGAAGTCGCCCAGCATGGCCCAGACGATGTTGTGGGGCATGCTGATCATGGCGCTGTGCTTCTGGATGTATTCGATTGCGGTGGCCCTGATGCGGGTCCGGGCGATCATCCTGGAACGGGAAACGCACACTGAATGGGTCAAGGAACTGCCGGAGGTAAAACAGTGAACTGGAACTCTCCGGCCGAATTCTTCGCCATGGGCGGCTACGCGCTGTACGTTTGGGGCAGTTTTATTGTCTGCGCCGCCATCATGGTTATGGAACCGATGCTGGCAAAGAAGCGTCAGAGGGACATTTTGCGCACGTTGCGTCGCGAGCGCATTGCCGAGGAACTGGACAGACAATGAAACTCCGTCACAAACGCATTGCCCTCATCGCCGGAGGGCTGGCGGCGGTCGGCCTTGCCGCCGCCTTCGTTCTGAACGCCCTCGACAGCAACATTGCCCTCTATATCACGCCCAGCGAAGTCGCGGCCGGCAAGGCGCCGCAAGGCAGGGCGTTCCGCATTGGCGGCATGGTGCGGGAAGGCTCGCTCCGGCGCGACAACCTGACCGTGCACTTCGTGATCACCGACACGGCGAAGGACATTCCTGTCGCTTACACCGGCATCCTTCCAGACCTGTTCAAGGAAGGAAAAGGCGCGGTAATCCAGGGCCGCCTGGATGACGCGGGTGTCTTCACCGCCACCGAGGTGCTGGCCAAGCACGACGAGAATTACATGCCCCCTGAAGCGCAGCACGCGGTCGAACAGGCGCAGCGAGCGCAAAAGACACTCCAATGATCCCCGAACTCGGCCATTTCGCGCTCATCCTCTCGTTGCTCGTCGCCGTGGTCCTCGGCGTGTTGCCGCTCGTCGGCGCGGCGCGAGGCAATGCCACCTGGGTGGCGCTTGCCCGTCCCGCTGCCCAGGCGCATTTCCTGTTGATCGCGCTCAGTTTCGTCTGTCTCGGCTGGGCCTTCTACGCCAACGACTTTTCGGTGGCCTACGTCGCCCAGAATTCGAACTCGCTGCTGCCGACCATGTATCGCCTGTCCGCAGTCTGGGGGGGCCACGAAGGTTCGCTGCTGCTCTGGGTGCTCATGCTGGCCGGATGGACGATGGCTGTAGCCCTCTTCTCGAACCAACTGCCGGAAGCCATGGTCGCCCGCGTGCTGGGCGTGCTCGGGCTGGTCAGCGTCGGCTTGCTGGCCTTCATCCTGCTGACCTCCAACCCCTTCGAACGCCTGCTACCCGCTGCCGGCGACGGCCGCGACCTCAACCCGCTGTTGCAGGACCCCGGCTTGGTCTTCCATCCGCCCATGCTCTACATGGGCTACGTCGGCTTCGCGGTCGCCTTCGCTTTCGCCATCGCTGCCCTGCTCGCCGGCCAGCTCGACGCCGCATGGGCACGCTGGTCGCGACCCTGGACCATCGCGGCGTGGATATTCCTCACGCTCGGTATCGCCCTCGGTTCCTGGTGGGCCTACTACGAGCTCGGCTGGGGCGGCTGGTGGTTCTGGGACCCGGTCGAGAACGCCTCTTTCATGCCCTGGCTGGTCGGCACGGCGCTGATCCACTCACTGGCCGTCACCGAAAAGCGCGGCAGCTTCAAGAACTGGACGGTGTTGCTGGCCATCGCCGCTTTCTCGCTCTCGCTGCTGGGCACCTTCCTTGTCCGCTCGGGCGTGCTGACGTCGGTGCACGCCTTCGCCACCGACCCGCGCCGCGGCATCTTCATCCTGCTGTTGCTTGCGCTCGTCGTCGGGAGTTCGCTGACGCTGTTCGCCTGGCGCGCGCCGAAGGTCAGCCTGGGCGGAGCCTTTTCGCTCGCCTCCCGTGAAACGCTGCTGCTGATGAACAATGTATTGCTGGTCGTCGCAGCCGGCGCGGTGCTGCTCGGCACGCTGTACCCGCTGATCATCGACGCGCTGAACCTCGGCAAGCTCTCGGTCGGCCCGCCCTACTTCAACACAGTGTTCGTGCCGGTCATGGTGCCGCTGTTGTTCCTGATGGCAGCCGGCCCGATCGCGCGCTGGAAACACGCCGACCTGAAGCAGATCGGACTGCGTCTTCGCGTCGTCGCGGCAATCGCGGTGGTTGCGGGAGTTGGCCTGCCCTTCCTCGCCGGCGGCTGGTCGCCGCTGATCGCCCTGGGTCTCATCGCCGCAGTATGGATTGCAGCGTCCACGGTCATGCAGATCATCGAGCGACTGAAAGTCAGCCGTGGCGCCACGCCGAGTTTCTGGGGCATGCACATCGCCCACCTGGGCGTCGCGGTGTTCGTCGTCGGCGTAACGATGGTCGGCGGCTACCAGGAAGAAAGGGACGTCCGCATGGCGCCGGGCGACACCGTCGATGTCGGCGGCTATACCTTTACGTTCGTCGGCATCCGCGAAGCCCAGGGCCCGAACTACACGGCCTTCGTCGGCGACGTCGATCTGAGCGTGGACGGCCGCATCGTCAGGCGCATGAATCCCGAGAAGCGCAACTACGTGACATCGAGCATGCCGATGACTGAGGCCGCGATCGACTCGGGCATCACGCGCGATGTCTACGTCTCGCTCGGCGAAGCGCTGCCCGACGGCGCCTGGGCCGTGCGGGTTTACTACAAGCCGTTCGTCGACTGGATCTGGTTCGGCTGCCTGTTCATGGCCATCGGCGGCCTGATCGCAGCCGCCGACAGGCGCTATCGCCTCAAGGCTCACGCGACAAAGAGTCTCGGCGCATTGGAGGGTGTCCGTCCGTGAACCGCTTTCTGCTACCCCTTGCCCTGTTCGTCGTCCTGGTCGGCTTTCTCGCCGTCGGCCTGAATCGCGATCCGCGCGACGTGCCGTCGCCCTTGGTCGGCAAGCCGGCGCCTTCCTTCGAAGTGCCGCAAGTCGCCGACCCCGGCCAGACGTTTTCGCCGAAACAGATGCTGGGCAAGGTCTGGCTGCTCAACGTCTGGGCATCGTGGTGCGTCTCCTGCCGGCAGGAACACCCGATCCTGGTCGAGTACACGCGCAACGGCGGCACCATGCCGATCATCGGCCTCAACTACAAGGATCAACGCAGCGACGGCCTGAACTGGCTACAGCAGTTGGGCGACCCCTACCTGCTGTCGGCCTTCGATGCCGACGGCCGCGTCGGTATCGACTACGGCGTCTATGGCGTGCCCGAGTCGTATTTGATCGACAAAGCGGGAGTGATCCGCTTCAAGCAGACCGGCCCCATTACGCCGGAAGTGATGAACGGGAAGATCCTGCCGCTGGCGAAGGAACTGGACCAATGAAATTCCTTATCGCGCTGGGCGCGGCACTGCTGCTGGCCGGAACTGCCCTGGCCAAGGAGGCGGCGCCGCTCGCCGAGGACGAGGCGGTCGAAAAGCGCCTGATCAACATCGCCGAGGAATTGCGCTGTCTGGTCTGTCAGAACGAATCGCTGGCCGGCTCGCGTGCCGATCTCGCCGAGGACCTGCGACGGGAAGTGCGCAATCTGATCAAGCAGGGCAAGACCGACCAGGAGGTCAAGGACTTTCTGGTCAGCCGCTACGGCGATTTCGTGCTCTACCGCCCCCCCGTCAAGCCGACCACCTGGCTGCTCTGGGCCGGCCCGTTCCTGCTCCTGATCGGCGGTATCGCGGCACTGATTGCCTTCTTGCGGCGCCGTAGCGCGCAGGTTGCGCCAGCCGCCAAACTGAGCGATGAAGACCGAAAGCGCGCCGAAGCCTTGCTGAAAGACAATTCATGACCGGATTCTTGATTGCCACCGCCCTGGTCCTGGCGACGGCGCTGGCCCTGCTCTCGCGGCCCTGGTGGCGACGACGCGCGTCGGATGGCACGTCGCGGCGGGATCTGAACACGACGATCTATCGCGACCAGCTGGCCGAACTGGAGCGCGACCGCGCCAGCGGCCAATTGGGCGAGGCCGACTACGAGGATGCGCGCGCCGAGCTTCAGCGCCGCCTGCTCGAAGATGCCGAGCAGGATGACACCCGGCTCGCCGCGCCCGCGCATCCCAAGCGCACATTGATCGTACTGCTGCTGGCGATCCCGCTGCTCGGCGTCGGCTTGTACACCTGGCTCGGCAGCCCTGCCGCGCTGGACCAGATGCAGCGCCGCGACTTCACCCAGCAGGATATCGACAGGATGGTGGCCGACCTCGCCGCCAAGCTGGAAAACGAGCCCGACAACCTCCAGGGCTGGGCGATGCTGGCCCGTTCCTACAAGGCGATGCGGCGGCCTGCGGAAGCGGAACGCGCGTATCAGAAGGCCTGGGCGCTGGTCGAGACCGATCCGCAGTTGTTGGCGGACTATGCCGACCTCCTGGCCAGCAAGGCCGGCGATCTCGCCGGCCGGCCCGAAGAACTGGTGGCAATGGCGCTCAGGCTCGACCCCGACCACCTGCAATCGCTCTGGCTCGCCGGCACGGCGGCCTTCAATCGCGCCGATTACGCCAAGGCGGTCGGCTTCTGGCAGCGCGCCCAGCGACAGATTCCCCCCGATTCCGAGGATGGCCGGATGCTGGCCAACATCGTCGCGGAAGCGGAACAGAAGATGGGCGGAAGCAAGAAAACACCCGCCGCCGCGTCGACCGGCGTGCGCGGCCGGGTCGAACTGGCCGCAGCGCTGAAAGCCAAGGCCGCCCCCTCGGATACCATATTCATCTCCGCCAAGGAAGCCGGCGGCCCGCCAATGCCGCTCGCCGCCAAGCGGGTGCGCGTCGCCGACCTGCCGATGGACTTCAGCCTCGACGATGCCGATGCGCTGATGCCTGACCGCACGCTGTCTTCCGCAAAGGCGATTCTGGTCGAAGCGCGAGTCTCGAAAAGCGGCAATGCGATTTCCCAGCCGGGCGACCTCAAGGGCAGCGTCGGTCCGGTCAAGCCCGGCGCCAAGGGACTTCGCCTGACCATCGACCGGGTCGTCCAGTAAGCGATCGCGAAAAGTCAGCCGTGGCGGCACGCCGAGCTGGCGCGCCACCCGGCGCACGCGTCAATTGACGTCGTAGTAGTACGGCTTCTGCGGCACACGGCTGGCGGCTAGGCGCCTGGTCGCGTCCTGATCCTGCGCCGGCTTGTCCCACCAGAGCGCACGGCCGCTCTTCTGCATCTGCACTTCCTCGGGATGCTTCTCCAGCCACTCGCGCATCCACTTGGTGTGTTCCGATTCATACATCGCCATGCTGCCTCTCCTCCTTATTCCTTGATCCGGTAAACGCGCACAACCTCGGGAATGCGTCGCACGCGCCGCAGCAGGTTCGCCAGGTGCCCGCGGTTGTTCACCTGTAGCGCAAAGTAAATCGAAGTCGTCTGGCCGCGGTCGTCGTCCATGCTGACGTTGACGATGTTGGAGTTTTCCTCGGCCATGGCCGCCGCGATCTTCGCCAGGACGCCGCGTTGATTCTCGACGACGATACGCAGGCCGACATCGAAGGAGCCGCGCACATCGGGATCCCAATCGACGTCGACCCAGTCGTTGCGTTCGCCGCGCTGGCGGGCGAGCGTCGAGCAGTCGTGCGTATGCACCACCAGCCCGTGTCCGCGGCGGATGATGCCGATGATGGGGTCGCCCGGGATCGGCCGGCAGCACTTTCCCAACTGGACGGCGACGCCTTCCGTGCCGCGAATCAGGATCGCCGAGCTCTGACGGCCTTCCGCATCGCCGGTCGTCTCCGGTACCTGGCGGTCGCGCAACTCTGCCAGCCGCCGGGCAACGATGGCCGGCAGGCGCACGCCCAGACCGATTTCGGTCAGCACCTGTCGTTTGCCCTTGGGCGCCAATTCGCGCAGGAAGCGCTCCCAGGTCGCTGCGTCGACGTCGCCGCGATTGATGCCGAAATTGCGCAACGCCTGGCCCAGCAGACGCTTGCCGAGCGCGACCGATTCCTTTTGTTGCTGCGTCTTGAGGAAATGGCGAATCTGCGCCCGCGCCTTGCCCGTCACCACGTAGGACAGCCAGCCGGGATTGGGGCTGGCCGAGATGGCGGTGATGATTTCGACGCGATCGCCATTCTTGAGTTCGGTGCGCAACGGCATCGATTCGAAGTTCACCCGGCAAGCGACGCAACGGTTGCCGATGTCGGTGTGTACCGCGTAGGCGAAGTCGACCGGCGTCGCGCCGCGCGGCAGCGCCAGGATCTTGCCCCGTGGAGTAAACACGTACACCTCTCCGGGAAACAGGTCGACCTTGACGTGCTCGAGAAACTCGGTGGAATCGCCCGAGGCGGACTGCAGTTCGAGCAGCGACTGCAACCAGTTGTGCGTGGTCTGCTGCAGGTCGGACATCGCCTGCTCGTCCTTGTACAGCCAGTGCGAGGCGACACCGGATTCGGCGACGTGGTTCATTTCGGCGGTGCGAATCTGCACCTCGACCGGCGTGCCGTACGGTCCGATGAGCGTCGTATGCAGCGACTGGTAGCCGTTGGCCTTGGGGATCGCGATGTAATCCTTGAACTTGCCCGGCACCGGCTTGAACAGGCCATGCAACGCGCCAAGCGCCAGATAGCAGGTCGGGTTGTCCTTGACGATTATGCGAAAGCCGTAGATGTCGAGCACCTGCGAGAAGGTCAGGTGCTTTTCGCGCATCTTGCGATAGATGCCATACAGGTGCTTCTCGCGACCGATCACCTCCGCCTCGATGCCGCGAGCCGGAAGGAGGTCGCGGATCGCCTCGAGGATCTTGCCGACCACCTCGCGGCGGTTGCCGCGTGCCTGCCTTACCGCTTTCACCAGTACCCGGTAGCGGTTCGGATACAGATGGCGGAAAGCCAGTTCCTGCATCTCGCGGTAGAGATCGTTGAGGCCGAGGCGGTTGGCGATTGGCGCGTAGATATCGAGCGTCTCGCGCGCAATGCGGCGGCGCTTCTCGGGCCGCACCACATCGAGCGTGCGCATGTTGTGCAGGCGGTCGGCAAGCTTGACCAGGATGACGCGTACATCGCGCGCCATCGCCAGCAGCATCTTGCGGAAATTCTCCGCCTGCGCTTCCTCGTAGGACTGGTTCTCGATGCGATCAAGCTTCGAGACGCCATCGACCAGTTCGGCGGCGGTCTTGCCGAACTTTTCAGTCAGTTGCTCCTTGCTGACTGCAGCGTCTTCCATCACGTCGTGAAGAAGCGCCGCGATCAGGGCCTGCGGATCGAGACGCCACCCGGCCAGCGTGCCGGCAACGGCGAGCGGGTGGGACACATAGGGTTCGCCGCTGGTGCGGTACTGCCCGCGATGCGCCTCGACGGAAAAGTGGTAGGCAGCCTCGACCTGCGCCACATCCTCGGGCTTTAGATAGGCGGCGATACTGGCGCGGAAGCGGTCGAGATCTTCGGCGAGGTCGACCGGCGGATGCAAATCATCCACCAGGACGGCCGCTTCGTCGGCGGGTGCCGACGGACGGATCAGGCGTGGCGAGAACGGGAGTATGGCGGCCATAGTTCCCATCTCGCCTACATCATCAGGACTGACTGCGGGTCAGGATTTCCGGACCGTACTTGCCGGCGGCCAGCTCACGCAGGGCGATCACGGTAGGCTTGTCGCGGTCTGGATCAACCATCGGCGTGCTGCCCATGGAGATCTGGCGAGCGCGGTAGGTCGCGGCCAGGGTCAGTTCGAAACGGTTGGGGAATTCCTTCATGCAATCTTCGACGGTCACGCGGGCCATGGGGCAAATCCTTCAGGGTCAGTACTGCTCTAGAAAACGGAACATTTCGGGTTGGCGGGCTCGCTGGCTGGGCACGCGCAATCGCGCTGCGCGCACGGCTGCGGCGAGGTCATCGATCGCCACCTGCAAGTCTTTGTTGATTATAGCAAAATCAAACTCGCCCACGTGACGCATTTCGCCCAGCGCGGCGGCCACGCGGCGCTGGATGACGTCCTCGGCATCCTGGCCGCGGCTGCGCAAGCGCCGTTCCAGTTCGGCAACCGACGGCGGCAGGATGAAGATACTCACGGCCTCGGGAAACAAGCGCCGCACCTGCTGCGCGCCCTGCCAGTCGATCTCCAGCAGCGTGTCGTGGCCAGACTGCACCTGCTCGGCCAGCCAGACGCGCGAGGTGCCGTAGAAGTTACCGTGCACTTCCGCCCATTCAAGAAAATCGCCGTGGTCGCGCATGGCGGAAAAGACCGCGATGTCGATGAAGTTGTACTCGCGGCCATCCACCTCGCCCGGCCGCGGGGGTCGTGTCGTATATGACACCGAATGGCGGACCTGTGCATCGCGCTCCATCAGCATCTTGACCAAGGTGCTCTTGCCCGCGCCCGAAGGCGCGGAAACGACGATAAGGGTTCCGGCGCCTGCCATCGTCTTCACTCCAGGTTCTGTACCTGCTCGCGCATCTGCTCGATCAGGAGCTTGAGTTCAAGCGCGATGGCGGTCACCTCGCCCGACACGGATTTCGAGGCCAGCGTATTGGCCTCGCGGTTGAGTTCCTGCATGAGAAAGTCCAGCCGCTTGCCGACGGCGCCACCTTTTTCGACCACACGCTGAACTTCGTCGAGATGGGTGTTCAGGCGGGCCAGCTCTTCGGCCACATCGATGCGCGCGGCGAACACCCCGACTTCCTGGCGGATCCGTTCTTCGTCCAGCGCCGCCACGGCTTCGCGCAACTTGGTCGCCAGGCGCTGCTGGTAATCGGCCAGCGCCTGCGGAAGCATCGGGCCGACCTTGATGACCAGTTCGCGCATCCGCGCCACGCGCTCGAGTATGGTCGCAGCCAGCTTGGCGCCTTCGCGCAATCGGCTGGCGATGAATTCGTCAATGGCGTCCTTGGCCAGCAACAGGCATTCTGCCTGCAACTGCGCCGGATCGATGCTCTCGTCGCCGAGCATGCCGGGCCAGCGCAGCACTTCGGCGACCGACAGCGGCGCGGCGTCCGGCAAGGCGTGACGCACGGACCTTTCGAGTCGGACAAGCTGGTCGAGCAAGCCGGCATCAAAAGTCAGCTCTCGCGATACGCCGACCTGATGCAGCACCAGATTCAGGCGACACTCCAGCTTGCCGCGCTGAACGTGCGCCGACAGCGCCTCGCGCAAGGGCATGTCGAGAAAACGCAGTTCCTCGCCGGCGCGAAACACGATGTCCAGAAAACGCGCGTTGACGCTCTTGAGTTCCAGGTGAACTACCGCGTTGCCGACGGCCCGGCGGTCGGCGGCATAGCCGGTCATGCTTTGGATCATGATGGTGATTTTCGCCCCTGGTCCCGCTTTCCGCCGGGTCAATCCCGCGGAAAAGCCGAGAATTAATGCCGGCAATGCGCAAAACCCGCCATGCCGGAACTACAATCTGCCGCAGTATAGCAACCATGCCGACGCAGCAGACCAACCATCCCCTTCCACCTGGATTCCAGCTGGATCGCTACCGCATCGAGCGGCAGCTATCGCTGGGCGGGTTCTCCATCGTCTACCTCGCCTACGACGAAGACGGCACACCGGTGGCGATCAAGGAGTACCTGCCCAACTCGCTGGCGCTGCGCGCGGAAGGCCAGGTGACGCCGGCCATCTCCGACGAGCATCTGGGCGCCTTCCGTCACGGCATGAAGTGCTTCTTCGAGGAAGGCCGCGCACTCGCCCATCTCAGCCATCCCAACGTCGTACGCGTACTGAACTTCTTTCGCGCCAACGAAACGGTCTACATGGTCATGCAGTACGAACGCGGCCGCACCTTGCAGGAGCACATCCACAAGCATCGCGGCGAAATCCGCGAGACCTTCGTCCGCAACGTCTTCGCCCGTTTGCTCAACGGCCTGCGCGAAGTTCATGCACAGAAGCTGCTGCACCTCGACATCAAGCCCTCCAATGTCTACCTGCGCACCGATGGCAATCCGGTCCTGCTCGACTTCGGCGCCGCCCGACAGGCGTTGCGTACGGACGGCCCGATGCTGAAGCCTATGTACACGCCGGGCTTCGCCGCGCCAGAGCAATACAAGGAACCGGAAGCAATGGGGCCCTGGACGGACATCTACGCCGTCGGGGCCAGCATGTACGCCTGCCTGGCGGGTGGCGCGCCACCCGCCGCCGACAAGCGATTGGAGCGCGACCAGTTGCAGTCGGCGCAAAAGCGCTGGGGCGACAAGTACTCCAAGCAATTGCTACAGGTAATCGACTGGTGCATGGTGCTCGATTCATCCGAGCGGCCGGCCAGCGTCTTCGTACTGCAAAAGGCGCTTGCCGAACGCCACCATGTGGTTCATCAACCCTCCTGGCTCGATAGCTTCAACCAGAGCCTGAAGATTCTCTTCCGCAAATGAAATTCACCATTTACCAGGAAAGCCGCATCGGTCAACGGCGCAACAACCAGGACCGCATCGCCCACTGCTATTCGCGCGATGCGCTGCTGATGGTGCTCGCCGACGGCATGGGCGGCCACCTGCACGGCGAGGTCGCCGCGCAGATCGCGGTGCAATACCTGACCGAACACTTTCAGCGCGAAGCTCGCCCGCGCCTGGACGATCCACTCCAGTTTCTGGGCCTCGGCCTGGCCAACGCGCATAACGCCATACTCGACTACGCCCTCGAACGCGACCTCCCGGACGCGCCGCGCACCACCTGCGTCGCTTGCATCATCCAGGACAATATCGGCTATTGGGCGCATGTCGGCGATTCGCGGCTCTATCTGCTGCGCGACCGGAAAGTGCATCTCCGGACCCGGGACCATTCGCGTGTGCAGATGATGATCGACGACGGCCTGCTCACCGAGGAGCAGGCGCTGCAGCATCCGGCCCGCAACCGGGTGTATGCCTGTCTGGGCGGCGATCTGTCGCCGCAGATCGAGTTCTCGCGCAAGACGCCGCTGCTGACCGGCGATACCATCGTGATCTGCTCGGACGGCTTCTGGTCGCCGCTCGGCAACGAGACGCTGGCGCAGGGCTATGCCCGCGGCAGCGTCATGGCGATGACGCCGCAGCTGATGGACATGGCCGAGAAGCTCGGCGGCGAGGGGCAGGACAACCTGTCGGTGATCGCCGTCACCTGGGAGGACGACTTCAGCGGCGATCCGACCACAGTGACGGTCGAAACGGCGACCATGCCGCTCGATGCGCATACCACGCTGATGGAAGGCTTCGACAAGGCGCGCTTGCGCGACACCGAGTTGTCCGACGACGACATCGAGCGGGCGATCGACGAAATCCGCAATGCCATCAACAAGTATTCCAAATAGAAAGGGAATGAAGTCATGAGACCCAGCGGCCGCCGGCCGGACGAATTGCGCAGCCTCGCCGTCTCGCGCGGCTACACGATGCATGCCGAGGGCAGCGTGCTGGTGACGTTCGGCAACACTAAAGTGTTATGCACCGCCAGCGTCGAGGATAGCGTGCCCGGCTTTCTCAGGGGCAAGGGCCAGGGCTGGGTAACGGCCGAGTACGGCATGCTGCCGCGCTCGACGCACACCCGCAGCTCGCGCGAGGCGGCCAAGGGCAAGCAAAGCGGGCGTACCCAGGAAATCCAGCGCCTGATCGGCCGGTCCCTGCGTGCCATCATCGACCTGACGGCGCTGGGCGAACGGCAGATTACGCTCGACTGCGACGTATTGCAGGCCGACGGCGGCACTCGCTGTGCATCGATCACTGGCGCCTGCGTGGCGCTGCACGACGCCTGCAACAAGTTGGTCGCCGACGGCAAGCTGGCCGCCAGCCCGCTGCGCGATTTCGTCGCTGCCGTGTCCGTCGGCATCTTCGAGGGCGTGCCGGTGCTCGACCTCGACTATGACGAAGACTCCGCCTGCGACACCGACATGAACGTGGTCATGACTGGCAGCGGCGGCATGGTGGAAGTCCAGGGCACCGCTGAGGGCACGCCATTCAGCCGGGCGGAACTGGAAGCATTGCTCGACCTTGCCACGACCGGACTTTCCGCCATCGTTGCCGCCCAGAAGCAGGCCTTGACTGCGTAGCCCGGAGACGCCCGGCATGAGTCGATCGAACCCTCCGGATATCTCGAAGAAGTCCCTGGACGAGGACATCCGTGCCCTGATCGAGGACATCGACGCCTCCATGGTCGATTTCGAGCGGCGTCTGGAGACGGCGCATCTGCGGCAGAAGAGGCCGGCCAGCGTGGAGCGCATACCCGTCCCCATTCCGAAAATCGGCTCGCCCAAACCGGCGCAACCCGCGCCGCCCGAGTCATCGTCGGCAACCGTTTCCGCACCGCCCGAGCCGCCTCCGGCGTCCGCGCCCGCCACTGAGCCACCATCGCCGCCCGCGGCTACCGGCAACCTGCTCGCGGAACTGGAGGCCGAGATACAAGGGAAGAGCGGCGATCAGGCGCAGCGGGCCATCGCCGATCGCAGCATCCATGAGGCGCTCGATCGGGTCTTCCGGTTCTTCGACGTGTTCTGCCGCCATGCCAACGCGCTGGCGCCGGCCGTCAAGCGCACCTACCGTCTCGACGCCCAGGTGTCGTACGACGACCTTCGCTGGCAGGAGTCGATCGTCAAAACGCGTCGGGAAGGACTTTCCGAAAACGCGCTGATCGATTTCGTCTCCTTCAGGGTCCGCCTGGTCGCGCCGGCGCCGCTGACGGTCACCGTCGGCTGGAATAGGCTGGCCGCATTCAAGAAGGACATGGACATTCTCGATCTGCGTACCGCCGAGGGCATGGACCACGACGGAACCGTCGAACAGGGCGAGCTTGTCATGCGTCTGGCGCCCGACTTTCCCGTGCAGCTCACCTTCGGCGCTAACTACGAAAGCGGGCGCGTCGATGTGCTGAGCCGCAACCTGGAAGGCTTTGGCATTGCCGCATTCACCTGCGCGCCGGACGATGTCACCCAGGACTTTCTGGATGGTCTCGGCCGCTACCTGCTTGCCCGGGACAACCACTTGCCGGCGGCGTTGCGCCGCGTCCACCACCGCGCCGAACTCTGACATGAAAAAGCTCGTCCTCGCCTCCAACAATCCGGGCAAGCTGCGCGAATTCGCGGCCTTGCTCGCCACCATCGATTTCGAAGTCCTGCCGCAGGCGCAATTCAACGTTCCGGAGGCGGAAGAGCCGCATTTCACCTTCGTCGAGAACGCCATTGCCAAGGCGCGCCACGCGGCCCGTCTGACCGGCCTGCCGGCGCTGGCCGACGATTCCGGTATCTGCGTGGACGCGCTCGGCGGCGCACCTGGCGTCTTCTCGGCCCGCTACGCCGGCGAACCGAAGTCGGACGCGCGCAACAACGAGAAGCTGATCGCCGACCTCGCCGGCCAGCCGAACCGCCGCGCCCATTACTACTGCATTTTGGTTTTCGTCCGCCACGCCGACGACCCACAGCCGATCATCGCCGAAGGCGAGTGGCATGGCGAAATCATCGACACGCCGCGCGGCGAGAACGGTTTTGGCTACGACCCCTACTTCTGGCTGCCGGAATTCGGCTGTACCGGCGCCGAACTGGACTCCGACAAAAAGAACGAGATTTCGCATCGGGGCAAGGCGCTGGCCGAGCTGATCGCCAAGCTCAAGGCGCGTGCCGGGCGTTGACGACGGTTTGCGTCCCGGCCTCGCGGGGGTACCATTCATCCAATTGTCACAACGGAGGCAACCATGAAGAAATCCCTGTTCCTGCTGGCACTGCTGGTTCCCGCTGCCGCCATGGCCGAAGGAGACGTCGCACTGACCGGCAAGGTCGGCACGCTCGGTTTCGGACTCGACCTGAATCTTCAATTGACCGATAGCGCAGTTCTTCGCTTCGGCGGAAGCGGCTACGACTGGTCTGGCGATACCACCGACGACGGCATCAGGTACGACGCCACGTTCCGGACCAGCACCGCATCGGTGATTGGCGATTTCTTCCCGATCCAGGACAGCACCTTCCGTCTGTCATTGGGCCTGTTCTACAACGGCAACAAGTTGGACATGAACGCCAAGCCCGACGGCACGAGCGGCACGTACGAGATCGGTGACCACACCTATACTGCAACCGAAGTCGGCGAACTGAAAGGCACGCTGACCTTCAACAAGACCGCGCCCTACATCGGCGTCGGCTGGGGCAATGCGTTCGCCAAGCCCAATGGCTGGGGCTTCATGCTCGACATCGGCGCGCTGTACCAGGGTCAGCCGAAGCTGAAACTGGAGAGCAGCCTCTGCAACTCGGTTCCCGGTTGCCCGGCTGACCTGGCCATTGAGCAGGACAACGCCGAAAAGGACCTGCGCAAATATCGTTGGTATCCCGTGGTTTCCGCAGGCGCGGTCTACCGCTTCTGATCATCGGCACGCCACAAGCATGGGGCCGCGTCGCGGCCCCTTTTCGTTCATGCCGCCACTTTCGTTCTACATCCATTTCCCCTGGTGCCTGAAGAAGTGCCCCTACTGCGACTTCAACTCGCACGAGGTGCGCGAGGGCATTCCCGAGGCGGCCTATCTCGACGCACTGCAACGCGACTTCGACGCGGCGCTACCGATGTTGGCCGGCCGACCCGTGCAGTCGGTATTCATCGGCGGCGGCACGCCCAGCCTGCTCTCCGCCGCCGCAATCCGGCAGATACTCGGCGTATCGCCACGGCTGACTTTTCCTGAAAACGCAGAAGTCACGCTGGAAGCCAACCCCGGTGCCATCGAGGCCGCGAAATTCCCGGCCTTTCGTGAGGCCGGCGTCACCCGGTTGTCGCTCGGCATCCAGAGCTTTGATGACGCCAAGCTCGCCGCGCTGGGCCGAATCCACACGGCCGACGAAGCCAGGCGCGCCATCGACCTCGCCCTGCGACATTTCGAACGTGTCAATCTCGACCTCATGTACGGCCTGCCCGGGCAAACGCTGGAAGAAGCGAGCCGCGACATCGAAGCCGCCATTGCGTTCGGCCCGGGCCACATCTCGGCCTATCACCTGACCGTCGAGCCGAACACCGCCTTCTACCACGCGCTCCCCCCGGATTTGCCCGATACCGACCTCGCCGCCGACATGCAGGAGACGCTCGAAGCGACGCTCGGCGACGCCGGCTACGCCCACTACGAAACATCGGCCTTCGCCAAACCCGGTCAGCAGTGCCGTCACAACCTCAATTACTGGAACTTCGGCGACTATCTCGGTATCGGCGCCGGCGCGCACTCGAAAATCACCACCGCAACCGGGATCCAGCGCGAAGCGCGTCCGCGCGGGCCGAACGACTATCTCGCCGATCCTGAGTCGCGCCGCTGGCAACCGGTGGCACGGGACGACCTGCCGGGCGAGTTCATGATGAATGCGCTGCGCCTGATCGACGGCTTCCCGCCCCCGCTGTTCGAGGAGCGCACCGGGCTGCGGCTCGACGTGATCGAGGACGCATTGCGGCAGACCGAAGCGGAGGGCCTGCTGGTACGGAGCGCCGGGCGGATTGCCCCGACACCGCTCGGCCAGCGGTTCCTCAACCGCCTGATCGGGTCGTTTCTGGGCTAGCCGAATTCCTGCCGGCATCCCCGTTGCCAACCCATAGGCATTAGACTAAAGTAGTATTAGTAAAGTGGCATGATCAAGGGAGGATCCGGGAAATGGAGGCACTGATTCGCTGGCTGCGTCCCGGCCCGACGGCGGGAAGGCAGTCGGTGTTACCGCCTGCCCGCAGTTTCTTCGTCATCTTCATTCCCGCCGCGATTCTGCTCACGTCTGCGTTCGCGATTTGGCAGCGCATGGACGTCGGGCAACAGTTGGCAAAACTCGAGGTTAACGAGGCGGCGCGCGTTCGCCTCGCCGCCGACCTGATGGCGCATTCGCTCGATGACGCTGCGGCCGACCTGATGCTGCTGGCCAGCAGCCCCTGCCTGCATCGATTTGTCGACAAATACGCCAGAGCCGACCTGCGCTGTGTCGAATCGCTATTCGCTGACATGGTTCGGGAAAAGCAGATCTACGATCAGGCACGTTTTCTGGACGCCGGCGGCATGGAGATCGTACGGGTCAATCTGAGCGGGAATGGCGCAGATATCGTTCCGGCGAACAAGCTGCAACCCAAAGGAGAACGCTACTTCTTCCGCGACACCATATCCCTCGGAAACCGAGACATCTACGTTTCGCCACTGGACCTGAACATCGAGCACGGTCAGATCGAAGTCCCGCACAAGCCAATGCTGCGTATCGGCACGCCCATCGTCGGCGAAAGCGGCGAAAAAAGGGGCGCGGTCATTCTCAACCTGTTCGGCAGCACACTGCTCACCATGTTTCGCGAGGCGATGACAGGCAGCCCGCAGCCGATGTTGCTCAACCGCGACGGATACTGGCTCAGCCACCCGCAAGCCGACAAGGCCTGGGGATTCATGTTCGGGCATCCGGGTTCGATGGCCGTCGAGGCGCCCGGGGACTGGCACCGCCTGAATGCCTCGGAAAGCGGCAGCTACGTGAGCCGTGCCGGCATATATTCGTTCACCACGGTGCATCCGCTACAAGCGGGGCAGCGCTCTTCGACCGGTTCGCCACTGGCCCGCGGTGAAAGCGCCAAGCAACTTGCCGATGCCGATTACTTCTGGAAGGTCGTTTCCTTCGTTCCCGTCGAAGCACTGCCGACGGCCGGCCTGTTCGACACGCCGCGACGAATCGCATGGCTGTTCGCCGGCTGGGCGCTCCTGGCTCTGGTGGTCGCCCCAATCGCACGCAATAACGACAGCCGGCGACGCTTGCGACTGGTGCTCGAGGAGGATGAACGCCAACTGCGGGATATCACCTCGACCCTGGACGAGGGCTTGTTCCTGCTCGACGAAGCGGGACGGATCGTTTTCGCGAACCCGGCGGCTGAGCGTCTGCTTGGCCGTTCAAAGGCCGAGCTCGTCGGCCAGAGCGCGCACCGGCTCTTTCATAATCACCGCGAGGACGGCCAGACGCTATCCGAGGACGAGTGCCCGATCCAGCGTGCCCAGGGCTCCGGCCGCTGCTATCGCGGCGAAGGCGAAGTGATCTGGGGGCGAAGCGGGGAACCGTTTCCAGTCGAAGTCAATGCCTGCACACTGATGCGCGAAGGCCACCCGGCGGGGGTCGTGGTCGCCTTTCAGGACATCAGCGAACGGTGGCATGCGCAAGCGAAGATTCGCGAACTCGCTTTTCACGATGCTGTCACCGGTCTGCCGAATCGGCGCCTGCTGCTCGACCGGCTGAATCAGGCCTTGGCGCAAACGAACCGCCATCCACATTTCCTCGCTTTGCTGTTCATCGACCTGGATGGTTTCAAGGACGTCAACGATTCACTTGGCCACGCCGCCGGCGACGAATTGCTCAGCGTCATCGCTCGTCGCATCGAGTCCGTCGTGCGTACCAGCGACACGGTAGGCCGGCTGGGGGGAGACGAATTCGTCGTCCTGTTACCGGAGCTTGCGGAGGCTGGCGATGCCGGTGACGTGGCGAAGAAGGTTCTCTCGGCCTGCAGCGAACCGGTCGTGATGCGCGGTCGGCTGACTACCGTCAGTGCCAGCATCGGCATCGCCGTCAGCCCGGGCGACGGGAATGACGATGCGGTCGAGCTGATGCGCAAGGCGGACCAAGCGATGTACGACGCGAAGGACGCCGGCCGCAATACGTTCCAGTATTACGCCGCCAACCGCTTGAACACGACGTCCCAGACACCGTGACCCAGGCGCAGGCCGCGCTGCTCGAACTTGGTCAGCGGGCGGTAATCGGGCCGCGGCGCAAAGCCGTCTGCCGTGTTCTCCAGCGACGACTCGCCGCCCAGCACATCCAGCATCTGATGGGCGTATTCCTCCCAGTCGGTCGCGCAATGGAAGTAACCGCCGGGCGCGAGGCGCGAAGCGAGCAAGGCTACAAAGTCAGCATTGATGAGACGCCGCTTCTGCTGCCGCTTCTTCGGCCAGGGATCGGGAAAGAAAACGTGGACGCCTGACAGTGAGTTCGGCGCGATCATGTCGCGCACAACTTCCACGGCGTCGTGCTGGATGACGCGCAGGTTGGCGAGGTTGCCCTCGGCGATCAGTTTCAACAGGCTGCCGACGCCGGGCGTGTGCACCTCCAGCGCCAGGTAATCGATTTCCGGATGGGCGGTCGCGATGGCAGCCGTCGTCTCGCCCATGCCGAAGCCGATTTCCAGCACCTTCGGCGCGCTGCGTCCGAATATGGCAGCAAGATCGATCCGCTCAGGCCGATACGGGATGCCGACCTTGGGCATCATCTCCTCGTGATAGCGCTGCTGCGCGTTCGAGACGCGGCCCTGACGCAGCACATAGCTGCGGATGTGGCCGTGCGATCGCCCGGGATTTTCGGTTTTGCTCATTGTCTCAGCTTGTCCTGATAGAAGCGTTCGAGATCGTAGCGCTCCGCGGACAGCGCCTCGGGCAAGCTGGCGCAGGCGTCGCCAAGCGCTTCGTCCGGCTGATCGAGCACGGGCTTGAGATTGAGGGCCCGATCGATGGCCTCCATCGGCACCTGGTCCCGATCATAGTAATGGCGTGACAGGTCGCGCTCGGCTGCGCCGATGCGCGGCCATTGCTTGTCCAGCCAGTCGGCGTAAGCCACGGCAGCGGCACGGTCACCGCGCCGGTGGCAGGCCATGCCCAGAAGGCGGACACCATGCACAACGCCCCAGAGCAGTTGCTGCACGAGAATCCGCGGCTGGTCGAATTCGTAGCCCGACGGAATCGGTCGCTCCTGCGCATGGACCACCAGCGCCAGCGCCGCGCCGAACAAAACCGGCGCGCGTTTCACGGGCGGGTCACTTCCCAATAAGGCCGGTGGTCGGCGAACTCGGCGTCGCGGAGTAGAGCTTCTTCGGCATGCGGCCGGCCAGGAAGGCTTCGCGGCCAGCCTCGACTGCCTTCTTCATCGCGCCGGCCATCAGCATCGGGTTCTGCGCGCCGGCGATCGCCGTATTCATCAGCACGCCGTCGCAGCCGAGTTCCATGGCGATCGCGGCGTCCGAGGCGGTGCCAACGCCCGCGTCAACGATCACCGGCACCTTGGCCGATTCGATGATGAGCTTGAGGTTCCAGGGGTTGAGGATGCCCATGCCGGAACCGATCAGCGAAGCGAGCGGCATCACCGCGACACAACCGATGCCTTCGAGGATCTTCGCCTGGATCGGATCGTCCGAGCAATACACCATCACCTTGAAGCCATCATTGACCAGCGTTTCGGCGGCTTTCAGCGTCTCCGGCATGTTGGGAAACAGCGTCTGCTGGTCGCCGAGCACTTCGAGTTTGACCAGATCATGTCCGTCGAGCAGTTCGCGGGCCAGGCGCAAGGTACGCACGGCATCGTCGGCGGAATAGCAACCGGCCGTGTTCGGCAGGTAGGTGAATTCGGACGGCGGCAACACGTCGAGCAGCGACGGCTGGTTCGGCTCCTGGCCGATGTTCATGCGGCGAATGGCGACGGTGACGATCTCGGCGCCGCTGGCCACGACCGCGGCACGGGTCTCCACAAAGTCCTTGTACTTGCCTGTGCCGACCAGCAAACGCGAGTTGTATGCCTTGCCGGCAATGACGAGGGAATCGGACATGTGGGTTCCTATATGTGAATAGTCAGCCGCCACCGACGGCGACGACGATCTCGATGCGGTCGCCAGCCTGCACGGCGGTCGACGGATGCTGACTTTTCGGGACGATCTCGCCGTTGCGCTCGACGGCCACGCGCCTGTCCGCGAGATCGCGCGCCCGGAGCAGTGCGGCGACGGTCATGGGCTGGGGCAATTCGGCGGGCTCGCCGTTGATGGTAAGGGAAATCATGGCGGCGATTTTACCGCCTTCGTCAGCCTGCGTCGGCGTGTTGTCGGACCAACTCGCCCAGCCGGCGAATACCGGCGTCGATGGCCTCGTTCCACGGATTGCCGCAATTCAGACGCAGGCAGTTGCGGTACTGGCCGGACGCCGAAAAAAGCTGGCCCGGCACGAAGGCGATGCCTTCGGCTACCGCATCCTTGTGCAGCGCCAGTGCGTCGACCTGCTTCGGCAGTTCGGCCCAGAATACGAAGCCGCCTTGCGGCCGGGACATAGTGCAATCGTGCGGGAAATACTCGGCTACCGCGTCGGCCATGCGTGCTACCTGCCCGGCATAGGCGCGGCGGGCGTGACGCAGTTCGCGCGCGTAGCCACCACCTTCGAGAAACTCCGCCAGCGCCGCCTGCTGCAGAACGCCCGTGACGCCGCTCGTCAGTGTCTTGACCTGCATCAGTTCCGCATAGCGGCGGCCGGCGGCGACGAAGCCCAAGCGCAGCGCCGGGCTGATCGTCTTCGAGAACGATGAGCACAGCATCGTGTTGCCGCTCGTGTCGTAGGCCTTGATCGGCCATGGCCGGCTGCCTTCGAAATGGAGGTCGCCGTAGATGTCGTCCTCGATCAGCGGCACATCGCGCTCGGCCAGCAGCTGCGCGACGCGGCGCTTGTTCTCCTCGGGCATGATGCAGCCGAGCGGGTTGTTGGCGTTGGGAATCAATACGCAGGCCTTCACCGCGCCGTTGCGCGTCGCCAGTTCCAGTGCCTCGACCGACAGCCCGGTGCGCGGATGGGTCGGAATCTCCAGCGCCTTGAGGCCCATGTCCTCGATGATCTGAAGCAGCACCAGGTAGGTGGGCGACTCCAACGCCACGGTATCGCCCGGTTTGGTCACCGCGCGCAGGCAAAGGTTGAACGATTCCGTGCAGGAATTGGTGACGATGATTTCTTCGGCGTCGAACGGCCCGCCCCAGTCTAGCGAAAGCCGCACCAGCTGCCGGATCAGCCGCTCGTCGTTGCCGGCCGTGCAGGTGCCGCCGGCCAGCAGGTCGCGCGACTGGCGCGCCACCTTGGCGAACATGCGCTGCATGCGCGCCGACGGCAGCAGGCCGGGTGCGGGATACGCCGAACCGAGCGGCAGCATGCCTGGCCGCTCGTTGGCCTGCAGTACCTGCATCAGCAACTGGTTGACGCCGACATACACCGGCCGCTTCAAGCGCTCGATGGGTTGCGGCTCGGCCCGCGCCGGCGAACGCCGCCGGACGTAGTACCCCGCCTGCGGCCGTGCCTCGACCATGCCGCGATCTTCGAGTTGGCGCAAGGCCTGCAGCACCGTCGACACCGACAGGCGTCGCTGCTCCGACAATTGGCGCACCGACGGCAGACGGTCGCCCGGTTGCAGCACGCGGCCTTCAATCAGGCCGCGCAGGTCGTCGGCGAGTTGTTCGTAGAGATGTTCCATGGCGTCATTGTGCGCATTCCCGCATCGGCATGACAGGTACAGCAGCCCTCCGGATGAACCATAACAGTTTTCGGAACGCGTAATTGTAATGGGCACAATTCTGCGGAACTGATGCTGTTTTTAGTGCTGCCGCCTCCCTATCCTGCCGATATGGAATGGACACTCGGAATCCGCTTTCAGCAGCCCGCCCCGGCCCGCAACCGCGAGACGCTTGCGACGGGCCAACTGTTGCGGCTGACACGGGCGCGGGGCCGGCGGGTGCATTGCGAACGTGGCTGCATCTGGATCACCGCGCCGGGCGAGCCCGACGACGTGTACCTGCTACCGGGTCAGACCTGGACGATCCCCGCTGACGGGCTGGTGCTCGTCGAAGCGGAAAGCGACGCGGTTGTCTCGCTGGACTGCTAAAATCAGTTCGTCCGCGGGCGTCGTATAACGGCATTACCTCAGCTTCCCAAGCTGATGACGAGGGTTCGACTCCCTTCGCCCGCTCCAAGGGAGCAGCCCGGCAGACCATGGAACCGCCGAACGACGACAAGACGGGCGCGGCCCTCAACGCCCAGCGCTTCCAGATGCTCGAAGACATCGCCCAGGAGCTGTCGGGCGACGTCGTCTTCCCGACCGCATTCGACGTCGTCACGCGCCTGCGCAAGGCGCTGCAAAATCCCGATCTGCCCTTGCCGCGACTCGCGGAAATCGTCGAGATGGAACCGCTGATCTCCGGACGCCTGATCGGCCTGGCCAACTCGGTCGCCTTCCGGCGGCGCGGCATGGAGGTGCGGAGTGTCAAGGTGGCGGTGACCCGCCTTGGCATCAACCTCGTGCGCAGCACCGCCATGGGCATTTCCATGAACCAGTTGTTGCGCGCCAAGGATCTGCTGCCCTTCCGCGATATCGCCCAGCGCCTCTGGCAGCATTCGCTGCACACGGCGGCGGCGGCCGATGTCATCGCCCAGCGCATGACCAGCATCGCCCCGGACGAAGCTCTGCTGGCCGGGCTGGTGCACGATCTGGGCGCCTTCTACATGCTCTATCGCGCCAGCCAGTACGAGGAACTGCGCACTCGTCCCGACACCATCCGCTACCTGATCACGGAGTGGCACGAGAGCATCGGCCATTCGCTGCTCATCGCGCTGGGCATGCCGCACGCGATCGCCGACGCCATGCGCGACCACGACCGGCCGCGGCCCATTCCGCGGCCGCCGCGGAACCTCGCCGACGTGGTATACGTCGCCAACGTCCTGGCCGGCGGCAAATTCGAGTGGCTGTCGCGCGATTCGGACGCGGCCGCCGCCGAAACGGTCGAGCTGCCGATCGAGTTTGTCGACATGAAAGCCGACATCGAAACGCGCGAAAAGGAAATGCGCGCGATCTTCGGCTGAACCGAAGGTGTCCGCCGCCGGACCCGTATCCTTCGCCCGGCGCCTGATCCACTGGCAAAAGCGCCACGGTCGCCACGACCTGCCCTGGCAGAACACGAGCGCTCCTTATCGAGTCTGGCTGTCCGAGATCATGCTGCAGCAGACGCAGGTCTCCACCGTAATTCCGTATTACCTGCGTTTTCTCGAACGCTTTCCCGATCTGCAAGCACTTGCCGCCGCACCGGTAGACGAAGTAATGGCTCACTGGAGCGGGCTCGGCTACTACGCCCGCGCGCGCAACCTGCACGCCTGCGCGAATGTTGTCGTCGCCGAACACGGGGGCGAGTTCCCGCGAGATCCCGAAACCATTGTCACCCTGCCCGGCATCGGCCGCTCGACGGCCAATGCCATCGCCGTCTTCTGCTTCGGCGCCCGCGCGCCCATCCTCGACGGCAACGTCAAGCGCCTGCTGGCCCGCCACGCCGGCATCGAAGGCTGGCCGGGCAGCCCAGCCGTGGAAAGTCAGTCGTGGCGGTACGCCGAGTCGCTGCTGCCCAAGACCGAAGTGGCCGCCTACATCCAGGCGCAGATGGATCTCGGCGCGACGGTCTGCACGCGCAGCCGGCCCAAGTGCGAACTTTGCCCTGTGGCCGACGATTGCGTCGCCCGCCGCGACGGACGCACGGCCGAACTGCCGAGTCCGAAGCCGCGCAAGGCGCTCCCGGAACGGGAAACGACGATGCTGGTGTTGGTGGAATACGGCCGGGTGCTGCTGCTGTCCCGCCCGCCGACCGGCATCTGGGGCGGGCTGCTGTCGCTGCCGGAAGTAGCCGATGCGAATACTGCCGAAGCAGAAGCCGCCCGTCTCGGCTGCGAGATACTGGAGAAGCAGGCGCTCACCCCGCTCACCCATAGCTTCACGCATTTCCGCCTGAACATCACGCCGCTACTTTGCGAGGTGCGCCAGACCAACACTGCCGCCGAACCCACCGCCCGTTGGCTCACCGCGGCCGAACTCTCGCAAGCGCCACTGCCCGCGCCCATCAGAAAGCTGCTAGCGGCTCTCCTCGATCAGCCGGCCATTTGAAGGCTGGGTCGGCGTACCGCCACGGCTGACTTTTTCGGAAAGCCGACGCTCCCTGTGTTTCCGCGAACCGCTAACGGTTCTGCTTGATCAGCCGGTCGTTGAGCGGCTGGATCGGCCGCGCGTTGTAGGGATAGAGGCGCGCGAAGATGGCGATCTGCTCGGGCGAGATCTTCAGCGGCTGCTTGAACACCATCCACAGCACGTCTTCGGTGCAGGGCGGCGTGGTCAGCGAACCCATGTAGGTGTAGTAATTCCTGTTTTCGGGCAGCAGCGCGTTGAGGTCGATCGCCACCGACGGCGTCACGTATTGGTTTTCCTCCAGCGGCAGGTGGTTCCAGAGCGTCTGGATCAGCGGATTCTCCTGCCCTTGCTCGAGCAGGACGGCGATGACAGCCAGATTACCCTCGCTGTCGCGATGAACGAGGTGGACGACCATGTCGAAGGATTTGCCGTTGACGCGCTCTTCCGACGGCCGGTGGAAATGGAATTGCACGAACTCGTAGGTGCGCCCCATGATCGTCATGGTGCTGCCCTTGCCGACGTTGACCTGTACGCTGTGGCCGTTGTCGACGATGTTGAAATGGGTGGGCAGGTAGTTGAACTGGATCGGTTCGAGGTCGACGCCGATGCCGTCGCGGATGTCGATCGGCGACTGCCGCTGGCCCGTGGCGCAAAGCTTGTATTCTGGCTTCAGTTTGCCCCAGTTGGCGGGCGAGCCTTCACCCTCGTAGCTCCAGTGCACCGCATGGTGCTGAACGACCGCTTCCGGCACCGGCTTCGGGGTGGACTTCGGAGCGGGCTTCGAACGACGCACCGGCGCACGCCTGGGACCCGAGGTCGCAAATTGCATTTCGCGTTCGTGGAGCGTGATGTTGGCGACGGGCACCGGGTTGGGTGCGGGCGTCGGCGCCGGTTTGGCTGCCGGCTTCGGTTCGGCGGGTTTCGCGGCAGCGGCTTTTGCCTCGTTCGGCGCGGCTTCCTTCGACGCGGACGGCTGGGGCCGGTCCGGCACCGGCAAGCCGAAGAAGCGCGGCCGCTCGCTCGGCGGGCGAATTTCGATATTGGTCTCGGCAGCGGACTTCGGCCGCTGTTCAGCCGCCGACTGCGGCACGGCCGTTTCGGCGACGGGGACGGCCTGGCTCTTGGGTTCATCGCCGGCCGCACGCACATCGGCGTACATCACCCCCGGCTTGTCCTGTTGTGCCTCCTTGGCGGCCACCGCGGCATTTGCCGCAGCCGCCGCGATCGCGTGCGCTTCGCCGACGGTGCGCAACTTGCAGGCTTCCGCCAGCAGCTTGCCGTCGAGGCTGCCTTCGGACACGGCCACATCCTTCGGCGAACGGACCTTCTCCTCGCGGACCGCGACGTCGCCCTTCATGTACACCCGTCGCAGCGTGGCGAACGTTCCCGCCTCGCATTCGTAACGGTTCATCGCCTGAACCGCCGTGTAGCTGCCACCCCCATCCGTCAGTTCGCGCCCGAGCACAAGCTTGGTCCAGGCCACGGTCCGTCCCTTGCCGACGCGCATGATGCGCGTCTTGTCGATTTCGACCCGCTCGCCACCGGCCGTCGCCACCGCCTGCCAGTCGGCCGCCAACGCGCTGCCCGAGAGCACCAGACCGGCCACGAAAGCGGAGAAAACAGATGAGATGCGCATTGAAAGCCCCTGATCCAACTTGCGGTTTACGTCATTACGACGCGATCCACGCATACTTTAGCCGCAAATGCCACGGGTTGCATTCCAAGAGGCTTTCCAGTAGCGTCGGAAGTTCCCCAAGGAGTCGCCGAATGAACGCTCACGAACAATTCATTGCTGCCCATGCCCATGTGGACGAGGCAGCGATTCAGCCCCTGCCGAACTCGAAGAAGATCTACGTCACCGGCAGCCGCCCGGACATCCGCGTGCCCATGCGCGAAATCAGCCAGACGCCGACTGCCGACGAGCCGAATCCGCCCATCTACGTCTACGACTGCTCCGGCCCCTACACCGACCCGGCGGTGAAGATCGACATCCGCGCCGGCCTGCCGGCCCTGCGCGCCGGCTGGATCGCCGAGCGCCAGGATACCGAAGCACTGCCCGGCCTGTCGTCCGACTACGGCCGCTCCCGCGAGGCCGATGCCGAACTGGCCGGTCTACGCTTCGACCTCAAACGCAAGCCTTTGCGCGCCAAGCCGGGCATGAATGTCACGCAGATGCATTACGCGCGGCGCGGCATCATCACGCCGGAGATGGAGTACATCGCCATCCGCGAGAACCAGCGGCTGGACCTGCTGCCGGAAGTCATCCGTCGCCAGCATCGCGGCGAGAGCTTCGGCGCCGCCATCCCCAAGGAAATCACGCCGGAGTTCGTGCGCAGCGAAGTGGCGCGCGGCCGCGCCATTATCCCGGCCAACATCAACCACCCGGAAGCCGAGCCGATGATCATCGGCCGCAACTTCCTGACCAAGATCAACTGCAACATCGGCAACAGCCCCATCGTCTCGTCGATCCAGGAAGAGGTCGACAAGATGACCTGGTCGATCCGCTGGGGCGGCGACACGGTGATGGACTTGTCGACCGGCAAGAACATCCACGAAACGCGCGAATGGATCGTACGCAATTCGCCGGTGCCCATCGGTACGGTGCCGATCTATCAGGCGCTGGAGAAGGTCGATGGCAAGGCCGAAGACCTGACTTGGGAAATCTTCCGCGACACGCTGATCGAGCAGGCCGAGCAGGGCGTGGACTACTTCACCATCCACGCCGGCGTGCTGCTGCGCTACATCCCACTGACGGCCGGGCGCATGACCGGCATCGTCTCACGCGGCGGCTCCATCCTCGCCAAGTGGTGCCTCGCGCACCACAAGGAGAACTTCCTCTACACGCACTTCGAGGACATCTGCGAAATCATGAAGGCCTACGACGTCGGCTTCAGTCTTGGCGACGGCCTGCGCCCCGGCTCGCTCTACGACGCCAACGACGAAGCGCAACTCGGCGAATTGAAAACGCTGGGCGAACTCACCGATGTCGCCTGGAAGCACGACGTGCAGGTGATGATCGAAGGCCCCGGTCACGTGCCCATGCACATGATCAAGGAGAACATGGACCTGCAACTGAAGTGGTGCAAGGAAGCGCCGTTCTACACGCTCGGCCCGCTGACCACCGACATCGCACCCGGCTACGACCACATTACCAGCGCTATCGGCGCGGCGATGATCGGCTGGTACGGTACCGCCATGCTCTGCTATGTGACGCCCAAGGAGCACCTCGGCCTGCCGGACAAGAACGACGTCAAGGACGGCATCATGGCGTACAAGATCGCCGCCCACGCCGCCGACCTGGCCAAGGGACATCCGGGCGCTCAGGCCCGCGACAACGCACTGTCGAAGGCACGCTTCGAGTTCCGCTGGGAAGACCAGTTCAACCTCGGCCTCGACCCGGACAAGGCGCGCGAATTCCACGACGAAACGCTGCCGCAGCACGCCGCCAAGCAGGCACACTTCTGCTCCATGTGCGGGCCGCACTTCTGCTCGATGAAGATCAGCCAGGACGTGCGCGAGTACGCCGCCAGCCACCATCTCTCCGAACAGGCTGCGCTGGAAGAGGGCATGAAGGAAAAGGCGGTGGAATTCGTCAAGGCCGGCGCGGAAATTTACCGCAAGGGTTGAAAGTCAGCCGTGGTGAGACGCCACGCTTCGCGCCGTTGCCGGCGCGAACCCGGTGCTATCATCGCTTTCCATTTGGCATTAATTGGAAGCCATGGTCGCACACGACAAACGCGTCCTGATTCTCTGCAAGACCTATCCATCGCCCAGTGCCAAGTATGCGGAGACGTCTTGCGTCGCCGGGGTCGACGAAGCTGGCAATTTCGTTCGCCTCTATCCCGTACCGTTTCGATTGATCAGCAGCGACAAGCAGTTCAAGAAATGGCAATGGGTTTCAGCAAAGATGGAGCAGTCGCGTAGCGATAGGCGGCCTGAGAGCCACAAGCTGTATGTCGATACGATTCATTGCCACGACGAGCCGCTGCCGACCAACAATAACTGGGAAGCGCGTCGTCTGGTTCTCGACAAGCTGCCTGTCTATTCGGATTTTACGGCACTGGACGCCGACCGCGAAAGCCGCGGCGTAACCCTCGCCCTTCTGCGCCCAACCAAAATTCTCGGGCTGGACATTTCACCTGCCGGCTCGCCCGAATGGACGGAGGAGGAAAAGGCGAAACTCGTCAGCTTGCAACGGCAGGCCGAGTTGTTCGACGACACCGATGCACGCAGCGTGGCGCAGCTACGCAAACTGCCCTTCGACTTCCATTACCGTTACGCCTGCGAGACACCGCAGGGAACGGTCGCGTACAAGCACAAGATCGTCGACTGGGAGGTAGGCGCTCTCTACTGGAACGTACGTCGGGGCCACGGTCGGGACTGGGAGCAGCCGTTTCGCGAGAAGCTTGAGTCGGAAATCCCGGCGGCCGACCTGATGTTTCTGCTCGGCACCATCCATCGCTTCCGTGATCAATGGCTGATCGTCAGCCTGATCTACCCGCCTAGGCAGCAGCCCGTTTCGGAACCTCAGCAATCTCTGTTTTAGCGGTCAGGTGAACAATCCGCGGACCACCCGCCGCCCGGATGGCAGCGGCCACCATGGAACGATGGCAATAGTTGAAATCCGACTCGAAGCAGACCAGGCATGCCGTTAGCGATCTCGACACCGAGGTCACTTCGGCGACGGCATCCTTTTGCTTGCGCAGGTGGGCAAGGAAACCACGCGTATAGGCGTCCCAGTTTTGGTTGTTCCTGTAGGCGTTCCGCACCGGCCTCGGGCAGCCCAGAGCCGGTACGTGCAGATATTCGATGCCGTGCCGGTTGAGCGTTTCGGCAAAGGCCGTCTTGGAAAACCCCTTCTTGCGTGACAAGGGCAGTTCGCGAACATCGACAATGACGCCGACCCCGACTTCTTTCAGGCGGGCAACAAAGCTGTCGATGTTCAAACCCTCGTAGCCGAAGGTGAAAAGGGGGCGCTGCGGTGCTTTCATGGCCACATGGTAGCCGTCCGACACCGTCTAATCAACGGCCCGCTTGCCGCCTCGTTTTCCGCGTGGCGTCTCCGTCGGCAACAGGCTGGTGAGCTTCTGATACCGCTCGAACAGGAAGGCCACCCGCGCGGCGTCGTTGGCGAAGCCCTTCTGGCCGTAGGCGGCATCGATGGCCGCGTCGAGCTTCTGGTGCGCCTTCACCAACGCCGGCGGCATGGCTACCGGATCGTAGAGATCGGCCAGCGACGCGCCGGGGAACTGCGCACGTGCATCCAGCACGCCCTGCGCGGCAGCTTCGATCGCCGCGCGCTGCTTGTCGGTCGGGTTCTCCGGCCAGGGGAATGTGTTGTAGGTGTACTTCACTGAGTAGCGAATATCACTCTTCAGCCGGCCTGACGTGGTTCGCATCCAAGCCATGTGCATCGCGCTTGAGACAACCCCGAAATGGTAGTTGGTGGCATCCGGAATGAACTGAAGATCGTTGGCTGCTATTACTTCCGATGGCAAGAAGCCGATCGGGATATAGCGGCGGTTTTCCGACGAAGTCCTCGGCAAGGCGAGGTATCGGCCAGACAAGGGCTGGCGATTCTCTGTGAATAGGGTAGGTGTCTTGGCTTTCTCGCGTGTTGCAGCCTTCGCGCTGGCTTCGCGCATGCGCTGGACTTCGCGAACACGCCCCATCACCTGCGGCATGTCTCGCAATGCTTGTGGGGGGCAATCAACAAGCCAAAGGCAATATCGCACATGGCTGTTGATGAATCCCTCGGCACCAACGTATGGACGAATCCAAGGCGCAGCCTGCGGTTCAGAAGCCAATAGCGACGACCTTTCTTCTGGTTCCAGAATCAGGTTTCCGCCGTCCGCAGGAATACTGCCATTCGCGATGCTGGGAACATTGCAGAGCGGGGTCATACGGCCCATCGCCAGTACGTCGGGACCGTCGACCAGATAGGGATTGATGTTCTTCACCACCACCGCGTGCGGTTCGCCGCGGATGTCCTCGTACTCGAAGATCACCTTGCGCTCGACATCCTGATGGCCGAAACCGACGATCACGCAATGCACCGCCGCCATGCCGCGCGCCTCGTTGCTCCACTGGAAGGTGCGGTGTGCGAAATGAATGTGGATGCCCTGCGCCAGCAGCCAGCCCCACAGCACGCCGACCTGCTCCCCCTGCGTGATGCTGTTGGTCGAAACGAAGGCGCAGCGCGTTGCCGTGCCCTTCGTGTAGTGCGCGGCCTTGACGTACCACGCGGCAACGAAGTCCAGCAGGCCGGCGTTGGCAATGCCCTCGAACACAACGGCAACATCGGCGCGCTGTGCATCGTCCATGAACTTGGCGCCGACGAAAGGCGGATTGCCGAGCACATAGGTGCAACGCTCGGCGGGCAGAACCTCGTTCCAGTCCAGTCGCAGGGCATTGGCGCAGTGGATGTGCGGCGTGGTCTTGAGCGGAATGCGGGCGAAGTAGAGGCCGAACTCTTCCGACACGCGGACGTTCATCTGGTGGTCGATCAGCCACAGCGCGACCTGGGCAATCTGCGCCGGGAATTCCTCGATCTCGATGCCGTAGAACTGGTCGACGTCGATGCGGATCAGTTGGTGGATGTCGAGCACCTGCTGGCCGCTTTCGTGGCTGGCACGCAGCACTTCCAGCTCCAGCTTGCGCAGTTCGCGGTAGGCGATGACGAGGAAGTTGCCGCAGCCGCAGGCCGGGTCGAAAAAGCTCAGGCCGCGCAGTTTCTTGTGGAACTCGAACAACTTGTTGCGGTTGCCCTTGATGCGCTGGAAATCGGCCCACAGGTCATCGAGGAACAGCGGTTTGATCAGCTTGAGGATGTTCTCTTCGCTGGTGTAGTGGGCACCGAGGTTGCGGCGCGCCTTGTCGTCCATGATGGACTGGAACAGCGCGCCGAAGATGGCCGGCGAGATGCTGCTCCAGTCGAGCGCGCAACATTCGAGCAGCGCGTCGCGCATGCCGCGGTCAAACGAGGCGATGGGCAATGCTTCCTCGAACAATCGGCCGTTGACGTAAGGGAAAGCGGCCAGTTGTTCATCCAGGTTCCTGGAACGCCGGGCCTCTTCGGTGTTGAGCACCTGAAACAACTGCGCCAACTGCGGGCCGAGATCGGCGCCGTCGGTGTCCGTGCGCTCATCCAACCACAGCCGGAACGCGGAGGCCGGCTGGAAGATGCCGGTATCTTCGGCAAACAGACAGAACAGAAGTCGCACCAGCAGGAGTTCGAGCGCATGGTCGGTGTAGCCACTGGCTTTGAGAAGGTCGTGCAAGGCCCCCATGCGCTCGGCGGCTTTGATGTTCACCGGGTTTTGGGGGGCAATTTCCTGGGTGCGGTAACCGGCGACGAAGGCGAAATGCTTGATGCGCTTGTGCAGGTCGGCCAGCTTGAACTCGATGTCGTTGGCACCTTCGAGGTCATAGAGGCGGAAGCGGGCAAAGTCGGATACAAGGATGTAGCGCGGCAGATCGCGCTCGGCCAGACCGTCGAAGTAGTCGATGGCTTGCGCGAAGGCACGGTCGAGGTCCTGGCCGGCGCTCTTGTGCTCGATCAACAGCGTGCCTTTCCAGAAGGCGTCGATGCGACCATTCTTCAGTTTCTCGCCAGCACGGGTGAGTTGCACCTGCTTCTCGAAACTGGCGACTCGTTTCCGGTCGAGGCCGAAGATGTCGAAGAACTCGTTCCAGAAACTCTGCGCTTCAGCGCGCTCGGATTCTTCGCCGGCCCAGCGACGGGAAAACTCGTGGGCACGGCTGCGGATTTCGTTCCAGGAGAGCGGCATTGACGTGCTAGTCTGGGCTGTGAACAACGAATGCTAGCGGAAATGCGTTAAGATTTCCGCGAGTCACTGTTCTGAAAGTCAGCCATGGTGATACGCCGATACTGGACGTTGGTTCCCGCTGCGCTGGCCCTGCTGGCCGGACCGGCCGTTGCGGAAGGTGTTTACAAGTGGGTAGACAGTCAGGGGCACACCCATTTCGGCAGCGCGCCGCCGCCGGGAAAGAACGCCAAGCGCCTGGAGGTTCGTTCGTCCACGCCGGACCCGGACCCGGATACGTCGGCCCAGACGAGCCGCGGCTGGCGGGAACAGCTCGAGCTTTCCAACCAGCGCCGCCAGCAGGCCCGGGAGAAGGAGCAGGAGGCCGCGAAGCAGCAAGGTGAAAGCGCCCAGCGTTGCGCCTGGGCGCGCCAAACGGTCGACTCGCTCAATCGCGGCGGCGCCCGCTACCGTCTCAACGCGCAAGGCGAGCGCGAGTATCTCGACGACGGCCAGCGCCAGGCGGCGCTCGATTCGGCAAACCAGCGCGTCGCACAATACTGCCGGAATTGAGGCCGGCTGCTGGTCTCGACTGTGCCGGCTTGCCGACGCGAAACGCGTTACCATTGTTGTTCACCCGGTATGGAGGCCATCGATGAGAAAGACCTGCGCATTTGTTGCCGCGATGCTCGTTTCCCTCGGCGCCCAGGCCGCCGGATTCGCACTCGGCAGTCCCGATGTCAACGCCCGCCGCTCGATCGCCAACAAGTACGTCTTCAACGGCTTTGGCTGCGACGGTGAAAACATATCGCCAGCCCTGGTGTGGATGAGCCCGCCTAGGCAGACCAGGAGCTTTGCCGTAACGGTACACGATCCCGATGCGCCGACCGGCGGCAGCGGCTGGTGGCACTGGCTGGTGATCAATATTCCTGCCAAAACGATCGGCCTGCAGCAAGGCGCCGGCGACCCGGCTGCGAAGAAGCTGCCCGAGGGCGCGGTACAGATCCGCACCGATTTCGGCACGCCGGGCTGGGGCGGTCCCTGCCCGCCCGTCGGCGACCGGCCGCATCGCTACGTGTTCACCGTCTATGCACTCGGCGTCGAAAAGCTCGACGTCCCGGCCGATGCGTCGGCCGCACTGGTCGGTTACATGATCAACGCCAACGACATTGCCACGGCCAGCTTTACGGCGCATTACGGCCGCAAGAAGTGATCGTCGAATGGATTGCCGCCCGGGCTGCGGCGCCTGTTGCATCGCGCCGTCGATCAGCAGTCTGGGCAAGCCCGCGGGCGTTCCCTGCCCGCACCTGAGTAGCGATCTGCGCTGTTCAATCTTCGGCGCGCCGGAGCGGCCGGAATGCTGTTCCGGCCTCCAACCCTCGGTTGACATGTGCGGCGAAACGCAGGCTCAGGCGTTGGTCTGGCTGGCCGACCTGGAGCGACTGACGGCAGGCTAGAGCCTGCTCACGCCATCCAGTAGTGATCGACGTCCTTGATGCCCCACTTCGCGGGATCTTCGCGGCTGACGATCCTGTCTACAGTGCCAGGCCGGCCGAGATCGACGATTTCCGGTTTGATGTGCGTTTGCGACCTGGTCGAGAAGAAAACCTTCACCATCGGTGTCAGCAACGACTTCGCCGTTTGCTCCGTCACCACGCCAAGGCGGCCGGATTCGAGCCTGATGAAAGAACCGACCGGATAGATGCCGATACTCCTGACGAAAGCCTGGAAAACGCGTTCGTCGAAGTGCCCTTTGCTCCATTCGGCCATCTTGCGGATCGATTCGGCCGGGTCCCAGCCCGACTTGTACGGCCGGTTGGAAGTGATGGCGTCGTAAACATCGCAAACAGCGCCCATGCGCGCGAAGATCGAAATCTCTTCACCGGACCGACGATCCGGATAACCCGAGCCATCCATCTTTTCGTGGTGATGCAGACAGACGTCCAGGATGACGTCGCCGACTGCTTGCGCCTCGGCGAGCAGGCGGTGCCCCTCGACCGGATGCTGCTTCATGACGACGAATTCCTCGTCGGTCAGCTTTCCCGGCTTGTTCAGGATTTCGTTCGGCGTCAGCGCCTTGCCGAGGTCGTGCAGCAGGCCGGCCATGCCGGCCGTGCGGGTCTCGCTCTCGTCCAGGCCGAGCTGGCGCGAAAGCGCCACCATCAACGCGCACACGGCTACCGAATGCATGTAAGTGTAGTTGTCCGCGTCCTTGAGCCGCGCCAGGCTGATCAGTGCGCCCGGATTGCGCATGACCGAGGACGAGATCTCGTCGACCATCTCGCCGGCAGCATCGGCATCGATCGCCTTGCCCATGCGCGCTTCCTGAAACATCGAAACGACCGCATCGTGCGATTTGGCGCAGACCCGTGCCGCCCGTTTGACCTCCTCGGCCATCGGCACCTGTGTCGGCGGCCGCCCCTGTCCGGCGGCAGCAATCAGCGCTTCGGATACCTTGTCCTCGATTTCTGCGACCGAGGTCGCCGGCACGCTGGCCAGGACATCGACGCCTTTCGAGACATCGATCCAGACTTCCGAAATGCCACTTTCGGCTATGCGGTGAACGTCGTCGGCATTGTTGAGGATGAAGTTTTCGCGCCAGAAGGGATGCTCCATCCAGGAGCCGCAGAACTCGTGGATGTGCATGCCCAGCCGCAGGTCGTCGACGCGAATCTTCTTCAGCATGAGTCCCCCGTTCGCCGGCCTGTCATGGGGCTCATGCTAAACTCGGCCGCCCATTCGGCAGACCGAATCTGCCTGCTTTTCCGACGCCTTCATGGATCCCACACTCCTGCTCCACGCCCTGATTCTCGGTATTGTCGAGGGTCTGACCGAATTTCTGCCCATTTCGAGCACTGGCCACCTGATCCTGGCTGGCGATCTGCTTCATTTTAACGACGAACGTGGCAAGCTGTTCGAAATCGTCATCCAGTCCGGCGCCATCCTGGCCGTTTGCTGGGAATACCGCGCCAAAATCGCTAGCGTGCTCGGCGGCCTCACCAGCGACCCCGTCGCCCAGCGCCTGGTGCGCAACCTTTTCATCGCCTTCCTGCCGCTGGCCGTCCTCGGACTCGCCTTCGGCGAACTGATCAAAGCCCACCTGTTCCAGCCGTTGCCGGTGGCGATCGCCTTCATCGTCGGCGCCTTCATCATCATCTGGGCCGAGCGGCGCGAGCACACCATCCGCGTGACCGACGTCGACGACCTGACCGCGCTCGATGCGTTGAAACTGGGACTGGCGCAAGCCTGCGCCCTGATCCCCGGCACGTCGCGTTCGGGATCGACGATCATCGGCGGCCTGCTGTTCGGCCTCTCTCGTAAGGCGGCGACGGAGTTTTCCTTTTTCCTCGCCATACCGACGCTGCTGGTGGCGACGGTCTACGAGCTCTACATGCAACGCGCGCTGCTCAATGCCGACGACCTCGGTATGTGGGCGGTCGGCTTTGTCGCCGCATTCGCCTCGGCCTTCCTGTGCGTGCGCTGGCTGCTGCGCTTCATTTCCAGCCACGACTTCACGGTCTTCGCCTGGTATCGCATTGCCTTCGGCATCGTCGTCATCGCCACCTGGCAACTGGGGCTGGTCGACTGGACGGCCCACTGACGTGATCCTATACCTGCACGGTTTCACCAGCGGACCGCAGTCCTTCAAGGCGCGCGCCCTGCAAGACCACATGACCTCACGCGGCCTGACCGACCAGTTCGTCTGCCCGCAGTTGCCCGCCTCGCCGGCCAAGGCTGTCGCGCTCGCCGAAGGCATCATCGAGGAAAAAGTCAGCCGTGGCGGTACGCCGCCTGCGGTGGTCGGCTCCTCGCTCGGCGGCTACTACGCCACGCATCTCGCCGAGAAGCATGGCCTGAAGGCGGTGCTGGTCAACCCCGTCGTCGCCGGGCAGGTCGATCCGGCGCTGTTCGTCGGCCCGCAACGCTTCATCCACACCGGCGAGGAATTCGATTTCACGGCCGCGCATGTCGAGGAACTACGCGCGCTCGACATGCCGGCGATCACGCAACCCGAACGCTATTGGCTGCTGGTCGAAACCGGCGACGAAACGCTCGACTACCACCATGCCGTGGCCCGCTACGCCGGCGCCCGGCAGACCGTGCTGAACGGCGGTGACCACAGCTTCACGCGCTGGACCGACTACCTCGACGACATCGTCGATTTCTGCTCATGAACCTCCTGTTCGAAGAAGACGGCTCCTTCAAGGCGGGCGTCGTGCTCACCGACAACAACACCTCGCTCCAGGTCGAGCTCGCGTCGGGCAAGCGCAGCAAGGTGAAGGCCGCCAACGTGCTGCTGCGTTTCGAGGCGCCCTCGGCGACGGAATTGCTGGATCGCGCCGAGCGCGAGGCGGCCGACATCGATGTCGATTTTCTCTGGGAAGCCTGCCCCGACGCCGAATTCGGCTTCGAGGAATTCGCCGCCGACTACGCCGGACACAAGCCGAGCCCGATCGAGGCGGCGGCGCTGTTGCTGCGCCTGCATTCGGCGCCGATGTATTTCCACCGCAAGGGCAAGGGCCGCTTCCGCAAGGCGCCGCCCGATATTTTGCAGGCAGCCCTGGCCGGACAGGAAAAGAAGCGCCAGCAGGCGCTGCTCATCGAGCGCATGACGGCCGACCTGAAGGCCGGCGTCGTGCCCGCCGAGTTTTCCGGCGCCCTGCCGCAACTGCTTTACAAACCCGATCGCAACCGCCCCGAAACCAAGGCATTGGAAGCCGCCTGCGCCGAGACCGGCCTGTCGGCGCCGCGTTTGCTGCGTCGCTGCGGCGCCATCGCCGACACGCACGAGTACCACCTCGGCCGATTCCTGTTCGAATATTTTCCGCAGGGCACAGAGTTTCCGCCGTGCGCCGAACCTGCGGACCGCGGCGACCTGCCCGTCGCCGACGTGCGGGCATTCTCGATAGATGATGCCCATACCACAGAGATCGACGATGCCTTTTCGCTGCAGCCGCTGGCGGACGGCGGCATGCGCGTCGGCATCCACATCGCGGCGCCGGGGCTCGACATTGCGCCCGATTCCGACCTCGGCCGCGTCGCCCGCGACCGCTTGTCCACGGTCTATATGCCCGGACGCAAGATCACCATGCTGCCCGAGGCGGTGGTCGAGCACTTCACGCTCGCGGCCGGCAATACGGTGCCGGCCGTGTCGCTCTACCTCGATGTCGCCGCCGATCTGTCGCTGCGCGGCCACGAGACGCGCCTGGAGCAGGTGCCCGTGGTGGCCAACCTGCGCCACCACGACATCGAACCGCTCTTCAACGAGCAAACGCTGGCCGACGGGCTGGCGGACTTCCCGTTCCGCGACGAGCTGAAACGGCTTTGGGAACTGGCGACGGTTCTGGAGGCGGGTCGGGGCCAGTCGACCAATACGCCGCAACGCAAGGACTACAACTTCGTCGTCGACTGGAACGCCACCGGCGAAGACGGCCCCGGCCGGATCGCCATCGACGAGCGGGAGCGTGGCTCGCCGCTCGACAAGCTGGTGGCCGAACTGATGATCGTCGCCAACGCCACCTGGGGGGCACTGCTGCGCGATGCCGGCGTGGCGGCGCTGTACCGCGCGCAGACGGTCGGCAAGGTGCGCATGACCACGACCGCCGCCGCGCACGAGGGCCTCGGCGTCGATTGCTATGCCTGGTCGTCGTCGCCGCTGCGCCGCTACGTGGACCTCGTCAATCAATGGCAATTGATTGCCCACTTGCAGGGCAACAAACCGCCGTTCACCGCCAAGTCGGCCGAGTTTCTCGCCGCCATGCGCGACTTCGAACTGACTTACGCCGCCTACGCGGAATTCCAGCGCGGCATGGAGCGCTACTGGTGCCTGCGCTGGCTGCGCCAGGAAGGCGAGTCGGCGCCGGCGGCGCGCGTGCTGCGCGAAAGCCTGGTGCGGCTGGAGCGACTGCCGCTGGTGCTGAAGGTGCCGTCGCTGCCGGCGCTCGATCGCGGCGCCCGCGTGCGTCTGGCCATCGAGGAAATCGATCTGCTCGACGCCGAGTGTCGCGCCCGATACGTTGAACTGCTGCCCGTCGATGCCTGTAACGACGCTTTCGGCGAGGAAGAGGGCGCGGAGTAAAATTGGCGGTCATGGCTGTCTGGTCGTTTTTCCCCGTTGACGAAACCCCGCAAAACCGCCGCCTCTCGCTCGCCCTGGGCGTGTCGCTGCTGCTGCACGCGGTCGTCCTGTCGATCCACTTCAAGCTGCCGCAAGCGATCAACAAGGCGACCGAGCACGCCCTCGACGTCATCCTGGTCAACAGCAAGAGCGCCAACCGGCCCGAGAACGCGCAGGCAAAGGCACAGGCCAACCTCGACGGCGGCGGCAACACCGACGAGGATCGGCGTGCCAAGACACCGTTTCCGGTCGATCCGACGGAGCGCGAGGGCAGCGACCTGGTCGAGACGAAGAAGCGAGTGGCGGTGCTGGAGGCCCAGCAACAGCAAATGCTGACGCAAATCCGGGGCGACCGCGCCGTAAGATCGGAAAGTCGCCGTAACGAGCAGGCGCCGTCCGGTCCGCCGGCAACGACGGGCGTCGATCTCGCCACGGCGGCGCTCAATCTCGCGCGCCTGGAAGGCCAGATTGCGCGCAACGTCGAGGACTACAACAAGCGGCCGCGCAAGAAGTTCATTGGCGCACGGGTCGAGGAGTACAGGTTCGCACAGTATGTCGAGGATTGGCGCCAGAAAGTGGAACGCATCGGCAATCTCAACTACCCGGACGCCGCCAAGGGCCGGATTTACGGCCGCCTGGTGATGACCGTGGTGATCAGGAGCGACGGCAGCCTCGACCGGGTTGAACTCAATCGCTCCTCGGGGCAACCCGTGCTCGACAAGGCGGCACGCCGCATCGTCGAAATGGCATCGCCTTACGCGCCCTTCCCGAAAGCGATTCGGCGCGACACCGACATCATCGAAATCACCCGCACCTGGTCGTTCACGACTTCCGACCGGCTGCAGGCCGCTGACTGAACATCGAGGCCATGACCGACCGCTACGTTGTAATCGGCAACCCGGTTGCCCACTCGCAATCGCCGCGCATCCACGCCCTGTTCGCGGCTGCCACTGCCCAGGACATGGCCTACGCGACGCTGCCAGCGCCTCTCGACGGCTTTGCGGCGACGGTGCGCGACTTCGTCGCCGGCGGCGGACGGGGCGCCAATGTCACGGTGCCATTCAAGGAAGAGGCTTTCCGTATCGCCACGCGCTTGTCCGATCGCGCGCAAGCCGCGGGCGCCGTCAATACGCTCACCTTTTCCGGAAACGGGATTCTTGGCGACAACACCGACGGCGCCGGACTGGTGCGCGACCTCAAATCCAACCTCGGCACCGACATTTCCGGCAAGCGCGTGTTGCTGCTCGGCGCGGGCGGCGCGGCGCGCGGGGTAATCCTCCCGTTGCTCGGCGAACGGCCGTCGCAACTGCTGATCGCCAACCGCACCGCCGACAAGGCACTGGCGCTCGCCCGCGATTTCGACGGCTGCGAGGGTTGCGGCCTGGAGGCGCTCGACGGTCGCCCATTCGATCTGATCATCAACGCCACCTCGGCCGGACTCACGGGTGGCGTGTCGCCACGGCTGACTTTTCGCTACGCGCCGGACGCGCTGGCCTACGACATGATCTACGGCCGGGAAACGGACTTCCTGCGCCAGGCGACCGCGGCAGGTGCCAGAACCGCCGACGGCCTGGGCATGCTGGTCGAGCAGGCAGCCGAAGCCTTTCTGGTCTGGCGGGGCATCCGTCCCGAAACAGCGCCCGTGCTCGCGGAGTTGCGCGGCGCATGACGCGAACACCGAAGTGGCTCAAGCGCGGTCTGTTGGGCCTGATCGCGTTGTTGGTGCTCTGGCAGGGCTGGTACCTGGCCTGGGTCGTCTGGTGGCGCTGGTTCGATCCGGACATGACGGCCTTCATGAGTCACCGCCTGGAGCAACTTCAGGAAAAGAGGCCGAACGCGGAACTCCGCCACCAGTGGGTACCCTACGCGCACATCTCCAGTAATCTCAAGCGCGCCGTAATCGCCGCCGAAGACGACAAGTTCATCGACCATGAGGGCTTCGACTGGGAAGGCATGCAGAAGGCGCTAGAGAAGAACCTGAAGAAAGGCAAGGTGGTCGCCGGCGGCTCCACCATCTCGCAGCAACTAGCGAAGAACCTGTTTCTCTCTGCCACCAAGAGCCCGTGGCGCAAGGCGCAGGAAGCGGTCATCACGGTCTGGCTGGAGCTGCTTTGGGACAAGCGGCGCATCCTTGAGGTCTACCTGAACTCGGTGGAATGGGGGCAGGGCGTCTTCGGCGCCGAAGCGGCAGCCCGACGCTATTACGGCACCCACGCCGGCAATCTGTCGACCGACCAGGCGGCGCGGCTGGCCGTGATGCTGCCGGCCCCACGTCGTTTTGAACGCAACCGCTATTCGGAGTTCATGAACCGGCGCACGCAACTGATTTTGGCGCGCATGCCGTACTCGGAAATCCCCTAACAATCCCAGACGCGTAGAATCTCGTCGCTTGAGCGAAAGCGATGCGACATGGCCGAAACCGAGGAATTCCCTCACCAGGATCAAGATGAGTTGCTGACGCACCTGAGAGAGGTGCAGCAGCTCCTGTCGCGTCATCGCCTGGTCGAAGGATTGGTGCATCGGCAGGACATGCCCCGCCACGACCTGGTGGAAAACCTGGTGCACAAGCAGCATCTGGCGGAGCTCCGGAACAAGCTCGATAGCCTCCACCCGGCAGACATCGCTTATCTGCTCGAAGCGCTGCCGCGGGAAGACCGTCTACTGGTCTGGGATCTGGTCAAGGCCGACCGCGACGGCGAGATCCTGCTCGAAGTCTCGGATGCGGTACGCGAGTCGCTTATCGAGACGATGGAGCCGGCCGAGCTGATCGCCGTCGCCGAACAGCTCGATGCCGACGAACTGGCCGACCTGGCACCCGATCTGCCCCAAGAGGTCATCGACGACCTGTTCCGTTCCCTGGACGGCGAAGAACGCGAGCAATTGCGCGCCGCCATGTCGTACGCCGAGGGTTCGGTCGGTGCGCTGATGGATTTCGACTATGTTTCGGTGCGCGAGGATATCAGCCTCGAGGTCGTACTGCGCTATCTGCGCCGCTTCGACGAATTGCCCGATCATACCGACCAGCTCTTTGTCGTCGACCGGGAAGCGCGCCTGCGCGGCGTGCTCCCGCTCAACGTGCTGCTGGTCAACGACCCCGACGTGGAAGTCGGTGACCTGATGCAGACCGACGCACTGACCTTGCAGGCGTCCGACAGTGCCAACCACGCGGCCACAGCTTTCGAGCGGTATGATCTGGTTTCGGCCCCCGTGACCGACGGCACCGACAAGCTGGTCGGGCGCGTGACAGTCAACGCGGTTCTCGACCACATCCGCGAGGCAGCCGAAGCCGAACAGCTGGCGCAGGCCGGCCTCCACGAAGAAGAAGACATATTCGCCTCGATCTGGGACTCGGTGAAAAACCGCTGGCGATGGCTGGCCATCAACCTGATCACGGCTTTCATCGCCTCGCGCGTCATCGGCCTGTTCGAGGATTCGATCGAGAAACTGGTCGCGCTGGCGGCGTTAATGCCCATCGTCGCCGGTATCGGCGGCAACTCGGGCAACCAGACCATCACCATGATCGTCAGGGCAATCGCCCTTGGCCAGGTCGGCGAGGATTCCGAGCGTCGGCTGCTGCACAAGGAAGTCGGCGTCGCAATGCTGAACGGGCTGATCTGGGGCAGCCTTATCGGCCTCCTTGCGTGGTGGCTCTACAAGGATGTCCGGCTCGGCGCAGTCATGACGGCGGCCATGACCCTCAACCTGCTGGTGGCCGCGACCGTCGGCGTGGTCATCCCCATGACGTTGCGCAAGCTCGGGCGCGACCCTGCCATGGGCGCGTCGGTCATGATCACCGCGGTGACGGATTCCGGAGGATTTTTCATCTTTCTGGGCCTGGCAACGCTTTTCCTGCTTTAATTCTTCTCGCTTTGGTTTAAGATTCACTGCAATATCATCGTTATACGAACATTGCTTAACGGGAAACGGAACATGATCCGCCTTCTTCGGTTTCAAGCCACGCGCGTAGCGCTTCTGTCCTGCCTGCTCGGATTTTCCGTGACATCCGTTCACGCTCAGTCCCCCGAGCGCCTTAAAGCGGTCCTGTCCGATAGCGGCACTCATCAAGCCGCCATTGCAGGGGGGAAAAGAGCCTCGAGCTTCTGCGCCAACTGCCACGGTGTTGACGGCAACAGCAAGTTGAGCGAGGTTCCCAACCTCGCGGGGCAAAATCCGATCTACCTGCTCAACCAAGTCAACAAGTTCTACACCGGGGAGCGCAAGGATCCGTGGATGGAGCCAGCCATCAGGCTACTCAATGAATCCGAACGCCTGAATATCGTTGCCTACTTTACTGCGATGCGCGTCGTGCCCGCCCGTTCCGGATCGTACAGCCGAGCCGGAGAACAGTTGTTCCATCGGGTCTGCGCGCGTTGCCATGGTCCGCAGGCACTCGGCGGTGAGCGCTTTCCCCGGCTCGCCGGGCAGCAACACACCTATCTGATCCAGTCGCTGACACGCTACCGGGACCGCACCGGCACCCGCATGGAACCGGAAATGCTTGCGATGACCGCCGGCTTGAGCGATTCGGACATCCGGGCACTGGCCGACTACCTTTCGGGACTGCGCTAGGCCCTTTTCATTTCGGCAAACACCGATTCCGCCGCGGCAACCGTCGCGGCGATGTCGGCATCAGTGTGCGCTGCGGAAACAAAGCCCGCTTCAAAGGCCGAAGGCGCCAGATAGACCCCCTTCTCCAGCATCGCGTGGAAAAAGCGATTGAATGCTGCCTTGTCCGACGCCATCACCTCGGCATAGGTCACCGGCGGATTGGCTGCAAAGTAAACGCCGAACATGCCGCCGACCGACTGCGCAGAGAAGACGATGCCCTGCCGCTTCGCGGCATCCAGCAGTCCATCGATCAGCGACTGAGTCCGCCCGGATAACGCCTCGTAAAATCCGCGGGCCTGTACCTTCTCCAGAGTAGCCAGCCCCGCCGCCACGGATAGCGGGTTGCCGGATAGAGTACCTGCTTGATAGACCGGGCCGAGCGGCGCCACCTTCTCCATGATCTCGCGTCGGCCGCCGAAGGCACCCAACGGCATGCCGCCACCCACCACTTTGCCGAAGGTTGAAAGGTCCGGCGTGATGCCGTACAGACCCTGGGCGCTGCCCAGGCCGACGCGGAACCCCGTCATCACCTCGTCGAAAATCAGCACGCTACCGTACTGGTCGCAGAGCTTGCGCATGGCGTCGAGAAAGTCGCGGCGCGGCGCGATCAGGTTCATGTTGCCGGCCACCGGCTCGACGATGATGCAGGCGATATCACGGCCTTGCTCATGAAAGACGCGCGCGAGTTCGTGCGGCGCGTTGTAGTCGAGCACCAGCGTGTCGCGGGCAAGATTGGCCGGCACGCCTTCCGAAGATGGATTGCCAAAGGTCAGTGCACCCGATCCGGCCTTGACCAGCAGGCTGTCGGCATGTCCATGGTAGCAACCCTCGAACTTGACGATTTTGTCGCGGCCGGTGAAGCCGCGCGCCAGACGAATCGCGCTCATGGTCGCCTCGGTACCCGAGGACACCAGGCGGACCATGTCCATGCTTGGCACCAGCTTTACCAGCAGTTCAGCCAGTTCGATCTCGGCTTCGGTCGGCGCGCCAAACGAGAGGCCATTGGCAGCCGTGCGCTGAACTGCGGCCACCACGTCGGGATCGGCGTGACCAAGGATCAGCGGCCCCCATGAGCCAACGTAGTCGAGGTAGCGCTTGCCATCGGCATCCCATACGCAGGCGCCTTCGCCCTTGGTGAAGAAGCGTGGCGTGCCACCGACGGAACGAAACGCCCGTACGGGCGAATTGACGCCGCCGGGAATGGTTTTCTGGGCGCGGGCGAACAGATCTTCGTTGCGGGTCATGTCTTTGCTATTTCCTGTCGAACAGTTTCTGGAATTCCTCGGCGCGTCGCCCGATGTCCATTGCATCGAACAGATCGCTGACTACAGCCACCATGTCAGCGCCCGCCGCGAGTACCTGCGGAGCGTTCTTGATGTTGATACCACCGATCGCGGCGACCGGTCCGCCGAAGCGGCGCTTCGCTTCGGCGAGCACCTCAATCGTGGCGCTGGCCGCCCCGGGTTTTGTTGTCGAGGGAAACATGCTGCCGACACCGATGTAGTCTGCGCCCGCCTTGGCGGCAGCCTCGGCGCGTGCCGGGTCATCGTAGCAGGATACGCCCAGCAACCGCTTCGGCCCGAGCGCATCGCGCGCAGTCGCCAGATCGTGTCCAGGCAAGTCATCGCGCCCGACATGCGCCCCATCGGCACCGATTTCAATTGCCATCCAGACATCATCGTTGACGATCAGTTTGGCGCCATAGGCGCGGCAGATGCGAAGGAGTTCCGCCGCCTGGGCGCGCCGCAGTGGCGCAGGCGACTGCTTGTTCCGGTACTGCACCAATCGCACCCCGCCTTGGAGCGCCGCCTCGACCAGTGCCGACAGGCGCGGCAACAACCGGTCGTCGGGCGTAACGGCATAGAGGCCGCGCAGGTCGGCCGGAAAGTCAGTCGTCACCGCACTCCTCTTCCCCGCGCGCCCAGAAGAAACGGTCGGGAATATACTGCCCCATACCGGGTCGGAAACCTGCCGCCAGCGCATGCCATGTGTAGTCCTGCGCATCGCGCACCGCATCCTCGATCCCGAGACCGTTGGCAAGGTTGGCGGCAATCGCGGACGCCAATGTGCAGCCCGAACCGTGATAGCTGCCGGGCAGACGCTCCCAGCTGTCCTCGCACACCCGACCTCGCTGTCCATACAGGGTGTTGGTGATCTGCAGCGTATTTTCGTGCGTACCGGTTACCAGCACGAACTCGGCGCCGGCATTGACCAGCCGCCGGGCGCATTCCGGCAGTGTCGGCCCATCCTCGCCTTCGTCCTCGTCCAGCACCAGTCGCCGCGCTTCCAGACTGTTCGGCGTCAGGACAGTCGTGCGCGGCAACAGTAAACCCAACATGGCGTCCACCATTTCGTCGTCGGCCAGTTGATCCCCGCGTCCCGAGGCCAGCACCGGGTCAAACACCAGCGGGATACTCGGGTAGTCGTTGACGATCTCGGCGATCGCCGCAATCGTCTCGACGCTACAGAGCATGCCGAACTTGAACACCGTCACCGGAATGTCTTCCAGCAACGCCCTCGCTTGGTCGGCCACCCAACCAGCGTCAACGGGCAGGACATCCTCGACGCCGGCCGTATCCTGGACCGTCAGGCCGGTTACTACCGACAAGGGATGACATCCCAAGCTTGCCAGCGTCAGCAGGTCGGCCTGAACGCCTGCCCCCCCGGTGGGATCGGAGGCGGCAAAAGTCAACACGATCGGTGGCAGGAGTTCGGCGTCAGGAGGCATGGCGAGAATGGTCGATTCCGGCTGCTGGCCTGTTGCCGGCTCGGGGAGAAATGGGCATAGAATTCTATCTGAATCGAGTCTTTGCTCGTTCGGCAGCGACGGTATCTCGATTGCATCTCAATATCCGGTCGCAAACCATTGCCTAAACAGCATTTAGTATATAGTATGACTAAGAGAAGGGCGGCGGCGTCGGGTTGGCGTTCGCGTGGCCCAAGGGAGGAGAAATCTCGGCGTGGGTGATGTGACCAATCCGAACAATGTCAAGGTGATGGTGATTGACGATTCGAACACCATCCGCAAGAGTGCCGAGATATTCCTCGTTCAGGCCGGCTATCAAGTCCTGCTGGCAGAGGATGGTTTCGACGCGCTAGCCAAGATCGCCGACCATCAGCCGGAAGTCATTTTCTGCGACATCCTGATGCCGCGGCTTGATGGCTACCAGACCTGTGCCCTTATCAAGAAAAACCCGCGCTTGTCGTCAACGCCGGTGATCATGCTTTCCTCCAAGGACGGCCTTTTCGACCGCGCCAGAGGCCGCATGGTTGGTTCCGATGAGTATCTGACCAAGCCCTTCACGAAGGACAGCCTACTGAAAACGGTTGCCGCCCACTTGGCGCGGCGCCACCAAGCGTAAGGAATAGCAATGCCCGTCAAGAAAATTCTCGTCGTCGATGATTCCCCCACTGAGCGTCACGTGCTGACCGAGATGCTGCTCAAGGCAGGCTACACAGTAATCGTTGCCGATAGCGGCGAGCAGGCAATCGAAGTCTCCAAGAAGGAGATTCCGGATTTGATTCTGATGGACGTGGTGATGCCAGGCATGAACGGGTATCAAGCCACCCGAACCATCACCCGCGAAGAAACCACGCGGCATATTCCCGTCATCATGTGCACCAGCAAAGGCCAGGAAACAGACAGGATATGGGGTATGCGCCAAGGAGCACACGATTACATGGTCAAGCCGATCGATAGCGCGACGCTGCTGGCGAAGATCGCCGGACTCGGCTGACCCTAGGCTGCCGGCATGGCAAAACGCATTAGTCTGAGGGAATTTCAGGAAAGCCTGTCCCAGCGCCTGACGTCCGCCCGTAGAGGCGAAGCGAGGCGGGCCTTGCTGGGCGTCGCGTCCGGCAGCGACTATTGGTTGCTCGACCTGTCCGACTCGGGAGAGGTCGTCCCGTTACCGCCGCTGACCTCGGTTCCGCTGACGAAATCCTGGTTTGCGGGAATCGCCAACATCCGTGGCACCTTGTATAGCGTCGTCGACTTTTCTGCGTTTCGCGGCCGGGAATCAACCCGGCGCAATGCCAATGCCCGCTTGCTTTTGGTTGGTGCGCGACACGGAACCAACAGTGCCCTGCTTGTCGATCGTACCCTAGGCCTCAGAAGCATTGATGACCTTGAGCCGGCCTCCGCGGCCGGCCCCGGTGCAGCTTGGGCAGGCGATGTTCGGCAAGACGCCCAGGGGCGCAAGTGGACGCTACTGAAACTGCGGGAATTGCTGGTGGACCCCGCGTTCCTCGATGTCGGTTCATGATCACGAATATGTCGCCAACAAGGTTGGGAGAAACTCATGGCATTTAAGCTTCCCTTCAAACGATCAGCATCCGGAGGCAAGTCGGGTTCGGGAGACCCGGCGTTCAGCACCGTGCTCGACATGCCCGGCGGTGCGACAACCGGAAAAGGCGGTGGCGCCCTGTCATTGAGACGAAACCGGACGACTGCACAGCGATTGAATTTTTTGGGGATCGTATTCGGGATTTCCCTGTTGGTTGCCGTTCTTGCGTTCCTCCTTGAGGTCCAGCGGGAACGGGATGGTGACAACATGGTCGGCGCGGCCACGCACATGCGCACGCTTTCTCAGCAAATTGCCAAATCGACGCCTCTGGCACTCCAGGGCAGCGGAACCGCATTCCAGGAACTGCGCCAAGCCAAGGACCAGTTCTCCAGTTACGTGAATGCGCTATCGAGCGGCGGCGAAGTGGAAGGGCAGTCCGTCCCCCGCACGCCCGACGAGTACCGCGCTCAGCTGGACGCGACAATGGCGATCTGGGACAAGTCGGAGCAGAACGCTATCGACATGCTCGCGCAGGAAGGCAATCTGACCTCGCTGGGCAAGGCAGTAGCATTGCTCAACAGCAGAAACTCCGCGCTACAGGATCTCGCCGACGACCTTATGACACACAAGCTCGGCAGCAGTTCGCGTGACGTGGGCGCAGCGAGCCAACTCGTCATGCTGACCCAGCGTATCGCCAAAAACGCCAACACGCTTCTGGCGGTCGAAGGGGTGCGCCCCGAGGTCGCGTTCCAGTTGGACAGGGACATCAACACATTTAGCGACAACATCGCCACGCTTCGCCAAGGCGCGGACGGCGCCACGCAGGCCAGGCTAACGGCGCTGGAGAATGAATTCAAGGTCCACCACGACGCACTGGCCGGTGTGCTCGGCAGCCTGCAGCGTCTGGTTGCATCAAAACAGGCTGGTGGCAAACTGCTTGCCGAAAGCTCGATTTTGCTCCAATCGGTCGACGACTTGGTGGCGGCGTACTCGCTGGAGGCCGCCGGCTCTCCGATCGTGAAGTTGATCGCGCTTGTCGCCGCGATCTTCGCAATCGTATCGCTGGTCATGATCGTCCGGGTTTTCAACGCGGACGCCCGCGAACGCCGCGAACAGGCCGAACGGCAACGCCGCGAGGCGGAAGCTTCCAAGGATGCGACGCAGGAAGCCATTCTGCGCTTGATGAACGAAATGGGCGATCTGGCCGACGGCGACCTGACCGTGCGTGCCACGGTAACGGAAGACATCACGGGCGCGATTGCCGACTCGGTCAATTACACCATTGAAGAACTATCGGTACTGGTCAAGCGGATCAACGACGCCGCCGGTCGTCTCGCTACGGCTTCCCAATCCGCGCAAGCCACTTCGACCGAACTCCTTGGCGCCAGCCGACGCCAATCAGGCGAGATTCAGGACGCCGGTGCCCAGGTGCTTGAGATGGCCCGTTCGATGGAGGAGGTTTCACGGCGCGCCACGGAATCAGCGCAAGTAGCGCGGCATTCTCTGGACGCAGCACAAAAAGGCGCCGAGGCGGTAGAGAACTCCATCGCCGGCATGAACGACATTCGCGGTCAGATCCAGGAAACGTCAAAACGAATCAAACGCCTCGGCGAGTCGTCGCAGGAGATTGGTGAAATCGTCGAGCTGATCTCGGACATTACCGAGCAAACCAACGTGCTCGCCTTGAACGCTGCCATCCAGGCAGCTTCGGCGGGGGAAGCCGGCCGGGGCTTCTCGGTGGTCGCAGAAGAAGTGCAGCGCCTTGCCGAACGTTCAGCGGAGGCCACCAAGCAGATCGCGGCTATCGTAAAGACGATTCAGGCCGACACACACGATGCCGTCTCGGCCATGGAAAACTCCACTCAGGGGGTCGTTGAAGGGGCTAAGCTTTCCGACGCCGCAGGCCAGGCACTAACGGAAATCTCCACCGTATCAACCAACCTTGCCGGACTCATCGAGTACATCTCCAGTGACACACAGGCGCAGGCCACAACCGCCACCAACGTTGCCGCGAAGATGAAGGAAATTTTGAAGATTACCGAGCGCACCACGACCGGAACCCAACAAACCGCGACCTCAGTCGGCGAACTGGCCGATCTGGCCGTCGAACTGAAGGGTTCCGTTGCCGGCTTCAAGGTCTAACGTAATCGATACATGAACACCTCGACCGAAAGGGACATCGGCCCGCTGACCTGGGTGAAGGGCGAGATCGACCTCGCCCTCGAACGAGCAGCCGAGGCGTTGAATCGCCATGGTCAGGATGACGCGGACACAACCGGCCTGAAGACGGCTCGCGCAAACCTGCATCAAGCTCACGGTGCATTGTCGATCGTCGGTTTCGATGGCGTAACCCGCTTCTCTGAAGCACTCGATCAGTTGCTGGAGGCCGTCGAGGACGGGATCGTTGTATACGATCCGTCCGTCGCGACCACCGCAAGCAACGCCATTGCCGCGATTCGCAACTACCTCGAGGATCTGGTTGCCGGTCTGCCCGACCAACCGCTACGTTTGTTGCCGACCTACCAGGCGCTTTTCAACGCGCGAGGTCAGGGCGAACCCTCGCCAGCGGACCTGTTCTTTCCCGATCTGTCGGTGCGCCCGCCACAACGGGCTCAGGAACCACCGACGCTCGATCCGACAGACTTTGTCTCCCGCATCAAGGCAGTGCGTCTTGCCTATGAGCGCGGGTTACTCAAGTGGTTGAGAGAAGATCCCCGTGGCATTCAGGAGATGCGCAGCGCGCTTGCGGCCATCGAATCAACGCAAGCGCAACCGGCAGCCCGTGCATTTTGGTGGGTTGGACTGGCCTTCATGGATGCGTTGGCGGCGGGCGCCATCGGGTCGGATAGCAGCGTACGCAGGATATGTGCGCGCATCGACACCCAGATGAAGCGCCTGACAGAGGGTTCGCGTACTGTTGCCGAACGGCTGATGCGCAACACGCTCTACTACGTTGCCGTTGCCGGGCCTTCAGTTAGCGAGCATAGCGGACTGGTTAACACCACCTACCATCTGGACAACCTCGTTCCGAAGCCTGGGGCAATTGCAGACATAGAACCTTTCCGCCCGATCCTGCGGGCTTGTCATGACCAGTTGGCGCCGGCAATGGAAGACTGGAACCGGTTCTGTGCCGGTACCGCTTCCGCCCTGCCCCAGTTCCACGACCGCGTACGAAATCTGGTCGGTCGCATCGACGAATTGAAACAACGGGATCTTTCCCGGTTGGGGGCAGCCATTCTGGGCACGACGGACGAACTGCGCCGGACGCCTCTGAACCACAATGAAGCGCTGGCCCTGGAAATGGCCACCGCCCTGCTGCTGACGGACCATGCTCTGGAGGGCTACCAGCACCTTGGCGAGGAGTTCGCGGAGCAGGCGGCTATGATCGGCAATCGCCTGAACGCAGCGTTGCGCGGCGAACCGCTCGCGGCAATGGAGATTCCGCATCTCGACGAGATGTCGCGGCAGGCGCAAGAAAAACTGCTGCTGGGTCAGGTTGTCAAGGAAATACAGGTCAACCTCGGCACTATCGAGCAATCGCTGGACGCGTACTTCCGGGACGCGGGAAGAATCGACGAGCTGGCCGGCTTGAACAAGCCTATCAAGCAGATCGAAGGCGCGCTCACCGTACTCGGTCAGGAGCGCGCAGTCGAAGTCCTGAACGAATGCGAAACCGCAATATCGGGATTCATCGCATCGCCCCAGGACGCAGAACACGCCGCATTCGAGGAAGTCGCCGACAAATTCTCCGCGCTCGGGTTCTTCGTTGAACAGCTTCAGCATGGCGCCGCCGATATTGATCGCTACTTGCGCACGGGAGCTTCGACAGCTTCCATGGAATCGGAGGAGCCGACCGCCGAAGTGGAGCTCGATCGGGCTCGCAGGCTGACCAGAACACTGGTCGGCGCCCTTCGCAATCAACCTACAGACGATGCGCTGCGAGACGAAATCCGCCAGAGTCTGGAAGTAGTCCGGGACAATGCCGAACTCGTCGACGACACCACCTTGATGGAACAGGCCAGCGCAGCGATCTTTGCCTTGGAGAACGAGCAGCCGTCGTTGGAACTTGCAGAGGCAATAGCACATCTGGCCCCCGTCGAGAAACCATCGGCCGCACCTTCAGCAGAGGCGGCGCGACTGGTTGAAGCCTCCAGCGAAGAGATCGACGCAGAACTTCTTGGCATCTTCATCGAGGAGGCTCACGAGGTTCTCGCCACGATAAATGCGCAGTTGCCGCAGCTGGCCAGCCATCCTCATGACCGCGATGCGTTGACCACCGTACGGCGCAGCTTCCACACCTTGAAGGGTAGTGGCCGCATGGTCGGACTCAGCGAACTTGGTGAGGTCGCCTGGGCTGTGGAACAGGTGCTGAATCGCTGGCTACAGCAGGAATACGAAGCGACACCTCGGCTTCAGGCAATGTTGCGCCAGGCGCATACGTTGTTTGGCGACTGGGTCGTACAGCTTGAATCAGGCGGCGGTCTTCACCACGACGCCACAGACCTCACGACTGTTTGCGAAGCGCTCAAGAGTGAGGCCACATCGATTTCAACTGCTCCGCCAGAGGAAGCTCACGAGGCACCACCTTCCTGGGAGCCTGAGCCCGAAGTCGCCAGCGAGTCTTTTGCCGACGATACGGGTGACAGCGAGTCCAACTCGGAGCCCGTATCGGAAACTGAGATCATTACCGTCGAGTCGGTTCCGGAAACCGAAGAGCCGGAGACGGAGGAGGTGCCACCCGGGTTCAATGCGGAACCACCCAGGACACCCAGGACGCCAGCGCTACACCTGGTGTCGTCAGCGCCGGAAGAGCCGAGTATCGCGATTGGCGACTTGCGCCTGTCCCCCGCGCTTTATGATCTCTACATCAGCGAAGCGCAGGGGTACGTCGCCACGCTCGAACGCGAAGTAAGCAACGGCGGCCCGCCGCATCCGTCGCTGGTTCGTGCCGCGCATACCCTGGCCGGAATTTCCGCAACGACCGATGTTGATTCGGTGCATGGTCTCGCTCACGCACTCGAGATGGCGCTGAACCGCCTTGGCGCCGCAAACGCGGCGCCAACCGAGGACCAACAGCTGATTCTGGCGCGTGCCATCGGCGCCCTGGAAGGCATGATCGGCGCAATCGCCAACAGACGACTTCCGGAGACAGAAGATTCCTTGGCCGCCGCCCTTGATGCCCTTTCGCCGATAACCGGCGCAAGCGCGGTAGATGGGTCCGAGATCGAGGTAATCGAAGCCGAGGAGTTGATCTCTCCAGCGCCGGACGCCGGGGATGCTGTTCCGATGCAAGGTCCTGCCGAAGACGAGGACCGTCGGCACCTGCGGCTAGCCGACGAACTTGACGAACAACTGCTGCCGATCTTTCTCGAGGAAAGCACCGACCTGATGCGCGACATCGGCGCTGGCCTTCGCGCTTGGCGCGAACACCCCGGCGACCAACAAGTAAGCGACCAACTCAAGCGCGTCTTGCATACCCTCAAAGGCAGCGCACGGATGGCAGGCGCCATGAGTGTCGGCGAACTGGTGCACAGCATGGAAACGCGCGTCGAGCAGGCGGTTGCCGCCGACGCCATGTCGCCAGCATTCCTCGATACCCTTGATGCTTCGTTCGACCGCGTATCGGTGCTCATGGACCGGCTGCAGGGTGGCGAAGAAGTGCCGGAACCCGAAAGCACCCCGGAACCGCCCTCCACCGACGCCATCGCGGCCACGGTAACCACGCTTCACGCCGGTCCCGCCCCTGTCGCAGCACCTCAAGCCGAACCGCATCCCGAATTTCACGATCCGGAAGCGGCCACCCGCAACATGTTGCGGGTACGCGCCGACATTGTTGACAAGCTGGTCAACGAAGCCGGCGAAATTGCCATTGCCCGCGGGCGAATCGAAGGCGAAATGCGCTCGGTCAAGGCGTCCCTGCTCGACCTGACCGAAAACGTCATCCGGCTGCGCAATCAATTGCGGGACATCGAGATTCAGGCGGAATTGCAGATGCAGTCCCGGCAGGCGCTGTCGCCCGACGCCGACGCGCATTTCGATCCTCTCGAATTCGACCGCTTCACGCGCTTTCAGGAGTTGACGCGGATGATGGCTGAGAGCGTCAACGACGTCGCCACCGCGCAGCAGTCCCTGCTGCTGAACCTCGATCATGCCGACGCGGCACTTGTCGCCCAGGCTCGCTTGAACCGCGAGCACTCGCAGGCGTTGATGAGCGTCCGCATGGTGCCGTTCAACACGCTGGCCGACCGGTTGTACCGAGTCGTCCGGCAGACCGCGAAAGAGCTGGGCAGACGGGCCAACCTGGACATCCGCGGCGGACAGACCGAACTCGACCGCTCAGTGCTGGAGAAGATGACCGGTCCGATCGAGCACCTGCTGCGCAATGCCGTTGTCCATGGTCTGGAAACTGCGGACCGACGATTGGCAGCTGGCAAGGCGGATATCGGCGAGATCTCGCTGCGTGTCGGACAGGAAGGCAACGAGATTGCGATCGAGCTCTCCGACGATGGCGCGGGTCTTGACTTCGAGAAAATTCGGGCTCGCGGTGTTGCCTCCGATCTGATTTCAGAGGGTCAGGAAGTCACCAACGAGCAACTCACCGAACTTATCTTCCACCCCGGTTTCTCGACGGCCGAAAGTCTCACCAGCGTCGCGGGACGAGGCGTCGGCCTGGACGTGGTTCGAAACGAAGCCGCCAATCTCGGCGGGCGCATCCATATCGACTCGACGCCAGGCCAGGGCTCGCGTTTCCTTATCCACCTGCCGCTTACGCTTGCGATCACCCAGGCGGTACTGGTACGCGCCGGAGCCCGGCACTATGCCATTCCCTCGTCAATGGTGGCGCAGGTGCGCGAGCTGAAGCCGGAGACGATTGCCGCAGTTCGCGCCGAGGGTGCGACCTCGTGGCTCGGCAACCAGTACCCCTGGCATTACCTGCCGCGGCTGCTGGGCAACCCCGATGCCCAGCCGGAGCCGGCGCGTCGCCACTGGCTGCTGCTGCTGCGCACCGGGGATCAGAATGTCGCGATCGAAGTCGATGATCTGCTCGGCAACCAGGAACTAGTGGTGAAGAACATCGGGCCGCAGCTCGCTCGCGTGGTCGGCATCGCCGGCGCCACGGTGCTTGGCGACGGCGAAATTATCCTCATCCTCAATCCGTTGGCCCTGGTCGGCCGAACGACCGCTCCGCGAACAAGCGCAGCAGACGAATCGGAACCGCCCGCCGCGGTCGCCTTGGAAGCCGCACCGGCTAAGGTCGGCTTGGTGATGGTGGTCGACGACTCCCTCACGGTACGCAAGATCACGGGGCGTTTGCTGGCGCGCGAGGGCTATCACGTCATTACCGCGAAGGATGGCGTCGACGCCCTCGAACAATTGATCGATCTGGTACCGGATGTAATGCTGGTCGATATCGAAATGCCGCGCATGGATGGTTTCGACCTGACCCGCAACGTTCGCGCCGACGAACGCCTGAGGGATATCCCGATCATCATGATCACCTCGCGCATAGCCGACAAGCACCGCAACTACGCCAGGGAAATCGGCGTCAACCACTATCTGGGCAAGCCGTACGACGAGGACGAACTACTCAAGATCATCGCGGGCTATACGGGCAAGGACACCTGACGCTGGCTGGCCGACGGATTACAATGTCGCCAGCGCCATGGACAACGCCAGCCTGACCCACCACTTCCTGATCGCCATGCCAGCCATGGCGGACCCGAATTTTTCCCGTACGCTTACCTATATCTGCGAACACAACGCGGAAGGCGCGCTCGGCGTAATCATCAATCGCCCCATGGACATGAGCCTGGCAACGCTGTTCGACCGGGTGGGCGTTCCCCTGGAGGCCGAAGAATCGGCGGCGCTGTTCAGCGAGAAGCCGGTCTATTTCGGCGGCCCCGTGCAGACCGATCGCGGCTTCGTGCTGCACCGTCCCGCGGGCGACTGGCAGTCCAGCCTCAAGGTCACCAGCGAAATCGCCCTCACCAGTTCGCGTGACGTCCTGCAAACCATGAGCGAAACCGGCGAGCCGCACGAGGTACTGGTCACGCTCGGCTATTCCGGCTGGTCCGCGGGGCAAATCGAGTGGGAACTCTCGCAAAACGCCTGGCTGACCGTTGCCGCCGAACCGCAGATCATCTTCGCGCTATCACCGGAAGAACGCCTGCCGGCGGCCATGAAGCTCCTCGGCATCGATTTCACCAACCTTTCCGACGTGGCGGGACATGCATGAGGGCACCGTGCTCGCCTTCGACTTCGGCACCCAGCGCATCGGCGTCGCCGTCGGCGAAATGATGCTCGGCACCGCCCGCCCCCTGACCACGATTTCGGCGGAGGCCAACGAGGTCCGTTTCGCCGCCATCGGCAAGCTGGTCGACGAGTGGTGTCCCACCACCCTGGTGGTCGGCCTGCCGCTTTCGCTCGATGGGGAAGCGACTGAAATGACCGATCGTTGTCGCCGCTTTGCCCGCCAACTCGAAGGACGCTACCGGCTGCCGGTCGTATTGGTCGACGAGCGCCTGACCTCGACCGCCGCCGACGAGAGCCTGCGCGAGCGGGCGTTGGACTGGCGCACGCGCAAAGCGGCCATCGACGCCGAAGCCGCCGCCATCCTGTTGCAAAGCCATTTCGACGAATGCCGTCGCCAATCGCCATGAAGAAGCCGACATCCGCAACCGAATTGTTCCAGCGGCTCGCCGAGGCCATGAGCCAAAGCGTGACGCCCGATACTGTGCTGGTCGGCATCCATACCGGCGGCGTCTGGATCGCCGAGCGCCTCCATCAGGTGCTCGGCATCAAGGCGCCGATGGGCAGCATCGACGTTTCCTACCATCGCGACGACCTTCACCTCGGCGGTGGCCGCTCCGGTGGCCGCGCATCGCAATTGCCGCTGCACGTCGAAGGCGCCCATGTGGTGATCGTCGACGACGTACTGGCCACGGGGCGCACCATCCGCGCGGCAATGAACGAGCTGTTCGACTACGGCCGCCCGGCGAAAATCGACCTTGCCGTGCTGCTCGACCGAGGCGGCCGCGAACTGCCGATTGCCGCGACCTGGTGCGGAGAAACGATCAGCCTGCCCGCCAGCCAGATGCTCGAATTGACCAGAAGCGACAACGGCGACCTTGCATTCCGGGTGGTAGAGAAATGAGCCTCAGGAACCCGCAACTCAACGCCAACGGCGAACTGATCCACCTCATCACGCTTGAAGGCCTGCCCCGGGATATCATTTCCGGCATCCTCGACCGCGCCGCACCCTTCACGGAGATCGCCGAGCGCGAGGTAAAGAAAGTACCCCTGCTGCGCGGCAAGAGCGTCTTCAATCTTTTCTTCGAAAACTCGACGCGTACCCGCACCACCTTCGAGATCGCCGCCAAGCGCCTTTCGGCCGACGTCATCAACCTGAACATCAACACTTCGAGCACGACCAAGGGCGAGACGCTGCTCGACACGGTCGACAACCTGGCCGCTATGCAGGCGGACATGTTCATCGTCCGCCACGCCTCCAGCGGCGCGCCCTACCTCATCGCCCAGCACCTTGCGGCAACGAAGCGCGAGCACATCCACGTCATCAATGCCGGCGACGGCCGCCATTCCCACCCCACCCAGGGCCTGCTGGACATGTACACGATCCGGCACTACAAGCGCGACTTCACCAAGCTCACCGTTGCCGTGGTCGGCGACGTGCTGCACTCGCGCGTCGCCCGTTCCCAACTGCACGCGCTGGCCGCGCTGGGGGTGCCGGAAATCCGCGTCGTCGGGCCGAAAACGCTGCTGCCGGCGGGCGTCGAACAAATGGCCGGCAAGGATCGGCTGCGAGTCTGCCACGACCTGCGCGACGGACTGAAGGGCGCCGACGTCGTGATGATGTTGCGCCTGCAAAACGAACGCATGCAGGGGGCACTGCTGCCCAGCCCGCAGGAGTATTTCAAGTCCTATGGCCTGACGCCGGCCATGCTGGCGCTGGCCAAGCCGGACGCCATCGTCATGCACCCGGGACCGATGAATCGTGGCGTCGAAATCGACTCGGCGGTCGCCGACGGCGGCCAGGCCGTGATCCTGCCGCAGGTGACCTTCGGCATTGCCGTGCGGATGGCCGTCATGGCCATGCTGGCGGGAGCCTGACCATGCGCATACACATCCAGAACGGCCGTCTCATCGACCCCGCCAACGGCATCGACCGCCAGGCCGACCTCTTCATCGCCGACGGTGCAATAGTCAGCCATGGCGACACGCCGCCCGGCGGCTTCGTCGCCGAAGGCACCATCGACGCGACCGGCTGCATTGTCTGCCCGGGCCTCATCGATCTGTCGGCGCGCCTGCGCGAGCCCGGCTTCGAGTACAAGGCGACGCTGGAATCGGAAATGGCGGCCGCTGCGGCAGGCGGCGTCACCAGCCTGGCCTGCCCGCCCGACACCGATCCACCGCTCGACGAACCCGGCCTGGTCGAAATGCTCACTCACCGCGCCCGGCTGCCCGAATTCGCCCACGTCTATCCCGTCGGCGCGCTCACCGTCGGCCTGGCTGGCGAGCGGCTGACCGAAATGGCCGAGCTGGCCGAGGCCGGCTGCGTCGCCTTCGGCCAGGCCAACACGGCAATCCTCGACACCCAGGTAATGCTGCGCGCCATGCAGTACGCCGCCACCTTCGGCTTCTCCGTCTGGCTGCAGGCGCAGGACCCACATCTGGCCAAGGGCGGCGTCGCCCATGACGGCGCGGTCGCCGCCCGGCTCGGCCTCACGGGCATTCCCGTCGTTGCCGAAACCATCGCCCTCGCCACGCTGCTGCACCTCGCCCGGGAGACCGGCGCGCGCCTGCACCTGCGCCGCATTTCCTCCGCGGCCGGCGTCGACATGATCCGGGCTGCCCGTGCCGCAGGCATCGCCGTCACCTGTGACGTTTCCATCAACCATCTGCACTTGTCCGACACCGACATCGGCTGGTTCGACCCGCATTGCCGGCTGGACCCGCCGCTGCGCGCCGCTGCCGACCGCGACGCCCTGCGCGCCGGGCTTGCCGACGGCACGGTCAACGCGCTGTGCTCGGACCACACCCCGGTCGACGACGACGCCAAGCAGGTGCCCTTCGCCGAGGCGGAGGCGGGCGCATCGGGGCTCGAGCTGCTGCTGCCGCTGACGCTGAAATGGGCGACTGAAATGAAGCTACCGCTGCTCACGGCGCTGGCGCGCATCACCAGTGACGCCGCGCGCATCATGGGCATCACCGCCGGCACGCTGACCCCGGGGCGGTCCGCCGACGTCTGCGTCTTCGACCCGCAAGCGCCGTTCCGCGTCAGTCGCGAAGCACTCAGGAGCCAGGGCAAGAACACGCCCTTCCTCGGCAAGACGCTGGTGGGCCGCGTGCGCTGCACGCTGATCGAGGGTCATCTCGCCTATCACGACGAGATGGTCTGATCTAGCCGAGCTTCGTCGCGACAAGCTCCACGTCGATGCCGACAATGCGCACGCGCTTGCTTCGCGACGTCAGGCCCGATTCGAGGACTACACGCGACTTCGGCATGCCGAAGCGTTCGGCCAGATAAGCGATCAGGCAATCATTTGCCTTACCGTCGACCGGCGGCGCGCCAAGCCTGACTTTCAGCGCCTCGCCGTGCACGCCGGCGATTTCCGTTCGCTTCGCGCCCGGTTGAACGTGCAACGTCAGGACGACATCGTCACCCGCCGCGCGCAGCCAGCAAGGCTTCATGATCCATAGAATGGCAGCAGCGCAACGCGCACCTGGCCGAGCATCAGCAGCCCGACCTGCAACAGCAACAGCACCCCGAGTGGTGAAAGGTCGACACCGCCAATCGGCGGAATCACGCGCCGGAACGGGCGCAGCAGCGGTTCCGCCAGTTGCGCGAACAGTGGGGCAACGGGCGCATACGGGTTGATCCAGGACAGCAGGGCGGACACGATCACTACGGCCATGGCCAGATAGATGGCCAGACGCACTGTCTCGACCAAGCCCGCCATGATGGCGACACCGAAACCGGCCGCAGTCGCGCCACCGTGCATTCCGGAGATGCCGATCACCACGCTCATGAACAGTGCCTGCACCAGCCAGGCCAGCAGGAAACTGGCGAGATCGAGGCCGAACAGTCCCGGCACCAGCTTGCGCGCCGGCAACACCGCCCAGTCGGTCAGCGCGAGCACGAAGCGGCCGAGCGGATTGCGGAACGGAACGCGCGCCCATTGCATGGCGAAACGGGCGAGAAAGACGAACGCCAGCAGGTCGCTGACGGTGCCGACGACGAGCGTAAATATCGAAAGCAGCATGATCAGCCCTTGCCCAACAGTTCGCCAAGCTCGCGTCCGCGCGCGGCGGCCGCATGAATGCCGCGGCGGATCGATTCGCCGACGCGGTCCGCATCGAACGATCTGAGCGCCGCTTCGGTCGTGCCACCTTTGGACGTAACACGCTCACGCAGCAGCCCGACGGGCTCGTCGCGACTTTCGGCCAGGCGGGTCGCGCCGAGAAAGGTCTCGATCGCCAGTTGCCGCGCCGCCTCGACGTTGAAACCGAGTTCACGCGCTGCAGCTTCGAGCGCTTCGATGAAGTAGAAGACATAGGCGGGCCCGCTGCCGGAGACCGCGGTAACGGCGTCCATCTGCGACTCGTCGTCGATCCACAGCGTGCGACCGACGGCGCCGAGGATTTTTTCGGTCGTCTGGCGGCCTTCTTCGGATACGCCGGGGTCGGCGCACAACGCGGTAATGCCTTCACCGATCAGCGCCGGAGTGTTGGGCATCGTGCGCACCACCCGGCGGTGGTTGCCCAGCCAGCGCGACAGGTCGGCGAGCCGCAGGCCGGCGGCAATGCTGATGACGAGCTGATCGCGCAGCTTGCCGGCCAGCGGCGCAACGGCCTCGCGCATGTTTTGCGGCTTGACGGCCAACACGATCACTTCGCAATTCAGCGCTGCCGCGTCGATGGCCGGCGCACAGCGCACGCCGAACTCCTCCGTCAGCCGCGCGCGCGCCGGTGCCGACGGTTCGACCACCTGCGTGGCCGCCGCGGAAAAGCCCTTCTTTTTCATCCCGCCGATGAGGGCGACCGCCATGTTGCCGCCGCCGATGAATGTGGTCTTCATATCTTCGCTCTTTCACCAAAAATCGCCGTGCCCACCCGCACGATGGTCGCACCCGCCATGATGGCAGCTTCCAGGTCGTCCGACATGCCCATGGACAGCGTATCGAGTTGCATGCCCGCAGCGTTCAGCCGGTCGCGCAGGGCGCGCAGTTCGCCGAAGCGGCGTACCGCTACGGCTGACTCTGGCGCGGGTTCCGGTATCGCCATCAGCCCGCGCAACCGCAGGTTCGGCAGCGCCGCTACGGCCCGACACAACTCGAGCGCCTCGTCGGCCGTGCAGCCGCTCTTGCTTTCCTCGCCGCTCACGTTCACCTGCACGCAGACCTGCAGTGGCGGGATGCCGGCCGGCCGCTGCGCCGAGAGCCGTTCCGCGAGCTTCAAACGATCGATGCTATGCACCCAGGCGAAGGTCTCCGCCACCGGCCGCGTCTTATTGCTTTGCAGCGGGCCGATGAAATGCCATTCGAGCGCGAGGTCGGCCAGCGTCGTCGCCTTGGCGGCCGCTTCCTGAACGTAGTTTTCGCCAAATGCGCGCTGGCCGGCCGCCGCGGCCTGCCGCACCGACTCGGCCGGCCAGGTCTTCGACACGGCCAGCAGCATCACCTCACCCGGATCGCGCCCGGCCGCTTTGGCGGCGGCAACGATGCGTGACTTAACGGCTTGCAAGTTGGCGGAGATTGTTGTCATATATCAACTTGATAGTATATCGAAGCCTGCCATTCGTTCCCGGAACCCTAACTCATGGATATCACCGAGCTGCTCGCCTTCGGCGTCAAGAACAAAGCTTCCGACCTGCACCTGTCTTCCGGCCTCCCGCCAATGATTCGCGTCCATGGCGACGTGCGCCGCATCAACCTGCCGCCCATGGAACACAAGGACGTGCACGCGATGGTGTACGACATCATGAACGACAACCAGCGCAAGCACTATGAAGAAACGCTGGAATGCGACTTTTCGTTCGAGGTGCCCAATCTGGCGCGCTTCCGCGTCAACGCTTTCGTCCAGCACCGCGGCGCCGGCGTCGTCTTCCGGACCATTCCGAGCAAGGTACTGACGCTTGAGCAGCTCGACGCGCCGAAGATCTTCAAGGAGATCGCCAGCCAGCCGCGCGGCATCGTCCTGGTCACAGGCCCGACGGGCTCCGGCAAGTCGACGACGCTAGCAGCGATGATGGACGAGGTGAACGAGAACCAGTATGCACACATCCTCTCGGTCGAGGACCCGATCGAATTCGTGCACGAATCGAAGAAATGCCTGATCAACCAGCGTGAAGTCGGCCCGCACACGCTGTCGTTCGCCAACGCGCTGCGCTCGGCCCTGCGCGAGGACCCGGATGTGATCCTGGTCGGCGAAATGCGCGACTTGGAAACCATCCGCCTGGCGATGACCGCCGCCGAAACTGGTCATCTGGTATTCGCCACACTGCATACATCGTCAGCCGCCAAAACGGTGGACCGGATCGTGGACGTGTTTCCCGCCGCGGAAAAAGACATGGTGCGGGCGATGCTCTCAGAAAGCTTGCGCGCCGTCATCTCGCAGACGCTGCTGAAGACCAAAGACGGCAATGGTCGAGTCGCCGCGCACGAAATCATGATCGGCACCCCGGCCATCCGCAACCTGATCCGCGAAAACAAGATCGCCCAGATGTACTCGGCAATCCAGACCGGGCAAAGCATGGGCATGCAGACGCTGGACCAGAATTTGCAGGATCTCGTACGCCGGAACATCGTCTCGGCGGCCGAGGCCCGCTTGCGCGCCGCCAACAAGGATAGCTTCCCGGGAGCATAAGCGATCATGGAAAGAGACGAAGGCCTGAAGTTCATGTATCAACTTCTCACCATGATGGTGCAGAAGAAGGGTTCGGACTTGTTCATCACCGCCGGCTTCCCGCCGGCGATCAAGGTCGACGGCCGGGTCACGCCGGCCACGACGCAGGTGCTCACGGCCCAGCACACGCTGGAACTGGCCCGCGCCATCATGAACGACAAGCAGGCCGCCGAATTCGAGGCGACCAAGGAATGCAACTTCGCCATCAACCCGTCGGGTATCGGCCGCTTCCGCTGCAATGCCTTCATCCAGCAGAACCGCACCGGACTCGTGCTGCGGACCATCAACACCAAGATTCCGACCTTCGACGAACTCAAGCTTTCGCCAGTGCTCAAGGATATCGCCATGACCAAGCGCGGCCTGGTGCTGTTCGTCGGTGGCACCGGCTGCGGCAAGTCGACTTCGCTGGCGACCATGGTCGGCTTCCGCAACGAGAACAGCTACGGCCACATCATCACCGTCGAAGACCCGATCGAATACGTGCACGAGCATCGCAACTGCATCGTCACGCAGCGGGAGATCGGCGTCGACACCGAGGATTGGGAGACGGCGCTGAAGAACACCCTGCGCCAGGCGCCCGACGTCATCATGATCGGCGAAATCCGCGATCGCGAAACCATGGAACACGCCATCGCCTTCGCCGAAACCGGCCACCTGTGCATGGGTTCGCTGCACGCCAACTCCACCAACCAGGCGCTCGACCGCATCGTCAACTTCTTCCCCGAGGACAAGCGCGACCAGTTGCTGATGGACCTGTCGCTCAACACGCGCGCCTTCGTCTCGCAGCGCCTGATCCCCAAGCGCGACGGCAAGGGCCGCATCGCCGCCATGGAAATCATGCTCAATTCGCCGCTGATTTCCGACCTGATCTTCAAGGGGAACGTCGGCGAGATCAAGGAAATCATGAAGAAGTCGCGCGAGCTCGGCATGCAGACTTTCGACCAGTCGCTGTTCGACCTCTACGAGAACGGCGAGATCAGCTACGAGGACGCGCTGCGCAACGCCGACTCGGTCAACGACCTGCGCCTGCAGATCAAACTGCACGGCAAGGAAGCCTCCGACCGCGACCTGACCGCCGGAATCAAGCATCTTGATATCGTTTGAGCCATTGGCTCGCACAATATCAAGCAAGCTCGAATTATTGGCCCACCACCCCCAACCCCGCCTCAAGGTGGAGCGACTGTCTTGAGGTCCGCGAAGCGGCCCTGTTGGGTTACCGGTTGCTGCCGGCGACCATGCGGAAGCCGTAGAGCCGGCATTCCAGCGGACCGTTGTAAAGCGGAATCTTGCGCATCGGCTTGAGGCCGACCAGCTTCGGCAGGCGCGTGTCGGCGGAGAGGAACCAGCAATCCCAACCGGCGAAGTTTCGTTTCAGCGCTGCGCCGAGTTTGGGATAGAACGCCGCCAGTTCGTCCAGCTCACCCAGCCGTTCGCCGTAGGGCGGGTTGCAGACCAGCACACCCGTCGGCGCCGGCGCGCTGCGTGTCAGCAGGTCGGCGCATTCCACGGTGACGAGATCGTCGAAGCCGGCATGGGCGAGGTTTTGCTGCGCGCGCGCGACGGCGTCGGCCGAGCTGTCCGAGCCCCAGATGGGCAATTCGTCCGCGACCCGGCGTGCCGCCACGGCTGACTTTTGCACTTCGCGCCACAGTTCGGGCTGAAAGGTCATCAAGCGTTCGAAGCCGAACTCGCCCGGCTCGCGGTTCATGCCCGGCGGATCGGCGAGGCTCATCTGCGCAGCTTCGAGCAGAAAGGTGCCGGAGCCGCACATCGGGTCGAGCAGCGGCGTGCCCGGCTGCCAGCCCGTGAGCCGGAGAATTCCGGCCGCGAGGTTTTCCTTCAGCGGCGCCTCGACCTTGGCGATCTTGTGGCCGCGCTGCCAGAGCGGCTCGCCGGAGGTGTCGAGATAGAGCGTGGCGCGATGGTCGGTGAGGAAGAGATGGATGCGCACGTCCGGCGACCTGGTGTCGACGTTCGGTCGCTGGCCGGTGGCGTCGCGAAAGACGTCGCAAACCGCATCCTTGACACGCAGGGTGACGAACTCCAGGCTTTTCACCCTGGCGCGCTGGGCGGTGACGTAGATGCGGATGCTGCGCTCGACGGCGAAGCGGCGCGGCCAATCGACGCTGCGCGCCAGCTTGTAGATGTCGTCCTCGCTGTGATAGTCAGCCATGGCGAGACGCCACAGCACGCGCGTGGCGATGTGCGATTCGAGATTGACCCGGTAGCAGCAGGCGAGATCGCCGGCGAACTCGACGCCGCCCGGCACCTGTTTGACGTCGGTGGCACCGGCCGCCGTGACGTCCTCAGCGAGCAGTTCCTCCAGCCCGCGCGGGCAGGGCGAAAAGAAGTGCTGGCGAATCAAAACGGCTTCAGCACGGCGAGGAGCACGATCGCCAGCAGCAGCAGCACCGGCCCTTCGTTGAAGAAGCGGTACCAGACATGCGAACGCTTGTTCGCACCGGCCGCGAAGTCCTTCAGCAGCTTGCCGCAGTAGAAGTGGTAGCCGAGCAATACCGCGACCAGCGTCGTCTTGACGTGCAGCCAGCCGCCGCTGAAGAGGTCGAAGCCCAGCCACAGCCAGAGGCCGAAGGCGACCGCCAGCAGGCCGATGGGCGTGACGAACTTGTATAGCTTCCGCGCCATCAGCAGCAGGCGTTCGCGCTCGGCGGCGTTTTCGGCCGGCACCATGGCGAGGTTGACGAAGATGCGCGGCAAGTAGAACAGGCCGGCAAACCAGCTGACGAAAAAGAAGATATGAAAGGCTTTTACCCAGAGCCAGAGCATTTTTATTTCTCCAAGGCGTCGGCGATGCCGGCGTCGACGGTGGCATGGCGGAACCGGAAACCCAGTTCCCGTTTCAGGCGGCGGTTGTCGAGCCGCCGCGACTCGTTCATGAAAGACAACTGCGCGGGCGACAGCCTATTCGGCGTATCGCCACGGCTGACTTTTCTCGGGATGCGCGGCGGACGCGACAGGCCGAAGGCATCCGCCAGCTTGTCGAACCACTCGCCCATCGGCAGATCGGAATCGTCGCAGACGTTGTAGGCACGATTGGCACGCCCGCAGCCCAGCGCGGATATGCAGGCGCGTCCCAGATCCTCGGCATGGATGTGATTGGTGTGGACGTCTTCCTCCGCTCGCCAGACCGGCAAGCCCTTGCGCAAGCGTTCGAGCGGCAGCCGGTCCGCCGCGTAGATGCCTGGGGCGCGCAGGATGCTGACCCGGCAATCGGACTCGCGGCCGAAGCGCCGCAATATCCGTTCGGCATCGACGCGCCGCTGCGCGCGCGCGGTCTGCGGCCGCAGGGGTCGCGTCTCGGAAACCCTTTCGCCATCGCAATTCCCATACACGCCGCTGGTGCTAATGTAGACAAGACGCCGTGGTAGACTGCCCCGGCGCAATGCGGCAATCAGGCGCCGCGTGCGCGGGTCGCGGGTGCCGGCATCCGGTGGTGGCGCGCTGTGCAATACCGCATCGGCAAGGCCGGTCAGGCGCCGCAAGCTGTCGGGCCGGTCGAGGTCGCCGACGATCTGCGTCACGCCGCACGCCGCCAGCGACGGGTCACGCTGCCGCACCAGCGCATAGATGCGCCAGCGATGGGCCAGATCGGGGACAATACGGCGCAGCACGTCGCCGCAACCAACTATAAGCAGTCTTTGCACCGGACGATTATCGCATGGCCCATACCGTCACCCTTCAGCCCAGCGGGCACTCATACACCGCAGCGGATGACGCCAGCCTCCTCCAGGCAGCGCTAGACGCTGGCCTGACGCTGCCCTACGGCTGCCGCAACGGTGCCTGCGGCGCCTGCAAGGGCAAGGTGGTGGATGGCTCGGTCGATCCCGGCGAAGCCCAGGAGAACGTACTGACAACTGACGACCGCGCCGAAGGTTTCGTCCTCACTTGCTGCGCCAAACCGCTGTCCGACCTCGTGCTGGAAGTGCATGAAGTCGTCGGCCTGGGCGACATCCCGGTCAAGATCATGCCCTGCCGCGTCCAGGAACTGCGCAAGGTCGCCGACGACGTTATGGTGATGACGCTCAAGCTCCCCAGCAGCGAGCGCCTGCAATTCCTCGCCGGCCAGTACATCGAATTCATGCTCGCGGACGGCAAGCGCCGGGCCTTTTCGCTGGCCAATGCACCGCACGAGGACGACCTGCTGGAACTGCACATCCGGCACATCCCCGGCGGCAATTTCACCGCCCAGGTCTTCTCGACCCTGAAGGTCAAGGACATCCTGCGTTTTGAAGGCCCGCTCGGCAGTTTCCGCCTGCGCGAGGAATCGGACAAGCCGATGGTGATGGTCGCCGGCGGCACCGGTTTCGCGCCCATCAAGGCCTTGATCGAGCATGCCATCCACAACAACATCACACGGCCGATCGCGCTCTACTGGGGCGCCAAGAATCGGGCCGAGCTTTACATGCCGGATTTGCCGGAACAATGGGCGGCGGAACATCCGCATATCACCTATGTGCCCGTACTCTCCGAGCCGCTGCCGGGCGACGCCTGGACGGGCCGGATCGGTTTCGTGCATCTCGCCGTGCTCGAAGACTTCGCCGATCTATCCGGCCATCAAGCCTACGTCTGCGGCGCACCCGTGATGGTCGAGGCCGCGCAGCGCGACTTCATCGCCCGCGGCCTGCCGGCCGACGAATTTTTCGCCGACATCTTTTCCTACGCTGCCAAGGCCGAGAAAAAATGAACCCAGCCCTGATCCGTCGCGAACCCGTCCTCAACCGCCAGCAAACCATCACTGCGTCGCGCCTTACGGTGCACACCGATTCGGCGAAGCTGGCCGCGGAAGCGCTCGACGCAGTGGTCGACGTCTGGCCGACGACGCGCAGTGTCTTTGTCGGCCTGGCCGGCTGCGTGCCGGATCGCGATCTGCTCGAATGGGACGCGCCGGACAACATCCTGATCGAGTTTCCGGCCGCCGCGCTGACATCGCCAACGACGCTCGAGTTCGCTACGGAGCTTTCCGGAGCAGGTGTGCCGCTTTGCCTCGATGGCTATGAGCCGGGCTTGGCCCTGCCCACCGGCCTGCCGTTTCGCTTTCTGCTTGCCGATGCGACCGCCAACCCGCGCGTGATGGGCGCACCCGGCATACCCATCGCCACCGCGCTGCCCGATTTGACCGCATTCGTGCAAGCAACCGCCAGCGGCTATGACGGAGCCTCGGGCTGGTTCTTTTTGCACGGTCGCATGCCATCCGACAAGCTCAACCCCAGTCATGCGCAGATCGTGCGTGTGCTGAATCTGGTCCGCCGCAACGCCGAAACCAAGGATATCGAAATCGCGCTCAAGCAGGACGTCACCCTGTCCTACAAGCTGCTGCGCTACATCAACTCGGTCGGTTTCGGGCTTTCGTGCGAGATCGAGTCGTTTCGCCACGCCGTGGCGATCCTCGGCCTCGACAAGCTCAACAAATGGCTGTCGCTGTTGCTGGTCACGGCCAGCAAGGATCCTGCCGCGCCGGCGCTGATGCAGGCCTCGGTGGCCCGCGGGCGCTTCATGGAAATCCTCGGCAAGGATTTTTTTGAAAAATCCGCCCTCGACAACCTGTTCATCACCGGTGCGTTCTCGCTGCTCGGAACGCTTCTCGGCACACACACCGAAACGATTCTCCAGGAAATGCATCTGCCCGAGCCGATCGTCGACGCCCTGCTGAACCGGAGCGGCGCGTACGCGACGCTGCTCGACCTGGCGCTCGCCTGCGAGGAAGAAAGCTCGGCAACGGTCGCGGAGAAGGCCGAAGCGCTGGGCATCTCGATACCGAAACTCAACCACGCGCAGATCGAGGCGCTCGCCTTCGCCGATTCGCTGCAGTTCAACTGAAGCCGGCTACTCGCCCAGATAGGCAGCGCGCACCCGCGGATCGGCGGCCAGCGCGGCCGCTGTGTCGGCCAGCGTGATCTGACCGCTCTCCATAACATAGCCGCGCCCACAGACTTCCAGTGCCAAGCGGGCATTCTGCTCGACGAGCAGGATCGTAACGCCCTGCGCGGCCACGGCGCGAACCACCTCGAACACTTTGCGCACCATCAGCGGTGCCAGCCCCATCGACGGCTCGTCGAGCAGCAGCAACTGCGGTCTCCCCATCAGCGCGCGACCGATCGCCAGCATCTGCTGCTCGCCGCCGGACAAGGTGCCGGCCAACTGGCCGCGTCTTTCCTTGAGTCGCGGCAGCAACTCGTGGACTCGATCGAGGTCGGCGGCGATCTCGCCGCTTTCGTGGCGTGGGCGATGGTAAGCGCCCATCGCCAGATTTTCCGCAACGGTCAGCCGCGCGAACACGCCACGGCCCTCGGGCACCAGTGCCAGGCCGCGCGAAATCAGCGCGTGACTGGGCAGCTTGTCGAGTCGCTCGCCCCGGTAGTGCATTTCGCCCGCCGAGGGCAGCATACGCGCCAAGGCCTTTAGCGTCGTCGTCTTTCCGGCGCCATTGGCGCCGATCACGCAGACCATCTCGCCTGATTCCACGGCGAAGGAAATGCCCCGGACGGCCGCGATTCCGCCGTAGTGCACTTCCAGATTCAGGACGTCAAGCAGTACCGCCAAGATAGGCCTCGATCACTTTCGGATTACTCTGCACGTGAGCCGGCACGTCTTCGGCGATCTTCTCGCCGTAGTCGAGTACCGCCACGCGATCGCACAGCCCCATCACCAGTCGCACGTCGTGTTCGATCAGCAGCACGGTCAGTCCGTCGGCGCGCAAACCCTCGATCAGCGTCTTGAGAGCCTCGGTTTCGGTAGCGTTCATGCCGGCCGCCGGCTCGTCGAGTGCCAGCAGCTTCGGGTCGGTCGCCAGCGCGCGGGCGATCTCCAGCCTCCGCTGATCGCCGTAGGACAGATGACGGGCAATGTCGTCGGCGCGATGCTCGATGCCGACGTAGTGCAGCAGTTCGTCGGCGCGACGGCGCAGCGCCGCCTCCTCGGCCCGCGTTCGGCGGTCGCGGAACACGGCGCCGAAGACACCGGCGCGCGTACGCAGATGACGACCGACCATAACGTTCTCGCGCGCCGTCATGTTGGCGAACAGGCGAATGTTCTGGAAGGTGCGGGCGATGCCGACGTTCGCCACTTCGTGCGGACTCGACAAGCGGAGCGGCTTGTCGGCAAAGGCGATGTCGCCACCGTCGCGCTGGTACAGTCCGGTCAGGACATTGAAGAAAGTGGTCTTGCCCGCGCCGTTGGGCCCGATCAGGCCATAAATCTCGCCTTCGTTGATGGTCAGCGAAACGTCCTTCAGCGCCTGGACGCCGCCAAAATACTTGCTGATGCTGCGGGCCTCCAGCAGCACCGTCACTTGGCCATTTCCCGTCGATGGCGCGACTCGGGCCACAGCCCGGCCGGCCGATAGAGCATGACGGCGATCAGCGCCATCCCGAACAGCAGCATGCGCAGGGCTTCGGGGTCGAGCAGCACTTCGCCGAACATAGCCTGCTGTATCGGTCCGGCGCCTTGGCGGAAGGCCTCTGGCAGGATGGTCAGCAGCAGGCCGCCGAGAATGACGCCCGGTATATGGCCCATACCGCCCAAGACCACCATGCACAGCACCATGATCGATTCGAGCAGGCCGAAGCTCTCGGGTGAAACGAATTCCTGGAAACTGGCGAACAGGCCGCCCGACACGCCGCCGAAGGTCGCGCCCATCGCGAAAGCCAGCAGCTTGATATTGCGTGTGTTGATGCCGCACGCCTTGGCGGCGACTTCATCCTCGCGGATCGCAACCCAGGCACGGCCGATGCGCGAGTCCTGCAGACGGATGCCGACGAAGACGATGCCCAGCGCGAGCACGACGAACAGGTAGTAGTTAAGCATCACACCGGTGAAGGTGATGCCGGCGAAGTCGATCGATTTCGACAGTGGATGGCCGAACAGCGTGATCGGGTCGATGCGCGCGATGCCCTTCGGGCCGTTGGTGATGTTGATCGGCGAGTTGAGGTTGTTGAGGAAGATGCGGATGATCTCGCCGAAGCCGAGGGTGACGATGGCCAGGTAGTCGCCGCGCAGGCGCAGCGTCGGCGCGCCGAGCAGCACGCCGAACATGCCCGCCACCATGGCGCCAAGCGGCAGGACTGCCCAGAAAGGCCAGTGGATGCCGAAGTGCGGCGAGGAAAGCAGCGCGTACAGATACGCACCGACGGCGTAGAAGGCGATGTAGCCGAGGTCGAGCAGGCCGGCGAAGCCGACCACGATGTTGAGGCCGAGCGCCAGCATGATGTAAAGCGCCGCGAAATCGAGCACGCGCACCCAGGCGTTGCCGAGGCTGGCGCCGACGACGATCGGCGCGATGGCCAGCACGAAGCCGATCAGGGCCATTCCGAGCCAGGACTTGTGATTCTCCGTCATGCGCGCTCCGAGACCTTTTCTCCCATCAACCCCGACGGCCGGAAGATCAACACTCCGATCAGCACGAAGAAGGCGAACACGTCCTGATAGTGGGAACCCAGCACGCCACCCGTCAGGTCGCCGATGTATCCCGCGCCGAGCGCTTCGATGACGCCGAGCAGCACGCCGCCGACCATGGCGCCGGCAAGGTTGCCGATGCCGCCGAGCACCGCCGCGGTAAACGCCTTGAGTCCGAGGATGAACCCCATGTTGTAGTGGGCGATACCGTAGTTGGCGGAAACCAGCACGCCGGCCAGCGCCGCCAGCGCAGAGCCGATCACGAAGGTAAGCGAGATGATGCGGTTGGCGTCCACACCCATCAGGCCGGCAATGGCCGGATTCTCTGCGGTGGCCCGCATGGCGCGGCCCAGGCGGGTGCGATTGACGAGAAGCACCAGCCCCATCATGGTAACAGCCGCCACGACGACGATGATGACCTGGACTTCGGTAAAGGTGGCGCCAAGAACTTCGTGGGTACCGGAGGGCAGCAGCGCCGGCACCGAGTGGTAGCTGCGTCCCCAGATCAGCATCGCCAATTGCTGCAGAACAATCGACACACCGATGGCGGTGATCAGCGGCGCCAGCCGCGGCGCGTTGCGCAGCGGCCGGTAGGCGACGCGCTCGACGGTGAAGCCAAGCGCCATACAGACGAGCACCGCGAAGAACAGCCCGATCAGCACGACCACGGGACCGGGCAGTCCGGAATCGGCCAACGGGCGGATGATGGTGAGCGACGACAGCGCGCCGATCATCACCACCTCGCCGTGGGCGAAGTTGATCAGGCCGAGGATTCCGTAGACCATGGTATAGCCGAGCGCGACCAGCGCGTAGATGCTGCCCAGGGTCAGACCGTTGATGAGCTGCTGGAGGAAGATGTCCACGACCGCGATGATAAAAGAAACGGCACCCGAAGGTGCCGTTTCGCAGGGGTCGGATAACCCTTACATCTTCTGGGCTGGCGCAGAAGGCGCCGCTGGCGGGGCAGCGCCGCCAACAGTCTCCAGAGCCTCCCACTTGCCGCCCTTGGCAATATAGAGGCTGATGGCACCGTCCTTGAGGTCGCCGTTCTCGTCGAACATGATATTCGTCGTCACGCCCTGGTAATCCGTGTTCGGCAATTCGGCGAGTATCTTGGCCGGCTCGGCGGACTGCGCGCGCTTGATCGCTTCGACGACGACCATGACCGCATCGTAAGCATACGGCGCATAGAGCTGGATGTCGCCATACTTGGCCTTGAAACGCTCGATGAAGGCCGGCCCTCCCGGCATCGCTTCGTACGGAATGCCCGGCAACGAGCAGTAGGCGCCTTCCGCAGCCTCGCCGGCGTTCTTGACGAACTCGGTGGTACAACCACCATCACCCATCAGGAATTTCGACGAAACCCCCAGCTGCTTCATCTGCATGGCCATAGGCGCAGCTTGCGGATCCATGCCGCCATAGAAGATCAGGTCGGGTTTCTTGCCCTTGATCTTGGTGAGAATGGCCTTGAAGTCGACGGCCTTGTCATCGGTATGCTCTTCGGCGACGACCTTGACGCCCGCAGCAACGGCCGCCTTCTTGAACTCGGTGGCCAGGCCCTCGCCGTAGGCCGTCTTGTCGTCGATGACGGCCACGGTCTTGGCGGCGAGCTGATTGCCGGCGTAGGCGCCCAGCACCTTGCCTTGCTGGATGTCGTTGGCCATGACACGGAAGGCCGTCTTGAAGCCCTGATGGGTGTAGGTGGGATTGGTGGCCGACGGCGAAACCTGCGGGATGCCGGCGTCGAAGTAAACCTTCGAAGCCGGAATCGTGGTGCCGGAGTTCAGGTGGCCGATCACGGCATTGACCTTGCCGTCGACAAACTTCTGGGCCACCAGGATGCCCTGCTTCGGGTCCGCCTGGTCATCCTCGCCCTGCAGGACGAGCTTGAGCGTCTGGCCGCCGATCTTGACCTGGGCGGCGTTCGTGTCGTCGACCGCCATGCGGGCACCGTTCTCGTTGTCTTTGCCGATATGGGACTGCGGCCCCGTCAGCGGCGCCGAGTGGCCCAGCTTGACCACCAGCATTGGCTCGGGGGCCGGTGCCGGCGCGGCGGCGGTTGGGGCGGCTTCTTCCTTCTTGCTGCAGCCGACCGCGATCAAGGCGGCGGCGACTGCGATGGACAGTGTCTTTGCGTTTATTGGCATGGCATGTCTCCGGGTTGATTGGCTTGGGACGGCCGATTCTGCTCGGGCATGCGCAGCTTGTCAATTGAGGTCGGTCGCCGACATGCGGACACGAAAAAGCCCGCCGAAGCGGGCTTTCCCGGAGGACACGACGGGAAATCTATTTGGCGCCGCCCAGAATCCACTTGACCAGAGTCTTGATGTCCTCGTCCTTGACGGCCGAGTTCGGCGGCATTGGAACGCTGCCCCAGACGCCGGAGCCTCCCTTTTTGACCTTCTGGACCAGCTTCGCTTCCGCGCCCTTGTCTCCGGCGTATTTTTTCGCCACGTCGGCGTACGCCGGACCGACCAGCTTCTTGTCCACCGTGTGGCAGGCCAGACAGTTGCTCTTCTTGGCCAGATCGGCATTCGCCATGGCATTGGTGGCAGCCAGCGCGATCGCGACGGACAGGATGGCGGTGATCAATTTCATCGAAGTGGCCTCGTTTGCTGAAGTGGGTCGGTCGCGTCCATGCGGAAGGAAAGTCTATCGGAAATCAGGGTACTCGCAAAACGGCGTCCGGCATGGGACAACTAACGTCGGTACAGGCCAGATCGTTGACTTTCGCGCTCGGAGCCTGCATCTCCATCAAGGCCATCAGCAGCGTCGAGGCGCCTCCCGAACCCTCGGCCTGTGGCAGAAACAGGCGCAGCGTGCGCTCGGCGGCCTCGATGTAACGACCGTCGCCGCACTGTCGCCCCTGACGCAGCAGCGCCAGCGCCGCCGCCGCGTTGCCCCCGGGCATGGAGTTGTCGAAGGCGGGCTTGGGGCGATGGATGAGCGTCTCGTGGTCGTTGGCGGTGAAGTGAAACCCGCCGTTTGCCTTGTCCTCGAAGTGATTCAGCAACGCATTGGCGAGCGCACTGGCAAATTCCGCGTCGCCCGGGCGCGGGCCCGCCAGCATCAATTCCTGGACAGCCAGTATCAGAAATGCGTAGTCGTCGAGATAGCCCGGCAGATGCGCTCGACCGCCGCGAGCCGTCGCCAGCAAGCGTCCGTCGCGCCATAGCTGCGACCGGATGAAGCTCAACGCCCGTCGGGCCGCATCCACCCAGTCCGCTCGGGCGAAGATGCGCCCGGCCCGCGCCAGACCTTCGATCATCAAGGCGTTCCATGCCGTCAGCACCTTGTCGTCGCGCGCCGGCCGGATGCGCGTCTCGCGATGGGAGAGCAGCTTGGCGCGAAGGCGGGCGAAGGCATCGGCGTCCGCCTCCGCCACGGAACCGACCGCGCGCAGATGCCAGTGGGCACGCTCGAAGTTGGGCGGCCCGTCGAGTCCCCAATGGTCGCTGGCGATGCGCCATTCGTCCTCCGACAGCGGTGCGCGAATCTGGTCCTGGTCCCAAACATAGAAGCGCCCCTCCTCGCCCTCCGAATCGGCGTCGAGCGAGGAAGCGAAGGCGCCGTCAGTCAGCTGCATCTCGCGGATCGCCCAGGCGGCGGTTTCCTCGACCACTCGGGCGAACAGCGACTCGCGGCTTTGTGACCAGGCGTCGGCGTACAGGCCCAACAACTGGCCGTTGTCGTAGAGCATCTTCTCGAAGTGGGGAATCTCCCAGCGCTCGTCGACACTGTAGCGGCAGAAACCACCGCCGAGCTGGTCGTAGATACCGCCGTGGGCCATACGCGTCAGCGTGGTCAGCACCACCTCGCGGGCGCGGTCGTCGCCGGCCCCGGCCCGGCGTAAAAGAAAAGCCAGATCGCTGGCATGGGGAAATTTCGGCGCGCCGCCAAAACCGCCAAAACGCGAATCGTAACCGCGCAGCAGGGCGTCGCGTCCAGCCCGTATCGGCGTATCGCCAAGGCTGACTTTCCCCTGGCGGCGCGGGGTGGTCGCCGCCAGCATCTCCCGCAGCGAACGATTTTGCGCGGCGACGTCGTTCGGGCGCTGACGATAGACGTCCACCACGTCGCGACACAAATCGGGGAAGGCCGGCAAGCCATGGCGAGCGGTATTCGGAAAATAGGTGCCGCCGAAAAACGGCGTACCGTCAGGCGTCAGAAACATGGTCAGCGGCCAGCCACCCGGCCGGCCGGTCAGCATCTGATGGGCCGCCTGGTAGATCTGGTCGAGGTCGGGTCGCTCTTCGCGGTCGACCTTGATATTGACGAACAACTCGTTCATCACTGCCGCAATTTCGGCATTCTCGAACGACTCGTGCGCCATGACGTGGCACCAGTGACAGGCGGAATAGCCGATCGAAAGCAGGATCGGCTTGTCGTTCTCGCGTGCCAGGGTGAGTGCTTGCTCCCCCCACGAATACCAATCGACGGGATTGGCTGCGTGCTGAAGCAGATACGGCGATGTTTCGCCGGCAAGATGATTGGCCATCGGGTTCCTCGTTGGCGGTTAATTGTTGACTACTTTAGTCGACTTAACGCCACACACGCAACCGGGACTATCGTACCGTCGGGAAACCGCCTAGAACCCGCAGCCCTCCGAGCTGAGCCTTTCGCTGGCCCGGCGCTTCTGTTCGCGCAGGCTGTCCATCGAGCTGGCCGAACCGCCGCGCCTTTCCTGGTCCACGATACGCTGAACATTCTCGCGCAAGCTGGCGCAGCGTCGCTCCTTCTGCTCGGCTTGTTGCTGCGCCATTTCCTGTTGCTGCGCCATCGCCCGTTGACGCTGTTCTTCGACCTCGGCCGGGGATCGGGAACTAGCCCGGATGCCGGTCGCCGCGGAACCTTGGCTGGCAACCGAGGCGGTGTCTGTCGCCACCTCGACCACTTCGCCTCCCTCGATCTTCACCGAGAAGTCCTGCTTCACCCGCTTGGACTGCCTGAACACCCAAATTTCGGTCTCGCCGTCTTTCGTGCTGACCGTCCGGATTCTCTCGGGCTCACCGTAGGCAGCTCGAACCTCGTCGGCCTTCATGCCGGGCTTCGGCAGCGTGTCGGGCGCCTTGGGCTCCAGCAGTCCGCGTACCCGCTTGACGTCCTTGGCGATCGGGCGATCCCCGTAATGGACCTTGCCCTTCTCGTCGACCCAGCGATAGACCTCGGCCTGCACACAAGCCGGCAATGCCGCCAGCACCAGCACTAACAGCGTGATTCGCGTCACGACCGCCTCCCGAAAAATGCCAATGATGTGGCCCGATGATACCTGCATCAATCCGAAAACAGTGCCCGCCACCAGCGGCGACGGCCTTCGGGCGGTTTCCATTCCGCTTCCAGATCCTCGGGCGGCACGCGGCTCATGATCCAGCCCGGCAGCGGTGGATTGGTCGAAAAGCCGCAGGAGACGCCGAGGTTGTTGGGGTCGTAGATCTTGATGAAGGTCGGCGCGTCGAGGTTGTCCGCGTAGACGATGCTGCAGTAGTCATGGCGATGGTCGTCGCGCAGCAACGCATCGATGCGCTTGACGAACTCCGCGGTGGTCGCTGCAGCCGCCGGTTCGGTCGGCACCGCTTCACCGATTGCGTAGAGATACCAGCCCTCGCCACCGACTCGCCCCCAGAAGGCTGTCAACTGCTCCCAGGACATGACCGACCAGAGCCGGCCGCAATTGAGCTGCTGGAAGGCACTCACCGTTCGAGCTGCGAGACGTCGCGCACCGCGCCCATGTCGGCCGACGTCGCCATCGCCGCGTAGGCGCGCAACGCCGGCGACACCTGCCGCTCGCGCGCCACCGGCTTCCACGCGGCCGCGCCCTTCGCTTCCATCGCCGCTCGGCGTGCCGCCATGACTGACTTTTCGACCACCAGGTGGATGCGCCGGTTCGGGATGTCGATCTCGATGGTGTCGCCTTCTTCGACCAGGCCGATGGCGCCACCCGAAGCCGCCTCCGGCGAGGCGTGGCCGATGGAAAGACCGGAAGTACCGCCCGAGAAACGGCCGTCGGTAAGCAGCGCGCACTGCTTGCCCAAGCCCTTGGACTTTAGGTACGAAGTGGGATAGAGCATCTCCTGCATGCCGGGGCCGCCCTTCGGGCCTTCGTAGCGGATCACCACCACATCACCGGCGACGATCTGGTCGGCGAGAATCTTCTCGACGGCTTCCTCCTGCGATTCGCAAACGCGGGCGCGCCCGGTGAACTTGAGGATGCTGTCATCAACGCCGGCCGTCTTGACGATGCAGCCCTTCTCGGCGATGTTGCCGAACAGCACGGCGAGGCCGCCGTCCTGCGAATAGGCATTGGCCTTGTCGCGGATGCAGCCCTTGCTGCGGTCGAGGTCGAGTTCCGGGTAGCGGCGGTCCTGCGAGAAGGCCACTTGCGTCGGCACGCCGCCGGGTGCGGCGCGGAAGAAATCGAACACCGAGGTATCGTGCGCCTGCATCACGTCCCACTGCTCGAGCGCGCCCTTGAGCGTGCGCGTGTGCACCGTGTGCGCACTATGGTGGATCAGCCCGGCGCGATCGAGTTCGCCGAGGATGCCCATGATGCCGCCAGCGCGATGCACGTCCTCCATATGGTACTTCTGCGTCGCCGGTGCGACCTTCGCGAGGCAAGGCACCTTGCGCGACAGGCGGTCGATGTCGGCCATGGTGAAATTCACCTGCGCTTCCTGTGCGGCCGCCAGCAGGTGCAGCACGGTATTGGTCGAGCCGCCCATGGCGATATCGAGCGACATCGCATTCTCGAAGGCCTCGAAGGTCGCGATGGAGCGCGGCAGCGCCGTGGCGTCGTCCTTCTCGTACCAGCGTTTGCACAGATCGACAATCAGCCGGCCGGCTTGCAGGAACAAATGCTTGCGATCGGCGTGCGTCGCCAGCAGCGAGCCGTTGCCGGGCAAGGACAAGCCCAGCGCCTCGGTCAGACAGTTCATCGAGTTGGCGGTAAACATGCCCGAGCAGGAGCCGCAGGTCGGACAGGCCGAGCGCTCCATGGAGGCGATCTCGGCGTCCGAGTTCTTGCTGTCGGCCGCCTCGATCATGGCGTCGATCAAATCGACCATGCGCGTCGCGCCATGCCACTGAACCTTGCCCGCTTCCATCGGCCCGCCGGAAACGAATACGGCCGGGATGTTGAGGCGCAGAGCCGCCATCAGCATGCCAGGGGTAATCTTGTCGCAGTTGGAGATGCAGACCATCGCGTCGGCCGTGTGCGCATTGCACATGTACTCGACCGAGTCGGCGATCAGGTCGCGCGACGGCAGCGAATACAACATGCCGCCATGGCCCATGGCGATGCCGTCGTCGATCGCGATGGTGTTGAATTCCTTGGCGACGCCGCCGGCCGCCTCGATCTCGCGTGCGACCAGTTGGCCCATGTCCTTCAGATGCACGTGGCCCGGCACGAACTGGGTAAAGGAATTGACGACGGCGATGATCGGCTTGCCGAAATCGCCATCCTTCATCCCGGTGGCGCGCCAGAGCGAACGGGCGCCGGCCATGTTGCGGCCGTGGGTCGAAGTGCGGGAACGGTATTGGGGCATGAAACACTCCTGCAACGGGACCCTGTCGGCCCGGGGGATAGAATGCAAATTCTAGCCCCAAAGCCCTTCGCGCCCCATGTTGATCCACCCGCAGTTCGACCCCGTCGCCATCAGCCTCGGCCCGCTGGCGATCCGCTGGTACGGCCTGATGTATCTCGCCGGCTTCATCGCTTTCCTGCTCATGGGCAGGCGGCGTGCCGCCAACCAGCCCTGGCACGGCATATCGCCGCCGGACCTCGACGACCTGCTGTTCTACGGTGTGCTCGGCGTCGTCATCGGCGGCCGGCTCGGCCAGGTCATTTTTTACGAGCCGGCCCACTACGCCGCGCATCCACTGGAAATCTTCGCCGTATGGAAGGGCGGGATGAGCTTCCATGGCGGCTTTCTCGGCGTCCTGGCGGCAATGGCCCTGTGGGGACGCAAGACGGGCAAGACCTTTTTCCAGATCACCGATTTCATCGCCCCGCTGGTGCCGCTCGGCCTGATGGCGGGACGCATCGGCAACTTCATCAACGGCGAACTGTGGGGGCGTGTCACCACGGCTGACTTTCCGCTGGCCATGGTGTTCCCGCAGATCGACCGCCTGCCGCGCCATCCATCACCGCTTTACGAAGCGTTCGGCGAAGGACTGCTGTTGTTCGTGCTGATGTGGTGGTATTCAGCGCAGCAGCGGCCACGAGCGTCCGTGTCGGGCTTGTTCCTCATCGGCTACGGCGTAGCGCGATCCATTGCCGAGTTCTTTCGCGAACCGGACCACGGCATTTTCGGGCAGTCCTACATCATCAGCATGGGGCAGTGGCTCAGCCTGCCGATGATCGTATTCGGCATCTGGCTGATGGTCCGCGGCAACCGCCGGCCCGGTGGGAATGGCGACGAATAGTCGGCCGGTTGGCAGGGCTTGGACAGTTGTATTTTCAGCGTACAGCGCGAACCTATCGCTCCCGCAAACTCTCATCCTTGTACTGAAGCAGCGGACTGAGGAAGTACTCGATGACGCGCCGCTGGGCGGTCTTCACCTCCACGGTCACGGCCATGCCGGGTGAGAGATTGACCGTCTTGTTCTCTACCTGAATCGTCGAGCGGTCCAGCTTCACCCTCGCCGGGAAGATCAGTCCCCGCTTCTCGTCATTCACCGCATCGGTCGAGACGCTTACCACCTTGGCCGCGACGGTCCCGTACTTGGTGAAGGGGAAGGTTTCGACTTTCACCACCGCTTCCTGGCCGGGATTCACGAAACCGATGTCCTTGTTCTCGACATAGGCCTCGACCTCGATCGGGTTGTCCTGCGGCACCACCATCATGAGTTGCTGGGCGGGCGTCACCACCCCGCCGACGGTATGAATCGCCAGTTGCTGGACAGTGCCGTCGACCGGCGCCCTCAGCGTCATCAGACTGTTTCTGGATTTTGCCTTGATCAGTTCCTGGTCGGTCGTCGCGGACTTCTGTTCAGCCTCGCCGAGGCTGTCGAGCGCCAGTCTTCGGGTTTCCGCAATCAGGGCGGCACGCTGGCTGCTGCCTTCCCGCAGTCCGGCTTCCAGTTCATGCAGACGGCTCTTCTGGGTAGCGAGATCCGCTTCCAGTTCGATACGGGCCTGTTCCTTTTCAAGATAGCCATGTTCCGAGACGAACTTCTTGTCCACCAGGTTCTTGAAGTCCTGGGCCCGGCGACGGGCGATCGGCACCGTTTGCTCGAGTTTGGCGACGATTTCCCGGGTCGAGGCGAGCTCCGCCTCCCGCTTGGCGATGTCGGCCTCGACCTGGGCCAGCCTGGCCCGGAACTCGAAGTACTGCCCTTCCAGCAGGCGCTGCTCCTGGGCACGCCGCTCGGGGGCGACGCCGCGAACGGCTTCGAGAACAGGCGCCTTTCCGGAGGCGATGGCGGCGAGCAGCGCCTGGGCGCGGGCACCCTGCAATCTGGCCGCCGCCAGATCATTGGTCAGCCGGGTGCTGTCGGCAGTCGTGTCGGTGGCATCGAGCTCGATCAGCACATCGCCGGCCTTGACGGTCTGTCCGTCGGTGACATGGATGGCCTTGACGGTAGCGGTCTCGATCGGCTGGATGACCTTGGTACGGTCGTTGGGCACGATCTTGCCCTGCGCGGTGGCCACCACGTCCATGTGGCCGAAGATCGCCCAGAACAGGGCGATCACGGCAAAGGCGATGAGGAGACGCATGATGATGCGGGGCGCAGCCGATACCGGGGTTTCCTGAAGTTCGAGGGCGGCGGGCAGGAATTGCGCTTCGTGCGGCAGGCGGGGATGCGGGTCGAGGCTTTTCCGTTCCTTCCACACATGGCGGAAGATCGTCGCGTAGCGACCGAAGAAGTCGGCGAAGGCTTGCAGGCGCAGGGAGATCGAATGGCTCATGATCACCCCATCTGCAACCGATGCAGCCGGGAGTAGTGCCCGGCCTCGTGGCCGAGCAGTACGGCATGGCTGCCCTCCTCCGCGATCCGGCCGCGGTCGAGGACGATGATGCGATTGGCGTCGCGGACCGCCGAAAGCCGGTGCGCAATGATGATCACCGTTCGGTTCTGGCAGATCGCCTTCATGTTGTTCTGGATGATGCGTTCCGACTCGTAATCCAGGGCGCTGGTCGCCTCGTCGAAAATCAGGATGCGCGGGTTGGTGATGAGCGCCCTGGCGATGGCGATGCGCTGGCGCTGCCCGCCGGAAAGAGACGAGCCGTGCTCGCCGACTACCGTGTCGTAGCCTTCCGGCAATTCCAGGATGAAATCGTGGGCGCCGGCCAGCTTGGCGGCACCGATCACCGCTTCCAATGGCAAGCCGGGGTCGGACAGCGCGATGTTCTCGCGGATGCTGCGGTTGAAGAGCATGTTCTCCTGGAGAACGACGCCGATCTGCCGGCGCAAGGAAGTGGTATCGGCGACGGCAAGGTCCATGCCGTCGACCAGCACCCGGCCGCTTTCGGGCAGGTACAACCGCTGGACGAGTTTGGCCAGCGTGCTCTTGCCCGATCCGGAGCGCCCGACCACGCCGATCACTTCGCCCGGTTCGATGGTCAGTTCGACGCCGCGCAGCACTTCCGGCGCATCCGGCCGATAGCGGAAGACCACCCGGTCGAGTTCTATCCGGCCCTGGAGCGGCGGCAGGCCGCTGCGGTTCTGGGCCAGTTCGGTACGGCTGTTGAGGATGTCGCCCAAACGTTGCACCGAAATGCCGGTCTGCTGGAAGTCGGTCCAGAGTTGCGCCAGCCGCATCACCGGCTGGGCCACCCGACCGGCCAGCATGTTGAAGGCGATCAACTGGCCGACGGTCAATTGGCCGTCGATCACCAGGCGGGCACCGAGCCAGAGGGTAGCGACAGTGACCAGTTTGCCGATCAGGTTGACTCCTTCATGCGCAATGGTGGCCAGCGTGCTGGTCCGGAAGCCGGCGGCGACGTAGGCGGCAAGCTGGTTGTCCCAGCGGCGGGTCATCTGCGGCTCGACGGCCATGGCCTTGAGGGTGTCGATGCCGTTGATGCTCTCGACCAGAAAGGCCTGGTTCTCGGCGCCGCGGTTGAACTTCTCGTGCAGGCGGGCGCGCAGCAGCGGTGTGATCAAGGCGGAGAGGATGCCGTAGGCGGGCAGGGAGAGGACGACGATCAGCGTCAGCCAGCCGCTGTAGAAGAGCATCACCCCGATGAAGACCACCGAGAAGAAGAGGTCCAGCACCAGGGTGATGGCGTTGCCGGTCAGGAACTGGCGGATGTTCTCCAGTTCCCGGACGCGGGCAACGGTGTCGCCGACCCGCCGGGCCTGGAAATAGGCCAGCGGAAGATTCAGAAGGTGACGGAACAGCCGGGCGCCGAGTTCGACGTCGATGCGGCTGGTGGTATGGGCGAAGACGTAGCTCCTCAACCCCGAGAGCACGGTCTCGAAGACGATCACGATGAAGAAGCCGAAGGCAATGACGTCCAGGGTGGTGAAACCGCGATGGACGAGCACCTTGTCCATCACGACCTGGAAGAAGAGCGGCGTGACCAACGCAAACAACTGCAGAGCGAAGGAGACCAGCAGGACTTCGCCCAAAAGCTTGCGGTACTTGACCACGGCCGGGATGAACCAGGTGAAGTCGAACTTGGCGAGTTCCCCGGCCAGGGAGGCCCGGCTGGTGAAGAGGATCAGTTCGCCGTTCCACAACTCGGCGAGTTCCTCGCGCTTGACGACTTGCGGCCGGACCTCGCCGGGGTGCTGGATCAGGGCCTGGTCGCCGTCGAAGCGGGCGAGAATGAAGTAACGGCCGTCGTGGGTGGCGCCGAGTGCCGGCAAAGGCGTGCGGTCGAGCCGGCTTGCTTCGGACGCGACCCGCTTGGCCTTGAGCCCCAGCGCTTTGGCAGCCAGCAGGATCTGGTCGGTACCGAAGGCCTGCCCCGGCGCCTTGAACTGGTGGGCAAGCTGCTCGGGGTCCGCGGCGACGCCGTGGAAGCGGGCCAGCATGGCCAGCCCGAGGAGGCCGGTGTCGGGCGGCGCTGCCGGTGGCGATTCTTCATCCTGCATTTGCGTGCCGGCGGCATCTTCTGCAATACTCATGTCCGCCATAGCTTTCGAGCACAGTCCATTTCGTTCATTCGATGAAACCCTCCGAATCCCTTGCCATCCACCGGCAGGAAATCCGCCGCGTCGTCGAGCAGAACCGCGCCTGCAACCCTCGCGTGTTCGGCTCGGTGCTTCACGCGGGCGACCGGGAAGGCAGCGACCTCGATTTGTTGATCGACCCCACGCCGGACACCACGCTGATGGATATTGCCCGTATTCAGAATCGCCTCCAGAAGCTTCTGGGCGTACCGGTCGATGTGCTGACGCCCAACGCATTGCCCGCCACACTCCGCAACACCGTCCTCGCCGAGGCTCGCGCGATATGACGGAAAGCGCGGGAGGCAACAGCCTTCGGCTTCGCGACTACCTCGACCACATCGTTGAAGCCGCCGCGCGTATTCGACGTTTTACAGACGACATGACAGAACTCGCGTTTCTGGAAAATGAGCTCGTCCAGGACGGCGTGATCCGCAATATCGAAGTCATCGGCGAAGCGGCGCGAAACGTGCAACGCCGCTTCCCGCAGTTCGCCGCGAAACACGCCGAGGTTCCTTGGGAAGACATCTATTGGATGCGCAACCGCCTTTCCCACGGCTATTTCGCGGTTGACCTCGAACTGGTCTGGAAAACCGTAGAGCGCGACATCCCGGAACTGGAGGCGCAAATTCTCCGGCTTCGGGAAGCCACCAACGAGTAGGCCGGAGTCGGGGGGCGTTTCAGTCATGACAAGTTCGTTTCACCGCAGAGAGCACAAAGAAAATAGGGAATGAGAAATAGGTCTTTCTTTGCGTCCTCTGTGTCCTCTGCGTCCTCTGTGGTGAATCGGTCTTACTGCCAGTTGGCGGCGATGGTGGTTCCCAAGGCATCCTCGTAGGTCGGCGGCAAGGTGGTCTGTCCGGCAGCCGGCGGCGAGAACGCCGCCATTGCCTGCACGAGATTCTCCACTTGGCTATCCAGCAGGGTCAGGCCGTCCGCCGTCTTGAACTGTTCGACGTGGAATTGGCTACCCAAGTACCAGTTAGTGACGGTGAGCTTGTCCGAAGTGCCAATGATGCTGGCTTCCAGATTGTTGCCGGAGCGGCGGAACCAGAGCTGGTCGACCGATACGCCTTGGAGAAACTGAGCGACATCGGTGTTGCCGGCGGTGCCGTCGTAGTCCAGTATCCTGTCCTGCCCACAATCCCGACCGAAGAGGTAAGTATCGGACCCCGCACCACCATTCAAGTAGTCGTTTCCGGTTCCACCATCCAGAACATCGTCGCCTCCATGACCAAACAGGGTGTCATTGCCACCAAGACCGCTTAGGCTGTCCGCCGCGGCGTAGCCGTAGAGGGTGTCCGCGGCTTCCGTACCCGTCGTAGTAATGATCTTGATGATGTCGAGGTTCCACACCGTACCGTCGCCAAAACGAATCTCGTCTACCTGGTAACCGCCCGCACCGTCGCCGTTGAAGTAGCTTTGTACGGTCACGCTGTCGGTCGTCCGGACTATCGTCAGGATCAGGTTGTCTCCCGAGCGGGAGACCTTGATGTCGCTCGTGGCGATATCGTCGGCAAACCGTATGACGTCCGTCTTGCCCGCGCTTGTATCGTGGTTGTAAATCTTGTCTTGGCCACCGCCCCGACCAAATAGGTACGTATCGTTGCCTGTTCCCCCGTCAAGCTTGTCGTTGCCCGCCCCGCCATCGAGCACGTCGTTTCCGGCATCCCCGTACAAGGTGTCGTTACCGTCCCCGCCGTACAGCGTGTCGTTGCCGTCGCCGCCGCACAGGTTATCCACGCCGGTTCCGCCATCCAGAACATCGTCGCCGGCGTCGCCATAGAGGTGGTCGTTGTCGGCGCCGCCGCTCAAGGTGTCGTTTCCGCCCCCTCCCCTAATATAGTCCCTGCCGGCGTCGCCATTCAGCGTGTCGTTACCCTCGGCGCCATGTACTTGGTCGTCGCCTCCTCCGCCCGACAAAACGCTGTCAGTGGCATCGTAGGCCCATATTTCGTCGTTGCCCTCGGTCGGCACCTGCACCGCCTGCCTGATGTAAGCAACGTCCCAAACCGTGCCGTCGGCAAACTCGATTTCCTGCACTTCGCAGTTGGCATTCTGGAAGAAGCTGTCGACCTGAAGCGTATCGGTCGTGCCGTCGATCGAGAGCACCAAGCTGTCGTAGGCACGCCGCAGGCTCACCTGCCCCGGCAAGACGCCCGTACCAAGGCGGATGATGTCTTTGCTGCCCGCCACAACATAGTTGCTGATGTGGTCCTGCCCCGACCCCGGTCCAAACAGGTACGTATCGTTGCCTGTTCCCCCGTCAAGCTTGTCGTTGCCCGCCCCGCCATCGAGCACGTCGTTTCCGGCATCCCCGTACAAGGTGTCGTTACCGTCCCCGCCGTACAGCATGTCGTTGCCGTCGCCACCGTTCAGTTTATCGTCGCCGTCACCACCCAGCACGATGTCGTCGCCGCCATCGCCCGTGATGAAGTCGCTGCCGCTGCCGCCGAACAGGACGTCGCGAAACGGCGTGCCGTCCAGACGGCCGTCCGCGAACCGGATGCCAAGATCGGCCAGCGTCGCTTCCTGCGCCGGATCGGCCGCCATCTCCTCCGCCCAGCTTCTCAGGATCGTCGGTCCGTTCGTCCAGCCCTGTTCGAGCAGCATGCGGTCGTTCATGCGCACGAGGTCGAGCAGGTCGCCCAGGCCGTCCCTGGCGCTCGCGGTGTGCCGCTCCACCAGCATCTGTTCCATGTTCGTGAAGTCGAGCCTGATGCCGGTTTCGTCGATAACGAGGTCGATGCTGTCCATGTAGCCCTTGAGCCGGGTTTGCAGGGCAAGCCCTTCATAGATGGAATCGACAAGCTCGGCATAGCTTTGTTCGAGCAGGTCGAGTCGGCCTTGGGCGAGGGGAACGAAGACATTGAAGAGCCCGCCACCGGCCCCTTGTGCGCCACCTCCGGTACTTGTTCCGCCCCCGGTGCTAATGAATATCTTTTGCCCCGTTCCGGTGGTGACGGTGCCGTCCGCCCCGATGTCGCTGAAGGTCTGGCCGTTGAAGCGTTCGAGGGTTTCGATCAGGTACGTGGCCCGCGCCCATTTGGCCATCTGCGCAGCCTGTTCCTCTTCGCTGAGGTTCAGGGGATTGCCGACCGCGGTACCGCCCGTACCCGAGCCACCACCGGAACCAACCATGGCCACGCCGACTTCCCGTTCCAGCAGAGCCCTGTCAACGTCCGCCGGCTGGTAGATGACGTAAATATTGTAGCCGCCGGTCACGTCCATGCCGGTCACGACGGGCTGGATATAGTGCTTGCCGACACTGGTGGCATTGGTGTCGGTGACTTGTTGCGTTTCGTAGTAGCCAGGCGCTTCCCGCGTTTGCGAGTCCTTGAGGCTGGAGGTGTCCGCCCAGGCGTCGATGAGCTGTTTGATCTCGGCAAGGTAGGTGTCGCGGTTCACATAGCCCTGGGTGGCGAGGGTCCTGAGTTGGTTTTCGAGTTCGGGCGACTGGGTGGCGGCTTCCCTCAGGTCGCGCACGAGGCCCGAAC
>JAHJPX010000009.1 GCA_018819515.1 Gammaproteobacteria bacterium
CCGTCCTGAACGGCGACGGCACGGTGACCTTCACCCCGAACGCCAACTACAACGGACCGGCCGACTTCACCTACACCGTCACCGACGGCAGCCTCGTCTCCAACGTCGCGACGGTGAGCGTCACCGTCGGGGCGGTGAATGACGCCCCGGTCGTAACCGGCGGCACGATCAGCGGCGTGGAAGATGGCGCGATCGTATTGTCGTGGACCAACTTCGGCATTTCGGATATCGACAGCACAATCACGGCGGTTACGGTTGCGACCTTGCCGGCCGACGGAACTGTTCAGTACTTTAACGGCAGCACTTGGGTTGGGGTGGCCGCGGGTCAGTCGATCTCGCAGGCGGATATCAATTCCGGCAATCTGCGCTTCGTGCCCGATGCCAACGAGTCCGGCAGCGGCGTGTACGCGGCGTCCGGTCTTGGAGATCAGCACGTGCATTACGCCGGATTCGATGTGTCGGTGACGGATTCGGGCGGCGCAACGGCGACCGGCAATGTCACCATCGACGTTGCGCCGGTGGTCGACGCGGTTACCTTGGTTGCCGATCCGAGCACTACCGGCAGCGTGTCCGGTGGCAACAGCATCACGCCGCCGCCATCAGTCGGTTTGGCCCGCGATTTCTACGACAACATCACGACCTTGACATCGGGTGCGTCGAGCACCGATACCGATACGATGGAGGCCGGGATCGAGGGCGCCACGGCGACCAGCACGAGCACGGTGACCAACGTCGGCGTGGTTGGTGTGGGTGATGGCGCGATCAACGTGCCGATCGCCGTGGATGACGCGTATCAGGTGCGCGGCCTCATGTACCTGGAGGCGGGCAGGACCTACACCTTCAGCGGCTATGTCGACGATTCCGTTCGACTCGAAGTGGGCGGCGAAACGCTGGCCTCCGGCCGTTGGGGCAGCTATGTCACGAATGACAATTACGACGGCGCCGGCCATATCTCGGGTGCGAGCATTACGCCGACGGTGACCGGCTACTACACGGTCGACCTCTTCCTCTACAACACCAGTGGCCCCAACGGCTACGACATCAACGTCAGTGTGGATGGCGGCGCGGTACAGGATCTTTCGACGGCCAACTTCAACCTTTACACGGGCATCGGGGATGTCGATGTCGGCGGTGGTCAGCATTCCGGCTTTGTCGCCAACGCGGCAACTGGCGAGGGCGGCTACTATCCGGCGGCCCTGAATACCGGACTAGAAGACACCGCTATCATGCTTTCGGCGCTAACGCCGAGCTTCGGTGACACCGCCGACAATTCGGAAAGCCACATCGTCATGCTGTCCGGCATTCCGGTGGGCGCCACAATCAGCGATGGCACCCATACATTCACGGCAACGGCCGGCAATACCTCTGCCGTGCTGTGGAACGAAGACAATTCGGCTATGGCGGTGGGTGGCAGCAACTGGAACCTGGCGACCCTGACCGTGACACCTCCGGTCGAGTCTAGCGGCAGTTTCGACTTGACGGCCACGGCAACGGCGACGGAGATCGCTACCGGCGACACGACCAGCGCGGTAACGACATTGACGGTTGCGGTTGCCGCGGTCAATGACGCACCGGTGGTCGGCTCGGCAACGATTGCGCTGTCCGAAGAAGGTCTGACAGGCGGCATTGCAGATACTACGGGCACACCGGACACGACGGATGCTGCGACGGCCACTGGAACCATCGCTGTTTCCGATGTGGATAGTGGTGCGTTGTCGGTAACGCTGGTTGCACCGACTGCCACCCTGACGTCGGGCGGCACGGCGATCACCTGGAGCGGCTCGGGTTCGCAGACGCTGGTCGGGTACGCCGGTGCCACCGAGGTGGTGCGGGCGACGATCGACGATTCCGGCAGCTACTCGGTAACCTTGTCGAAGGGAATCGATCAAAGCGGCAGCGGCGAGGGTTCCGTCGCTCTGGGAATCGGTGTTGCCGTGAGCGACGGCGAAAGCACTTCGACCGGCACGCTCAACGTTGCCGTCGAGGATGATTCTCCTGTCGCAAGCAATACCACGGTTTCACTGTCTGGCACGGCTACCCAGACGAACCTCGCCCTGGTACTCGATTTGTCAGGTTCCATGGACTGGGCGAGCGGCATGACCAGTCTCTCGCGTTTGCAGGCGACGACTGCCGCCATCAAGGAGCTGATCGACGGTTACGACAGCCTGGGTGACGTGATGGTCAATATCACCACCTTCGGTACGACCGCCAGCGCCGGCAACTGGATGACGGCGGCCAATGCAATCGCCTTCCTGGATACCGTATCGGCCAACATGGGCAACACGAACTACGATGCCGCGCTGGCGGAGGCCATGTCTGCCTTCAGTAGTGCCGGCAAGCTTACGGGCGCCACCGTACAGAACGTTCTTTACTTCCTTTCCGACGGCGCGCCGACGCGCGGCGACGGGAATGCGGCTCTGCTCTTGAATGCCAGTTCCAACGCCGACACCGGCATTCAGGGTGCGGAAGAGACGATCTGGACCAACTTCCTGACGACCAACAACATCAATGCCTATGCGATCGGCCTGGGTACGGGCGTCACCACCAGTGCCATGGATCCGGTGGCGTATGACGGCAGCACTGGTACCAACCAGGGTTCCATCGCCGTAACCGATCTAAACGACCTCGGCACCGTTCTTGGCAGCACGATTACCAACAGCATCAGCGGCGCGTTTGCCGCGGGCGGTGGTGCCGCAGGTGGCTTTGGTGGCGATGGCGGTTACATGGCGGCGGTGACCTACGGTGCCGATACGTTCAGCTTCGACGGCAGTGCGCTGTCGGTGAGCGGTTCGGGCGGCGCGGTTTACACCTTCGATTCGAGCAGCCACGTGCTGAACATCACGTCGGTAGCGGGCCACTTCATAGTCGACATGGATACGGGTGCCTACACCTACACGACTTCGACAAGTCCGGCCATCAGCCAGGAGGTGTTCGGTTACACGCTGCTGGATGCAGACGGAGATTCGGCCTCCGGCAATCTCACCATCAACTTGGCGGGTTACAACGATGCGCCGATCGCCCGCGACGACAGCGTGATCGTTGCCAGCGGCAGCGTAAGCTCCAATACCGTAACGATCAGTGACGCCTGGCTGACCTGGAACGACAGCGATGCCGAGGGTGCGAGCCTTTCGATTTCCGCGGTGAGCGATGCGTCGCACGTATCGGGGACGGTCGTCGACGCGGTATCGGGCAGCAACAATGGCGCGGGTGCATTCTCCTATGTGGCATCCGATGGCGGCCAGACCAACGATGCCTCGGTTTCGATTTCGACCATCAACAGCAGCACGTTGAACGGCACCGGGCTGGACAACATCCTCATTGGCGATACGGACGGTGAAGCGATCCGGGGTTACGAGGGCAACGATGTTCTGGTCGGCAACGTCGGCAACGACACACTGTACGGCGGCACCGGCAACGACCTGCTGATCGGCGGCGCAGGTGCGGATACCTTCCGCTGGTCGCTTGGAGACGCCGCAGGTTCGCCGAGCGATGTTGTCGGCGACTTCGATACCGCGACCAGTGGTGGCGACGCGATCAACCTGAGGGACCTGCTGGTCGGGGAATGGCACTGGGGCAGCGATCCAGGCAATCTGGCGAACTACCTGCACTTCAGCTATGCGGACGGCAATACGACGATAGACGTGACGACGCACGACGCGAACGCGACGACGCAGACGATCGTTCTGGAAGGTGTCGATTTGGTCGGCAGCTACACCACGGACGCCCAGGTGATCCAGAACCTGCTCAACAACGGCAAGCTGATCACCGACTGAGAGAACGAGGTTGCAGTGGAGGCCGATGCCCGCGTGAGCGGGCGTTATGCCGATACCAAAAGTCAGCCGTGGTAATACGCCGAGTCCCGCATATGCGGGACTCGGCGCTTAACCTGACACGTCCTTGATGGCCGGGCCGGTGGCGCCGTCGAAGCCGACCGAGGAAAGCGCCAGCAGTTCAGCCTCGCTGACCACGCCTTCGGCGATCACCGTCAGACCGATGCCGTGGGCGATGATGGACAGTCCTTGCAGGAAGGTACGGTTGCTGCCGTCGCCGTCGAGTCCGCGGATGAAGGCGGCGTCGACCTTGATGTAGTCTAGACCGAGGTCGTGTAGCAGACCGATCTGGCTGAAGTGGCGCCCGAAATGCTCGATGCCGAGTCGCACGCCGGTTCCTTTCAAGGCGCCGACGATGCTGCGGAAGGCGTTGAAGTGGTTGAGCGCACCGGTCTCGGCGACTTCCAGCCACAGGCGTTTGGCTGCTTCCGGGTGCCGGTGCAGTCGATCGAGCAACTCGCGGCGGAACTGTTCATCCTGGATCGAACTGGCCGACAGGTTGATGGCAAGGCCCGGAATGCCCGGATCGGTGGCGAGCTGTTCGAGTCCGAGCGCGACGGCGGTCAGGTCGATCTGCGGTGTCAGGCGAAGTCGCTCGGCCATCGGCAGGAAGCGTCCGGCGGGCAGCCACTCGCCATGTTCGTCGAGCATCAGGCGGAGCGGACATTCGCGGTGGATCAGATCGCCGTCCAGCCGGGCAACGGGAAAGGAGATCAGGCGGACCCAGCGACGATCAAGCGCATTCCGGATCAGGTGCGTCCATTCCTCGCCGCTTCGCGGCGCCTCATCGTCGGCGGCAAATACGGCTTCATGAATCGTGTTCCGGCCTTCGGCTTCGGCGGCGGCTAGCGCTGTGTCAACCTGTGCCATTGCCGCGCTCGCGTCAAGGCCGCGCGGGTAGCGGCCAAAGCCGATCTGGGCGATCGGTTTCGCGCCGACGAAAGACTCGCCTTCCTGGATCAATGTTTGCAGCAACTTCGCGGCAATGGATGCCGAATCGCTTTCGCCCGGCAGCAGCAGGGCATAGTCCGCGCCGTTCAGTCGCGCGCCGACGCCGCTCGGGTTTGCGGCAGCCGTCGCTTCGACGACGCTGCCGACGCGCCGGAGCAGTTCGTCGGTGGCTTCGCGTCCGTTGGCGCGATTGATGTCGACCAGATTGGCAATGCGAACCAGCAACAGCGCGCCGCCCTGCGATTCTTCCTCTGCCAGGTCGGCGCGCAGTTGGGCGAGGAAACTGTTGCGGTTCGCCAGCCCGGTAAGCGGATCGCAATTGACTTCCCGGCGCACTACCTCGAGGCGCGTGGCTTCGTCGTCGAACATCGTTTTCAGCCGCGTCACGGTGGTGTTCATGGCGGCTGCCAGTTGCTTCAACTCTGGTACTTGCGGTTCCTCGATGGTGACGAAGCGGCGTTCCGTGATCGCTTGCGCCTGGTTGATGACCGCGGTGAGTGGCTTGCGCAGGCGCCTGAGCACCTGCGACCCCAGGGCGCCGCCGACCAGCCCCGCGGCCGCCAGTGCGACCACCATTTCCCATACGCTCTTCCAGAGAGCCTGATAGGCGAAGCGGCCGTGACTGACCAGTTCGACGACGCCGAACTGCTTCCAGCCGTTGCTGATCTGGGCGGTCCCCGGGCTGGATTCGATCGGGAATGTGTTGGCAAACCAGACGGGTACCGCGTACCGGCCAACCGGAGATTGACGCTCGACGATGATCTTGCCGAAAGGATCGGTGACGCGGATTCTTTCGTAATGGCCGCTGTCGAAAAGCGCCGCGACCGCGAGCTCGACCGCGACCGCGTCTGGATTCTGCTGGCTGAGCGACAGGGCGAGCGCGGCTGCGTTGTCGGCATTTTTCATGGTCAGTTGCTCGGACAGATAGCTGCGGGCGCTCAATGTCGCCGCGAGCAGGCTGCCCAACAGGGCGAGCAAAGTGCTGAGGATGATGGCGAGCCAGAGTTGTCGGTACATGGACATGGTCGAGTCCCTTATGAAAATCAGTCGAAGCCTTCGCCGCGGGCGCGTTGCAGGAGGTCCTGCCAGCGGGACAGGCGGCCGATGCCGCCCGCGCTTGGCTGAGTTCCGCCGGCGGCGCCTTGCCAGATGCCTTGGCTGTTGAAGCTGAATACGGGGGTCAGGTCGGGCCGGCGTGAGGCAGGCCGGATTTCGGTGATCAGGTTGTCGAGAACCAGTGGCTCTGCATCGGGGGTTGCGTAGTAGGCCAGCACCATGTGGGCCTGGCTGAGCGAGCTGTTGGGTCCGCCGATGCGCGCCTTGACGTACACAAGACGGAGTTGCTGGTCGGGAATGTTTGCGGACAGTAGCGTGAAGTACTTGCCGATGGTGAAATCCTCGCAATCGCCCGTGCCTTTGGCGATGGTCTCCATCGGCGTCGCCCAATAGTCGGACTGTCCCCAGATTTCGGTGTCGGATGAGAAACGGATGCGGCGATTGAAGAACTCGTTGACCCGGCGCAGCTTATCGCGGGAGATGTTCATCGCTGAGGCATCGACGGTGGCGTGCTGCCAGTCGCTGAAGCTATCGGCGGAGCCGCCGAGCGCCTGCAACGAAAGACGCAGACGATCCACGTCCATGCCTGCGGCAAGACTCAGACCGAGCCAGACCACGACCACCGTGACACTGGCTTTCAACATGGTGGAGATGGGTGCCAAACCGCCACTAGTCCTATTGGATATGGCAGGACGCGCGTACCACCCTATAATTCGGGGACCGGCTTTTCCCAAGGATTTCAAATGCTTTCTCGGTACACCGCAAGAAAATTCGTAGCCATTGCGCTGGGACTGACTTCTGCCTGTTCGACTATTGCACTCGCCCAGCAGAATACCCTCAAATCCGTGGCGCAGACGGCGGTGCTGAGCAGCCCCGAGGTGCTCGAGAAGTGGCATGCCTATCAGGCGACCGACAACGAGAAGGACGCAGCTTTCGGCGGCTATCTGCCGCGCCTTGATTTGAGTGCCGGCGTCGGCCGCGAAAATCGCGACGATCCGATCATGGTCAAGGATTACACGCGCCGTTCCACGGCCGTCACGCTGACCCAGATGCTGTATGACGGCTTCGCCACCCGCAACGAGGTGCAGCGTCTCGACCATGCGCGTCAGGTACGTTTCTTCGAACTGCTGGACACCTCCGAAACCGTGGCGCTGGAAGCCGCGCGCGCTTACGTCGACGTTCTGCGCTATCGCAAGCTGGTGGCCCTGGCCGAGGACAACTACGTGCGTCACCGCGCCGTGTTCGATCAGATCCAGAAGAAAGCCCTGGCGGGGGTCGCGCGGCGTGTCGACCTCGAGCAGGCCTCCGGACGACTGGCATTGGCCGAAGCGAATCTGCTGACGGAGACTTCCAACCTGCACGACGTCAGTACGCGCTTCCAGCGTCTGGTCGGCGCGCCACCCGCCAAGGACCTGGCGGATACGCCGTCGCTGGACAGGGGGCTGCCGGGTGAATCGGCGACCATGTTGCAGGCCGCGCTGAACCGCAATCCCGCGATCCGGGGCGCCATCGAGAACCTGCGCTCCGCCGACTCGGCGGTCGACGTCCGCAAGGCCGCCTATCAGCCGCGCCTGGATCTGCGCCTGAAGAACGAGCGCGGCACTGATCTCAACGGCTACGACGGCTCCACCAACAATCGCACGGCCGAGGTGGTGCTGACCTGGAACCTGTTCAATGGCCTGTCCGACATGGCCCGTTCGCGGCAATACGCCGACCAGCGCAATGTGGCAAAGGATCTGCGCGACAAGACCTGCCGCGACGTTCGTCAGACTGCGGCAATCGCCTACAACGACACCCGCAAACTGGCCGAACAGTTGATTTATCTCGATCAGCACCAACTGGCGACCGAAAAGGCGCGCGACGCCTATCGCAAGCAGTTCGACATCGGCCAGCGCACCTTGCTCGACCTGCTCGACACCGAGAATGAACTGTTCCAGGCCAAGCGTGCCTACGTGAATGCTGACCACGACCTGCTGATCGCCCAGGCGCGCAGCCAGGCGAGCATGGGCAACCTGTTGCGGGCGCTCGACTTGAGTCGCGTGGCGCGCGACCTGGCCGCCGATCCCGACGACTGGAAGGCCGAGGGCGATGCCGCCGAGCACTGCCCGCCCGAGGCGCCGACGATGTTCATCGCCGACAAGGAAGCGCTCAACGCGCGGGCGGTCGAGTTCCTGCGCGAGTCGGCGCCTCCGCCGGTCGCGAGCACGGTGGCCAGTCCTGAGACGGAGCGCGAACTGGCGCTTTCGCTCAAGGGTTGGGCGCAGGCCTGGATGACACGCGATATCGAGCGCTATCTCGGTTTCTACTCGCCGACTTTCATGCCTTCGCAGAATCGCAGTTTGGCCAAGTGGGAGAAGGACCGCCGGCGCATCATCGGTTCGGCCAAGGTGGTCAAGCTCGACCTTTCGGGCATCAAGGTGACGATGAAGGACCCGGACAACGCGACGACGACCTTCGTTCAGGCTTACCAGTCCCCGGTTTTCCGCGACGTAGTGACCAAGTCGATGGAATGGCGCAAGGTCGATGGCAAGTGGTTGATCGAGCGCGAGCTACCGAATGAGGCCTTGAGGGCAATCTCGACCTCGGGCGAGTAAAGCCACCGGTTTGTGCAACGAAAACACCACCCAGGTCGCCCCGGGTGGCGTATCGCCACGGCTGACTTTTGGCTCCGGCCGCGCGCATCCCGCTCGCGGTCGCCTGACTTTTCGCAGCCTCGTGTCGCGCCCTCAGGCCATCGCTTCGTACAGCGGCAGCGTCAGGAACTCCGGATACTCGTCGGCCAGCGACATCTTCTCGAAGATGCCGGCGGCTTGGTCGTAGGTCTCGGTCTTCTCGCCGGCGGCGGAAACCGTCGCCTTGACCTTGGCGAGTTCCTCCGGAATCAAACCCTTGACCATCGCGGCCGTTACCTTGCGGCCGTCGTCGAGATTGCCCTTCGGCGAACGCACCCACTGCCAGACTTGCGAGCGGCTGATTTCGGCCGTTGCGGCGTCTTCCATCAGGTTGTGGATCGGCACGCAGCCATTGCCCGCCAGCCACGAACCGAGGTAGTGGATGCCGACGTTGATGTTGTTGCGTAGCCCCGTCTCGGTGATGGGCTGCTCGGGCTGGAAGTCGAGCCAGTCCTTGGGGCCGAAGCTGTCAGTGCGCTGCTTGTCCCACTGGTTCGGGCGGTCGCCAAGCACCTTGACGAATTCTTCCATGGCAATGGAGACGAGGCCGGGGTGTGCGACCCAGCCTCCGTCGTAGCCGTCGTTGGCATCGCGCGTCTTGTCGTGGCGAATGCCGGCAAGCGCCTTTTCGTTGGCTTCCGGATCCCCTTTGATCGGGATCAGCGCACTCATGCCGCCGATCGCCGGGGCGCCGCGCTTGTGGCAGGCCTTGACCAGCGCCAGCGCGTAGCTGCGCATGAACGGCACTTCCATGGTGATGGCGCCGCGATTGGCGAGACAAAAGTCGGTGTTGCGCTTGAACTTCTTGATGCAGGAAAAGATGTAGTCCCAGCGACCGGCGTTGAGGCCGGCGCTGTGTTCGCGCAATTCGTAGAGGATCTCTTCCAGCTCGAAAGTGGCGAGGATGGTTTCGATCAGCACCGTCGCCTTGATGGTGCCCTGGGGCAGGCCGATCTCATTCTGGGCCATGACGAAGATGTCGTTCCACAGCCGCGCTTCGAGGTGCGATTCCATCTTCGGCAGATAGAAGAACGGACCGGCACCGCGCGCGACCTGCTCCTTCGCGTTGTGGAAGAAGACCAAGGCGAAGTCGAAGAGCCCGCCGGAGACGCGCTGGCCGTCGACCAGGACGTGCTTCTCGTCGAGGTGCCAGCCGCGCGGACGAATCTGTAGCGTGGCGATCTTGTCGTTGAGTTTGTATTCCTTGCCGGCCTCATTGGTGAACGTCAGTTTCCGCCGGATGGCGTCGAACAGATTCACCTGCCCCTGGATCTGGTTTTCCCAGTTCGGACTGTTGGAATCCTCGAAGTCGGTCATGTACGAATCGGCGCCCGAGTTGAAGGCGTTGATGATCATCTTGCGTTCGACCGGACCGGTGATCTCGACGCGGCGGAATTCCAGCGCCTTGGGCAGCTTCGCCACTTTCCAGTCGCCTTCGCGGATGTGCTTCGTTTCCGGCAGGAAGTCGGGCATTTCGCCGTCATCGATGCGGGCCTGGCGCTCGATGCGCTTCTTCAACAATTCCTGGCGACGAGCCTCGAAGGCGCGATGCAGTTTGGCGACGAAAGCCAATGCCTCCGGCGTCAAGATTTCATCGAAGCGGGGATGTAACGGTGCATTGATTTGCACGCCGGCGGGCAGGTTGGGGCTCATGGGGTTCTCCAGTTGGTCTTATAGATGACTACAGTCTATTCGACACACCGATAAAGGATAAGTCACAATATCGGCAATTGATTCGATACGGAAAGTACATAATGAGCAAACTGAAGGAGCTCGAAGCCTTCGTGCAAGTGGCCAACAAGGGCAGTCTGACCGCAGCGGCGGCGGTGGAAGGCGTGACGCCGGCGATCATCGGGCGACGTCTGGACGCGCTGGAGAACCACCTGGGTGTGCGGCTGTTGGTCCGGACGACCAGAAAGCTGACGCTGACGCACGAGGGGCAGGCTTTCCTCGAAGACTGCCAGCGCATCCTGAACGATCTCGCGAACGCGGAGGCCCAACTGTCGCTCGGCTCCGCGCGGGCAAGCGGCCATTTGAGGCTGACGGCACCGGCGGGATTCGGACGCAAACACGTGGCGCCGCTGTTGATGGAGTTCCTGCGCGAACATCCGGAGGTTAGCGCCAGCCTGGACTTGTCGGATCGGACCGTCGATCTGGTCGGCGAAGGCTTCGACTGCGCGGTGCGCCTCGGCGGCCTGATCGATTCGAGCCTGGTGGCGGTCCGGCTCGGCCAGATGAAACGCGTCGTCGTCGGCAGTCCGGCCTATCTCGAACAGCGTGGCGTGCCACGCACTCTCGACGACCTGGCGGCGCACGATTGCCTTTCGCTGCCAACGCAGGCCGGATGGGACTTCCAGCAGGGCGACCGCCATGTCGTCTTCAAGCCCAGCGGACGCTTTCTCTGCAACGACGGCGCGGTCTTGCACGATTGGGCCTTGGCCGGCATGGGGCTGGCGTGGCGTTCCCTGTGGGAAGTCGGCGCGGATCTGCGCTGGGGCCGACTGGTTTCGGTCCTGGACGACTTTGCGACGCCGCCAGTCGGCATCCATGCCGTGTTTCCGCAACGCCGTCATCTGCCATTGCGCGTACGCCTGTTCATCGATAGCCTGCAGGACAATTACACGCGGCCGGAGTACTGGGACAGTTCGGAGTGAATCGTCACGGAAGCGATGTGTCCGGCGCTGCTTGATAAAGGAGAAACGCATGAATATTGGCTTCATCGGTCTCGGCCTCATGGGCCGTCCCATGGCCTTGCATCTGGCCAAAGCGGGTCACTCGCTGCATCTCTGGGCGCGGCGTCCGGCGTCGCTCGAACCGTTCAAGGACGTCGATGCCAAGGCCCACGTTTCGGCCGCCGAGGTGGCAAGGTACTCCGAAGTCGTCTTCACGATGGTGGCCGACGCGCCAGATGTGCGCGAGGTCACGCTCGGTGAGAACGGCATTGCGGCAGGCGCCAGACGCGGCCTGATCGTCGTCGACATGAGCACCATCAACCCCAACGCCGCGCGCGAGATCGGCGCCGGGCTGGCCGGGAAAGGCATTGAGTTCATCGATGCGCCGGTGTCGGGCGGGGACTTCGGCGCCATCAACGCAACGTTGACCATCATGGCCGGCGGCAAGCCGGAGAACTTCGAAAAGGTGAAACCGCTGTTCGAGAAGATGGGCAAGTCGGTGACGCTGGTTGGCGATATCGGCGCGGGCCAGATCGCCAAGGCCTGCAACCAGATACTGACCGGCGTTGGCGTGGCGGCGGTGGCCGAGGCGTTCAATTTCGCCGCGAAGAACGGTGCCGACGTGGCCAAGGTGCGGCAGGCGCTGCTGGGCGGCTCCGCGTATTCGCGCATCCTCGAGAACCATGGCCAGCGCATGCTCGACCGCAACTTCAAGCCGGGCTTCAAGGCCTGGATGCATCAAAAGGATCTGCGCATCGTCATGGAGGAAGCCCATCGGCTCGGCGCGATGCTGCCGGTTTCCGCCGCGGCCGCCCAGATGTTCAACGCCGTCGTCGGCGGTGGCATGGGCGAGGACGACTCCATTTCCGTGCTCAAAGTGCTGGAAGACGTGTCCGCGCCCAAGCGAAGGTAAGCCCGGCTTGGCGTACCACCACCGCTGACTTTTCCGGGCTTGGCGTACCACCACGGCTGACTTTTCCGGGCGGGCGATCGCGGGCGCCGCAAGGTTGGCGGGCAATCGATCGAAGAACCCGCGCCGGCAATCCGGCGCGGGTGCTCCTCTCCGCTCCCTCTGTGTCGAGGGCTCCCCCTCTCAGTGAAACTGCGCTTCTTCGGTCGAGCCGGTGAGGGCCGTGACGCTCGACGAGCCGCCTTGAATCACGGTGGTGACATCGTCGAAGTAGCCGGCGCCGACTTCCTGCTGGTGCGAGACGAAGGTGTAACCCTTGTCGCGTGCGGCGAATTCCTGCTCCTGGACCATGTTCACGTAGTGCTTCATGCCTTCGCCGCGCGCATAGGCATGGGCGAACTCGAAGGTGTTGAACCAGTTGATATGGATGCCGGCCAGGGTGATGAACTGGTACTTGTAGCCCATCGCCGAGAGTTCCTCCTGGAACGACGCGATGGTCTTGTCGTCGAGGTTCTTCTTCCAGTTGAATGACGGCGAGCAGTTGTAGGAAAGCAGTTTGCCCGGGCTGGCGGCCTGAACCGCCTGGGCGAACTCGCGGGCGAAGCCGAGGTCCGGCGTGCCGGTCTCGCACCAAACCAGATCGGCATAGGGCGCGTAAGCGACGCCGCGGCTAATGGCCTGTTCGAGACCGTTCTTGACGCGATAGAAACCTTCGGCTGTCCGCTCACCGGTAAGGAACGGTTTGTCGTTGGCGTCGTGATCGGAGGTGATCAGGTTGGCCGCTTCTGCGTCGGTACGGGCCAGGACGATGGTCGGCACGCCCATGACGTCGGCTGCAAAGCGCGCCGCGATCAGCTTCTCGACCGCTTCCGAGGTCGGCACCAGCACCTTGCCGCCCATGTGGCCGCACTTCTTGACGGCGGCGAGTTGGTCTTCGAAGTGCACGCCCGCCGCGCCGGCGGTGATCATGTTCTTCATCAGTTCGAAGGCGTTCAACACGCCGCCAAAGCCGGCTTCGGCATCGGCGACGATCGGCAGGAAGTAGTCGATGAACTCCTTGTCACCCGGATTGACGCCGCGCGACCACTGGATCTCGTCGGCGCGCTGGAAGGTGTTGTTGATGCGCCGGACCATGGTCGGCACCGAGTCGTAGGCATAGAGCGACTGGTCGGGGTACATGGTTTCGGACGTATTGCCGTCGGCCGCGACCTGCCAGCCGGACAGATAGACGGCCTCCAGGCCGGCCTTTGCCTGCTGCATGGCCTGACCGGCGGTGATGGCGCCGAAGGCATTCACGTAGCCCTTGGCGGCTTCGCCATTGACGAGGCGCCAGAGTTTTTCGGCGCCGCGTTTGGCGAGGGTGTGATCGAGCTGCAGCGAGCCGCGCAGGCGGACGACATCGGCGGCGGTGTAACCCCGCTTGACGCTCTTCCAGCGGGGATTCTCGGCCCAGTCTCTTTCCAGGGCGGCGATTTGAGCGTGGCGATCTGTCATTGTTGTAGTCCTCTGTCTGGTGATTGGGGGTGCTGTTCAACGTCGCTGGGCGACTGCTGATGGAACAGAGTATAGGCAAAATGATGCGAAGCAACAATAGTCTTATATAAGATAGTAGTGAATATTTTAAGTAAATAATACATGGTGTTGCGGAGAAAATACCGCAATGCGCAATACTATTCTTGATCGTGAAAGTCAGCTATGGCGGTACGCCGCCCGGATGCGCAGGATCAGGTCAATGCGCGATCGGCGACGAGCACGCCGTCGCCGTCGGCGTAGAGCCAGTCGCCGGGCTGAAAACAAACGCCGCCGAACGTCACCGCGACATCCATTTCGCCGACGTTCTTCTTGTCGGTCTTTTGCGGGTGGGTAGAGAGCGCCAGAACGCCGATGTCCATGGCGGCGATCGCTTCCGAGTCGCGGATGCAGCCGAACACGACAATGCCCGCCCAGCCGTTGGTGACGCCAAGCGCGGCAATCTGGTCGCCGACCAGCGCGCGTCGCAAGGAGCCGCCGCCGTCGATGACCAGAACGCGCCCGGCGCCCGGCGTTTCGAGCGCCTTGCGGACGAAGGAGTTGTCCTCGAACAGCTTGAGCGTGGCGATCGGCCCGTGAAACGAGGCACGGCCGCCGAAGCTGCGAAACATCGGTGCGACGACGCGCAACGTTCCGGTGCGGAGCAGGGCGTCATGCTGGTCGCAGAGATCGGCGGTGGCGAAGCTCATGGGGCAGACTTCCAGTCAGGGTGGGGGCAGGTCGCCAGGGTGAAAGCCGAAAGTCCCGGTACGGCGATCATCGAAAAAGTGCCGCAAGGTGAGGGCGATGGTGCGGAAAGCGATCTCGTCCCAGGGAATCTCCGCTTCGCTGAACAGGCGGGTTTCGAGTGTCTCTTCGCCGGCCGAAAACGACAGATCGAGAAGCGTGGCGCGATACACGACGTGTACCTGATCGATGTGCGGCACGGAAATCAGCGTGAACATTTCGCCGAGCGAGATATTGGCGTTCGCTTCCTCGCGGGTTTCGCGCAGCGCAGCCTCGGCGACGGTCTCGCCGTTTTCCATGAATCCGGCCGGCAGGGTCCACATGCCGCGGCAGGGTTCTATCGCGCGCCGGCAGAGCAGCACCTGATCTCGCCAGACGGGCAGTGCGCCGACCACCAGCCGCGGGTTGCGGTAGTGGATGGCGCCGCAGGTATCGCAGACATGCCGCGGCAGCGTATCGCCGGGTGGGATGCGGAAGCTGATCTCCGCGCCACAGCTTGCACAATAGTTGATCGCCGGATTCATGCCGACCATTCTAAAGAAGCGTTCCGGCTGCAAATATCTGGGCTCTTATTCAAATGTTTACGTGTGATTTGTAAGGTTTTTGATTACAAGGTTGCGCTATCCAATTCTTACATCAGAAACAGTTTTCCAGTGATTCTTTCATTGACGCAAGCCCGGAATAATGCAAACACCGTCAAAGCAGCCGCGGCGGACCCTATAAGTAAGGAGCCTCTGATGAAATCGACCGACACCTACAACGACATAAAGGAAGTCAATCTTGCCTACATGATGCTGGCGCAGAACATGGTGCGTTCCGACAAGGAAGGCGCCATTTTCCGTTTGGGCATCAGCGAGGAGATTGCCGACATCCTGGCGCAACTCACTCCCGGACAGGTTCTGAAGATGGCCGCCTCCGAGATGCTGCTGTGCAATTTCCGTTTTGACGACTCGCTGTTGCTGGATTTGCTCGCCAATCACGAACGCGATCGCGGCGTTGGCCACATCCACGCGGCCATCCTGGCTGCTGGCCGGCCGGTCGAAACCGTGGCCTGATCGGCCACGACAATCCCAAGCGACAAGACGGAGGTTCCTATATGCGCAACAAGTCCGTAATTTCGGAGGCGAGGGATATTCGCCTGGCGATCGAGTTGATCCAGTTGGGCGCTCGTCTGCAACTGCTCGAGGCCGAAACGAATCTCTCGCGCGAGCGCCTGCTCAAGCTTTACAAAGAGGTCAGGGGCGTATCGCCGCCGAAGGGCATGTTGCCGTTTTCCACCGACTGGTTCATGACCTGGCAACCGAACGTCCATGCGTCGCTGTTCATGGCCTACTTCCGTTTTCTTTCCCGGAATACGCGGCTTGAGGGACTGGAACTCATCATCAAGGCGTATCGCATGTATCTGGAAAAGGTCACCCGCGCTGGCATGGACGTCGTCCTGTCGCTGACGCGTGCCTGGACCATGGTGCGGTTTTTCGAGGCCAGCATGCTGCAGATGGCGACCTGCAAGGAATGCGGCGGCGAATTTGTCGCACATGCCTACGATCCGACCCGCGGCTACGTCTGCGGGCTTTGCCACATGCCGGCCCGCGCCGGCAAGACACGGCGCGCTGCCGCCGCAGCTGCCGCTGCCGCCTGATCGCTGCCCTCTGCCGCCCGGAAACGACCGGGCGGCCCGATTCGGGCCAAGTTACCCGCCCGCTTTTGAATCCCGATATGATTACAGCCATTGAGCCCGGAGGTATCCGGGCCGATCGCGTTGACTTCGTGCGGGGAGGCTTTCCGTGTTTCTGTTGATCGGTTACTTGGTGATTATCGCGGCGTCCGTCGGGACGTACGCGGTACACGGGAGCCTGGCGGCCCTGTTCGTGCCGATGGAGTACCTCGCCATTATCGGTTTGACGATCGGCGGCTTTGTTGCCGGCAATAGCGGCAAGGCCATCAAAGCGACCTTGTCGGCACTGCCTTCGGTGTTGAAGGGCTCGCCGTTCAACAAGGCCTTGTACATGGAACTGCTGGCCATGCTTTACGAGATTCTCGGCAAGGTCCGCAAGGAAGGTCTGATGTCCATCGAGGGCGATATCGAGAATCCGGAAAGCAGCCCGATCTTCGCCAAGTACCCGACGGTTACCCGCGACCATCATGTCATGGAATTCACCACCGACTATCTGCGCATGATGGTCGGCGGCAACCTCAACGCATTCGAGATCGAGAATCTGATGGATCTCGAAATCGAAACCCATCATCACGAGGCGCATGTGCCCGCGCACGTGATGTCGAAGGTCGCCGATTCCACGCCGGCCTACGGCATCATCGTCGCCGTCATGGGGGTAGTCAATGTCATGGGCTCCGTCGGCGAGCCGCCGGCGGTGCTTGGCAAGATGATTGGCGGCGCACTGGTCGGTACCTTCCTTGGCATCCTTGTCGCATATGGATTCATCTCTCCGATTGCCGGACAGCTCGAACAGAAGGCCGAGGAGGGCGGCAAGATCTACCAGTGCATCAAGGCCGTGCTGCTGGCCAGCATGAATGGCTACGCGCCTCAGGTTGCCGTCGAGTTCGGCCGCAAGGTGCTGTACTCCAAGGATCGGCCGGGATTCCTCGAACTCGAAGAAGACCTGAAGGCGCGCAAGGGCAAGTAGCCTGTCATGAGCGACGATAGCCAGCAGCCGATAGTCGTCAAGCGCATCAAGAAGGGCGGTGCCGCGGCACATGGCGGCGCGTGGAAGATCGCCTACGCCGACTTCGTGACGGCCATGATGGCTTTCTTTCTGCTCATGTGGCTGCTTGGGTCCACGACAAAAGGGGACCTGCAGGGCATCGCCGACTACTTTCAGACGCCGCTCAAGGTGGCATTGTTCGGCGGTTCCGGATCGGGCGACTCGTCGTCGGTCGTCCAGGGGGGCGGTGAAGACCTGACCCGGACCTACGGACAGGTCAAGAAAGGCGAAACCGAGGCGGAAAAAAAGACCATCAACCTGCAGCGTTTGAAGGAGGATTTCGAGCGCCGCGAGAAGCAGAAGCTGGAGAACCTCAAAGGGGAATTGCAAACCCTGATCGAAGCTACGCCGACCCTGAAACAATTCAAGAATCAGTTGCTTCTCGACCTGACGACCGAGGGTATGCGTATCCAGATCGTCGATGAAAAGAACCGACCGATGTTCGATTCGGCGAGTTCTGAACTCAAACCCTATACACGCGATATTCTTTTTGAAATCGGCAAGGCGCTGAACAAGGTCGACAATCGAATCAGCCTGACCGGATATACCGACGCGGCGCCTTACGCCGGTGGCGGGCGGGGTTTCGGCAACTGGGAATTGTCCACCAACCGCGCCAACGCTTCGCGCCGCGAACTGGTCGCTGGCGGGATGGCGGACAGCAAGGTGGTTCGTGTCGTCGGGCTGGCATCCACCGTTTTGTACGACAAGTCGGATCCCTATAGCCCCGCCAACCGCCGAATCAGTATCGTCGTACTCAACAAGCGTACCGAGGACGCCGTCCTTCGCGATGGGGCTCTCGTCGATGGCGAAGAAGACCCTGCCGCAACGTCGGAGACGGGCAGCCAGACCACCGGCGAGGCAACGAACCCGCCAGACTCCGTCGAATTCCGCTAAGCGGGCCGACGAACCGGATGGCAGCGACGGGCCGCGAGTTCATATTCACTCAGGCCGATTTCGAGCGTGTTCGTGCGCTGATTCGGGAGCGCGCCGGTATCGCGCTGGCGCCGGCGAAGCAGGACATGGTGTATTCGCGTTTGGTACGTCGCGTGCGCGCGTTGGGTCTGACGAAATTCGAGGACTACCTGAGGCGGCTCGATCAGGACGACAAGCTGGAATGGGAGACGTTCATCAACTCCCTCACCACCAATCTCACGTCGTTCTTTCGTGAAGCCCATCATTTCGAGACGTTCGCCCGGCAAGCGACGGACAGCAAGCAGCGGCCGTTTCGAGTCTGGTGCGCGGCGGCTTCGACGGGCGAAGAGCCCTACTCCCTGGCCATCGCTGCTTGCGAGGCGTTCGATTCATATACGCCACCGGTGCAAATACTCGCCAGCGATATCGACACCCATGTGTTGGCGACCGCTGCCCGCGGCATATACGATCCGGAACGGGTCGAGCGCATCGCCGAGAGTCGCGTCCGGCGGTTTTTTACTATCGAAAAATCCGGCGATGTGAGAGTTCGTTCCGAACTGCAGCGCCTGATTTCCTTTTCGCGCATCAATCTACTGGATCGCGACTGGCCGATTCAGGGTCCGCTCGACGCGATTTTCTGCCGCAATGTGATGATTTACTTCGACAAGCCGATACAGCATCAGATACTGGCGAGGTTCAGGCCTCTGCTGAGGCCGGATGGGCTTCTCTATGCCGGGCATTCGGAGAGCTTTCTTCACGCGGCAGACCTGTTTCATCCGATCGGTCGAACGGTCTACGAGCGTAGCGATCACAGTCGCGCGGCAGCGGAGGTAGGGAGTCCGGTGACATTGGATTCTCGCGATACGGAAGCCGGCAAGGTACCCGCGCCCGGAACGGTCGGTGCGCGTCTATCCGGGCGGCTGACGAGCGGACATGTGGTGGCGATTGGCGCATCAACCGGAGGTACCGAGGCAATCAAGGCCGTTCTTCGCGGGCTGCCGGCCGAAATGCCGCCAATCGTGATGGTCCAGCATATGCCCGAATCGTTTACCAAATCCTTCGCTCAGCGCCTTGATTCGCTCTCGATGCTGACGGTCGTCGAGGCGCAGGGAGGGGAAGTGCTCCGCCCCGGCCACGTATATCTGGCTCCTGGACATTCGCACATGTCGATCAAGCGTATCGGCGGGGGATACCGGATCGATTTGTCGCGGACGGATCCTGTCAACCGTCATCGACCTGCCGTGGATGTCTTGTTCAACTCCGTGGCTGCCAGCGCTGTCGACAACGCGACCGGCATCATCCTCACCGGAATGGGCAAGGACGGAGCCCAAGGCCTTCTGGCGATGCGCCGGGCGGGAGCGTGGACCATCGGTCAGGATGAAGCCAGTTGCGTGGTGTACGGGATGCCTCGCGAGGCGGTTTCAGTGGGCGGCGTGTCCGAGGTGGTGTCGTTGTCCGAAATAGCCGGCAATTTGCTCGCTCATCTGCAAAGGCTGGATCGGGAACTGTCCGGTCCGGCACGGGCCAACGTACCCTGAACTTGCCAAGAATGCCGGCGTATCGCCACGGCTGACTTTTCGTGCTCGAAAATCACGTAACATTCCCGATATCGGGATGTGCCCTACGGGCCATCCGATCTGAAGATGAGGCCGCACAATGTCTGATCTGCTCTCGAATATCGATGCCCGGACCCGTCTGGCGGGAACGAACAAGCTCGAAATACTGCTTTTTTCGCTGGGAACCGATGCGCGGACCGGTCGTCGCGAAACTTTCGGCATCAACGTCTTCAAGGTTCGCGAGGTAATGCGTACCCCGGGCATTACTGCCGCCCCGGACATGCCGGAATCGGTGAAGGGAATGGTGTCACTGCGAGGTGTTCTCGTGCCGGTCGTCGATCTGGCCGAATATGCCGGGGTCCAGCCTGACTCGCCGCGCGACATCATGATAGTCACCGAGTACAACGGGCACACTCAGGGCTTTCTGGTCGAAGCGGTCGACACCATTCTACGGCTCGATTGGTCGCAGATGCGGGTTCCGCCCCCAATGCTGCTTTCGTCTCAACTCGGCGGCCTGGTCACGGCCGTTACGGAATTGCCGGATGGGCGGCTGGTCATGATGCTCGACGTCGAAAGGGTTTTGTCGGAGACCACGAAGATCGACGACGACTTCATATTCACGAATATCAAGCCGCTGGACATCGAGGACGCAACCATTCTCTTCGCCGACGATTCTTCGGTCGCCCGCAGCCAGATCGAGCGTACCTTGAGTGCATTGAACATTCACTTCATAGCCACGGTGAACGGCCGCATGGCTTGGGAGGAACTGCAAAAGATCGCACAACATGCATCGGCAAGCGGCAAGAAGGTCAAGGACCTTGTTCAACTGATTCTGACGGACGTCGAGATGCCGGAAATGGACGGCTATATCCTGACCAAGCATATCAAGTCGGATCCACGCTTTGCGGGTATCCCGGTCATCATGCATTCGTCGCTGTCGTCAATGTCCAATCAGCAATTGGGCAAGTCGGTCGGGATCGACGAGTATGTTCCAAAGTTCGAACCGCAACGCCTGGCCGAGACGCTGGGGCGATTGTTGAAGGGGAATGTCGTCCAGGCGTTGCCGGCATTAAAGTGAGCGTGCGATGAGTACAACCGCAATGACCAAAGCAGTGAACGCAACGCTACTCGACACCGTCGACGCGCGGACCAAACTGGCTGGATCGAATCGAATGGAGATTCTGCTGTTCTCCCTCGGCACCCAGGAGACGTTTGGCATCAACGTCTTCAAGGTCCGAGAGGTCAGCAAGACGCCGTCAATTACCAAATCCCCCAACATGCCGCCAGGCGTGGAAGGGCTGATCAGTCTGCGGGGGAACGTCATTCCCGTGTTGGCGCTTGCCAAAGCCATGCGGCTTCCCGACTCGCCACCGGGTCTTGGTGGTTCGATGATGGTGACGGAGTACAGCAAGCGGACGCTCGGTTTTCTGGTTTCGAGCGTCGATCGCATAATTCGCGTCGACTGGGACAAGGTTCGGGCCCCTGAATCCGTTGTCACCGGCGGAGCCAGCACCTACATAACCGCGATCACGGAACTCGCTGACGGCAAACTGGTTTCGATCGTCGATGTGGAGCAGATTCTGGCCAACACCTTTGGCGACTCAGTTGTCGGACAGATTGACCGCATTGAAGAGGGTGATGAATTCAACGTGTTTTTTGTCGATGACTCGGTCGTGGCGCGCAAGCGTATCGCCGAGGTGCTCGACAAGCTTGGCGTCAAGCACAAGCACGCCCTGAACGGGCTTGAGGCGTGGACGCGTCTATCCGGCATGGCGGCCCATTGTCAGCAGCTGGGTACTCCTCTGCTCGACGAGATCAACCTGATTCTCGTCGACGCCGAGATGCCGGAAATGGATGGCTACGTCCTCACGAAGAACATCAAGTCCGACCCTCGATTCGAGGGTATTCCGGTGGTGATGCACTCCTCGCTGTCTTCGGAGGCAAATCGCGCCATGGGCAAGAGCGTGGGCGTCGATTCCTACGTTGCCAAGTTTGATGCGGAAGTGCTTGCCAACACGATTCGGCCGATGTTGCGCAAGGCTACACACGATTGATTTCGGAGAACGATTGAATGCCTGCAGATCCCGCCAAGATCAAATTCCTGGTTGTCGATGATTTTTCGACGATGCGCCGCATTGTTCGCAATCTTCTCAAGGAGCTCGGCTATACCAACGTCGATGAGGCGGAGGACGGTGCGGTCGCCCTGCAGAAGCTACAGGGCGGCGGTGGATTTGATTTCGTCGTAACGGACTGGAACATGCCCAACATGGACGGCCTGACGTTGCTCCAGTCGGTACGTGCAGACCCGAACCTGAAGGCGTTGCCGGTGCTGATGATCACGGCGGAAGCCAAGAAGGAGAACATTATCGCTGCGGCTCAGGCGGGTGCGTCGGGCTATATCGTGAAGCCCTTCACGGCCGGAACGCTGAACGAGAAGTTGATCAAGATTTTCGAAAAGATGGGAATGTGACAATGGCCAGACCGGTGAAATTTGACGAGTCCGGCGACTCGGACGATCTCCAGGCACTGTTTGATTCGATCGCAGCTTCCGGTGGGGCGCCTGTTCCTGCGCCGGTTGCAGTCCCAAGCAATGCCGGCGATTCTGACGAACTTCAGGCGTTGTTCGACAGCGTGGCAAATCAGGTAGGCAAGTCGTCCGCGCAGCCCCCCGAGGCAGCCGAAAAGGCGCCCGAGGGGGACGACGAGGATGTCTTTACCCGCCTTGGGCAATTGACGCGTCAACTGCATAACAGCATGCGCGAGCTGGGATACGACCAGGCGCTTCAGGATGCCGCCCGTCAGATTCCCGATGCGAGGCAGCGTCTTGCCTACATCGTGCAAATGACGGAACAGGCTGCGTCGCGGGTGCTAAATGCAACCGATATCGCCAAGCCGCTGCAGGACGAACTGCTTACTGGGGCGGAAAGCATGGGCCAGCGTTGGGAACGGATGTTTGCCAACCAGCTCTCGGTCGACGAGTTCAAGGCGCTGGCGGCCGACACTCGTGCTTTCTTTAAGGCTGCGCCCGCCAAGATCGGTCGCACCAACGAGCAGTTGACCGAGATCATGATGGCACAGGACTTCCAGGACTTGACCGGCCAGGTGATTCGCAAGGTTGTCGATATGGTGCAGCGACTTGAGGGCCAGTTGTTGCAGGTGCTGATCGAGGCTATTCCCGCCGATCGAAAAGCCGAGGTTTCGGCCGGACTGATGAACGGTCCTGTGGTTAGTGTGGAGGGGCGCACCGATGTTGTGACCTCCCAGTCGCAGGTAGATGAATTGCTGGATAGCCTTGGTTTCTAGCAAAGCAAGAAGGAGCGGATGATGAGTGACTTTCAGGGTATGGAAGACCTGTTGCAGGATTTCCTGGTGGAAGCCACCGATCTGCTGTCCGGCGTCGACAACAAGTTGGTGGACCTTGAAAAGAACCCGCAGGACAAAGGGCTTCTGAACGATATCTTCCGCGGCTTTCATACCATCAAGGGTGGGGCCGGATTCCTTGCCGCCACGGAGTTGGTTACGCTGTGCCATCTCACCGAGAACCTCTTCGACAAGTTGCGCAATGGTGAGCTGAAGATCAGCAACGAGGTGATGGACGTGATCCTCGAAGCAACAGGGGTTGTCCGTGACATGTTTGGCCATCTTGAGCAAGGACAGCAACCCCCGCCCGCCGATGCAAAGCTGATCGCGGACTTGAAGAGTGCCATCACAGGCCAGCCGGTTTCGAGTAGCGTATCGGCGACCCCGCAGACGCCTTCGCCGGTAGTTGCCCGGCGCTCGGTAGCGGCTCCGGAAGGGGCGGCTGGTGCGCCTGATTGGGGTCAGTTGTTCAATGCCGTTGCCGGTGCGCCGCCCGCACCGACAGTCCATCACGACGTTTCGAACGAGTCGCCGGAGCAGATCATTCAGCAGGCAATCGGTCGTCGTGCGACCGACAAGCCCGGGCATCAAGGGCCGGTTGGTCGTCGCGACAGCGAGAAAGCGAGGGACAATTCGATTCGCGTCGATACGTCGCGACTCGATCAGGTGCTAAATCTGTCGGGCGAGATTGGCTTGACGAAGAACCGCCTGACCTCGCTGCGATCCGATTTGATCCACGGCCGTTCGGACGCGAATACCCTGCACGCACTCGACCAGGCGGTCAGCCAACTCGATCTGCTCGTTTCCGATCTTCAGAACGCAGTGATGAAGACGCGCATGCAGCCGATTGGTCGCCTGTTCCAGAAGTATCCGCGGATTGCGCGGGATTTGGCGCGGAATCTTGGGAAGGACGTCGAACTTGTTCTTGCCGGCGAGGAAACCGAGATCGACAAGACCATGATCGAAGATTTGTCGGATCCGATCATTCACCTGATCCGGAATGCAGTCGACCATGGTGTCGAAACGACAGAGGAACGAATCGCCAACCACAAGTCCCCGAAGTCCGAGGTACGACTGGAGGCGCGCCAGGAAGGCGACCACATCGTCCTGGTCGTCGCCGACGATGGTCGTGGCATGAATGCCGAGCGGTTGCGCGCCAAGGCGCTTGAAAGAGGCCTCATTACGGACGAGGAGGCCAATACCATGGACGAGCGCCAGAGTTTCAATCTGGTGTTCCTGCCTGGTTTTTCTACCAAGGACGTGGCTTCCGATGTTTCGGGGCGCGGCGTCGGGATGGATGTCGTCAAGACCAACATCCACAAGCTAAATGGCTCGATCGAGATACGTTCTGAACCAGGTTCGGGAACCTCGTTCACCATTTCGCTGCCTTTGACGCTGGCAATCCTGCCGGTGTTGCTGGTCCGGCTTGGTGATCAGCCTTTTGCCGTCCCGCTTTCGATGGTTCGGGAAATCCTCACGATCCAGATCGATGCTATCCAGGAGGTGGGCGGTCGCGCAACGATGGTGGTTCGTGGCGAGGTGATGCCGATATATCCGCTGTCGCACCTGCTGGGCTGGAGTGCAGAGCGAATTCCCGAATATGGGGTGCTTATGCAGACAGCCGAAAACACTTTTATTTTGGCGATCGACGGCTTTATGGGGCGCGAGGATGCGGTGGTCAAGTCGCTCGATGATTTTCGGCCAAAAGGGGTTGCGGGGGTGACGACGCTTTCCAATGGCCAGATCGTTCTCATCCTCGACATGAAGGAGCTGCTTGGTTCCCTTGGCGACGCTCGTGGCGTGCCGCGAACCATCTTCTTGCCGCCGGATACTCTCGCGGCGTGAAATAAGCGCGTAATTCCACTCTAATCAAAACATGGCATTTCTCCATGGCGGCAATAATTGCCGCCATGGAGGGAAATTGTCTTGGCCGAGGAGAGTGACCTCGAACGAACCGAACCGCCGTCGGCGAGACGCCTGGAGAAGGCGCGCTCCGAAGGACGAGTAGCCCAATCGAGGGAACTCTCGGCGTTCCTGATATTGGCGACCGCGACGTCCTGTTTCTGGATCCTGGGTGGATGGCTGACGCAGCAGGCCGAAGCGATTCTCAGGCACGGCCTGTCTTTTGAGCGTAGCGCCGCGTTCGATAACCATGCGCTGACAACCTCATTTGCCGCCTTGTCGTGGGAGGCGTTGCTTCTCGTGGCGCCAGTGTTCCTGCTTGCGGTCGTGGCGGCAATGGGTGCCCCGTTTGCCCTCGGCAGCTGGACGTTTGCGCCGAAGGCAATGTCAGTGAATTTCAGCCGCATGGACCCGATCAAGGGCGTAAAGAGGATGTTCTCCTGGCATAGTCTCGGGGAACTGGTCAAAGCCATCCTCAAGACGCTGCTCATAGGTGGTGTCATCTATTGGGTCGTAAGGCACGAGCAAGACCAGCTATTTGCGTTGATCCTTCAGTCGGTCGAGCCGGCGCTGGATTCATTCGGTCATATGGTCATCTTCGCCATGATCGGTCTGGTTGCCGGTTTGGCGCTTATTGCCGCGATGGATGTGCCGTTTCAGCTTTGGCGCTATTACGCCGGTTTGCGCATGACCAAGGAAGAACTGCGGCAGGAAATGAAGGAACTCGAGGGCGATCCGCACCTGAAGGCCAGAATTCGCAGTCAGCAGCGGGAAATGGCGCGCAGGAGGATGATGGCCGAGGTTCCGAAAGCCGACGTTGTGGTGACTAACCCGACCCATTTTGCTGTTGCGCTGAAGTATGACCGGCAGCGCATGGGGGCACCGCAGGTGGTGGCCAAGGGGGCGAGTCTCGTTGCGCAGAAGATTCGTGAAATTGCCGCCGACCACAAAGTGCCGATCGTCGAGGTCCCGCCGCTGGCGCGGGCACTTTTCCGTCATACCGACATTGGCGAGCAGATTCCCATCGCCCTCTACACGGCGGTTGCCGAGATTCTTGCCTATGTATATCAGTTGAACCAGTTCCTGTCGGGCGGCGGGAATGCGCTACCTCCCGTGCCTCCGGCCACCATATCCGTTCCCGAGGGATTGGATCCGGGTGAAGCGGTCGGGGTCGGCGCATGAACGGAACCGCTGTCCTGACGATGTTGTTCAACCGCGGCAACCTAAAGGCGCTGGTGGCTCCCGGCCTGATCATCACTATCCTGGCGATGATGGTGTTGCCGCTGCCGACTTTTGCACTGGACCTGTTCTTCACCTTCAATATCGCGATGGCCGTCATGGTATTGCTGGTGGCGATGTACAACCAAAAGCCGCTCGACTTTTCGATCTTCCCGAGTGTGCTTCTGGTCACCACCTTGTTGCGGCTCTCCCTGAACGTCGCATCTACCAGAATCGTTCTCCTGCAAGGGCATACCGGGCCGGATGCCGCCGGCAAGGTGATTCAGGCATTCGGTCATTTCCTCGTCGGCGGAAACTACACCGTCGGCATCGTTGTGTTTGTAATACTGACGGTGATCAACTTCGTCGTAATCACCAAAGGTGCAGGCCGGATTGCCGAAGTGTCCGCCCGCTTCACCCTGGACGCGATGCCGGGCAAGCAAATGGCGATCGATGCGGACCTCAATGCCGGACTTATCGGTGAGGACGAGGCGAGAAAACGTCGCGAAACAATTGCCCAGGAGGCAGACTTCTATGGCGCCATGGATGGCGCCTCCAAGTTCGTGCGTGGTGATGCCGTTGCGGGGATACTCATCCTTGTCATCAACATAATCGGCGGGCTAATCGTCGGTATCCTTCAGCACGACATGGAGGCAGCGCAGGCCGCACGCAACTACACACTACTCACCATTGGCGATGGATTGGTTGCGCAAATCCCGGCTTTGATTATTTCAACTGCCGCTGGCCTTGTCGTAACGCGTGTCGGGGACACGGCGGGCGATATCGGTCAGCAATTTATCGGCCAGTTGTTCAGCAACCCGGCTGTATTGACGCTGACCGCAGGAATTCTTGGAATTCTCGGTTTGATTCCCGGGATGCCGAACCTGGTGTTTCTGCTTATGGCAGGCGGTATTGGCGCGCTGGCATGGCGGGTCGTGCAGCGCAGAGAGGAACGACAGGCGCTTGAGGCGAAAGCTGTCCCGCCACCCGCGACCACCGAACTCCAGGATGCCAGCTGGGCCGACGTTGCGCCTGTGGATGTGCTGGGTCTGGAGGTTGGATACCGCTTGATTTCCCTTGTCGACAGAAACCAGGATGGCGAGTTGCTCAAGCGCATACGCGGTTTGCGCAAGAAGTTTGCTCAGGAGGTGGGTTTTCTTGCCGCGCCGGTCCACATACGCGACAATCTGGAACTCAAGCCGAATGCCTATCGCATCGCCTTGAAGGGCGTCGAGGTCGGAAACGGCGAAGCCTACCCAGGCATGTTTCTGGCGATAAATCCAGGTCGGGTCAGCGGTACGCTTCCGGGAAATCCGACCAAGGATCCTGCCTTCGGCCTGCCCGCGGTTTGGATTGAGGCGGCGCTACGTGATCGTGCACATGCCTTGGGGTACACGGTGGTGGATGCCAGTACTGTCGTGGCCACGCATCTGAATCATTTGATTCTGTCGAGCGCTGCCGAATTGCTGGGTCGCCAGGAAACGCAGCAGTTGCTGGATCACATTGCCAAGGATTCTCCGAAGCTCATCGAAGATCTAGTCCCGAAGTTGCTGCCACTCGCGGTCGTGCAGCGCGTGCTGCAAAACCTGCTGGAAGAGGGGGTCAGCATCCGCGATACGCGGACGATTGTGGACGTGCTCGCCGAGCATGCCGTACGGACGCAGGATGCGGTGGAGCTAACGACGCAGGTGCGCGTTGCGTTGGGACGCGCAATTGTTCAGCAGATATTCCCGGGAGGGGCCGACATGCAGGTAATGGCACTCGAGCCGGGGCTGGAGCGTCTTCTCGGGCAAGCGGTGCAGGGTGCTGGCGGAGATGGTTCCGGCATCGAGCCCGGTCTTGCCGACACGCTGCTAAGGGAAACCGTGGCTGCTTCGGAGCGACAGGAAGCGCTTGGGCTGCCAGCGGTATTGCTCGTTCCAGGTACGTTGCGCTGGTTGTTGTCGCGCTTCCTGCGTCGAGCTTGGCCAACTCTCAAGGTGCTGGCCAATGCGGAAGTACCGGAGACGAGAACCATCAAAGTCACGACTGTAATCGGAGCTAAGAGATGAGTGTAAAACGCATAGTTTCCCCGACGGCGCGTGAAGCGCTACGCCGTGTCAAAGAGGAACTCGGGCCGGATGCCATCGTGGTTTCAAACAAGGCAGTGCCGGACGGTGTCGAAATTACGGCCATGTCGGCCGATAGCCTGGATGCGCTTTCGGCGTCGGCGACCTCTCATCGCAACCACCAGCGAGCTCAACCCGAAAGGCCGGCTCCAGAGGAAATGGATGACGACTACACGGTCAGTCTTTCCGCGAAGGCCCATTCGCAAATGCCTTTCCGTGCATGGTCGCCTGCGCAGACAGTCGCCCGGTCGGCTGATACTGGCAAATCACGTCCGCGGCCCTTGCCATCGCGAGCGGAGGCAGTGGCGCGGTTTGCAGAATCCGCAGCCACGTCGCAGTTTTCGCCGGCCCCGGGTTCACAGCAAAGTGGTACCGGCGGAGCAGCAACACCGCAAGTGGTACAACTGATGAATGAGATGCAGTCGATCAAGAATCTGCTTGAGCGACAGCTTGCCGGTTTTGCGTGGGGGGAAATGTCGCGGCGGAATCCGGCGCAGGCAATGTTGCTCGCGGAGCTGCTCGATGCGGGATTTTCCAGCGCCCTGGCGCGGCGGCTGGTCGACAAGATGTCGGCGGAGATGTCCGTGGCGGATGGCCGCAAATTGTTGGCGAATACGATCAACAGAAATTTGCGGGTGTCGACCGCGGACAGCGACATCATTGATCGAGGAGGCGTATTTGCGCTTGTCGGTCCAACCGGTGTCGGAAAAACGACGACAACGGCAAAACTGGCCGCACGTTGCGTGGTTCGCTATGGTGCGGAGCGGTTGGCATTGCTGACCACCGATGGTTACAGGATCGGCGCCCACGAGCAATTGCGCATCTACGGACGCATTCTTGGTGTTCCCGTTCATGTGGTCCGTGACAGCGAGGATCTTCGGCGTACGCTCGTCGATCTTCGTGACAAGCACATGATATTGATCGACACGGTCGGCATGAGCCAGCGTGACCGCATGGTTGCCGACCAAGCCGCCATGCTGACAAGGGCGGGAGAAGTCAAGCGCCTGTTGCTCCTGAATGCAGTCAGTCGTGGCGATACGCTGGACGATGTCATACGGGCGTATGCAGGAGAGGATCTCGTTGGCTGCATTTTGACCAAGATCGACGAAGCAGCCTCTCTTGGTCCGGCACTCGACGCGGTTGTTCGTCATGGACTGTTGCTTGCCTATGTAACCAATGGTCAGCGCGTTCCGGAAGACATGCATTTGCCGAATCGGACCTATCTGCTACACCGAGCTCTGAAGCTGTCTGGGGAAACATCTCCACACCGGCTGCAAGCCGATGACGCAGGGCTGATGGTTGCGATGCCTGGTAACGCTATCTCGACGCAGGGGGTGTCCGTTGACTGAGCGTCGAGAATGGGGGGGCGACCAGGCGGACGGCCTGCGTCGTCTGTTCGGTTGTCGGGAGCCTCAAGTGATTGCTTTCGCTTCCGGCCGGGAGGCCTGCGGGAGAACGACCTTGGTGGTTCAAACTTCGGTAGCTCTTGCCGCCACCGGCCAGCCGGTGGTCGTGATTGACGAAAACCCCCCTCCTGACAATGTCCTGACTGCGTTCGGATTGACTGCCCGCAATGACTTCCTTCAAGTGGTGCGTGGTGATCGTAGTCTTGCACAGGTGGCGCTTGAGGCGGCGCCGCTCGTTCGGGTAGTACCGGCAGCCCGTGCAGCGCGGGAAGTCGATCACGCCAGCGTGACACAACAGAACAAGCTGGCGGCGAGTTTCCGAAGCATGCAGGAAGGGGCTGGTTTCGTATTGATCGATTGTTCAACTACTCGTCGTACAGGCCACCTGTCCGCAGTTGCCACGTTGGCTCGACATTTTGTTGTGGTGGTTGCGGCTCAGGGCGCAGCGATTACGCATGCCTACGCACTGATTAAACGCGTCTCGCAGGAATACGGCCGGGAGAACTTCCAGATCGCAGTTACACGCGCGCGATCTTCCGAGGAAGCCAGGGCGATTTATGACAATATGCGCCGTGTTGCGCGAGAGCATCTCGGTGTGCGACTCGAGTATCTGGGTTCCTCCGCCGTTCCCGTAACCGACCATCTGGCAGATGCGCTTCTTCGCAATCTTCCCCCTGGTGTCGAGATGGCAGGACATGAAGGTTATTGCGCTGCCGCACCCGGTTTGCGACGGTCGGGTATTCTGGATTCAGTGGTATAGTCGATTGGTCCTGTCCGCGAATTTTGCCCATGTATACCGTCCAGGGCGCACCTGACAAGGAAGATCTAGTACGTCAGCATGCCCAGTTGGTCAAGCGCTTGGCGTTCCAGCTGATGGCGAAGCTTCCGGCTAGCGTACAAGCCGATGACCTCATCCAAAACGGCATGATCGGATTGCTTGACGCCCTCGATCGCTTCGAAGAGGGCATGGGAGCCCAATTTGAAACGTATGCCGCGCAACGTATTCGCGGTGCGATGCTCGACGGGTTGCGCGAGGACGATTGGGTTCCGCGCGGGGTGCGGCGGGAAATGCGGCGTGTGGAGGAGGCGATACACAAACTCGAGCACGAGCATGGGCGGCCGCCGAGTGAAGGCGAACTTGCCGCAGCATTGGGTATGGAGCTAGGTGAGTACCAAAAGCTGTTGCAGGGTGCGCGCGGCCATCAACTGATTTACCTTGAGGATCTCGTTGGCGAACGGGACGAGTCCTACCTCGACCGGAATTGCGCGGGCCCTGAGCTTGACGACCCCTTGGCGCTGTTGGAGGATATTGACAGTCGGCGCGCTTTGGCAAGCGGCATCGAGGCTCTTCCTGAACGCGAGAAAACCGTCATGGCGTTGTATTACGATGATGAGTTGAATCTCAAGGAGATTGGCGAAGTGCTAGGTGTCACCGAGTCCCGTGTTTGCCAACTGCATAGCCAGGCGGTCGCCCGTCTGCGCGTAGCGATGCGGTTGCGCGAAGGCGCTCCGGTGGAAACGAAACGTCGTGGGCGGCCTCCAAAGTCGTCGCAGGTGGGCTAGGGAACATGGACAAGATAAGCCTGTTGGGTTTGGTGCTCGGCCTGATGGCCATTGTTCTCGGACAAGTTCTTGAAGGCGGCGCCGTCAGTTCGCTATTTCAGCCCACTGCCTTTCTCATCGTATTTGGTGGAACCCTGGGGGCTGTCATGCTGCAAAGCTCTCCCCGGACCTTCATTCTCGGAGTGAGAATGGTTCGCTGGGTATTCTCGCCTCCGCGTCTGAGACCGATCGACCTGATTCGACAGATGGTCCAGTGGAGCCATGTTGCCCGCAAGGAGGGGTTGCTGGCGTTGGAAGCCCAAATCCCCAATGTATCGGACCCGTTCGTTCGGCGTGGTTTGCAACTGCTCGTCGATGGTGCCGAGCCTGACGGTCTGCGGGAGGTACTGGAAGTCGAAATCGGCACCTATGAGGCGCAGATGCGTCTGGCCGCCCGAGTTTGGGAATCTGCTGGCGGATATGCGCCGACCATCGGCATTCTTGGCGCTGTCATGGGACTGATTCACGTGATGGAAAACCTGTCCGACCCGGCGCGGTTAGGCAGTGGAATTGCCGTGGCGTTTGTTGCGACTATTTACGGCGTCGGGTCGGCCAACCTGATCTTCCTGCCGATCGCGAAGAAACTCATGGCGATCATTCATCAGCTCGGCCTAGTGCGGGAGATGTATGTAGATGGGCTTGTCGGGATCGCCAATGGCGACAACCCGAGGATGATCGAAAGCCGGCTGCAAGGCTATTTCTCCTGACCATGCCCCGTGATCGTCGAACGGATGACGAGCACGAGAACCACGAGCGATGGCTCGTTTCGTACGCTGATTTCATTACTCTGCTCTTCGCCTTTTTTGTTGTCATGTATGCGATATCCCAGGTCAACGAAGGCAAGTATCGTGTCCTGTCGGATACGCTATCGTCGGCATTTCGCAATGTCCCTGGTGCTTCGTCAGGTGCTCAGGTTGCGGTAAATCCGCGCGCGCCCGTTCCGTTGCTGATTCCGCTGAAGAAGCCGCGTCCAGTCGTCAAGGTCGATAGCGACCAGCTTGTCAAGAAGGCGAAACTGCGCAACATGGCGAAGGATATCAACGAGGCGCTGGCGCCACTTGTGAAGGAAGGCCAGGTACGAATCACCGAGGGTGCCCTCGGAATCACGGTAGACATTAATGCCAGCCTGCTCTTCGCGTCTGGTGACGCTCGTTTGGATGTGCGTGCGGAGCAGGCTCTCAAGGCAGTCGCGCAGGTTCTGGCCCCGACGGACTTCCCCATAATTGTCGAAGGGCATACGGACAATACGCCGATCAATACTCCACAGTTTCCTTCCAACTGGGAGTTGTCCGGGACGCGGGCATCGAGCGTTGTACGCATGTTCATCGACAACGGAGTGGATCCGCGGCGCCTGACGGCGACTGGTTACGCGGAACAGCGGCCGGTCGAAGACAATGCAACGCCAGAAGGTCGCGCACGCAATCGCCGGGTCGCTATAACTATCGAATCGAGAACGCCGGACAACCCGGTCGAAGTGCGCTTGCCCTGACTTGTGTAGTCGCCCCGAGGACTACACGGAACCGAAAGAGCGTCCACCAACCCCGGACATGGACTGACCGTCGGGACCGTATGTCGCTGTTTGACCCACCGCTGCGCTTAGCGCGGACAACGCCCGCTGGTTGTGCTGAAGATGCACCCCGATCAGTTTGCCGTTCGCCTCGTTGAGGGCTCTGGCCTCCGCTGCCAAAGCCAACAGTTCGTCCCATTCGCGAGAACTCGGCGATCCGCTGTCAGTAATGATCCAGGCGTCCATTCCCGCACGGCCGGGCGGGAAATGAATTCGAGCCAGTGCATCGTCTCGTGCTGCCGCCAGACGTCCCAATTCAAGTGCGGCCTGCGATTTTCCGGTGGCTAGCGCAACAAGCCCGTCGCTAGTTCCGGAAACCAGCACCGATTGTTCTTGATGTAACAACTCAACGAACGAACGAAGCGCCCCGAGTTCCTGTGCGAGCAGGGCTGCAATATTCTCCCCGACACCAGAAACGGCCGTCACGTTGCTGGCTATTGCTGTTGCCGTGCGAGCATCTGCCGGACATTCTCCAGCAGCCCTTCGGCAATTCGGTCCGGGTTGATCTGGAAGCGCCCTTCGCTGATTGCCTGCTTGATTTCGGCGATGCGGGCCGTGTCTACCTCTGGCGTGTTGGCGATTGCGGCACTGACTTCCTGAAGACGCGCTGAAAGCGAAGACAAATCGACCTGCTCGGCCTCCGACGCCGAAGGGCGCCTGCTGCCTTGCGTGGCAGGCTTAACGCGTCCCGATTGATCACTCTGGGTGACCGAAGGGAGAGATGGATTGATTTTCATCACGTTGGTTCCTTTTCCGCTCTGCGCGATTGACTATTTCAACGGCCCATCGCGGGAAAACTTGAGTGGTCTCATTAATGTTTTGATTTTACATCAGAATCCAATTTCAACTATGCCGCCACGTCGGGCAATGCCGCTTACTATCTGCCCATCGTCCAGTCTGACGCGGACAATCTGGCCTTCCAGTCCGTTGCTCAGGGCCCGGCCCTCATTGGCAACTCGAAATCCAGGCCCCCCGGAGATCACCTTTACCGTCTGATTCTGTAGCACGACTACCGGTTGGCGCAGCATGTCGGCTCGCAGTGGCAGTCCGGCCAGGATCGAGAACGAAGCCGTACGCCCAATGGCTTCGTTCTCGTCTGTCAATACGCCCGCCGGCAGATCCGACAGATCGCCTCGCCGATGGGTCAGGTCGCTCGCGGAAATTGTCTGTCCTCTCGCCAATGGAAGTGCGGTGACCAGATAATCCGTTACGACGTGGATGTGCACCGGGACGAAGATTGTCCAGCCAGGTTTGGATCGGCAGCGTACAGATACGGTGGTTCGTCCCCAACTCTTCGCTCCGGCCGGCAGACCGACCTGAAAAGCGGCACACGGCATCAAGCGGTTGTCCTCGGCGATTCCGCCGATCGTGTAGCTGACCTTTCCGGGAAGCCCTTTTACCTGCTGTTGCAGATAAGTCTCGATTGCGCTCCTGACCGGCTCGGGATCCTGATGGGCCGAGGCAGTTGGCGCGAGCAAACCGGACAAGCACCATAGCGAACCCCATATCGTCAGCCAGTATTTCATTTAACGATTCAAACACGGGGGTGCATTCGTGGCAATAGTGTCCCTGCCACAACAATCGTTACGGCAAGAATTGCCGCCGTGAGGGTTGCGTTGCCGGTGAACCAATGGAATTCCAGCAGACGTGGCCGCTTGATTCCTGCCATGGCCTAATCATGGCGCTGTCGGCGGTCTGGCATGGATGCTGCATATCGTTTCGGGCAAGTGATAAATGAGGCCAACATGCTCAGTGGTATCGACCAACAATTGGGGACCTTTCGGAACGTCGCGAACCTGCGAACGTATCGCCAGGAACTGCTCGCCTCCAATATCGCCAACGCCGATACTCCCAATTACAAGGCCCGCGATTTCGACTTCAAGGCAGCACTGGAAAACGCGGTGGCCGGTCAAGCCAGCTTTGCCATTGCCCGTACCTCGCCGCAGCATCTGGCGGGCGCCAACCTGAGCGGGGTCGGAAGTGCGCCGGCCGGCGTTAACGTCCTATACCGCAATGAGTATCAGGCGAGTGTGGACGGCAACACCGTCAATATGGACGTCGAGCGAAGCGCTTTTGCCGAAAATGCGGTGCAACTCGAATCGACGCTGACCTTCCTTCGCGAAGAATTCCGTCGCCTCCAACTGGCTATACAGGGACAGTAAGATGAGCTTGTTCAACGTCATGACCATTGCCGGTTCTGCCCTGACCGCCCAATCGGCACGGCTGAACGCGACAGCCAGCAACCTGGCGAACGCTGATAGCGTTGCAGATGCCGACGGCAAGCCGTATCGCGCCAGACAGGTGGTCTTCCAGGCGATGCCGGTTACCGCCGATGGTGGTGTCGGGGTGAGGGTGACCAGTGTAGTTGCGAGCGCAGCCCCCGGCCGCATGGTGTACGACCCGCAAAATCCTGCGGCTGACGAAAAGGGCTACGTCGAAATGCCGAATGTGAATGTGGTCGAGGAAATGACCAACATGATATCGGCGTCGCGTGCCTACCAAACCAACGCCGAGGTCATGAGCGCCGCAAAGGCGCTGTTGGTCAAGACTCTGGCGCTAGCCTCCTAAGGAATAGGGAACCGACATGAGCACTTCGATAGCCAGTAGTACCAACGACTACTACCAGTCGCTGATCGACTCGGTTAACAGCCAGTCCGGCACGTCCGCCAGCAGCAAGGTCATGTCGGAAACGGAAAACCGCTTCCTCAAGTTGCTGACGACGCAACTCAAGAATCAGGACCCGCTGAATCCGTTGGACAACGCCGAAGTCACCTCGCAACTGGCGCAGATCAGTACCGTCAGCGGCATCGAGAAGCTCAATGCGACACTGCAGACTTTGCTTGCCGGTGCGGTGGACAGCCAGACGACACAGGCCGCCTCGCTGGTGGGCAACGCCGTCATGGTTCCAGGCAACAGCCTGGTGCTGTCATCGAGCGCGGGTGTTGGCGGGCTGGTGCTGGATAGTGATGCCGACAACGTAACGGTCACGATTTCGGATGAAAACGGACTCGTGATGCGCACGATGGAGCTTGGCGCACTGGATGCCGGCCTGCACAACATCGCCTGGGATGGCGCTACGGACAGTGGCGAAGTGGCGGTCGATGGGAACTACTCCATATCGGTCGCGGCGACCCTCGACGGCGACAAGGTTACGGCGACGCCGCTCAACCTCGGCGTCGTGCGCAGTGTGATTACCGGTACCAGCGGCTATTTGCTCGATCTTGGCTCGCTGGGTTTGTTCACCATGGATGACGTAAAGCAGATTCTCTGACAGGAGTGGCACCATGAGTTTCCAACAAGGTCTTAGCGGTCTTAACGCCTCCTCGAAGGCACTCGACACCATCGGCAACAATATTGCCAACTCGGGAACCGTCGGCTACAAGATGTCCACGACCCAGTTCGCCGATGTCTTTGCCGCATCGCTTTCCGGTGCCGGCACCGCGCCGATCGGCTTGGGCGCGAAGGTGGCCACAGTCGCCCAGCAATTTACGCAGGGCAATATCAGCGTGACCAGCAATCCGCTCGACATGGCCATCAACGGCGGCGGATTCTTCCGTTTGCAGAGCGCAACAGGCGACGTCGTCTATTCCCGTAACGGCCAGTTTCAGCTCGATCAGAGTGGCTACATCGTAAATTCCAGCGGCTATCAACTGACCGGTTACGCAGCCGATGTGAACGGCACCATCAACCCGCCGCTGGTTGCATTGCAGCTGTTCGACGCCAGTTCCAGCTCCGATGCCGCACCACAGGCGACTGGCGCCAGTGCGGCTGCCCTCGGCATCAGCGCCAGCCTCAACCTCGACTCGCGCGAGGGTGTGCCAACCGGGACGCCGTTCAACTACGCCGACGCCACGACCTACAACAGCTCGACGGCCGTCACCACCTATGACAGCCTCGGCAACCCGCACATCTATTCGCTCTATTTCGTCAAGAATGCCACGAACAGTTGGGAAGTCTATGCGACCGTCTCCAATCCCGCCGGCGCCACGCCGACGTTCACCGACCTATCGGCAGCCGGCACCGTGGCACTGACCACGCTTACCTTCAACACCGATGGCTCGATCAATACCGGCGGTGCGCCGACCCAGGCCATTACCGCGGCGCAGCTTGGTTATGCTGGCGGTGTCGATCCGATGACGGTCCCGGTCAGTTTCGCCGGTACCACGCAGTTCGGTTCTCTCTTCACGGTGAACTCGCTGACTCAGGACGGTTTCGCCTCTGGCAAGCTGGCCGGCTTCAGTATCGGGGATGACGGCGTGGTTCTGGGCAAGTACACCAACGGACAGTCGAAGAATCTTGGACAGGTAATCCTGTCGAGTTTCCGCAACGCCCAAGGCCTGCAGCCACTCGGCAATAACCTCTGGGCGGCGAGCGCGACGTCCGGCGCGGAGTTGAACGGTGAGCCTGGGTCGAGCGGGCAGTATGGCCCGGTCCAGTCGTCGGCGCTCGAGGACTCCAACGTCGACCTGACTGCGGAACTGGTGTCGATGATCACTCAGCAGCGCGTGTATCAGGCTAACGCGCAGACGATCAAGACGCAGGACCAGGTGCTGCAAACCCTGGTCAATCTCCGCTAAAAGTCAGCCCTGACGGCACGCCGACATGGACCGCCTGATCTACACCGCGATGACCGGCGCCTCCCAGACGATGGGGCGTCAGGCCGCGGTGGCGCACAATCTGGCCAACGTTACCTCGACGGGCTATCGCGCCGAGGAACATCGCTTGCGCGCAGTGCCGGTGCAGTCGACCAATGCGCCGTCGCCGTTGGCCACGCGGGCGTTCGTCGTCGATGCCAGCGTAAATACCGACTTTACGCCGGGCTCGATGCAATACACCGGTCGTGCGCTCGACGTGGCGGTCGACGGCAAGGGTTGGATAGCCGTCACGCTGCCGGACGGCACCGAGGGCTACACCCGCAACGGCAGCCTGGAACTGTCGGTCAATGGCGTGCTGCAGACGCGTGGCGGTTTTCCGGTGCAGGGCGACGGTGGTGCGATCAGCGTTCCGCCCGATGTCAAGATCACGATCGGTCGCGATGGCACGGTTTCGGTTATCCCCGAAAGCGGCGCCCAGAACACCGTGAACGTGATCGGCCGCATCAAACTGGTGAATCCTGACGAAGTCGAACTGGCTCGCGGCGCCGACGGTTTTTTCCGTATGCGCGGCGGAAATGCCGCACCCGTGGATGAGAACGTGAAGGCGGCCAGTGGCTATCTGGAAGGCAGCAACGTGAGCCCGGTAGAGCAGATGGTGACCATGATCTCGCTCGCCCGTCAGTTCGAGATGCAGGTGAAGATGTTGCAGTCCGCCGACCAGAACGACAAGTCGGCGACTCAGGTGATTTCCGCTCGCTAGGAAAGTTGAACCATGATTCGTTCCCTCTGGATTGCCAAAACCGGCCTCGATGCGCAGCAGACCCAGCTCGACGTCATCTCGAACAACCTGGCCAACGTCAGCACCAACGGCTTCAAACGCTCGCGCGCGGTGTTCGAGGATCTCCTGTACCAGACCTTGCGCCAGCCGGGCGCCGCTTCTTCGCAACAGACGACCATTCCGTCCGGCCTGATGCTGGGCACCGGGGTGCGACCGGTTGCCACCGAGCATATCTTCACGCAGGGGAGTCTGCAGAAGACCGAAAATGCGCTGGACATCGCGGTCAACGGCCAGGGGTTCTTCCAGATACAGATGCCCGACGGAACGCTGGCCTATACTCGTGACGGCGCGTTCCAGATGGACAGCACCGGGCAGATCGTGACAGCGAGCGGCTATCCGCTTTCGCCGGCAATCACCATTCCATCAAATTCCACCTCGATTACCATCAGTCGCGACGGCATCGTCTCGGTGCTTACCGCCGGCAGCGCGACGGCCACGCAAGTCGGCAACATTCAGCTCGCCAGTTTCGTTAATGTCGGCGGGATGCAAAGCGTCGGCGAGAATCTCTTCGTCGAGACCGCCTCTTCCGGTACGCCCACCCCGAATACACCCGGCAGTAATGGCACGGGCCTGCTCAATCAGGGCTATGTCGAAACGTCGAACGTGAATGTCGCTGAAGAACTGGTGTCAATGATCCAGACCCAGCGTGCGTACGAGTTGAACTCGAGAGCCATCCAGACTTCCGACAGCATGCTCGGGCGCCTGACTCAACTGTAATGGGCGACATCATGAGAAAGCTCCTGTCAATCTGGATCGTGGCCATCGCGGCAAGCGGCTGCGTTTCCACCGTACCGGGTTCTGCCGTCCATCAACCGATGAGCGTGCGGCCGGAACCGAAGGAGTTCGCTTCGCCAGGAAACGGCGCAATCTTCAACGTCGCCAGCAGTCGTCCCCTGTTCGAGGACAGGCGAGCCCGCTTCGTCGGCGATACGCTGACCATTAACATTGTCGAGAAGACACAAGCATCGAAGAAGTCCGACACCAAGACCGAGCGTAGCCAGAGTTTCGACGTCTCGGTGCCGAGCGTGGTCAACCTGCCGTTCAAGGGCGTGCAGGGCATGACGCTGGGCGTGGGCAGCGACAACAAGTTCGGCGGTGCCGGCTCGAATACGTCGAGCAACGATTTCATCAGCACCATCACCGTGACGGTGATCGACGTCTATCCGAATGGCAACCTGCTCGTCTCGGGTGAGAAGCAACTGGGGCTGAAGGAGGGCGAGGAGTTCATCCGGTTTTCCGGCGTGGTAAATCCAAATACGATCACGGGCGCCAACACGGTTCAGTCCACCCAGGTGGCGGATGCGCGCATGGAGTTCAAGGCCAACGGCTTCGTTGACAGCGCCAATTCAATGGGCTGGCTGTCACGTTTCTTCTTGAGCGTGCTGCCGTTCTAAGGGGAGCATCATGAGAAAAAGTTGTCGGTTCCTGCTGACCATGACGTGGTTGTTGGCCGGATTATTGACCGCAGGCTCAGTCCATGCGGAGCGCATTAAGGATCTGGCTTCCATCGCCGGAGTGCGTACCAACCAACTGATCGGCTACGGTATCGTGGTGGGCCTCGATGGATCGGGCGACCAGACGACGCAAACCCCGTTTACGGTGCAGAGCGTGATCAACATGCTCTCGAACATGGGCGTCAATCTGCCGCCGGGACAGTCGCTGCAACTGAAGAACGTTGCTGCGGTGATGGTCACCGCGACGTTGCCACCGTTTGCGCGCAGCGGCCAGCAGATCGACGTGACCGTCTCGTCGATTGGTAACGCGAAGTCACTGCGCGGCGGAACCTTGGTTATGACGCCAATGAAGGGCGCCGACGGAAACATCTACGCCATGGCGCAGGGCAATGTCGTGGTCGTCGGTGCGGGTGCTTCCGGCGGCGGCTCGACGGTGACGATAAACCATCTGTCGGTTGGCCGGATTGCGGACGGGGCCACCGTCGAGCGCGAGGTTCCAACCCCGGTCGGGCAGGGCGAGTTTGTGCACTACGAGTTGAACAACACCGATTTCGCCACTACACAGTTGGTGGTCGAGGCAATCAACGGCGTATACCCAGGTAGTGCCGCCGCGGTGGATGGGCGGTTGGTGCGTGTGCGCGCACCCGTCGAGGCGAACGAACGGGTCGCCTTCATCGGCCGTATCGGAGCGATCGAAGTTGCGCCAGCGCGGCCCGCGGCCAGGGTCATTGTCAATTCCCGCACAGGGTCAGTGGTGATGAATCAAATGGTGATGGTCGAGAGTTGTGCTGTCGCGCATGGCAATCTCTCGGTTTCGGTCAGTGCGGACAACGCAATCAGCCAACCGGGTGCGCTTTCGGGCGGGCAAACGGCGGCGGTCACGAATGCACAAATCGACGTCAGGCAGGAAGGGGGCGGGCTCGCAACGGTCAGAACCGGTGCCAATCTGGCGGAAGTCGTCAAGGCGCTGAATGCGATCGGCGCCAATCCACAGGACTTGATCGCGATTCTTCAGGCCATGAAGACCGCGGGTGCGCTCAGGGCGGCGCTGGAGGTCATATAAGCACCGCGCCGCTGGCTGCAAAACAGTCGGGTTTTGCCGGCTTGTTCGGCTGATCGTCGTGGGCTTGTCGGTGTGATCCTGTCAGACAACATGGACTCGCTCAACATTACTCCATCGATATTCGACAACAGCGGGCTGGCGGCCATCAAGCGTCAGGTCAAGAGCAACGATCCTGCGGCGCTGAAGGCCGCGGCGCAGCAGTTTGAGGCGCTCTTTCTACAGATAGTGCTGAAATCGATGCGCGACGCGACGCCGAAGGGTGGATTGTTCGACAGCGAGCAGAGCCGAATGTACGAGTCGCTGCTGGATCAGCAGATGAGTCAGGTACTGGCGGCGAATGGCGGCACGGGACTGGCCAGACTGATCGAAAGTCAGCTGTCGCGGGACGCCGATGCGGATGCCGCTTCAGCATCATCGCCGGTCAAGATCGGTTCGCCAGCCGGAATGCCGATCGTCGCGCCGGCTTCTTCCTCGTCGGCGCACGACTTTGTCGACAAGATGATGCCGCTCGCAGCCGAAGCCAGCCGCAGCAGCGGAATACCGGCGCACTTCATCGTTGCCCAGGCTGCGCTCGAAACGGGCTGGGGCCGCTCGGAACCACGTTACCCGAACGGCCAGCCGAGCCACAACCTGTTCGGCATCAAGGCCGGCAGCAACTGGACCGGACCGACCGTAGAAGCGAGCACGACGGAGTATGTCGGCGGCGTTGCGCACCAGCGAGTCGAGCGCTTCCGTGCCTACGGCTCGTACGCGGAGGCGTTTGAAGACTATGCCAATCTGATCACCGGCAACTCCCGCTATTCGGCTGTGGTCGGCCGTAGCGACCCGGTAGAGTTTGCGCAGGGGCTGGCGCGCGCCGGCTACGCGACCGACCCGGGTTATGCCGAAAAATTGACCAGAATTATTGCCGCCATACCGCTGCCATCGGCGCTCGCTACGTAACTGGCACGGGCGTTGCTCATTTCCTGTTAGAGCCTCAATTTGCGGCATTTTTTGCCGTTATCGGGAAATCGGAACGGAGTTCTCATGAGCACACTCAGTATCGGCATCAGCGGACTCAATGCCGCCTCCATCGGCTTGGCGACCACCAGCCATAACATCGCCAATTCATCGACGCCCGGCTATAACCGTCAGGTCATCGTCAATGGCACGAATTTTTCGGTACTGAGTGGGTCCGGCTACATTGGCCAAGGCGCTCACGTCGAGACCGTCAAGCGCATTTACAGCGAATTCCTGTCCGAGCAAGTCATGTCTGCGCAGACCAGTGCCGCCGAGATGGACAGCTATCTCCAGCAGATCAGCCAGATCGACAACATCCTAGCCGATGCCTCGATCGGATTGAGCTCAGCCATGAGTGGCTTCTTCGACGGCGTGCAGGCGGTCGCCGCCGATCCTTCTTCCATCCCGGCGCGACAGTCCATGCTCTCCACCGCGCAGACACTCATTTCCCGTTTTCAGTTGCTGGACCAGCGCATGGCCGAGATCCGCGAGGGCGTCAACTCGCAAATTACTAGCGAGGTTTCGGTGATCAGTAGCTATTCCAGCCAAATCGCCCAACTCAACGAACGCATCCTGTTCGCCCAGGCTGGTTCGCAGACCCAACAGCCCAACGACCTGCTCGACCAGCGCGACCAACTGATTGCCGAACTCAACGAGCATGTGCGTGTTTCGACACTGACCCAGAGCGATGGCACCGTGAACCTGTTCTTCGGCAATGGCCAACCTCTGGTCGTCGGCACCGATGCCTATTCATTGGGCACTGCGGCAGCCGCCGACGATCCCGAGCGAACGGTAGTCGTCGTCAACACGCCGGGCGGCACGGCGATCCAGGTGCAGGAATCGCAGATTGCCGGTGGGACTCTCGGGGGGCTGATCAGTTTCCGCAGCGAGTCCCTCGATGCGGCCCAGAATGCCCTCGGCCGCGTCGCGATCGGCCTGACGCAGACGTTCAACAACCAGCATCAACTGGGTCAGGACTTGACCGGAGCGTTAGGTGGCGATTTTTTCAGTGTCGATGACCCAACGAGCTATGCGAGCTCGCTTAACACCGGCTCAGGGGTGCTTGCCGCAACCTTCTCGAGTACCGCCGCCGCCAACCTGACGACCAGCGACTACCAGTTGAGTTTCGCAGGCGGCGTCTACACGCTGAAGCGGTTGTCCGACAACCAGACATGGACAGGTGCTTCCGCCGCTGCAGTGGCAACCGCCGCCGACCAGGGCTTTGATCTCACGCTGACGGGGACTCCCCTCGACGGCGACAGCTTCAAGATCGAACCGACCCGCTCCGGAGCCGGCACCATCGCCGTTGTGGTAAACGATACCCGCAACATCGCGGCAGCGGCGCCGATGCGGACCGCCGCGGCACTTGCCAACACAGGTACCGGCAGCATTGGCGCCGGATCGGTTAACAGCCCGGCACCGCCCGACGCGAACCTCCAGCAAACCGTGACGATCACCTTTACCGACGCGACGCACTTCAACGTCGTCGGTACCGGAACCGGCAACCCTACGGGCGTTGCCTACACTGCGGGCGCTTCGATCAGCTACAACGGCTGGACGACAGAGATTTCAGGGGCGCCTCGGGCCGGCGACGTGTTTACCATCAGCGTCAACACCAACGGCGTATCCGACAACCGCAATGCCGTCGCGCTTGCCGCGCTGCAGACCGCGGATACGATGATCGGGGGTACGGCCAGCCACCTGGAGGCCTATGCGCAACTGGTGAGCGAAGTCGGCAACAAGACGCGGGAAGTGAAGACGATCGGCGCGAGCCAGACCGCATTGGCCGAGTCGGCGATCGCCAGCCAGCAGGCACTGTCGGGCGTCAACCTCGATGAGGAAGCCGCCAACCTGATGCGCTACCAGCAGGCCTACCAAGCATCGGCGAAGGTAATCGAAATTGCCTCCAAGGTCTTCGATTCCATCCTGGCCCTCGGATAACCGATAGGAAGATCGTGCCATGAGAATCAGCACCAACATGATCTACAGTCTGGGTGTTCGCGGAATCAACGAGCAGTTGGCCGCGACCCTGAAGCTCCAGCAGCAGATATCCGCCAATCGCCGCATGCTGTCCCCGTCTGACGACCCTGTCGCTGCGGCGCAGGCGCTTACCGTGCAGCAGCGTCAGGATATCAATACCCAGTTTTCCACCAACATCGACTACGCGACGTCGGCGCTTGCCTACGAAGAGGTACAGTTGGGCGCCGCTGTCGACATTTTTGGTCGCCTAAAGGAACTCGCAATTCAGGCAGGCGATACGACGCTGACGCCATCGCAACGATCTGGTATCGCGGTGGAACTACGTGCCCATTTCGACAGCTTGCTCGGGATCGCCAACACCAAGGACGAAACCGGGCAACACATGTTCGCCGGCTACAAGGGAGATACACCGCCGTTTGCCGGTTCGGTGGACGGCGGCGTCACCTATTTGGGAGATGATGGTCAGCGGCAAATGCAGATATCGCCGTCGCGCATCATCGAGACGAGCGATCCTGGTTCTGCCGTCTTCGAGAGAATTACGACAGGTAACGGGGTTTTCTCCACGACCTATGCAGCGGGCAATACCGGTACTGGCGTAATCGGCGGCGGTGCCGTGAGCGACCCGTCGGCTTGGGTGGCGCCATCAGGCGGCAGCTATACCCTGACGTTTACCGGCGGTGGTACGACATATGAGCTTTACGACGGGGCCACGCTGCTGTCCAGCGGCACCTATACCAGCGGGGACGCGATTCCGCTGCAGGACGCGACGGGGCTGCCGGTTGTCAGCTTCGGCGCGAACGTTACCGTCACCGGCACACCGGCGGACGGTGATTCGTTCAGTATTACCCCCAGTACCAGCCAGTCGCTGTTTACGACGCTCTCCAACCTCATTCACGCTGTCGAGAGCACGGGAACTTCGGATGCCGATGTCGCCGAGTACCGGACCGACATTCGCGTGGCCATGGGCGAATTGAACAATGCCTTCGACAACGTGCTGCGGGTGCGCAACGCCGTTGGGTCCCGCCTGACCGAGATCGAAACCGTCGGCTCGATCAATAGCGATCTCAACCTTCAGTATGCAACCACGCTATCGAACCTTCAGGATCTCGACATGGCCAAGGCGCTCACCGACCTGACGCTCAGGCAGACCAATCTGGAGGCGGCGCAGAAGTCCTTCGTGGCAGTTTCCCAGCTTTCGCTGTTCAATTACCTATGAGATTTGCCGCGATTCTGGCTGCGGCGCTGGCGCTGTGTGCCTGCGGCAGTTCGTCGGTGAGAACGATCCCGAGCAGCGGTTCGTTGATTCCGGACTACACGCTCAAGATGTCGCCTACGATCAGTATCGCGCTGGAAAAGATTGTTTACTGGGGCGCGCTGGCGGGCGTTGCCTACATGGTGCTGGATCCGCTTTCGCCGAACTGGGAGATCGAAGAAGCTCCCCTTGGCGAGAATCACATTCACTTCTCGCTACGCATGAAACGCTACTACGTCGGAGGCGCGGGCGAGGCCCAGGCTCTGTTTCATCGCCGCGCCAAGGAACTCACGCGCTTGAACGGCTTCGACGGCTATCAGGTTGTCGAATACCAGGAAAGTCTGGATTCTTCGGTGATCGGTTCGCAGCGCACCGCAACCGGTGTCGTGAAACTGACCCGAAAGACGTCCGGTTAACCTCCTGTTACCCGGATGATGTTGCGCAGGGCGAGAAAGCCCTGGTCGAACAGGCGCTCCATCGCGGTACCGACATAGGGCAGCGAAATCGTCAGCACCGCAAATCCCGAGAAAATGGTCACGGGAAAGCCGACCGCGAAGAGGTTCAGTTGCGGGGCCACCCGCGCCAGCACCCCCATGGCGATGTTGGCGATCAGTAGCGCCGAGACGACAGGCAATGCCAGCAGTACGCCAGTGGAGAACATCACGGCGGCCCAGGATACGATTGCCGCGTAGCCGGTACTAGGTAGCGGCGAGATGCCAATCGGCAGCAATTTGAAACTCTCGGCCAACACCGAGAGCGTCAGTAGATGGCCGTTCATGGCCAAGAAGATCAATGTCGTCATCAGTCCCAGAAGCTCGGCCAGAACTGGCGTTTGCCCAGTGCTCTGGGGATCGTAGAAAAGCGCAAACGACAAACCCATCTGCAGGCCGATCATTTCACCGGCGACATCCACTGTTGAGAAGACAATGCGAAGGGTGAGCCCCATCAGAATGCCGAGCAGCATCTGCTGGGCAATGATCAGGATGCCGGTCCAGGATCCCGGAGAGATGGTCGGTACCGTCGGCAGTCCGGGTATTAGCGCAAATGTTATGACCAGGCCCAGGACAAGTCGGACTCGGCGCGGCACTGCGGCGCTTCCGAATACCGGCACGATGGCGAACAAGCCAAGCACCCGGGCCAGCGGAAACGCAAGCATGGCAAGCCAAGCGTCCAGTTGGACCGATGTTACCGAGATCATTAGCCGATCATTGAGGGAATGGACTCGTAGAGCTGCCGGATGTACGTCGTCATTACGGTGAGCATCCAGGGGCCGGCCAGGATCATGGCCAGAAAGATGGCAATCAGTTTCGGCACAAACGACAGCGTTGCTTCGTTGATCTGCGTCGCCGCCTGGAAGATGCTGACGATGAGGCCGGTGGCAAGGGCCGCGATGAACAGCGGCGCCGACACCATCAGGGCCACCTCCAATGCCTGCCTGCCGAGTTCGACGACGGTGGTCGGGGTCATGGCGTGCGCCCTATCCGAAGCTGGCGACCAGCGAGGAGACGACGAGATTCCAGCCGTCGACGAGCACGAACAGCATGATCTTGAACGGCAGGGACACCATGACCGGCGACATCATCATCATGCCCATGGACATCAGCACGGAGGCGACCACCATGTCGATGATTAGAAAGGGAATGTAGATCATGAAGCCGATCTGGAATGCCGTCTTCAGTTCCGATGTGACGAAGGCGGGGATCAGCACCCGCATCGGCACGTCGTCGGTGGTTGCCGGCTTGGGCTGGTTGGATATCTTGGTGAATAAGGCGAGGTCTCCATCGCGCACTTGCCTGAGCATGAAGCCGCGCAATGGAATGGCCCCCCGGTCGAGCGCCTGCGTGAAGGTGATCTTGTTTTCGGAAAGCGGCAGGTAGGCCTCCGCGTATATCTTGTCGCCAACGGGCGCCATGACAAAGAGGGTCAGGAACAGGGCAAGGCCCACCAGTACCTGGTTCGGTGGCGTCGATTGGGTACCAAGCGCGTGACGCAGGAGCGAGAAGACGATAATGATGCGCGTGAAGCTCGTCATCATCAGGGCCACGGCCGGCAGGAAGCTCAGGCTTGTCAGCAGCAGCAGGGTCTGGATGGACATTGACCACTGGGTGCCACCACCCGGGGCGGGTGCGCTGGTGACCGTCGGCATCGCCTGCGCGGCGGCTAGCGCGGGCAGCAGGAGCAGGGCGGCAGCCGCGAGCAGCCGGCTAGCGCGCATGGGGGCGGCCCAGCAGGCGACGCAACCAGACCGGCAGGTCGTCGGCCGGTGGCGGGTCCGGTTGGGCAGGCGGGGTGACGCGCGGAATCTCGGCCAGGGCGCTGACTTGTCCCGGCGCGACGCCGAGCACCATCCAGGTGCCGCCGACCTCCAGGATTACGACACGTTCGCGTGGCCCCACGGCGGTGCCGGCGACGACGCGGATCAGGCCGGCCGCTTCGCCGCGCGGCGCCGACAGGCGTTTGAGCAACCACAAGCTGGCGAACAGCATGGCGATGACCACCGCGAGGCCGAGCACCAGTTGCACGACGCTGCCGCCAAGGTCGGTTGCAGTAGCGGTTGTTTGGGCGCGAGCGACGGCCGGCGCCAGGATGACCGAGGCGATGAACAGGCGGGAAGGGATTACGGATGCCATTGCCGCATTAGCATACGGACGCGGCCGTGCGGGAAAACGGCGAAGCAGAGGGAGAAAGCCACGGCAATCTCCCGTGCTGAGTCCGGGAAAAGTCAGTCGTGGCGGTACGCCACCTGAAGAGGGATTAGTGGTTGAGCTTGTGCATCCGTTCCTGGGGTGTGACGATATCCGTGAGGCGGATGCCGAACTTGTCGTTCACGACGACTACTTCGCCCTGAGCGATCAGGGTTCCGTTGATAAGTACATCCATCGGTTCCCCGGCGAGCCCATCGAGTTCGACAACCGACCCATGAGCCAATTGCAGAAGATTGCGGATCGAGATCTTGGTCCGCCCCAGTTCGACCGTCAGCCGAACCGGAATGTCCATGATCATATCGAACCCTTGCGGAGCGACGGCCGCTTGCTTCGCGCCACCCAGCTGCTCGAAGATCTGTGCCGGCGCGGCGGTATTTCCGGCTGGCGCTTCGGATACCGCCTGCTCATTCATCGCGGCGGCCCAGTCGTCTTCCGAGACCTGGGTTTCGTCGGCTTTATCATTCATCGCATTCGCTCCTAAACGTGTTCCATGTCATCCTGCGCCAGGAAACGCTCCACCCTCAGGGCATACTGACCATCGCGAATACCGTAGCCACAGTCCATAACGGGAATTCCGTCGACCAGCGTCTGAATATGCTTGTCTATGTGGAGCGGTATCACGTCACCGACCTTGAGACTGGCAATTTCGCTTACCGGGATTTCGCACGAAGCCAAGGGTGCCACCAGTTCCACTTCGGCAAGTTGTAGCTGCTTTGCCAAGGTGCTCGTCCAGCGCTTGTCGGAGCCGGCCTGCTCGCTGTGCATGGTGCTGTACAAGATATCCCGGATGGGTTCGATCATCGAGTAGGGAACGCAGAAGTGCATTTCCGAGGTATTCCCGCCGAGTTCGATGGTGAAGGTGATCGCCACGACGATTTCCGAGGGAGTAGCGATGTTGGCGAACTGGGTGTTCATTTCAGATCTGACATATTCGAACTTGATCTCGAATACCGGCTTCCAGGCTTTTTCGTACTCGGCAAAAAACACATTCAGCAGACCCTGGATGATCCGCTGCTCCGTCGGCGTGAAGTCGCGTCCCTCAACCCGCGTGTGAAATCGCCCATCGCCACCGAACATGCTGTCGACGACCAGAAAGACAAGATTGGGATCGAGAACCATCAAGGCGGTTCCGCGTAGCGGTTTGATCGTGACGAGGTTCAGGTTGGTCGGTACTACCAGATTGCGAATGAATTCGCTGTACTTCTGGACCTTGATCGGCCCGACCGATATTTCGGTGCCTTTGTGAATGTAGTTGAATAGACCGATGCGCAACAAACGGGAAAATCTCTCGTTGATAAGCTCCAGCGTCGGCATACGGCCACGAACGATTCGTTCCTGCCGGCCGAGATCGTACGTCTGAACGCCGCCGGGTGTCTCCTCGGCAGCGTTCTCCTCGCTTTCCCCGCTGACTCCCTTCAGCAGGGCGTCGACTTCTTCCTGAGAGAGAAAGTCCTGGCTCATCTGGGGGCTACTGGATGATGAACGAAGTGAACAAGACCGCTTGGACGGGGTCGTCCGGCCCGGCCTGGTCGCCCGGCGTCTCTTGCCCGTGGCGCCTTCTCCCCGGCGTTGGCGGGTCTACGATCTCATTGATGGTGGCGCGCATTTCGTTGGCGAGCTGTTGCACTCCCTGCGGCGTCGAGATGTCGGAAACCGCCTTTCCGGACAGAATCAACAGCAACTTGTGCCTGATTTCCGGCATGTATTGTTTGATCTTTTCTCCCAAGTGTTCGTCGAGGACGCGCAATTCCGGGACCGCCTGCAGATATGCCTCCTGCTGTTCGACTTGGAGTTTTACCGTGAACGCATCGAGCTTGACGAATACGGGAGGCGCATCATCGCTATGTGCCTCCGTTGGGCGCTCGATTTTCGCCGGGATCTCGTCACCTTCTTCATCGCCTTCCGCAGCCGGTTGCTGCATGAGAAAGAACGCGCCGACACCACCTATCAAAGCCAGCAGCACAACGGTGATGATCACTATGAGAAGCAGCTTTTTGCTTTTCTTGGGCGGTTGTTCAACATCTCCGCCTTCAGGCTTTCTGGCTTCCGCCATGCATCATCTCCCCAGCAGTGTTGTCCGGTCCATCTTCGTCAGGCGTAGGTGTCGATCAGCTTGTTCGACAGCCCGCGTAGTGGAGTATTGTCATGCCTGAACGTTGCATCTTGCAAGCTTCCATCGGCCTTTACGTCGTTGGATGGGCCGCCAGGCACTTTTTCGCTGTATTGGGGATTCTTGGCAGATTGGTTTTGTGATTCGGCGCCGATATGAGTCTGACCAAGCGCGATGCCGGCATCTGCCAGGATTTCCCTCAATCTGGGCATGGCGTTTTCGAGCGCATCCCTGACTGTTGGGTTTGCGGCGATGAAGCTGGCAGTTGCCTCATCCCCTTTCATCGAGATGGAGACCTCGATGCGACCGAGCTGGGGTGGGTTCAGTATCAGATCTGCGCGATCATGGCGGGAACCGTGCATGACGATCAGGCTGTTGCCGATGGCGGATTCCCAATGAGCGCTTCCGGCTGGCACGGAGATCGAAAATTCTCCGACAGGACGATTGATCTGCGTTGTCGCCGTGCCCGGGAAGGACGAGATTGCCATGGCAACAGACTCGGTGCTTACTGAAATTCCCGCTTTTGCCCCGCCCGTAACGGCTCCGTCGGCATTCTTGACGGCGAGAACTGCTTCCGGACGGGCAATGGGCGCTTCCGTTACGGCAAGTTTTGCCGGTACGGCATTGGTATTTGACAGAACCTGGCCGGACCTCTCGCGAGCAAGTGCATCCTCGCGCGCGTCGACGACGGACCGAGACAGGGCATTGTTCTCGGCACCGGTTTCGGAATCAACTTTCGTTGGTGATGCCGAAAAAGCGGTCGCAAGGGCTGTTTTGCTGCTTGTACTGCCGATACCGGCTTCTTGAGTGGTCGATCTTGTGTCAGAGCCACGTCCGACCGAGATCGTAGTGGCCGGGATTGCAGTGGCCGGGACTGCTGTGGCTGGAACCGCTGTGGCCGCGATCGTTGAGGGTGGAATTGCGGCAGCCGCGATCGTTGCGGCCGCGATCAGTTTGCCGGAAGCGTCGGGAAGTGCCTCGTCGGAGATTCCTTGCAGGCTTTCATCTTTTGGGTCGCCCTGATCAGCTGCGGAAAACTCAAGCGTAGCCGTGTTTCGGATATCGGCCAGAGGAACTAATGATGCCACTTCCCCGTTTGTGTTGGCGCTATCCAAGACGTCTGTCGCGCTGGATGCCGAAGCGCTCCGGCTCGGGTTGCCGTTTGCCAATTCTGTGATATCGACACTCTGTTCGGCAAGGAATGCGGAAAACAGGCGCTCCGCCTCGCCACTCTCCGCGACGGTACTCACTTCCTTGCGCGCCGTGGAATTTGCCGTGGCTACTGGATTCCTGGCGTTGGACGTTGAAGCGTTCCGGCGTGAGTGGTTGTTTGTCGATTTTGTGGTATCGCCGCTCTGTTCGGCGAGGACCACGGCAAACGGGCGTTCCGCCCCGCTACTATCGGACGCGGAGCTTGCCTCCTTGTGCGTCGATGAATTTGCCGTGGCCAAAGGATTTGCGGCAGTTATTGCAGGCATTCGATACCCCAATGAGCGATTCCCTCATGGGGAATGCAATTGGCGTGCCACGTTGTTGTGGGAGATGGGGTCATTGCTCGCCATCTTCCTGGGCGCCACGTGAATGCGAACGGCTGGCATGTTCATCCAGATTTCGCTGTTCCTGACGTGTTTCTACAGTCGCAACACGCGATTGATGGCGCTGAGCCAATGTATCGAACGCTTTGACACGGCCACGCTTATCAAGCCATTCCTGCTGTCCAGCGGCTGTTTGTTGATGCGATTGCGCGACGAGTTCCCGCGCTTGGCGGATCGCCACATCAAGACGGTCAAGAAATGACTGATAGTTGTGCCACTGGTTTCGTGTCAGCCCGTCGCGAGCGGCGGCGATGAAACGCTCATGGTATTCGTCGCGATACTGGGCTAGCAGCTCCAGGCGCTGGGCGGCTTGTTGTTCGCCAGAAATGAGCTCGCCGAGCCGGCGTGTCGCTTCCTCCAGTCTAATCTGGGAAAGATCGAGAATCGATTGCAAGGGAAAAGCTTTTGTCACCGGGATTTCCAAATGTAGGTACTGTCACAGATCGCGAACCTGCTCTGATATTAGCCTAGCTGAACAGCGACACCAAAGCAGCGACGCTGTCATTGCTATTGGCGCGTACTGCGATGTCCTGCTGCAAAAAGCTCTCCATGCGCGGGTAGAGCGCGATTGCCTGATCGAGTAGCGGGTCCGAGCCCGGAGCGTAAGCGCCAACGGCAAGTAGATCGCGGGCACGCTGGTATCGCGAGTAGAGCTGCTTGAATCGACGAACCAGGTCCAGTTGACTTGGTTCGATCAGACTCGTCATGACGCGGGATATCGACTGCTCGATATCCACGGCGGGATAGTGGCCGGCATCTGACAACTGGCGCGACAGGACGATGTGTCCGTCGAGAATCGCCCGGGCTGCGTCGGCAATCGGATCCTGCGGGTCATCGCCCTCGGTGAGGACCGTGTAAAAAGCCGTAATCGATCCGCCACCCTCCAGGCCGTTGCCCGCGCGTTCCACGAGTTGAGGCAGCCTGGCAAACACGGAGGGAGGATAACCTCGAGTGACGGGGGGTTCGCCGACAGCCAGCGCGATTTCCCGCTGCGCCATCGCGAATCGGGTCAAGGAATCCATTATCAACAGGACATGGCGTCCCTGATCCCGGAAGTGTTCGGCGATCGACGTTGCGTATGAAGCTCCCTGCAGGCGCATCAGCGGACTGACGTCGGCAGGACAGGCGACGACCACAGAACGGCTCAGCCCTTCGTCCCCGAGGTTCTGCTCAATGAATTCCTTTACTTCGCGGCCGCGTTCGCCGATCAGTCCGACGACGATTACCTCGGCGGCCGTATAGCGCGCCATCATGCCCAGCAACACACTCTTTCCCACCCCGGAACCGGCGAATAGGCCGAGGCGCTGTCCTCGGCCGACCGTCAGAAGCGCATTTATCGTACGTATGCCAACATCCAGATTTTGGCTGATTGATGCTCGGTGTAGCGGATTGAAGGGGCGGCTGATCAGGGATCTCGCAGGTTTGGCATCCAACTGCCCAAATTTGTCTAGCGGCCGGCCATTCCCGTCGATCACTCGCCCAAGCAGTTGATCGCCTACCGGCAGGTGTTTTGCGCGGTCAAAAGCCCGTCGAAAGGGTTGGCTCGATAGACCGATTCTTGGCGGGGGAGGCGGTATTTCCAGCGGAATGACATTGGACCCCGGAGCCAGTCCATAGACATCCTCGGTCGGCATCAGGTAAAGCCTCTCGCCGGCGAATCCAACCACCTCGGCCTCGACCATGCCGTCGTCGGGTACCTGAATTCGGCAACTCGAACCAAGCGCCATCCTGAGCCCGGAAGCCTCCATCACCAAGCCGCTGATCCGGGTCAGTCGACCGCTGGACTGAAACGGTGCGATATCCCCCAATTGTTCCTTGCAGTCGGCAAGAAAGTTGCGCCAGTTCCGGCGATGGGGATTCACTGCTCGTCCTTGTCATGCCAAGCGCGCTCAATACCCAAACTTTCGACTACCCTGCGCCAGCGCGTCGCGAGCGTCGCATCGATCTGGCTGCTACCCGACTCGAGCACGCAGTCGCCGGGAGCAAGGCGAGAATCTTCCAGCAGGCGATGTCCGGCGTGAGACAGCGCGTCGCCCATATACGAGCGTATCAGCGAGGCGTCGTCGGGATTCAGGAAGATGGTCGCATGCTGGTGCGGCAACTGCGCCAGCGCCTCCTGAACCACCTGGACAATGATGTCTGGACGTGCCGTGACTTCGCCCCGCACGACCTGCCGCGCGATCTCGGTAGCCAATGCCAGAAGTTCGTCGGCCACTTGCTGATCGAACTCGGACAGGGCTTCGTCAAGCTGCGCTGCAGCGCTGGACAGCCGCTTCGCTACCACCTGAGCCGCCGCTTGCCCAGACGCATAGCCGGCGTCATAGCCCTCCCGCCTGGCTTCGTCGCGTGTCTGAGCAAGTTCCTTTCCATCGACCACGGCAGAAGCGCCCTCTTCGTTGGAGGCCACCGGCGTCTCCGCGTCCAGGCTGGCGAGCTCCCAGCGCTCCCAAGCGGTCAGACCGTTCATATCATCTGGTCCTCACCACCCTTGCCGCCGAGAACTATCTGTCCCTCGTCAGCGAGTCGACGTGCAACTTTGAGAATTTCCTTCTGCTCGCCTTCGACTTCCGATACGCGTACCGGGCCCTTGGCCTCGAGATCCTCCTTTAGCATTTCCGCCGCCCGCTGAGACATGTTCTTGAATATCTTGTCCCGTAGTTCCGGCGAGGCGCCCTTGAGCGCCAGTATCAGCGAATCCGACTGGATTTCACGCAACAAGAGCTGGATGCCGCGATCGTCTACGTCGATCAGATTTTCGAATACGAACATCTCGTCGAGTATCTTCTGCGCCAGGTCAGGGTCGTATTCCCGAACATTGTCAACGATCGATGTTTCGGCTGCCTGTCCGACAAAGTTGAGAATTTCGGCGGCATGCCGAATCCCGCCCATTGCGGCTTTCTTGACATTGCCGGAAGCTCCCGCCAGCAATCGTTTGAGCGTATCGTTAAGTTCAAAAAGGGCGACTGGCTGGACGCCATCCAGCGTCGCAATACGAAGCAATACGTCGTTGCGCAAGCGTTCCGTGAACTGTTTCAGGATTTCGCCTGCGTGATCGAACTCGAGGTGTACCAGGATCGTCGCAATGATCTGCGGATGCTCGTTTTTGATCAAATCCGCGACAGTGGGGGCGTCCATCCATTTCAGGCCTTCGATGCCCGCGGTGTCTCCACCCTGAAGAATGCGGGAAATCAGATTGGCGGCCTTGTCGTCGCCAAGTGCCTTGGTGAGCATGGATTTGATCTTCGTCTCATCCACGTCGAGAGGCGTACCGGCCGACGAACGATGTTCCAACTCGTCCAGAACGGCTTCAACCTTGTCGCGTGGGACGGCCTTCATTTGGGCCATGGCATGCCCGAGTTTCTGGACCTCCCTTGGCCCCAAATGCCTTAGTACCTCTGCAGCCTCGTCTTCACCCAAGGAAAGCAAAAGCATTGCACTCTTTTCCACGCCTTCATCTGGGTTCGCCACCGACCCACTCCTTAATTACCCCTGCGACCAGCTTGGGATCCTGCTTCGCCAAGTCTCGCGCTTGCGTAAGCTTGGAATCATAGTTCCGGCCGAAGTTCGCGTGGCGGGATTCCGCACCGCCCACCGAGGCCGCCTCCGCTGCCGCAGTTTGCTCGGCCTCGACGCGATGGGCCGCAGCAGCGAACATCTCGAATAGCGGCTTGAATGCCCGCGTCCAAAGCAGCCAGGCGATTACTGCGAACAGCAGCCAACGACCAATTTCCTTGGCCGTCGTAATCAACCAGGGATCTTTCCATATCGGAAGATCTGCGACCGCCTCCTGTTCGAGGCGGGCAAACGAGACATTGGCGACATTGACCGTGTCTCCTCTCTCCTTGCTGAAGCCGACCGCCTCTTGGGCGAGCGCCGTTGCCTGTTTCATCTCGGTGTCCGACAACGGTATGGATTTGTTTTTGGCTGGATCGTATCGGTGATTGACTACTACGGCGACGGCGAGTCGCCGGACTATTCCCGGAGCCTCTTTCGTGTGCCGGACCGTCTTGTCGACCTCATAGTTTACGGTCGCGTTTTTGCTGACGTTGATCGGCGCCTGCCCACCGGTTGTGCTGGCTCCGGGAACAGACGGATTGGTGATCGGTGCCGTAGCCGGAACCGGCGGCTGATTGCTCAGGGCGCCCGGAACGCCAATGGCCCCGGAACCTGCACCGCTGCTCGTTTCGGCGGTTTGTTGGCTCCGAATGGCGGTTCGGGGCGTCGGATTCGGGTTGTAGGTTTCCGCAACTTGTTCCGTCTGGGTGAAATCGACGTCGGCGGTAACTTGTGCTCGAACATTATTTGCGCCAACCATCGGGCCCAGAATCGACTCGACGCGCCGGCGATACTCTTGCTCGATTTCCCGGACGTACTTGATTTGGGATGGATCCAGACCGACCATTTTCCCTACGTCGGCCTCCTCGGAAATTAAATTTCCGTCCTGATCGATCACATTCACGCTCGAAGGCGTCAATTGTGGAACACTGGAAGACACCAAGTGGACGATTCCGGCGACTTGAGCGGATTCAAGACGACGTCCCGGGTGTAGCGCGACAAGTACCGACGCGGTTGGTCGCTGCTCATCCCTCAGAAAAGCGGTTTGTTTGGGGATTGCAAGGTGGACGCGGGCACCCCTGACGGCGGCCAGTGATTGAATCGATCGCGCCAGTTCCCCCTCAAGCGCCCGCTGGTAGTTAATTTGTTCCGCGAACTGGCTGACCCCGAGTTTCTGTGTGTCCATGACCTCGAAGCCGACGAGGCCACCTTGCGGAAGTCCTTGGGAGGCAAGCCTCAGGCGCACTTCATGGACACGATCGGCCGGCACCATGATTGCGCTCCCACCACCGGAAATCCGATAGGGAACGTTTTGCTGTTCGAGCGCGGCAACGATCTGCCCCCCGTCCTTTTCGGACAGATTGGCAAATACCACTCCGTACGGTGGCTCGGCGGCCCATAACAGGCCAGCGACGAACAGAGCGACCACCAACGCGATTGCAACCAGCGTTCCCAGCTTTTGGGTCGCGTTCATGCGGTTGAATTCCGCCAAGCTCAAAGGTAGACCTTGTCCCGCCGTGGCCATCAGATAATAGTGTCCGCGTTGATCAGCCAATCTGGCCGCTGCCAGATTGTGGCTGCGACCAGCAAATACGGTTCCAACAAGTAACGGCAAAATTTGCCGGCATTTCGAAAGTTGTTGGAACCTCTTGATTCTGCCATGATGGTCAGGCAATGGATACCGTGCCACCCACAGCGAACGGGATTGATACTGCCCGGTTGGCGGAAGCCTTCCAGATATTCAATCAGGCCTCGGAGGAGCTTGCTTCCGCCTATTTTCGGCTGGAGGGTCAGGTAGCCGCTTTGACGGAGCGTATGGCGCTACTTCAAGATGCCTTGCCGGCAGGGGTTGTCGTACTGAATTCTTCCGGGGTGGCTGTCGAGGCCAATGCCGCGGCTGGGCGACTGCTGGGGACAAATCCAGTGGGAATTCAGTGGAATGAACTCGAACACCGGCTTCTCGCCACCGAAACGCCCGGCGAGAGCCAACTAGAGGATCGTCGTTTGGCGGTCACGGTTACACCGCTCGATTCCGCAGGTGGTCGGATCGTGCTCCTGCACGATGTGACCGAAACCCATCGGCTTCGCGCGCAGGCGGAGCGCAACGAAAGGCTGGCGGCAATGGGCGAGATGGCGGCGCAACTGGCGCACCAACTGCGTACTCCCCTGGCCGCAGCGCTGCTATATGCGGGGAACCTCGAGAACCCGGATCTTCCGGCGGCTACGCGGGTTCCGATTGCGCAGAAGACCGTCGGTCGTCTGAAGCACCTCGAACGATTGATCCAGGACACGTTGCTCTTCGCTCGTGGCGAAGTTCTTGGCAGGGAGACATTCGCCGTGGCTGACCTTCTGGCCGAAATTGGCCACACCTTCGAGCCTCTGGCCCACAGCCGCGATGTCGAGTTCCGCGTCGAGTCCGACTCTCGCGAGGTCCCTCTGACAGGCAACCGCAAAGCGCTTACGGGCGCCTTGACCAATTTGATAGAAAACGCTTTCCAGGCGGTGGAGGCTGGTGGTCGAGTAACCTTACGGTCTCACCGTTCCCGCGATCAGTTGGTCCTTTCGGTTTCCGACGATGGAAGAGGCATGCCTGCCAATGTTGTGGAACGCCTTTTCGAGCCTTTCTTTACGACGCGAAGCGATGGAACCGGCTTGGGGCTGGCCATTGCGCGAGGCGTGGCCCGAGCCCACGGAGGTTCCATCGATGTCCGCTCCGATCCGGCGTCGGGCACCGAATTCGCGATATCGCTTCCCTTGGTCAATTTGCCATGAGTGAACACCTCAGTATTCTGGTCGTCGAGGACGACGATTCCCTGCGCGATGCGCTTTTATTGACGCTGGAGGCGGCTGGGCATCGTGTCCAGGGTGCGTCCGGCGGGCAAGAAGCTCTCGATTTGATTGATCGGGAGGGATTCAATATGGTGGTTTCTGACCTGCGCATGGCGCCGATGGATGGTTTGCAACTACTGGGTGAAATTCATGGACGCCATCCCGGGTTGCCGGTGATGCTGATGACCGCCTTCGGGGAAGTCGACAAGGCGGTGGCGGCGATGCGCGGTGGCGCCTGCGACTTTATGCTCAAGCCATTCGAGCCGAAGGCCCTACTCGACCAGATCGCCCGCTATGCAATTCCTCCGCACGCCGAGGGCGTAATCGCCGAGGATCCGCGTTCCCGCGACGTGCTGCTTCTGGCATCGAGAGTCGCGCGGACGGACGCGACAGTTCTGCTGACAGGTGAATCGGGTACCGGCAAGGAAGTGTTCGCGCGTTACATCCATGATCAGTCCTCGCGTGTGCACGGGCCTTTCGTTGCCATCAACTGCGCTGCGATTCCCGACACATTGCTCGAAGCGACCTTGTTCGGCCATGAGCGCGGGGCGTATACGGGGGCGCAAACGGCGCAGGCCGGCAAGTTCGAGCAGGCCAACGGCGGCACCCTACTGCTGGATGAAATTTCGGAAATGCCGCTGGGTCTTCAGGCAAAACTGCTGCGGGTTCTTCAGGAGCGGGAGGTCGAGCGCGTCGGCGGCAAGCGGCCCGTGGCGCTGGATATCCGCGTGCTGGCGACATCCAACCGCGACATGGCGGCCGAGGTGAAGGCGGGCCGGTTCCGCGAGGACCTCTACTATCGTCTGAATGTCTTTCCGTTGATGATTCCGGCGTTGCGCGAGCGACCCGGAGATATTCTGCCTCTCGCGAAGCACTTTCTGGCGCTTCAAGGCAGCAGTGTCGGGCGCGTGATTCGGCTTGACGGCGCGGCAGAGGCAAAACTTGCCGCTTACGACTGGCCCGGCAACGTCCGCGAACTGGAAAACGTCGTTCAGCGAGCGGTGATCATGGCTCCAGGGGACTCGATTACGCCGGAATCGCTTTCTCTTTCGGCTTGGTCATCGCCACAGCTTGCCGCGACTCGGCCCGTGGAGTCGGAGCTGAATGCCGTGTCTGCATCGGACGCCGCCCCGGCCAACATGAAGGATCTGGAGCGCCAGCACATCCTCGATACGCTGGCGAAGGTAGGCGGATCGCGCAAAAAAGCGGTGGAATTGCTGGGAATTTCCGAGAGGACTTTGCGCTACAAGCTGGCCCAGTATCGGCAGGATGGCGATGTCGGTGCTGAATGACCTGAGGAACCGGCATGCCGTTTGCTAGTAGAATCTGAGAAACCACAGCATGTGAGCTGGCTACTATGGCAATCGACACACGGAGTCTCGATCAAGCACTGGCGCAATTGCGCGCCACCGCGGCGCTTGTCCAAGGCAAACCAGCCGAATCGGCGGGCGAATCCGGGGGGGCAGATTTCTCGCTTGCCCTGAAGACGGCTATCGACCAAGTCAATCAGGCCCAGCAGCAGGCTCAACGGATTGCGGAAGATTTTGCTGTCGGCAAGAACGATGTCAACCTGCAGGATGTGATGATTGACCTGCAGAAGGCCAACCTTTCCTTCCAGCAAATGGTTCAAGTGCGAAACAAGCTGGTGACCGCCTACAACGACATCATGAACATGCCGGTCTGAGAACCGGAAGCGTTCGCTACGCCAGTCCCGATTCGCGGGCCTTGCGTTCTCGTTCCACCTTGAGAATGTAGCGCTGAATGAGCGTCAGCATGGGCCCCGGCAGGTTTACGAATTGACAGCCTGCCCGCGTAACCTGTGCGCCCGATCGCAGGGCGACATCGAACACATTCCTGACCTCCAGTGTCGTTTGCACGACGCCGACTTCGGGCAGTTCGACCTGGCAGTTCTCGTAAACATCGCCTGCAGTGAAGCTCAGTCCAACTGGCGGAACCATCATGGCCAGCCCGCCGCCGCTGATGTCGATAACGTTGGCTTCCATGACGACCGTCTCGGAGTTTTCTTCCCCGGATACGGGTATCTGGCACTTGATCGGATGGACGATCGGAGTCGTCAGCCGAAAGTACTCGCGTCTTTGCAGACGAAGGATGGCATCGGGCAAGGGGGCGATGAATGCCGATGCTCCCTGGAAGTTGATTTCGCGCAGTCCGCGCAGCACGAATTGAATTCGTATCTTCTCGTGGCTGGTGACGCAGAACAGCTTTTCGGCGACCAAGGCAAGACGATTCGTTTCCGGATCGGCGCCAAAATCAAGGATTACCTCCTTGTCGTCGACCTGGAGGATGGCCGAGAGGAGGAAGTTTTGCCCTTCGTTGAAATAGACCGTAATGTGATCCTTGCCGGCAACCAACCCGCGCAGCACGTAGACAATTTCGGCCTTCGATCGCAGCAGATATTGCGAGTGATCGGCCGGCTCCAGCAGTGGATGCGCAGTCGGCCCGGTTTTGGCGCGACCGGCATCTTCGTTCTGAACTGGGGAATTCATGGCCGGGGAATTTTATCCGGAATGTCGAGACTTCGGCCACCGTCTCAAGCTTCGCTGCCGTTCGACGGCTGGATTCCTTCGATGCGATAGAGCCAGGCAAGAAGCTCCGCCACCGCCAAATACAACTGTGGTGGTATGTGGTCGTCAAGATCCACCTGCATCAGCAGGGCGACCATCTCGGGCGATTCGTGAACGTAGATTTCGTGGTCGCGGGCCAATGCAATGATGGTTTCGGCGGTGAGTCCGCGCCCCTTGGCGACGACCCGTGGTGCGGCATCGCCTGGCGCGTAGGCAAGGGCTACCGCGAGACTGCGCTCGTCGACCTGACCCGGGGGCTGCCTATTCTTCATGGCGGACTTCCACCGATCGCACTTCCAGTCCCGCCTCGGACAGCGTGTTCGTCAGGCCGGCCGTTTGTTGCCGCAGATCGTTTGCCGCGTCGGCGCTGGTGGTTGCCAGCCGCACGCGCAGTCGGTTCCCGGAAAGTTGCAATACGGCGTCTACCGTGCCCAGACGTGGCATGGTCAAGCGCAACGAGGTGCTCCAGCGTGGTGCCTCGCCCGCTTCGGTCGCGCCGGGATCGCGATCCTCGATGGAATCGCGCTGAATGGCCCAGTCGACCGACTGCCCCGGCCAGACTTCACCGTGCCAGGCAAGGCGTTGTGTGGCGACGGCGTCGAGTTGCTGCTGGACGATATTCCGGATCGCGTCGGGGACGTTGGGCGTCGTGTTGGCTTGCGCGGCGTTTGCCGCGGTGGCCTGCGTCTGTCCCTCGCCGCGTGCCAAGGACGGTTCGCCAGGTCGAACGACGGATTCCGGACGAGCTTGAACGACGGGCTCTCCGCGCGCGGCTGCTGCGTTCGACTGCTGTAGTGCGCCCGGTGGTTCGGCGGCGGTTCCCGCGGGTGGACGGTTCGGAGCGTATAGAGACTCGGCTGCTCCAGCAAAGGGAGAGCTCGAAGCGTATAGCGATCCGGTTGCCCCTGCGAATGGACGGTTCGGAGCGTAAAGAAATTCAGTTGTTCCTGTTGGGGTACGATTTGGAACATATAGAGACTCGGTTGCTCCCGTCGGAGCTCGGTTTTGTGCGACAAGCGACTCGGCGGTGCTGGCGGGGAGGCCAAGGGGGGCAGGGCGGGGCGCGGCCGGTAATGTTCCCTGGGGCTCTGCGCGGAGTGAGGCGAGGTTGCGCTCACCAGCAACCCATTGCGCCTGATGCGCTTCGTAAAAGAGCCCGCTCTGGCTGACTGCCTTTTGCAAGGCGGGGGCGAGTTCAACGCCGGTTCCGGGCGGCTGGGCCACCAGTGGCTGGCCGCGGTTGAGAGCGGCAGGCGGTGGCGTTTTGCCTTCGGCGGTCAGCAGGCGCCCGATCAACTGTCCGGTGTCGGAGATGCGCGCGTATTGGTATGGCTTGGCGTCTACCTGCGATGGTGTCGGCTGGCCCTCGGTCCGCCGGGCGATAACTGTGCGGGGCGTTCGATCGACGACAGTCAGCTCGAGCACATCGCCTGGGTTGGCGCCTTCGGGGAGTTGGAGCGTCAGTTGCTTCCCTGCAACAAGCGCCTTGTAAGTGGCATCTGGCAGGACTTCCTGTATGCGCGCGGTGAAGGCCTGGCCCGGCTGGAATTCCGGCAGCCCGGCCGGGATGCCTCGGACAGGGGCGAGCGCCTGAACCTGGCCAGGATCGGTCTGCGTCCGGATGTGGACGCCAGCATCAGGGGGAATCACGGCCATGGCGTGACCAGCCTGTCAGGAACGCGGGGTGTGTGGGATTCGGCAGCCATTGTCGGCCACCAACAACTCAGGAGGAGGCGCCGTAGGCGCTTTCCACCCGCTTCCGGCTTGCGTTGCCGCCGAGGAATTGGCGAACCTGCTCCATCCACGGTTCCGTGTGGCGACGAATTTCTGCATCATCGTCCAGGATGCGCTGGATGAGGGCATGCTTGATTTCCGCCTCGCGCCGCGAAAGACGAGCGTTGTCATCGTCTTCCGCGAGGGATCGGCGTAGCGCCACGACTGACTTTTCCAGGCGAATCAGGCGTTCCCAATCGTTCGCCCGCGCCGCCTCGACCATGCGGGCCGAGAGCGCGCTCATATCCTGGTATATCTCGATCTGGGAGGCCATCGCCGGCATGGTAAGGGGCGCCGTGAGATGCCGTTCGCGGAAAGAACGGCGGGATCGTCGGCCAATTCCACACCGGCTCGCAACCGGGCTGCGCCAGAGATCGTCGGTCATCCAGCGTGCCTCCGATATTCCTTGAGAAGACGCAATTCCTGCCTTCCGTCCTGAATCGCCTGCTGCATTTGCGTCATCCACGACTTGACCAGAGTCCGGGTCTCCGCCTCGTCCGCGAGGATCTGTTCGATCAATGCGTCCTTGCGGCGGCGGGCGGGCTCATCAAGGCTCGTGGCAGAATCGATTGGCGCCATGGCATCGACAAGGATGGCGCGTCGCTTCTGGACTTCGGTCAGGCGTTCCCATTCGCCACGGGCAGCTGCTTCACGTAGCTCCCTGGAAAGCGTCAAGAGCGTTTCGTAATTCTCGATCGCGCGGGCCGAAGTCGTCATTTAGCCATTGGCCAAAGTGCCGGAAGGCGGTCTGGAACCTGAGTCAGCAGCGCCGACCACCTGGGGGCGAATGGCGTCCCAGGCGTCCTTCAGTTCCATCAGCAGGCCGCTGACTTCGTCGAGAGTCGAAACATCGTTGTTCAGATTGGCGTCGACAAGGCGCCGCACCATGTAGGCGTACAGCGCGGAAAGATCTTCGGCCAGCTTTCCTCCGACCTTGTGATCCAGGCTGGCATTGAGGCCCTCGCCGATGATGGCGATCGCCTTGGAGATGGAATGGCCCTTGGCGGCGGTTTGTTCGGTCAGGGTTTCTTCCCTGGCCCGGGTGATCGCGAGGAGCGCACCGTCGAACAGCATGGCGATCAGCTTGTGCGGATCGGCACTCATCACCGCGGTCTCGATGCCGACGTTGTTGTAGGCGCTGATGGCGGCTGCGGTATTCATGGTCAGTTCGTATTGCTGTTGCTGGAGAACTGCGAGGTCAGGTAAGTGCTCAGGTTGTCCATGCTGGCAAGTAGGACGTTCAGGTTCGTATAGGAGATCGTGTATTGCTGCTCGATCGCGGCCATCCTTGCCTCGAGCCGGTCGATCTGCTCGTTGTAGTTGTCGATCGAATCGTTCAGGGTGCCGACCCTGACATCGATGACGCCATCAGTCTGGAGTACCGAAGTCGCCCAACTGTCCAGGCGCGTTGTAAAGCCGGAGGCTGAAGTGAAGAGATTCGTCACGTCGGAGAAATCGTTGGCCATCGCATTGGTCAGCGTGGCGCTGTCCATTTTCAAGGAACTGTCGGACTGGACGGAAATCCCGACTTCGGCCAGATAGGACAGCGTGCCGCCGGTTGCGGCCGTCGAAAAGATACTGCGCAACTGGTCGAGCATCAGCCTGACAGTACCATCGCCGGCCAGGACGGGTGTCGTTTCGGTGGCGGAGGCGTACGCCGAACGTGACTTCAACTGGCTTACCAGGGCGTTGTAGTCCTCGATGAACGTCGACGCCGCGTCGACAATCCCCTCCGTGTCGCGGGCGACGTTCAGGGTGGCGGATGTGGTCGTGGTTTTCAGTGTCAGGGTGACGCCCTGAATGGCATCGGTCACGGTGTTCGAGGCGCTGGTAATCGCAATGCCGTTGACCGTGAATGCGGCATCGGCTGCTGCGACTGCCTGAGTCAGGGTCGCCGTGCCCGGGGGGTTGCTGGTGGGGTTGTAGGCCAGCAATCCATTCAGGGTGCTGTCGCCGCCCGACTGGATGGTGATGCTGCTGACGGCATTGCCGGCGCCCGTTTCCGTTGCTGCCAGGGCCAGGCGGAACGGCGCGCCGCTGCCATCGTTCACGATGGTGGCGGAAACGCCGACGTCGGCCGCGTTGATCGCGCTGCGGATGTCTTCCAGGGAGGCGCCAGCGCCGATCGTGACGTCCGTGGTCGTGCCGCCGACCACGAAGGTGACAGTCGACGCACCGGCCGTGATGGCGGTGGTGCTGGAAGTCTGGCCGACGGCGACCAAGCTCTGCGCCCGCGCAAGGGACGTTACTGCCAGCGTGTAGTTGCCGGACACCGCATTGCTATCGGCAGAGGCCGAAAACACGTTGGTGTCCGACGATGTTGCCGAGTACGCTGAAAACTTGCTGGAAAGCGTCGTCAGCGAGGACTGTAGGGTCGAAACAAGACTCTTGAGCGTACCGAACGACGATATCTTGCTTTCGTAGTCGGTGATCTTGGCTTCGAGCTTGTCGATCGGCTGACGCTCAATCGCCATCAACTGCGAGACGAGCGCAGGAACGTCAAGGACGGTGGTAGTCGATACGGCCATAATCTCGCTCCCGGCTTAGCCTAAGCCTTCTGACTCAATATTAGCCCTTTTTGATAGTCCTTGATCGACTCGGCGATCGCCAGCACTTCCTCCGGCGGAATCTGCCGCAGGGTTTCGCCGGTTTCCTTGTCTACAACCTTTACGATCACGCGATCCGTATGGTCGTCGATGCTGAACTTCAGGTTGCGGCTTTCGGGTTCCAGGGAACGGTTGATGCTGTCGACTGCGGCTGCCAGTTCCGGCGCAGACGGCGCCGCCGCGGGCTTTTCAGCCGGTGGCGGGTCAGCCGACGGCGGTGCAGGTTTGGCAACAACCATCTTCGTTTCCCCGGAAGCCATGCCACGCGGCTCGGGAGCCGATGCGGGCATTGGATTGAATGCGGTCTGGATGATCATTTTTCCATCCCTTCCAGGTCAGAAAGCCCGGCAGGCTTGACTGCCTTTGCCGGGCCTCCCCTCATAATAGTCGCTTACTGCAACAGGGTCAGCACCAAGGCCGGGTTCTGGTTTGCTTGCGCCAGAGCGGCGGTGCCGGCTTGCTGAAGAATGCTGTTGCGGGTCGCGTTCGTCGATTCGACCGCGTAGTCGGTGTCCATGACGCGGC
>JAHJPX010000010.1 GCA_018819515.1 Gammaproteobacteria bacterium
CCACTGGGCACCAATATCATCGAGGGCATCAACAACAAGATCAAGGTGATCAAACGTATGGCCTACGGCTTCCGCGATGACGCCTACTTCTTCCTCAAAATCCGCTCAGCTTTCCCCGGAGTTCGGTGAAGAACCTTTTTTCGTTCGGCGTACCGCGATGGCTGACTTTTCTGCGATAAAATTCGCAGTTCCTTGTTTTGCCTACTAATCTGCTGGAGAAAAGAGAATGGCTGTCGAACGCACCCTGTCGATCATCAAACCCGATGCCGTAGCCAAGAACGTGATCGGCAAGATTTATTCCCGGTTCGAAACCAACGGTCTGAAGATCATCGCTTCGCGCATGGCCTGGTTGTCCGAACGGGAAGCCGGCGGCTTCTACGCAGTGCACAAGGAACGTCCGTTTTTCAACGATCTGGTCAAGTTCATGACCTCCGGGCCGGTGATGATTCAGGTTCTGGAAGGCGAGAACGCCATCGCCAAGAATCGCGAACTGATGGGTGCCACCGACCCGAAGAAGGCCGAGGCGGGCACCATCCGCGCCGACTTTGCCGCGAGCATCGACGCCAACGCCGTTCATGGTTCGGATGGTCCCGAGACGGCCAAGGTCGAAGTCGCATATTTCTTTCCGGAACTGAACGTTTTTTCCGGACGCTGAACAAAGGTCTGGATGAGGGTCAATCTTCTCGACTTCGACGCTGAAAGGCTCGCTGCCTGGTTTGCCGGGCGTGGCGAGAAAGCTTTTCGCGCCCGCCAGGTGTTGCGCTGGATGCACCGCTTCGGCGAGGACGATTTCGGGAAGATGACGGATGTCGCCAAATCGTTGCGCGCGGCGCTGGCGGCGGAGGCTGAGGTTCGCGGTCCGGTGCCGATTAGCGACACCGTTGCCGCCGACGGTACCCGCAAGTGGTTGCTGGACGTGGGCGGTGGCAACGCCGTCGAGACCGTGTTCATCCCCGAGGCCAACCGCGGCACGCTGTGCATGTCGACACAGGTGGGCTGTGCGCTCGAATGCGCTTTCTGTTCGACGGGGCGGCAGGGCTTCAATCGCAACCTGAGCACCTCCGAAATCGTCGGCCAGTTATGGCACGCCAACCGAATGCTGGGCGCGGTCAGGCAGCCCGGCGTTGGCAATTCCGGAGAACGCGTCGTCAGCAACGTCGTGCTGATGGGCATGGGCGAACCGCTGGTCAACTTCGACAGTACTGTCGCGGCACTCAAGTTGATGCTGGACGACAACGCCTACGGACTGTCGCGCCGTCGCGTGACGGTATCGACTTCCGGCATCGTTCCGGCCATGGATCGGCTTCGCGAAACCGTGCCGGTTGCGCTGGCCGTATCCCTGCACGCGCCGGACGACAATCTGCGCGACCGCCTGGTGCCGATCAACCGGAAGTATCCGCTTCAGGATCTGATGGCCGCCTGCCGGCGCTATCTGGAGAACGCGCCGCGCGATTTCATCACCTTCGAGTACGTCCTGCTCGACGGCGTCAACGACAGCGATGCTCACGCCAGGGCGCTGCTGGCCCTGGTTCGTGACATACCGAGCAAATTCAACCTGATTCCGTTCAACGCGTTCCCGAACTCGGGATTCAGACGTTCAACACCCGGGCGTGTGCGGCGGTTTCAGGAAATCCTCATGGCGGCTGAGGTCGTTGCGACCGTGCGCAAGACGCGCGGCGACGACATCGATGCCGCCTGCGGCCAACTGGCCGGGCAGGTGCGGGACAAGTCGCGACGCGGCGTATCGCCACGGCTGACTTTTTCGCCCAAGCGCTCATTGGAGGTGATATGACAAATATACATTGGTTTGTCGTAGTCCTGACGGGACTACTTGCGGGTTGTGGATCGATACCGCAGGGGCGTGATGGAGAACAGCAAACGCCGGTGTCCCAGCAGGAGGTGGTCGGCGAGGCGCGGCGCGCCGCCAAGGCGCATGCCGATCTCGGCATGGCATACATGAGCCAGGGGCAACTGAGTATTGCGCTCGACGAGGCGCGCAAGGCCGTCGAAGCGGATGCTTCCTACCCGCTTGGCCACAACGTGCTCGGACTGGTACAGATGTATCTGAAAGAGAATCGTGCGGCAGAGGAGAGCTTTGACCGCGCGCTGCAACTGGCCCCCGGCGACCCGGAAATCAACAACAACTATGGCTGGTTCCTTTGTCAGACTGGCCGGGAGGGCAAGTCGATCGCGTACTTCGAAACGGCTAGCAAGAACACGCTTTTCGCGACGCCGACAAAACCGCTGACCAACGCCGCCATGTGCTCCATCATGGTTGGTGACGACAGGAACGGCGAAGCGTTCTTGCGACGGGCATTGACGGCCGACCCGCGAAACAGCGATGCGATCTTTCTGCTGACGGAGCTTTATTACCGTACCGATCGCGCTGCGGACGCTCGCGTGCAGCTAGCCAATTTGCACGAGTTGGTCGCACCGACTGCGCAGTCGGTCTGGTTGGGTCTGCGTATCGAGCGCGCGTTGGGTGATCGCAGTGGCGAAAGGCGCTATGGAATGCAACTCCGACGCGATTTTCGCGATAGTCGCGAGTATCAATTCCTGAAACAAGGTATCTATCAGTGAGTGAAATGGACAGCCTGACGGAGCCGGTGCAGCCGAGCGGGGCTACCGCCGATGCGCCGACGCTTGGCCTGCTGTTGCGCAAGGCTCGCGAAGCGCGGGGGTTGAGCATTGACGACGTCGTCCACGCGCTGAAATTCAGTGCGAGACAGATCGAGGCGATCGAGGCCGACCGCATGGACGTTCTGCCCGGCGCCGTATTCCTGCGCGGGCTGGTACGCAGTTATGCCCGTCTGCTGAAGCTCGATCCGGAATCCATGCTCGGCCTGGTTGAATCGAGAATGCCGCTCGAGGAGCCGGAAATTCGCGCTCCGGAGAATATGGGCAATGCTACGCCGAGAGGCGGTCTCCGTGACATTCCACCGTTGGTCGCGGTATCGGTTTTGCTTCTCGTTGCCGCTGCCGTCATGATCGGATGGCACTATCTGGGCGACGGCGTGTCGACGATGCATACCGCAGTCCAGACCGCCCGGACGACGTTGGGGGATTTCAAGCCGCAAGAAGTAGTTGCACCTGAAGTCAGACCGGAGTCGCCGCCTCCTGGTGCTGACGTCGCGATCACAGCGCAGCCATCGCCAGTGGTCGAACCGCTACCAGCAACGCTGGAGGCTGATATTCAGTCAGCGCTGCCGATGAATACGCGGCGCCTGTCGTTCGATTTCGATGGCGAGTCGTGGATCGAGGTCAAGGATGCCAGCGGTTTAGTGATCCTGACGGGCATTTATCGTTCCGGTACGCAGTCGGTTGCGGGGCGGCCGCCTTTCGAAGTAGTCGTCGGAAACGCGGGGGTCGTCACCTTGCGAGACGGCGGTCGCTCGGTCGACATGAAGCCGTATACCCGCTCGGAAGTGGCCCGCCTGACGCTCGAGTGATGCTATCTCCACAGCAGGTTCGCGCGGGTCGGGCGCCGCAACGGCATACGCGTTGCGTGACCGTCGGTGGCATCGCCATCGGTGGTCGGGCACCGGTGGTGGTGCAATCGATGACCAATACGGATACGGCCGACGCCCTTGCCACCGCCATGCAGGTGGCCGAACTGGCACGCGCCGGCTCGGAGCTTGTCCGCATCACCGTCAATACCCGGGAAGCAGCAGCGGCCGTCCCGGAGATACGCAACCGCTTGTTGGCGATGGGGCTCGACGTACCGCTGATTGGCGACTTCCACTTCAATGGCCACAAGTTGCTGGCCGAAGTGCCCGCGTGTGCCGAGGCGCTCGCGAAGCTGCGCATCAACCCGGGCAACGTTGGCAAGGGCGCGCGGCGCGACGAGCAGTTCGGGCAGTTGATCGAGATCGCCGCCCGCTACGGCAAGCCGGTACGCATCGGCGTCAACTGGGGCAGTCTGGACCAGCAACTCCTCGCGCGCGTCATGGATGAAAACGCCCGTCGCGCCGAGCCGAAGGACGCGACCGGCATCATGCGCGAGGCAATGGTCGCTTCGGCGCTCGAATCCGCCGGTCGGGCGGAGGATCTCGGTCTGTCCGGCGACATGATTGTCCTTTCCTGCAAGGTATCCGGCGTACAGGATCTGATTGCTGTCTATCGCGATCTGGCGCAGCGTTGCAGCTATCCGTTGCACCTGGGCCTTACCGAGGCTGGCATGGGCAGCAAGGGCATCGTCGCCTCGACGGCGGCGATGGCAGTGCTGTTGCAGGAAGGCATAGGCGACACCATTCGCGTGTCGCTGACTCCGGAGCCGGGGGGTGATCGGACACGCGAAGTCGTTGTGGCGCAGGAGATACTCCAGACCATGGGCCTGCGCGCTTTCGTGCCGATGGTGGCGGCATGCCCGGGTTGCGGTCGCACGACCAGCACCGTATTCCAGGAACTCGCACAGGACGTGCAGGCCTACGTCCGTGAGCGCATGCCCGGGTGGCGACTGGCGCGCGTTGGTGTCGAGGAAATGACGCTGGCGGTCATGGGTTGCGTGGTCAACGGCCCGGGTGAGAGCAAGCACGCCAGCATCGGCATCTCGCTTCCGGGCACTGGCGAGGAACCTGTGGCGCCGGTTTATGTCGACGGCGAGCGGGTGACGATCCTGCGTGGCGACGCCATTGCCGCTGAATTCAAACAGATCATCGAGGATTACGTGGCGCGCACGTACGCACCGCGTAGCTAGAAAATGAGTCAGACCTTGCAAGCGATACGCGGGATGAACGACATCCTGCCCGACGAAGCGGAGATTTGGGAGCAGTTCGAGGAACTGGTGCGCGATTGGCTGCGTGGCTACGGCTACCGGCCGATGCGCATGCCGCTGGTGGAGCCGACACCGCTTTTTGCGCGCGCCATCGGCGAGGTTACCGATATTGTCGAGAAGGAAATGTATTCCTTCACCGACAGCCTGAATGGCGAGCAACTGACGCTGCGGCCGGAAGGAACCGCGTCCTGTGTGCGCGCCGTGCTACAGCACAATCTCCTTTACGACAGGCCGCGCAAGCTCTGGTACATGGGACCGATGTTTCGTCACGAACGGCCGCAGAAGGGCCGCTACCGGCAATTTCATCAGGTTGGCGTCGAGGCGATGGGCTTCGCGGGACCGGACGTCGACGCAGAGCAGATAGTGATGGGCGCGCGGCTGTGGGACGATCTCGGGCTGACCGGCATTGAACTGGAGATCAATACGCTCGGCCAGGCCGATGAGCGCGCCCGGCATCGTACCGACCTGATCGCATACCTTGAAAAGCACCGGGATCAGCTCGACGCCGACGGGCAGCGCCGGCTGCATACCAATCCGCTACGCATCCTCGACACCAAGAACCCGGCCATGCAGGCGCTGGTCGAGGCCGCGCCCAAGCTGATCGACTACCTCGGTGAGGCGTCGCTCAAGCACTTTGAGGGTGTGCAGACCTTGCTCAAGGACGCCGGCCAGCCCTATCGCATCAATCCGCGGTTGGTACGCGGCCTGGACTATTACAATCTGACCGTGTTCGAATGGGTTACCGAGCAGCTCGGCGCCCAAGGTACCGTTTGTGCCGGCGGGCGCTACGACGGTCTGGTCGAGCAGCTCGGGGGCAAGCCCGCGCCTGCCTGCGGTTTCGCCATGGGCGTGGAGAGGTTGCTGGCATTGTGGGCGGAACAGGGCAACAGCGTCGAGCGCCCGGCGCCGGACGTGTATGTCGTACATCAAGGCGAGGCGGCGGCGCGGCATGCCTTCCGGGCCGCCGAGCACTTGCGCGATGTCGGCTTCGCCGTTCAGTTGCACTGCGGCGGCGGCAGCTTCAAGTCACAGATGAAGCGGGCCGACGTATCCGGCGCGCCGATGGCGGTGATCATCGGTGACGAAGAGGCGCAGGCGAACGAGGTGACGGTGAAGCCGTTGCGCGAGGCCGGCGAGCAGCGTCGCGTCGGGATGGACAGCCTCGCCGAGACGATAGGCGAGTGGATTCTTGGACCGGAATGTGAATAGCTGAACAGGAAATCGAACGATGGCAACCTACGACCTTGAAGAACAGGAACAGCTCGACGAGCTGAAGACCTGGTGGAAGATGCATGGCAACTCGGTTACAGCGGTCGTCATGGCGGCAGCCATCGGCGTGGTTGGCTGGCAGGGCTGGAATTGGTGGCAGCGCAACCAAGCAGCCCAGGCATCGGCGCTCTACGGCGGCGTCCAGGTGGCGACCGTTAAGCAGGACGCCAAACGCACGCGGGAACTGACGGGCGAATTGATAAAGAAGTACTCCGACACCGCGTACGCCGGGCTGGCGGCGTTGTTGTCCGCCAAGGCACTTGCGGATGGCGGCGACGTAAAATCGGCGCAGGCGCAGTTGGCGTGGGCCGCGGATAATGCCAAGGACGAAGGGGTACGCGATCTGGCGCGTTTGCGGTTGGCCGGCTTGCTGTTGGACGAGAAAGCCTACGACGAGGCGCTCAAGCAACTGTCGGCCGAGCCGGCAGCATCGTTGGCGCCGCGTTTCGACGAGGTGCGCGGCGACATTTTTGCCGCGCAGCAGAAGGAAACCGAGGCCAAAGCGGCATACGAATCCGCGATGGCCGAGCTGGACGTTCTGTTGAAGCAGGGTGGCGGCGAGGCGCGCGCCCATGCCGCTTATCGTCAGCTCCTGCAGGTCAAGCTGGACACGCTCGGGGCGGGCAAGTGAGGACGATGCGGTTCGGACTTGTGTTGCTCGGCGCGACGGCGCTGCTTTCGGCTTGTGGTGGTGAGTCGAAGGTCAAACCGGCGGAGTTGGAATCATTTGTGGCAACGGCGGAACTATCTCCGCTATGGCGGGGATCGACCGGCAAGACGGACGATTTCGTCTTTACGCCGGCAGTGGTCGCTAACAGCGTTTTCGCCGCCGGTCACAATGGCACGATTGTCCGTTACGACGAGGGGCGTGAAGTCTGGCGTGTTTCTCTTGACGAGAAGCTGTCGGGCGGCGTCGGTTCGGACGGCCAACTGATTGCCGTCGGTACGCCGAAGGGGGAGGTGCTGGCCTTCGACGCCGATACCGGAAAAGCTTTGTGGCGGGCACGCGTCAGTTCCGAAGTTCTGGCTGCGCCATCCGTTGGCGAGGGGCTGGTGGTGGTTCGTTCTGGCGATTCGCAAATCACCGGACTGGATGCGAAGGATGGCAAGCGTCGCTGGGTTTTCCAGCGTTCGACGCCGACTCTTACCCTGCGTTCCAACGTCGGCGTGCTGCTTGGCCAGACGGTGGTTGTCGCTGGATTGCCTGACGGCAAACTGGTCGCAATCAACAACCAGAACGGTGCCGTGATCTGGGAGGTTGCCGTAGCATTGCCGAAGGGTGCGACGGAACTGGAACGGGTTGTCGATCTGACCAGCTTGCCGGTGGTGCGCGAACGCGAAATTTGCGCCGCGGCGTTTCAGGGGCGCGTTGCATGTTTCGATATTGCCACCGGTAACCAACTATGGGGCCGCGACATCTCCAGCAGCGCGGGCATCGACATGGATGAACGGCGCGTGTACGTCACCGACGACACCGGAAGCGTGCATGCATTTGCGCGCGAAACGGGCGCCAGCGGCTGGAAGCAGGACAAGCTGTTCATGCGCGCTCCGACCCGGCCGATCGCGCTGGGTCGGCGTGTCGCCGTGGCTGACTTTCAGGGCGTCGTCCATCTGCTCGACGCGGAAACCGGGGCCTTTGTCGCGCGTGCCACCACCGACGGCAGCGCCATTCGCGCGGACCCGCAGCGGCTCGCTGACGGGTTTGTGGTGCAGACCCGGGATGGCGGCATCTTCGCGCTGCAGCCGCGCTGAGTCGTGAAACCGACGCTCGTGCTGGTGGGCCGACCCAACGTCGGCAAGAGCACCCTGTTCAACCGCCTGACGAAGACCCGCGACGCGCTGGTGGCGGACATGCCCGGTCTGACGCGCGATCGCCACTACGGCCATGGCCGTCTTGGCGACAAGCCATTCGTGGTAGTCGACACCGGTGGATTCGAACCGCAGGCGAAGACCGGCATCGTTCATGAAATGGCGGAGCAGGCGAAAGCCGCCATCGCCGAAGCGGACGTCGTGCTGTTCCTGGTCGATGGTCGTACCGGTCTGGCGCCGCAGGACCGGGTGATTGCCGAACTGCTCCGGCGCAGCGATCGACCGCTACATCTCGCCGTCAACAAGGCCGAGGGCATGGATCGCGCGGTCGTTGCCGCCGAGTTCCACGAACTCGGGCTGGGTGAGCCGCGCGTCATCTCCGGTGCTCACGGCGAGGGCGTGCGCGAGCTTCTTGAATTTGCGCTGGCGCCTTTTCCCGACGATCGGGAGGAGGAGTCGCCGCAGGGTCCGCGAGTGGCGATTGCCGGTCGGCCCAACGTCGGCAAGAGTACCTTGATCAATGCCCTGCTCGGCGAGGAGCGCGTAATCGCCTTCGATATGCCGGGCACCACGCGCGACGCCATCGAGGTGCCCTTCGAACGCGACGGTCGTCGCTACACGCTGATCGATACCGCCGGCCTTCGCCGCAAGGGCCGCGTCTTCGAGGCAGTCGAGAAGTTCTCGGTCATCAAGACCCTGCAGGCGATCGAGGAAGCGAACGTCGTCGTCCTGATGGTCGACGCCAGTCAGGATATCTCCGACCAGGATGCGCATATCGCCGGCTTCTGTGCCGAGGCGGGAAGAGCCCTGGTGCTGGCCGTCAATAAATGGGATGCCGTCGACAGCTATCGGCGCGAACGCATCAAGGACGATATCGCCCGCAAACTCAACTTTCTCGGTTTCGCCAAGGTGCATCACATCTCGGCGCTATCCGGGCAGGGAATTGGCGGCCTGCTTGCTTCGGTGGATAAGGCCTATGCCGCTGCGATGATCAAACTGCCGACGCCGAAACTCACGCGCGTGTTACTGGCGGCAGTCGAAAAGCAGGCGCCTCCCCGGCGGGGCAACTTTCGCCCCAAGTTGCGCTACGCCCATCAGGGCGGCTCCAATCCGCCCATCATCGTCATTCACGGCAACGCGCTCGATGCGGTGCCGGATGCCTATACGCGCTATCTGGAGAAAACCTTCATGGAAGCGTTTCGCCTGCAGGGGACTCCGCTGCGCATCCGGTACAAGACTACGCATAATCCCTTCGCCAAGCCCGATTGAACGGTTGGCATGCTGGTCAAAAATCGATTACATTAGCCGTCCGCAATAACTTGAGCCGAGGGGCCACCATGAGCAATAAAGGGCAGATGCTACAAGACCCGTTTCTGAACACGCTGCGCCGCGAGCACGTGCCGGTGTCGATCTATCTCGTCAATGGCATCAAGCTTCAGGGGCAGGTGGAGTCCTTCGATCAGTACGTGGTACTGCTGAAGAACACGGTTACCCAGATGGTATACAAACACGCCATTTCGACCGTCGTTCCGGCCCGCCCCGTCAATTTCGCCCAGGACAACGACGGCGAGTGACGCCCGTGCTTCCGGAGCGTGGCCGTGTTTGAGCGGCCCGCTACTGGTGAAAATGCCATTCTGGTGCAACTTGACCTCGGCGAGGGGGACTACGCCGAGCGTCTGGAAGAATTTCGCCTGCTGGTGACCAGCGCAGGCGCGCAGCCGTTGGCTATCGTCTCCGGTCGTCGCCAGCGTCCCGATCCTGCGACCTTCGCCGGCAAGGGCAAGGTTGCGGAAATCGGCGAGGCCGCCCGGTTGCATGGCGCCGACCTGATCCTCTTCAATCATGAACTGGCTCCCGGCCAGCAACGCAACCTCGAGCGCGACCTCGGCATGCGCGTGGTTGATCGAAGCAGCCTGATTCTCGATATCTTCGCGCTGCGCGCGAAGAGTCACGAAGGCAAGCTCCAGGTCGAACTGGCACAACTGCAACACCTCGCGACCCGGCTGGTACGCGGCTGGACCCACCTCGAACGGCAGAAGGGCGGCATCGGCCTGCGCGGACCCGGCGAGAAGCAACTCGAAACCGATCGCCGGCTGCTGGGCAAGCGGGTCGCTTTTCTCAAGGATCGCCTCAAGCGGCTCGAACGACAGCGCCAGGTACGGCGGCGCGCACGTGTGCGCGGCGAGGTACTGGCCGTTTCTCTGGTTGGCTATACCAACGCGGGCAAGAGTACGCTGTTCAATGCGCTGACCAAGGGGGGCGCGTACACGGCGGACCAGCTCTTCGCGACGCTCGATACCACCTCGAGGCGGGTGTTCGTCGAAGGTGTGGGACAGATCGTCGTTTCGGATACGGTTGGCTTCATTCGCGACCTGCCGCATGCATTGGTGGCCTCGTTCCATGCCACGCTGGAGGAAACCGCCGAGGCGGATTTGCTGTTGCATGTGGTCGATTCGGCCAATCCGGATCGCGACCAGCAAATGGCGGCCGTCGAGGCCGTTTTGGAGGAAATCGGCGCGAGTGCGGTGCGACAGGTGGTGGTATGGAACAAGATAGATGCGACGGGGGTGGACCCGGGTGTCGAACATGACGAGTGTGGTAATATCAAGCGCGTTCGGGTAAGTGCCCGAACGGGTGCCGGCTTGGCCTTGCTGCGTGACTTGCTGGCCGATGTTGCCCGCAGCCACGCCCGCCGGGCGGAGCCGGAAGGCACCCGAAATTCAAATTCGACTATTCATTAATTTCCCGACCCGACAAACGATATGTTCGCAGGCATTCTGATGTCCCTGAACGATAACGGCTGGGGCAATAACCCCAACAGTGGCAACAAGGGCGGCAACCAAGGCCCTCCGGACCTGGAAGAGTTATGGCGCGACTTCAATCGCCGGCTGTCCGCGATGATCGGCCGCAAGCGGCGCGGTGGCAGCGGCGGCGGTGACAACGGCGGCGGTGACAGGATGCCGACGCTGAGTCCTGGCCAGTTCGGTGGCGGCATTGGCATGCTGGTTGCGGTAGTTGTGGCAGTATGGCTAGGCAGTGGCTTCTATATCGTCGATGCCAGCGAGCGCGGCGTCGTGCTCCAGTTTGGCAGATTCAACGAGGTCACCGAACCGGGCCTGCGCTGGCGTTTGCCGTGGCCGATCCAGAGTAACGAAGTGGTCAATCTCACCGGTGTGCGCACGGTCGAAGTCGGCTACCGCGGTTCGGAAAAGAACAAGGTGCCGAAGGAAGCGCTGATGCTGACCGACGACGAGAACATCGTCAGCGTCCAGTTTGCGGTTCAGTACCTGCTCAAGGACGTTCAGGCCTACCTGTTCAGGAACCGTTACCCGGACGATGCAGTGACCCAGGCCGCCGAAACGGCGATTCGGGAAATCGTCGGCAAGAGCAAGATGGACTTCGTGCTCTACGAGGGCCGCGACGTGATCGCCGCCAGCACGCAGAAACTGATCCAGGAAATTCTCGATCGCTACGAAACCGGAATTCAGGTTCGTTCGGTGACCATGCAGAGCACGCAACCGCCCGAGCAGGTGCAGGCGGCATTCGACGACGCGGTCAAGGCGGGCCAGGACAAGGAACGCCAGAAGAACGAAGGCCAGGCCTACGCCAACGATGTGATTCCTCGCGCCCAAGGGTCCGCGTCGCGCTTGCAGCAGGAATCGGAAGGTTATCGTGCGCGCATGATTGCTACCGCCGAGGGCGACGCGTCGCGCTTCAAGCAGATTCTCGCCGAGTACAACAAGGCGCCAGAAGTGACGCGCCGGCGTCTCTACCTTGAGACCATCCAGAACGTCTATGCCAATACCAGCAAGATAATGGTCGATGCCAAGAGCAGCGGCAACCTGCTCTACCTGCCGCTCGACAAACTGATGCAGGCTGCGGCTGCGCCCGCGGTATCGGCGACGGAGGCTGCCGCTGGATACGGTGCAGCACAATCTCCGATCCCGACGTCCAATGACGTGCCAGCCCAGACGGAAAGGGTGCCTGTGATCAATAGCAGCGGTGACTATCGGTCACGTTCTTCGCTCAATTCTCGCGACCGGGGAGATCGCTGACATGGCCAAGAACCTGCCTTTCGTCGGTGCACTGATTTTCGGCCTGCTGGTTGTTGCCAGCATGAGCCTGTTTACCGTCGATCAGCGCCAGCATGCGCTCCTCTTCCAGTTGGGCGAAATCAAGGAGGTCATCCGGGAACCCGGCCTCAATTTCAAGTGGCCGCTGATCCAGAACGTCCGTTTCTTCGATCGCCGCATCCTGACGCTGGAGCCCGTCGATCCAGAGCGCTTCCTGACGGCCGAGAAGAAGCCCGTTCTGGTCGACTCCTTCGTTAAATGGCGTATCGACGACGTAGCCAAGTACTACATCTCCGTGGGTGGCGACGAAACCATCGCCAAGACCCGCATGGCGCAGACCGTGAACTCGGGGTTGCGCGAGGAGTTCGGTCGGAGAACGGTGCACGATGTGGTGTCCGGCGCGCGCGACAAGATCATGGCTGATGTCCAGAAGAAGGCCGATGCCGATATGCGCAACATCGGCGTCGAGATCATCGATGTGCGACTGAAGCGGGTGGACTTGCCGGCCGAAGTTTCGGAGGCCGTCTATCGCCGCATGGAAACGGAGCGCAAGCGCGTGGCAAACGAGCTGCGCTCGACCGGTGCCGCCGAGGCGGAAAAGATCAAGGCCGATGCCGATCGTCAGCGCGAGGTCATTGTTGCCGAGGCGTATCGCGAGGCACAGAAGATCAAGGGCGATGGCGATGCCAAGGCCGCTTCCATCTACGGCCGCGCGTTCAGCCAGAATCCCGAGTTCTACGCTTTCTATCGCAGCCTTGAAGCCTATCGCGGCGCGTTCCGCAGCAAGAGTGACGTGCTGGTTCTGGAACCGAATTCCGACTTCTTCAAATACTTGAATAACGCCGGTCACGGCGGCAAGTAAGGAAGGCGGTTCGAGCATGGCGTCGTCGTTGCTGCTTGCATTCGCCCTCATGCTGGTGCTCGAAGGGGTATTGCCTTTTGCCGCGCCGCGTACCTGGCGTGAGACTTTCCGCCGCGTGACGGAACTCAATGACGGACAGATTCGCTTCATCGGCCTGACGTCGATGCTGATCGGGCTCGGCCTCATCGCGGTGCTTTATTGATGCGTCGCTGGCTCCTTCCCGAAGGCATCGAGGATCTGCTGCCGGACGAGGCCCGTTACGTCGAGGCTTTGCGCCGGTGCCTGCTCAACGAGTTTGCGCGGCATGGTTACCAGTTGGTCGTGCCGCCATTGCTCGAGTATGTCGAGTCGCTGCTGACCGGCAGCGGTCGTGACCTCGACTTGCGTACCTTCAAACTGGTCGATCAGCTGTCCGGCCGGACCATGGGCGTACGTGCCGACATGACGCCGCAGGTGGCTCGCATTGACGCGCACTTGCTCGACCGCGGTGGCGTGACGCGCCTGTGCTACTGCGGCAGCGTGCTGCATACACGCCCGGCGGGGCTGGTTAGTTCGCGGGAGCCGCTGCAAATCGGCGCCGAACTGTACGGCCACGCGGCCTCCGAGGCCGACAGCGAGATCGTGCGCCTGTTGGCGCGCGCGCTGGAACTGGCACGGATTGCCACGACCCGGATCGACCTCGGACACGTCGGCATCTTTCGCGCACTATTGACCGGCAGCGGACTTTCCGGCGATACCGAGGAAGAGATCTTTGCGGTATTGCAAGCGAAGGATGTTCCCGCGCTGAATGAACTGACCGCGAAGCTGACCGAGCCGGTCCGCGCCGGCCTTTCCGCCTTGACCGAACTGTATGGCGGGGCGGAGGTGCTGGATGAGGCTGCGCGCCGATTGCCGGCGACGCCGGAGATCGCTAGCGCGCTGGATACCCTGCGCTGCCTGGCCCGTGATCTGGACGATCTGCCGATCGGTTTCGATCTCTCGGACTTGCGGGGTTACCACTATCACAATGGCGTTGTATTCGCGGCCTATTGCCAGGGGTCGCCGGGCGCCATAGCGCTCGGCGGACGCTACGACGGCGTGGGCGAGGCCTTCGGTCGCGGGCGGCCGGCGACGGGTTTTTCAATCGATTTGCGCGATCTGGCGCGAATTGCTCCGCAACCGGAAGTGGTGGGCGCGATACTCGCGCCGTGGCCGGAGGACGCCGTGCTACACGAGGAAATCGAACGCCTGCGCGGCCGAGGGGATACGGTTGTGCTGGCGTTGCCAGGCCACGAAGGCCATTGGCGGGAGGCGGGCTGCGACCGGCAACTGACCCGGCGCGGCACCGAATGGATCATCGAACCTTTGAAGGAAGAATAAGCATGGCCAAGAATGTCGTGGTGATCGGCACCCAGTGGGGCGACGAGGGGAAGGGCAAGGTCGTCGACTGGCTGACCGATCATGCCCAGGCGGTCGTTCGTTATCAGGGAGGCCACAACGCGGGCCACACGCTGGTGATCGGCGGCCACAAGACCGTGCTACATCTGGTGCCCTCAGGCATCCTGCGCGAAGGTGTCACCTGCTACATCGGCAACGGCGTGGTGTTGTCGCCCGACGCGCTGGTCAAGGAACTTGACGAGCTCGAGGCGGCGGGCGTGATTGCCGACGCGCGCCTGAGAATTTCCGAAGCCTGCCCGCTGATCCTGGCCTACCATCAGGCGCTGGACATGGCTCGTGAGGCCGCCAAGGGCGCCAAGAAGATCGGTACCACCGGGCGCGGCATCGGTCCGGCCTACGAAGACAAGGTGGCCCGGCGCGGCCTGCGCGTGCAGGATCTGCTGCGGCCGAAGCGCTTCGCCGAGAAACTTGCCGAGGTGCTCGACTATCACAACTTCGTATTGAAAAACTATCTCGGCGCCGAAGCCGTCGATTTCCAGATGGTCCTCGACGGCGCCATGGCACTGGCGCCGCGCCTGACCAGGATGATTGCCGACGTGCCGCGCTCGCTTTACGACGCGCACAAGGGTGGCGCCAACATCCTGTTCGAGGGTGCTCAGGGGACGCTGCTCGACATCGATCACGGCACCTATCCGTATGTCACCTCGTCGAACTGCGTCGCCGGCGGCGCTTCGGCGGGCGCCGGCGTCGGCCCCGGCATGCTGCACTACGTGCTCGGCATCACCAAGGCCTACACCACGCGCGTCGGCAGCGGACCGTTCCCGACCGAACTCTACGACGCGCTCGAGAAGCAGGATCCGGTCGGCAAGCACATGGCCACCAAGGGTCAGGAATTCGGTGCCACCACCGGTCGTGCCCGTCGTTGCGGCTGGTTCGACGCCGCCGCACTGAAGCGTTCGATCCAGATCAACGGCGTTTCCGGACTCTGCGTGACCAAGCTCGATGTCCTCGACGGCCTCGAAGAAATGAAGATCTGCACCGGCTATAAACTCGACGGCCAGTTCACCGACATCCTGCCGGTCGGCGCCGATGACCTCGAACGTTGCGAACCGGTGTACGAGTCGATGCCGGGCTGGTCCGACAGCACCGTCGGCATCAAGACCTTCGAGGGTCTGCCGAAGGCGGCGCAGAACTACATCAGGCGCATGGAAGCGCTGTGCGAGGTTCCGGTCGACATGATCTCCACCGGGCCGGATCGCGAAGAGACCATCGTCCTCCGTCACCCATTCAAGTAGCCGGACGCCGTGGTGGCGTCATTCGGCGTACCGCCACGGCTGACTTTTCCTAGCGGTTCCTGAAGGCCGGCTTTCGTTTCTCGACGAAGGCCGACATGCCTTCCTTCTGGTCGTCCAGCGCGAAGGCGGCGTGGAAGACACGTCGCTCGAACAGCAGGCCTTCGGCGAGCGATGACTCGAAGGCGCGGTTGAGCGACTCTTTGATCATCATCACTACCGGCAGCGAATAGCCGGCAATCGTTTCGGCCGCGGCGATCGTTTCGTCGAGCAGCTTGTCCGCAGCAATCACGCGCGCTACCAAGCCGGACCGTTCGGCTTCCTCGGCGTCCATCATGCGCGCCGTCAGGCACAGGTCCATCGCCTTCGCCTTGCCGACGGCGCGCGGCAGGCGCTGCGTGCCGCCGGCGCCGGGCAGGATGCCGAGCTTGATTTCCGGCTGGCCGAACTTCGCGCTGTCGGCCGCGAAGATCATGTCGCAGCTCATCGCCAGTTCGCAGCCGCCGCCCAAGGCATAGCCGGCAACTGCGGCGATGACGGGCTTGCGGCAGGTCTTGACGCGCTCCCAGTTGCGCGTGATGTAGTCATCCCGGTAGGTCTTCATGTAGTCGAAGTCCTTCATCGCCGCGATGTCGGCGCCTGCGGCGAAGGCCTTCGCGGAGCCAGTGATGACGATGCAGCCAATGGCGTCGTCGGTCTCGAAGACGTCGAGTGCCTGGCCGAGTTCGTCGACCAGCGCATCGCATAGCGCATTGAGTTGCTGGGGGCGGTTGAGGGTGATCAGGCCGACCCGACCCCGGGTCTCGGTAATGATAAAGTCATAGCTCATGGCGATTCCGGTTCCTGTGGCGTTGTAAATAGTTCGCTGCACAGTCTATTATCGATGAAGGGGGCGGCAAATGTCGAAAGGGGAGGGATATGCTCAAATTTCTCGATAACTTGAATATTCGCAACAAGATCTGGGCGATGATCCTGTTGTTCATTGGTGCCTTGCTGGTCGGTACCATGATCGATGCGATGACCGTGCGCAAGACGCTTCAGGACGAGAAGCAGCTCAAGACCCGGCATCTCGTTGAAACGGCATACGGTGTGCTGACACATTTCCATGATTTGCAGAAATCGGGAGCGCTCAGCGAGTCCGCAGCGCAGAGCCAGGCGGCATCGGCGGTCAAAGCCCTGCGCTACGAAGGCAAGGAGTACTTCTGGATCAACGACCTTGGCCGGCCGTTCCCGAAGATGGTCATGCACCCGACGGTGCCTGCTTTGGACGGACAGGTGCTGAATGCCGACAAGTTCAATTGCGCCACCAGCATGACGTTCGGCAGCTCCGGCGAAGCGGTTGCCACCGATGGCAAGAAGAACCTGTTCGTCGCCTTCGTCGACGTGGCCGACAAGAGCGGCGAGGGCTTTGTCACTTACAACTGGCCGAAGCCCAAAGAAGGCGGCGGCGTGACCACAGAACTTTTCCCCAAGCTTTCCTACATCAAGAAGTTCGAGCCATGGGGCTGGTTGATCGGTTCCGGCATCTACATCGACGACATTGACGCCGCCGTTCAGGAACGGACGTTTCATTCACTGGGGTTGGTGGCGGCGGTGGCCGTCGCCTTGCTCGCGCTGGCGGCGCTGCTGGCGGGCAGCATTTCGCGGTCGCTGGATGGTGCGGCCGGCGCGCTCGGCGATATCGCCGACAAGAATGGCGACCTGACCAGCCGCCTGCCCGAACGGGGCGGTCGTGAGATAGCGACTTTGGCCAAGGCTTTCAACCATTTCGTGGCCAAGATCCAGCAGGCGATGCTCAAGGTGCTCGAGTCTACACACCAGTTGAGCTCGGCGTCGTCGCGGCTGTCGGCGGTGGCGGAACAGACGCGCGTCAGCGTGCTCAGCCAGGACCGCGAGACGATCGCGATGACGGAGACAGTCAGGGGGATGCTCGCCAGCGTGCAGCACGTGGCGACAAGCGCGGGCAAAGCCGTTGCGGCCGCCGGGCAGGCCGACGAGGAGGCCAAACTCGGTCTCAACGTGGTCAAGTCCACGATCGATTCGATCCACTCGGTGGCGCAGGAATTCGCCAAGGCCGCCGAAGTGATTGGCGAACTCGAGGACGACAGCCGCAACATCGGCACCATCCTGGATACGATCAAGGGCATCGCCGACCAGACCAACCTGCTGGCGCTCAATGCCGCCATCGAGGCGGCCCGGGCCGGCGAGCAGGGCCGCGGCTTTGCTGTCGTTGCCGACGAGGTGCGCAAGCTGGCGCAGAGTACGCAGGAGGCCACGTCGCGCATTCAGGACATGATCTCGCGCTTGCAGACGAAGGCCGTAGCGGCGGTCGGTGTAATGAAGGAAGGCAGCTCGCGAGTCGATGCCAGCGTGGGCCAGGCTGGCCGGGCCGGCGAGTCGCTGGAGAAGATCACCCAGGCGGTGGCGAGCATTCGCACCATGAACAACGAGATCGCCGAGACGGCGGCGGCAGAGGCCCGTGCAACCGAAGGCATCAACGGCAGCGTCGATACCATCAGCCGCATGGCGAAGGAAACAGGTGACGGTGTGCGCGACACCGACAGCTCGGTCGCCGATCTGGCGAAGCTGCTGGTCGAGTTGCAGGGGCTGGTCGGCCAGTTCAAGCTGGGCGACGGCAAACTCGATCTGTCGGCGGCCAAAATTGCCCACCTCAACTGGAAGACGCGTCTGCGTTCCTTCCTCGACGGTGAGGCAACGCTCACCGAGGCCGAAGCGGTGTCGCACACGGAATGCGCCTTCGGCAAGTGGTACTACGGCGAGGGATTGAAGGAATTCGGCCATATCCAGGAACTGACGGAAGTCGAGGAGCCACATGCCAAGATACACCGGACCATCAGGGAGGTTATCGCTGCGCGTAATGCAGGCGACATGGCAACGGCGGAAAAGCTCTACGCCGACGTCGACAGACTTTCCCGGCGCATCGTCTCGCTGCTGGACATGGCCGAGGTGAAGGCCTAGCCTGTCCTTAGTCGAGGACGTGCGAGACGAGACCGTCGGCGAGCTTCGGCTCGAACCAGGTCGACTTGGGGGGCATCACCTGACCGGCGTCGGCCACCGCCATCAGGTCGGCCATGCGCGTCGGATACATCGCAAAGGCGGCGGACATCTCGCCGCTGTCCACGCGCTTCTCCAGTTCGGCAAGGCCGCGGATGCCGCCGACGAAATCGATGCGCTTGTCGCGGCGCAGGTCGGTGATACCGAGCACCGGGCCGAGTACGTGCTCCGATAGCAGGCTGACGTCGAGGCGCGCCACCGGGTCGGCAACGAACAGTTTCGGATCGATGTTGAGCCGGAACCAGCGGCCGGGCAGGTAGAGGCCGACCTCGCCCGGACATGACGGCTTGACCGCGGCGCAGGCCGGTGCCACCGCGTAGGACCCCTCGATTCGCCTGAGGAACTCTTCGGGGGAAAGGCCATTGAGGTCCTTCACCACGCGGTTGTAGTCCATGATCCTCATCTGGTGCTGGGGGAAAATCACGGCCAGGAAATAGTCACTCGACTGCTCGACAACAGTCTTGCGGCGCGCGGCGGCGACACGCGAAGCGGCGGCCGAACGGTGGTGACCGTCGGCGATGTAGAGCGCGGGCATTGCCTCGAAGGCGGCGGTGATGTCGGCGATCAGGGTTGCGTCGCTGACGATCCAGATGGTGTGCACGATGCCGTCGTCGGCGGCGACGGAAGCGACCGGCGCCCCAGCGCAAGCCTGCGACAACAGCGCATCGGCCTGCCGCGAATCGGGATAGGCGAGCAGTACCGGGCCGGTCTGCGCGTTCAACGCATCGATCTGGCGCACGCGGTCGTCTTCCTTGTCCGGGCGCGTGAATTCGTGCTTCTTGATCCGGCCCTCGTCATACGCTTCGACCGAGGCGGCGGCGACGAAGCCGGTCTGGGTGTGGTTGCCCATCTCGATGCGATAGGCGTAGTAGGACGGCTGACTATCGCGATGCAGGATGCCGGCTTGCATCATTTTGGCGAGATTCTCCGCGGCCTTGGCATAGACGGCCGGTGCATAGGGATCGGTATCGACCGGCAGGTCGATCTCGGGCTTCGAGATGTGGAGAAAGGACCAGGGCTTGCCATTGGCACGGATGCGCGCCTCTTCGGTCGACAGCACGTCGTAGGGTGGTGCGGCGACATCGGCGGCGTGTTGCGGGGCAGGGCGGAGGCCGCGGAAGGGCTTGATCAGCGACATGGAACGATTACCTTGATACGCGTGACGGGAGCAGATCGCGCAGCGCCGCATGGGCTTCGCGGATCATCTTCTCGGTGGTCGGCCAGTCGACGCAGGCGTCGGTGACCGAGCAGCCGTATTTCAGTTTCGACGGATCGTCGGAAATCGACTGGTTGCCGGCCTCGATGAAGCTTTCGACCATCAGGCCGACGATGGACTGGTTGCCGAGGCGGATCTGGTTAACGCAATCGTGCATCACCAGCGGTTGCAGTTCCGGCTTCTTGTAGCTGTTGGCGTGCGAACAATCGACGACGACGTTCTGCGCCAGTTTCGCCTTCGCCAGCGCCTGCTCCGCCATCGCCACGCTCACTGTGTCGTAGTTCGGCCGCTCGCCGCCGCCACGCAACACCAGATGACCGTAGCGGTTGCCGCGCGTGCGAACCACCGACGAGCGGCCCTGCATGTTGATGCCGAGGAAACTGTGCGGGCGCGAAGCGGAGAGGATCGCGTTGATCGCCGTATCGACCGAACCGTCGGTGCCGTTCTTGAAACCGACCGGCGTCGACAGGCCGGAGGCCATCTCGCGGTGCGTCTGCGATTCCGCGGTGCGCGCGCCGATCGCGGTCCAGGCGACCAGATCGCCGAGGTACTGCGGCGAGATCGGGTCGAGCGCCTCGGTTCCCGCCGGCAGGCCGAGTTCATTGACGGCGAGCAGGAATTCGCGCGCCTTCTGCATGCCTTCCTCGATGTGGAAGGAATCGTCGAGACGCGGATCGTTGATGTAGCCCTTCCAGCCCGTCGACGTACGCGGTTTTTCGAAATACACGCGCATCACCAGCAGCAGCGTGTCGGCGACTTCGTCGGCGAGCGCCTTCAGGCGCTTCGCATAGTCGATACCGGCGACCGGATCGTGGATCGAGCAGGGGCCGACGACGATGAACAGGCGCGGGTCGGTCCGGTCGAGAATTCCCTGCAGGGCGCGGCGTCCCGCCACGACTGACTTTTCGGCGGCGGCCGTCATCGGCAGGCGGCGGTGGACGTCCTCCGGGGTCGGCATCGCCTCGAAGGCTTCGATGTTGAGGTTTTCGGTTTGTTGCATGAGGTGGGCTGGGAGACGCTGCGATCAAGGATTGCAATTGTATCGCGAGGCACCTCCCCGAGTCGCAGCGCAGCGACATCGAATTGCCCGTCGGGCCTGAGTCCGACGGCGGCTCATCTTCGCCTGCTGGCGGCGTGTCGCCATGGCTGACTTTTCCGCTTGCGTCGTTCGTCGGTGGATGTAGAGTGTTGTCATGTTTGCCCACCCCGACGAGGCGAGGACATGAAGCAGATAGTCATCACGGGTCATGGCGGTCCCGAGAAACTGGTGCTGCGCGATGCGCCCGATCCTGTGCCCACGGCGGGCACGCTGCGCATCCGTGTGCACGCCAGCGGCGTCAATTTTGCCGACGTGCTGGCGCGGCAAGGCCTGTATCCCGATGCGCCCAGGCCGCCCTGCGTGGTCGGCTACGAAGTCTCCGGGATCGTCGACGCAGTCGGAACCGGCGTCAGCAAGGACTGGTTTGGCAAGGATGTCTTCGCGTTAACGCGCTTTGGCGGCTACGGCGATGCGGTGGTCGTGCCCGAGGGACAGGTGTTCGCGCGGCCGGCAGGGCTGAGCCACGAACAATGCGCGGCAATCCCGGTGAACTATCTCACCGCATGGCAACTGCTGGTGGTGATGGGGTCGCTGCATCAGGGTGAAACCGTGCTGATCCACAATGCCGGCGGCGGCGTCGGCCTCGCCGCAATCGACATCGCGCGGCACATCGGCGCGCGCAGCATCGGCACCGCCAGCCCCGGCAAGCACGCGTTCCTGAAGGAGCGCGGGCTCGACGAGGCGATCGACTATCGCAACAAGGACTGGTCGGTAGAACTGGCGCGACTGACCGACGGACGCGGCGTGGAACTCGTCACCGATCCGCTCGGCGGCAGCCATTGGAAGAAGAGCTACCAGGCGTTGCGCAGCACCGGACGGCTCGGCATGTTCGGCGTCTCCGTTGCCACCGAGTCCAGCCTTTTCGGTCCGTTGCGCCTGCTGTCGGCGGCCGTGGGCATGCCGCTGTTCCATCCGCTTGCATTGATGAACACCAACAAGGCGGTGTTCGGCGTCAACATCGGGCACATGTGGGACGAGGTGCCTAAGCTCCGCGGCTGGATGGACAGCCTGTTGCGCGGCGTCGCGGACGGCTGGCTTCGACCACATGTAGATCGCAGCTTCGGCTTCGATCAGGCCGGCGACGCCCACGCCTGGCTCGAAGCGCGCAAGAACACCGGCAAGGTTGTGCTCGTTTCCTGAATCGGTCCGAACGGAGTATTCAGTTCTGCTTCGCCGCGGGTGGCACCGAGTTCTCGATGAAATCGAGATGCTGCGTCCACCCGTAAATGCACGCCTTCCAGACGCCCCATTCGCACCACTTTTCCCCTTCGCGCAGCAGCGCGAAGACGCCCTCCTTCGGAATTCCGGCATCGGCATAGGCCGCAAAATCGGTAGACGAATCCCCGTAGGCGAATTTGACATTCCAGCCATGGGCCTCGATGTCCTTCAGCATGCCTTTCTTGAAGTCGTAGGGATGCCGGCGATCCTCGTCGGTTTGCGCCACGTGGACGCTACCCGCGGGGAAGCCGTTCTTCTTAAGCCAGTCGGGAATGCCGGCCGAAAGCCAGGCGACGCGGGTGCTGACGTAGAAGATCTCGTAGCCTTTCCCGGCGAACGTGCGCACCGCCTTCGCCGCATCCGGGCGCGCCTCGAAAACGTCCAGCACCTTCGGCGTCAGCGTGCCGTCGATGTCGAACACCACGGCGTCCGTCCGATCCGCAGGAGAAGGAATCGGCGCAACAGGCAGTTGCGCGCAACCGCCGGAGAGCACGAGCAACAACGGAACGAACAGAACGCGCATGGAACCACCTCCAGGTGGATTGCCGGGCCAGCTCTGGGGATCGGAAAGCGCATCAACCGGACCAGAGACTCGAAAGGGAATGTCCAAGAGCATTGTCGCCGAACGAATCGATCCAGCCAAGGCCTGCAACTTGTCACCGTCACTGCCACGCATGATGACAGCGTAATCCGATGGGTTGCAACGGCGATGGAAAAGTCAGTCCTGGCGGGACGCCGCATCGAGGCGTTCGAGGTTGTTCAATGCCTTGACATGGTCGGGATCGAGGGCGAGCGCCTTGAGATAGGCCTGTCGGGCGTCGTCGTCGCGGCCTGCCTGCTGGTAGGCGTAGCCGAGGTTGTTGAAGACGCGCGCTTTGTGCGGCGAGTGTCGCGCGGTGTCCAGCCAGAGTGCGATTTCGCTTTCGTAGTCGGCGTTGCGCAGATGCGTCGCCCAGGCCAGTGCCAGCGCGCAGATCAGCACCGTTGTCCAGGCGACAGCGGGGCGGGCGCGCAGGCGCAGTTCGATGACGAGGCAGAGCAGAAGCGGCCAGCCGGCCCATACCATCTGGCGTTCGTTGGCGATGTCGGCGCGCGGGAAGAAGACGTTGGGCAGCAACAGGTGCAGCAGTAACCAGAGGATGCCGAGCGTCCACCACGGACGGCGCGGCCGCAGCCAGATCGCCAGCACGGCGGCGCCGGCGAACAGCGCGAGTTGCGGCAGCGCGTCGGCGACTCCGGCGAGCGTCGGCCAGTCGGGATCGATGTTGAGGCCGGCCGGCCAGAATAGTTTGCCGAGCAGGATGGTGGAACTGTGGAGCTGGGTCGGCAGACTGGCGGCGAGGTCGCGCGTGTGCAGGCTGCCCTGCAGCAGCGCCCAGGTGCCCGGATGCAGCGCCAGCGCGGGCAGCGCGGCCAGCGCCAGCGCCCAGAACGGCCACTGGCGGCGCAGCGCGACGCGCCATGCCTCGCGGTTCGACCAGTCCCACAGGACCAGCGCCAGCGGCAGCAGCAGGGAGCTTTCCTTGGTGAGGACCGCGAGCATGAACAGCAGCGGTGCCGCCAGCCGGTGACGGAGCATCCCTTCCCCGGCCCGCGCGTAGCAGACCAGCGCGCCGAGGTAGAACGCGGTCATCATCGACGTCGAGCGTCCGCAGATGTAGGTGACGGCTTCGGTATGCAGCGGGTGCACGGCGAACAGCAGTGCGGTCCAACCGGCGATGATGTCGGCGTCGCCAGCCTGAGGGTGGCGGCGCACGAAATCGCGGGCGAGCGCGAACACACAGGCGGTGGTTACGAGGTGAACCAGCAAGTTGAAGGCGTGGAAGACCGGCGGCGTGCCGCCGCCGGTGAGCCAGTTCAGCGCATAGGTGAGGTTGAGCAGCGGCCGCAGTCCGCCTTGCGTCGTGGCAGCCCACCACGCGGAGAGCGAATGCACCCGGTTGGCATTGACGATGACGTTGAAGTCGTCGAACTGGAATGCGCCGGCGAAGCTGTTGGCATAGGCGGCGATGCCGGCGAGCAGCGCCAGCGTCAGCAGGACGGCGGCGCGCCGGCTAGGTGGGCTGGCGCAGTTCGGCGAAGGCACGGTCGAGGCTGTCGGAGGCATCCCACCAGCGATTCGGCGCATTCAGCAACACCAGCAGCACCCGGTGGCCGTCGCGCTGGGCAGCCGCGATCAGGCATTTACCGGCCTGCTGAGTGTAGCCGCTCTTGACGCCTTGCGCGCCGGGGTAGCGCCCGATAAGCGCGTTCTTGTTGGTCAGGCGGAATGTGCGGCGGCCGTTCGTGGTGGCGATGGCCAGTTCGGGCAGCGCCACCAGCCGTGCGATTTCCGGCACCGCCAGCGCGAGCGTCGCCAGCGCCGCGAGGTCGCGGGCACTGGCCCGGTGTCCGGGCTGGTCGTGGCCGCAGGCGTTGGTGAAACGGGTGCTCGCCAGGCCGAGCTGCCGGGCGCGGGCGTTCATCAGTGCGACGAAGCGCGCCTCGTCGCCGGCTACCCAGTCGGCCAGTGCATGGCAGGCGTCGTTTGCGGACTGGATAAGCGCTGCCGCCATCAGGTCGGCGGCCTTGAGGCGATCGCCCGGCGCGAGGCCCAGGCGGCTGCCGGTTTCCATTGCGGCCGCCCGGTCGACCGTCACCTCCCGGTCGAGCGCGCCGCGCTCCTGCACCAGCAGGGCCGTCATCAACTTGGTCAGGCTGGCGGGCGGCAGGGGCCGATCGGCATTCCGTTCCCACAGAATCCTGCCGTCGGCCTCGACCAGGTAGGCCTGCGCCTGCGGCAGGAAGTCCGGCCCGGCCTGTGTCTGCAGGCACAGGCCGGCCAGTAGCGCGCCGACCAGGCAACGCATGCAGCGCTCAGAAGCCGAACATGCTCTTGAGCTTCTTGCCCGCATCCTTGGCCTTGTCGGCGGCCGTGGCGTCCTCCTTCGCGGCTGCCTTGGGTTTTTGCGCCGCGCCGGCGTCGTCCTGCTCGCTGTAGTCATCCGATTTGGCGCGCAGCGCGCTGCACATCGCGGCGTTCGGGCTGGCCATGTCGGCGGTGTAGTCGCGGCCGAAGCCGGCGCAATGCCTGGCGCTCAACTGTTTGGCTTCGACCGGACAATAGGCGCCGATGAATCCGTACTTTTTGTCGGTCACCGCGCGGGTGCACAGGCTGGAGCGCTGCTTGTCGAGGTTGATGCCGCAGTCCGAGACCACCCAGCCCCACTTCACGGTACCCGCCGTTTGCGCATCATTCCTGGCCTTCAGGTAGGCGCCGTAACCCGCATAGGTGTTCACCCGCGCCCGCGCCTGTTCGCACAATTGCGGCTTGTAGGTGGGGCAGAGTCCCTTGGCCTGGTAGATGCCGGGGTCGCCGCCGAGGCCGCCGTTGTCGGCATCGCGCTTGACGCTGCCTTCGCACATCTTCCTGGTGGCGTCGTCGCCCTGCGCCTTGATGTCGGCGACCATCTTGTCCGTCTTGGCGCGTTCTTCGCCGGCGTCGCAGGTGCCGACGCGCCTGCCGCTCATCACCTGGGTCATCTCCATGCCTTCCGAGGACATCTTGAACACGCCCTTCATGGTGTCGGCCGTCTTGGTCATTTCGCCGGTGCCGCTCATGGCATCCTTGCCGGTGCACTGCATCTTCCACTTCACCGTGTTGCCCGACACCTTGTAGTCGAGCATCTTGCAGTTCTTGGCATCCTGGTCCTTGTCCGGCCGATAGTTGCCGTTTTTGGCGACGCAGGTCCTGGACTTCATCGCCGGCATGGCCATGCCGGGCATGTTCATGGTGGTGGACATTTCCCACAGTTCGTCGCTGCCCGCCGACCAGGCTGGCGCGGCACCGACGACGAGGCAGATGGCACAGGCGAAGCGGACGTTCTTGCGCATGAAATCTCCCGGCAGGTCAGGTTGGAGCGGCGATGCTATCACCACGTCCGGGACTTGTGCGAAGCGCCACCGCGGAACGATGTCGGGGCCGATCCGCGACCCGCAGGCGAACGCTTCGTCATCACCATGGCGTCATGAGGGATGCTTGAAATCCGTTTCCCATGAGGCATACTTGCGGCATGCTGACCATCGAGATCGTTTCCGACTTCGTCTGTCCCTGGTGCTATATCGGCACCGCCCGCCTCAAGACCGCCGTCGCCATGGTGCGCGAACAGCGTCCTGACTTCGCGTACCGGCCCTTCTGGAAGCCCTTCTTCCTCAATCCCGATACGCCACCCGAAGGCGAGCCCTATCTGCCGTTCCTGGTCAACAAATTCGGCGGCATCGAAAAGGTCGAGGCGATCTTCGAGCGCGTGCGCGCCGCCGGCCGGCCTTACGGCATCGAATATGCCTTCGAGAAGATTCCCTATCGCGCCAACACGCTCAAGGCGCATCGGCTGGCCGCCTGGGCACAGGCGCAGGGCGAAGCCGTGCCGCTGATCGAGCGCCTTTACAGCGCCAACTTCCAGCGCGGCGAGCACATCGGCGATCCGGATACACTCGTTCGCATCGCCGGCGAATGCGGCTATGACACGGCGGCCGTTTCCGCCTTCTTGGCTTCGCACGAACTGGAAGCCGAAGTGCTGAAGGAAGCCGGGGAAGTCGTGGGCAAGGGAATCACCATGGTGCCGACCTTCATCATCGGCGGCAAGGAAATCATCGTCGGCGCCGAAGACCCCGCCATCCTCGCCGAGGGCATCCGCAAGGCACTCGCCTGACCGCTGGCGGCATACCGCCACGGCTGACCAGCCCGAAGGGCGCAAGACACCCCGAAGCGGTGGTCCCGAGCAAAGCGCGGGATAGGGCAACGCCCTACGCTTTTCCTCGCGCGATCGCGACATACGGTCGCACTGGCGGAATGGCTATTCCTGTGTCATAGTATTGAAACGTGAAGGTCGTACACTCAACGGGCAAGCCGTGCGAGGAGAGCGAACCATGAACCGGGAACAATGGCAGCAGAAGCGCCTTCAGGCCAGTGTCGCGGTTGCGTCGTCGGATACTGTCGCGGTCGAGGCCTGCAACACCGCCGGGGCGACGGCATCGACGAGCACGGTAGCGACGCGTTCGAAGGTCGCCGACGCGCAGCCGGCGACGCCAACGTCAACGCGCCACCCAGGGGGCCGCGTCGACGACTGAGGTCGTCCGGCCCGGCCGGAAAGTGCAGGGCGTTGCCCTGTTCCCCGCTTTGCCCGGGACCACCGCTTCGGGGTGTCTTGCGCCCTTCGGGCGGGTTGCCGCAGTTTCAGCGCGGTGCGCCGAAGTCCTGGGTCCAGTAGTCTCCGTAGGTCGATGACGCGTTGCTTGCGCATGCCGCGCCCAACTCCTGGTAGTGCGAATTCATGATGTTCGCGCAGTGACCGGCGCTGGCCAGCCAGCCGCTCATCACGGCATCGATGCCGCCGTATCCCGCGGCGATGTTCTCGCCCAGATACGAATACGCATAGCCCGCCGCGGTGACGCGCTGAGCGGCGGTTCGTCCGTCGAGGCTGGTATGGGAAAAGTAGTTGTTGTCCGCCATGTCGCGGGAATGGCCGGCCGCCGCCTGTGCCAGTTGTGCATTCCAGGCCAGCGGCGCGACGGCCGGGTAGTAATCGGCCCCGCAATAGCGCGCCGTTGCCCGTGCGGCGTTTACCGCGTCCAGCATGGCGGCGTCAAAACCGGAAATGCCGCAGGCATCAACGGGAGGGCTCGGGAATGTCGTTCCTTCGCTGGACGAGGACGAACTGCTACCGCCCGACGACGTTCCGGGTGACGAAGTGTCGCCACTTCCGCTGCCGCCGCAGGCGGCGAGCGCCAGCAGGGCGGAAAGGAACAGCCAGGACGGTGGGCGAAGTTCGTATCTCATCGGCAACACTCGAAAGCGGCAGAGGCCGCAATTTATCCCGGCCCGACCGGTCGAAAATGCGTTGCCGATTCACGACGCCCCGGAAAGTCAGCCGTGGCGACACGCCACCCGGCAGCGGTTCGGGAGGAAATCCATCGACCCTCGGCGTCCCGCCACGGCTGACTTTCGGGAAAGCGGGCGAGGGTGGGGAACGTTCTTTCGTTGCCCGCGCCGTACTGCGCTCGCGCGGGGCGGGCAGCGATCAGGAGGCTGAATCGCCGAGGCGTCGCAACGCGGAGTGGCGGCGTTCCTCTTCCTTCGCCGTATCGGCCATGCTCTGACGGACGAAGTCGATGTGCTTTCGGGCGGCGCTCGCTGCCGCTTCGGGTTTGCGCTCTCGAATCGCCTGCCAGATGGCGTGATGCTGCGCCTGCAACTGTCCCCAGCGCTGCGGTCGCGCATAAAGATGCTCAAGGTTTCGCGAGATGTAGGAGTGGATTACGCGCAGCAGGCTCGAGGTCAGGTGGCCGATAAAGACGTTGTGCGCGGCTTCGGCGATCGCCTGGTGGAAGGCGACGTCGGTGTCGATGCAAGCCGTCAGGTCGTTGCTGGCGTAAACGGCATCCAGCGCCGCGACTGCCGCGTCGAGACGCTCGATGTCGGCATCGGTTGCGCGCTCGGCCGCTAGAGAAGCGGCCTGCGCCTCGAGCATCCGGCGAAATTCGAGCAGGTCGCTTTGCAGCATGGGATGCCCTTCTAGCATCTCCTGCCACGGGCCGACGAAGGGCGCCTCGAGGCGATCCGTGACGAAAGTTCCGCCGCCGTGGCGGGTGGTCAGCAAATCCTTGGAAACCAGCTTCTGGATTGCCTCGCGCAACGATGGGCGGGATACGCCCATCTCGACCGCAAGTTCGCGTTCCGCCGGCAGACGGTCGCCCGGCCGCAACGAGCCTTCGAGGATTCGCTTCTCCAGTTCGGCGGCGACGGCATCGGAGATGCGCGTAACGGTGGTTCGGCGTGGCAGCATTGCGATCAAAAGTGGTAAGACCAGTGCAATGTTAGGGGGATTGTTGGTACCGGTCAAGCATCAGGTCGTTGACAGCGGCCTATATGTCGAACTATAGTGATCCCACAAGTGGTATGACCACTGAACCACGCATATCGACCGGAGGAGACAACGACGTGGAGCATGATACCGCTGGCGCCCGGCGTTATCCGGCCAAGCCAGCCGACGTTTATCTTTTCGCGACCTGCCTGATCGACCAGTTCGCGCCCGAGGCGGGAATGGACACCGTCCGGCTGCTGGAGCGGGAAGGCATCCGCGTACACTTTCCCGCCGACCAAACCTGTTGCGGCCAGCCCGCCTACACGAGCGGCTATCCAGACGAAGCCCGCGCCGTGGCCGCGCGACAACTCGAACTCTTCCCGGAACCCTGGCCCGTCGTGGTGCCGTCGGGTTCCTGCGCGGCGATGATGCGGCACCACTATCCGAAGCTCTTCGCCGCCGACAAGGTGCATCTGGCGAAATCGGAGGAACTGGCTGAACGCATCTTCGAATTCACCGAGTTCCTCGTTCATGTCGTTCACTTCGATCGACCAGACCACGGCGCCGCCAGCACCGTGGCGCTGCATACCTCCTGCCACGCGCGGCGCGAGATGGGTTCCCACGCCAGCAGCGAAGCCCTGCTTGCCGGGCTCTCCCGGGTGAAGCTCGTGCGGCAGGAGCACGCGGAAGAATGTTGCGGTTTCGGCGGCACCTTTTCCGTTCGCCATCCGGCGATTTCCGAGGCCATGGTCACGGACAAGGTGCAGAGTCTTGTTGCCGCCGGTGCGGAGTGCGTCGTCAGTGCCGACAGCGGCTGCCTCTTCAACATCCTCGGCCGGGCGGACCACATGGATCGTGCCGCCGGTCGCGACTCCCCTTCGCTTCCTTGTGAGCACATCGCCAACTTTCTGTGGCGTCGGACCGCGGAAACACTGAATGGAGAATCAGCATGAACCACAGCGATTACTTCAAACTGCATCTTATCGGCAGCGAACGCCGCAATTCTCATCCGCTCCCTGGCATCATCGACCACAACCCGGCCGTCGCATCGCGGGACCTGTCGGAACGGGAGGAGGACATTCTGTTGATGACCTCGCTCGGGTTGAGCAACAAGTACATCGCGCGGCGCATGGATGTCAGCGTACGCACAGTCGAGATCTGCCGCGCCAATCTGCGCAGCAAGCTTGGTACCGGAACCCTCAGGCGCATCGAGGCGATGCTGGAAATCATCATGCGCAGCAGCAGCCAGCGCGTCGCCGAACTGCTTGAGGTCGACGTCCAGACGATAGAAACCAAGCGCCTCGCCTTGCGCCAGTTGATGAACTGAGCCGGTGACGAACGCACGCGCCAACATCCTGCGCCGGCTTCGCGATGGCGCGGACGTCGCCGCTCCTCCGGCCGCACCGGATGTCGGCGCCTACTATCGGCAGCATCGGATCCATCAGGATCCGGCGGCTCGCCTGACATGCTTTCGCGCCGCGATGGAGGCCGCCCATGCGGAGGTGCACGACACGGACGCAGACAGTTGGCCGACGCTGATCCACCGGATCGCCGCTGCAAAGGGCGTCCGCAGTCTGCTCGTCGGTGCCGGGACGCGCGAATCGGCACGCCTTGTCGATGCGCCTGCCGATGACTCGCTGCTCGTCGTGCCCTATGCGCACACGGTCGATACCTGGCGCGACGGCCTGTTCTGCGACATCGACGCCGGCCTGTCGCGCGCCCGCAGCGCCATCGCCGCCACGGGAAGCCTCGTGTTGTGGACCGGTCCGGACGAGCCGCGCCTGCTGTCGCTGGTGCCTCCCATCCACTTCGTCCTGCTCGACGCGCGCTGCATTCATGCCGATCTGCACGAGGCCATGATGGCCGAGCGCTGGAGCGACGGCCTGCCAACCAATGTCGTGGTGGTATCCGGGCCGTCGAAAACCGCCGACATCCAGCAGACCCTGGCCTATGGCGCGCACGGTCCGCGCGAGCTTGTCGTGCTGCTGGTCCACGGGACGGAAGCAGCCACATGAGCCACCCCATCCAGCTCCACCCGAGCGCCGATTTCATCGCCCGTACGCGGGCCGCAACGGCAGACAAAGATCTGCGCAAGGGATTCCGCGGCGCAATGGACTTCCTCCAGGCCAAGCGCGCCGCCCAGTTTCCGGACCCGGTGGAACTGGAAACGCTGCGCGATCTTGGCGCCGCCATCCGCCGCCACAGCCTGGCCTGCCTGCCGGATCTGCTCGAACAGCTCGAAGGCAGGCTCACCGCCAACGGCATCCAGGTACATTGGGCCGAAACGCCCGACGAAGCCAACGCGATCGTGCTCGACATCGTCCGACGCCGGCAGGCGAAGTCCGTGATCAAGGGCAAGTCCATGGTCAGCGAGGAAGTGGCGATGAACCACGTGCTCGAAGCCGCGGGCCTCGAGGTGCTCGAATCCGACATGGGCGAATACATCGTCCAGTTGGCCGGCGAAGCGCCGTCCCACATCATCATGCCGGCGATCCACAAGAGCAAACAGCAGATTGCTGCGCTCTTCGCTGCCAAACTGCCGGGAGTCGCCTACACGGAAGACGTGGATGAACTGATCCGCATCGGCCGCGATGTGCTGCGCAGGAAGTTCGCTGCGGCCGACATCGGACTCTCGGGCGTGAACTTCGCGGTGGCCGAAACCGGCACCCTGTTCCTCGTCGAGAACGAGGGCAACGGCCGCATGTGCACGACGGTGCCGAAAGTGCATGTCGCCATCACCGGCATCGAGAAGGTGGTGGCGAAACTCGAACACGTCGCGGTGCTCAATACCCTGCTGCCGCGTTCGGCCACCGGCCAGGCGGTGGAGACCTACCAGAATTTCATCAGTGGCCCGCGCAAGCCCGACGAGTTGGACGGGCCCGAGGAGGTTCATCTCATCCTGCTGGACAACGGCCGCACCCAGGCCTATGCGGACCGGGAATTTCGGGCGACGTTGCAATGCATCCGCTGCGGCGCCTGCATGAACCACTGCCCGGTCTATGCCCGCATCGGCGGCCACGCCTACGGTACCACCTACCCCGGCCCGATCGGGGCGATCATTTCGCCGCATCTGCTCGGTATCGGCGCCACGCACGCGCTGGCCACCGCCTCCACGCTTTGCGGCGCCTGCGCGGAAGTTTGCCCGGTTCGCATTCCCATTCCCCAGTTGCTCATTCGCCTGCGCAACGAAGCGCAGGCGGATTCAGCGCATGCCTCGGCGCTGCGCGGCGCCGGAGAATCCCACAGCGTGCTGGGCAGCCTGATCTTCCGCGCCTGGGCGCTGCTGTACGCGCACCCGGCGTTCTACCGGATGGCCACCTGGCTGATGAGCCGCTTGCGCGTTCTCGCACCGGCCCGTCAGGGCGCCTGGACCCAGATGCGCACGCCGCTGATTCCGGCACGCCGACGATTGCGGGACCTGCTCAGGGAACCCCGCCGGGATGCTGCCCGCGATTCCACAGTCGCCTAGAATGCTGCGGACCGGCCGGCCCGCTGTCGGGCCGGCCGAACGAGTCCACGGAGATTGCCCGGATGACAGTGCTCGTCTTCAACGATGATCCCTATGCCCGTTCGACGACGGCGAACGTGGTTCGCTGCGCTGACAACGCGCTGGTTTTCGACCGGACGGTTTTCTATCCGCTGGGCGGCGGGCAGGCCGGCGACACGGGCGTCGTCGAGCGCGCGAACGGCGAGCGGATCGCGGTACTCGATACGCGGCGCGACCGGGAAACCGGCGAGGTGCTGCATCTGGTCGAGGCGGTTCCCGGCGATGTCGCCGTCGGCGAGCCGGTCGTCCTCCACCTCGATTGGGAGCGGCGCTACACCCTGATGCGTTTTCATACGGCGCTGCACCTGATGTCCTCCGTCGTCGGCGCGCCGATCAGCGGCTGCAACATCGCGCCGGACAAGGCGCGCATCGATTTCGACATCGACATGAGCCTGCTGGACGCCGGGACCATCGAGCGCGAGGTCAACCAGCGGATCGACCTCGGCGTCGCCACCGAAGTGCGCTGGATCACCGACGAGGAACTGGACGCACAACCCGAGCTGGTCAAGACCATGAGCGTGCAGCCGCCGCGCGGGACGGGCAGGGTGCGCGTGGTGGAAATCCCCGGCGTGGATTTGCAGCCCTGCGGCGGCACCCATGTTCGCAACATCGGCGAAATCGGCCCCATCCGCGTGGTGCGCATCCGCAGCGAAGGCAAGAAGAACAAGCGGGTCGAAATCGTCTTCGCCGACTGCACCGTCTGAGCAGTTCGCGAAAGTCAGCCGTGGCGGCACGGCTCGCCTGACGCCAGACCACGACGCTTTGCCGGTGTCGAACCCTGGGCGCACCATGCGCGCATCGATCGAGAGAGGGCGGCGCTGGATGAACGCCGATTACGGAGGGGTCGTGAATTCAATGAAACGATTGGCCTGCATTGCATCCGGAGTGATCCTGTTATTGGTACTGGCAAGTTGTGGAGGCGGGGGAGGTGGGGCCATCTCATCCGACCCGGCCGATACATCGGGCACGCCTCCCACGGGAGATACCTATCCTGCGCAAATTGACCGGACGGAGGTGACGCAAACCGGCAATGTTTTTTATGTCGATCCTGCGACGGGAGCCATCGGCAATTCAGGCAGCTCTTCATCTCCCTGGAATACGCTTCAGGCCGTGATTGCGGCCAATAAAATCGAATCGCAAGAGCCCGTGTCCCTTCCCTACACCGAAGGTGCGGCGCTGAAGGCGAAAAATGCCGGTGCGCCGGTTCGGGCCGGGGACACGCTTGTCTTGAGAGCAGGGCACCATGGCAGTGTTGATATCCTGCGATACTTCAACGCGCAACATATCAACGTCATTGCCGAACCGGGTGCGACGGTATCGAAGCTTCAAGTTACGGGCGCAAGCAAATGGCGCTTCAAGGGATTGACCGTGCGGCCGGATGCGGGCAACACATCGCAATATGCCCTGGTCTTTCTGGAATCGCACAGTTGGTCCGGGCCCACGTCCGATATCACCATCGACGACTTCAATATTTACACGGTGGAAAACGCAGCCGTTTCCTGGTCAACCACCGATGGAACCGACTGGAATACGAAATCCTGCAACGGTATAGCCGCGTTCGGAAACAACATGACGTTGAGAAGGAACACTCTGAAGAATGTCAATTTCGGCATTACCGTGCAGGGAAACTACGCGCTCGTATCGGGGAATACGGTCGAGAATTTCGCGGGCGACGGGATGCGCGGTTTGGGAAACGACATGTTTTTCGAATACAACCTGGTGAAAAATCTTTATGTCGTCAACGACAATCATCCCGATGGTTTTCAATCCTGGTCAATCAACGACGACCCGCCGCGCGAGCGGGTGGTCTTGCGCGGCAATACCTTCATCAACTACACGGACCCGAATCAGCCTTTCCGCGGATCGCTTCAGGGCATCGGCTGCTTTGACGGCCCCTATGTGGATTGGATTGTGGAAAACAATGTCGTGATCACGGATCACTGGCACGGCATATCGCTTTATGGCGCAAGGAACAGCCGCATTGTGAACAATACGGTGATCGATCTCAACGCTGTGAGCCCGGGGCCGCCCTGGATTGGTTTTTTCAATCATAAAGACGGAACGCCTAGTTCCAACTGCGTCATCCGCAACAACATCGCGCATACGATTACGGCAGGAGAAGGTTCCGTTGCGGATCACAATTACCTGATCCCTTCCGACAGCGCCTACTCGACGCTTTTTGTCGATCACCAGAACTTCAATTTGCACCTCAAGGCCGGCGCGCCTGCGATTGATGCGGGAAGTGCATCGCTCGCACCCGTCATTGACAAGGACGGACACGCAAGGCCGCAGGGAAGCGCCGTGGATATCGGGGCCTATGAGTATTCTCCGTGATGCAGAATCGCCCCGGCTTCAGTAAGCCTCCTGATCGCATGGCGCCAACATGAACGATTCGACACCGTGCCAACTCGCGAACGGCTTCAGCCTGCGGGAAAAGCTCTACGCGCAAATCACCTTCTTCACGATGGCGATCGTCGGCATCATCGGCATCGCGCGTGCCGACTGGCCCTGGCTCCTGCCGTATCTGGTCGTCTTCGGATACGGCGTCCCGGGAATCGTCATGCGGCACCTGACCTGCCCGCGCTGTCCACATCTGTTCGAACATGGCGATTGCCTGCAATTCCCGCCCAGGTGGACGCTGTGGCTGGTCACGCGGCGCAAGGCGACGCCCTTCAGTGCCGGCGAGCGCTGGCTGTTCCACCTGATATTCGTGTTGCTGCCGATCTATCCGCTCTACTGGCTGCGCGCGCAGCCACTCCTGCTGGCCGTCTTCGTCGCCGCCGCGGCCATGTGGTATCTCGGGCAATGGCTCTACTACTGCAAGCGCTGCCGGGTCAAAGCCTGCCCCTACAATCGGGTGCGTTTCGTCGCCTCGAAGTAACAGAGGCCGCTACCGCGCGAGCGGTTTGGTCTCTGCTCGAAAAGTCAGCCGTGGCGGTACGCCACCCGAAGCCCGGCCCTTCGGCTCGAGCTCGCGGAAGAGGTCTTCGATGACGCCGGGACGATGCTTCGGCAATGCGCCGACGGTCCGCCTTTATTTTCATTTGACCCGTTGTGGCCGTCATATCGGCCTATAGTGGCCGAGCACCGCGGATTTGTCGGTGCAGTCAAGGAGTACGCCATGGGCAAGGAAAGACATAACAGCAAGGAAGCGAAGAAGCAGGCCCTCAAGACCCCCAAGGAAAAGAAGGCGGCCAAACAGGCCAAGAAGCACGTATCCGATATCGTTCCGATTGTCCCTCGCTGATCCCGGCAACGGGGATTTAGCGCTGTTCCGCATTTCCCGTCGGCGGCATTGCCGCTGACATTTCACCTCGGCAGCCCTGTCCCGGGCTGCTGCTCAAGACCTTGTCGACCAGCGGCACCGGTGTATCGGTGCGCTGTCGGCTGTCATACGTTCACCGGATCCATGACTTGACCACACGCACGAAGCTCATCGCGTTTCTGCATTCATTGACGACGGTGCTGCTCGGCCGCGGATGGCCGCGGGCATCGCCCGACGATGAGCCTCCCCTGCGCTCGGAGTTGTTCAGCGCCGAGCAGATGGAGCAGCATGGCAAGACGCTCGCGGCGTCGCACCGGCTTGCGGCGGGGCGCGCGCCGGACCGGCTGCTGGGCCGTCTGGCGGATAACGAAAGCGCCCTGATCGACGTCTGCGATTTGCTGACGACGGCGGTCACCAGGAAGCATCGCATCACGCCGGCCGGGGAATGGCTACTCGATAATTTCTATCTCATCGAAGAACAGATCCGTACCGCCCGCAGGCATTTGCCCAAGGGTTACAGCCGGGAACTGCCGCGCCTGGACAACGGGCGTTCGGGACCGTCGGCCGGGCGCCCGCGGGTCTATGACATCGCCCTGGAAACGGTGGCCCACGGCGATGGCCGCGTGGACACCGAAAGTCTCAGCCTTTTCGTCAGCGCCTACCAGACCGTCACGCCGCTGAAGCTCGGCGAATTGTGGGCAATCCCGATCATGCTGCGGCTGGCGGTCATCGAGAATCTGCGTCGCGTCGGCGTGCGCATCGCCGCCGCCTGGGCGGACCGCAACCTCGCCGAATCCTGGGCCGACCAGATGGTGGAGATCGCGGAGAAGGACCCGAAGAGCCTGATCCTGATCATCGCCGACATGGCGCGCTCCGAACCGCCGATGAGCAGCGCCTTCGTCGCGGAACTGGTGCGCCGCCTGCAGGGCCGCGGTCCCGCGCTGGCCCTGCCCTTGACCTGGATCGAGCAGCGGCTATCCGAATCCGGCCTGACCATCGAGCAGTCGGTGCAGGCCGAGACGCAGCAGCAGGCGGCCCAACAGGTCTCCATCAGCAACAGCATCGGCAGCCTGAGGGTGCTCGGGGCGATGGACTGGCGCAAGTTCGTCGAGACGATGAGCGTCGTCGAACAGACGCTGCTTGAAGATCCCGATGGCGTCTACGCCCGGATGGATTTCGCCACCCGCGATCTGTACCGCCACGCGACGGAACGGATAGCGAAGCACGGCCGCATGGATGAAGTTGCAGTGGCCCGCAAGGCGGTCGAGCTGGCGCACGCGGGCGCCGACAACGCCGATCGTGCAGGGCATGTGGGCTACTACCTGATCGACAAGGGTTTGCTGGAACTCGAACGGATTGCGCAAGTTCGACATCCGCTCGTCGAGTCCCTGCGCCGAACGGCGGCCCGCTTCCCGCTGTTTCTCTATCTTGGCGGCGTGGCGTTGATCACGGCGATCGCTGTGGCCGGTCTGCTGGCCCAGGCGCACGGCGTCGGCGTCGCGGACGGCCTGCTGCTGGCGATTGGCGTTCTCTCGCTGCTGGCCGCCAGTCAGCTCGCCGTGGCGCTGGTCAACTGGCTGGCCACCCTGATGGTGAAGCCGCATCCGCTGCCGAAGATGGACTTCTCGACGGGGATTCCTTCGACATCACGAACGCTGGTGGTGGTCCCGACGATGCTGACGAGTGTCGCCGGCATCGACGATCTGGTCGAGGCGCTGGAGGTGAGGTTCCTGGCCAATCGCGACGACCGTCTGCACTTCGGGCTGCTGACGGACTTTCGGGACGCGCAGGAGGAATCGCTGCCCGAGGACGCATCACTGGTGCAACTGGCGCGAACGCGGATCGACGAATTGAACGGGAAGTATCGCGACGGCGAGGAGGGCGACGACAAGTTCTTCCTCTTCCATCGCCCGCGGCAATGGAATCCGCGCGAACGGATCTGGATGGGTGTCGAGCGCAAGCGCGGCAAACTGGCGGAGCTGAATGCGCTGCTGCGCGGCGGCAACGCGAAAGGTTTTTCGGCCATCGTCGGCGACACCTCGATCCTGTCAGATGTGAAGTACGTCGTTACCCTGGACACGGATACGCAGTTGCCGCGCGACGCGGCGCACCAGTTCGTCGGCGCCATGTCGCACCCGCTGAACCGGCCGCGCTTCGACGCGGCGAGCCGGGTGGTCGTCGAGGGCTACGGCATCCTGCAGCCGCGCGTGGCCATCAGCCTGCCGGGCACCAACCGCTCGCGCTACGCACGGCTGTACGGCGGCGAGCCGGGCATCGATCCCTATACGCGCGCCGTCTCGGACGTCTACCAGGACGTGTTCGGCGAAGGCTCCTTCATCGGCAAGGGCATCTACGACGTCGATGCGTTCGAGCAGGCCCTCGGCGGGCGCTTCCCCGCGAATCGCATCCTCAGCCACGATCTCATCGAGGGCTGCTACGCGCGGGCGGGACTGCTGAGCGACGTGCAGTTGTTCGAGGACTACCCGGCCCGCTACGGCGCCGATGTCGGTCGTCGCCATCGCTGGATACGCGGCGACTGGCAGCTCGCGGGCTGGCTGCGCGAACGCGTGCCCGACGAGGGCGGTCAACTCGGGAAGAATCCGCTCTCGTGGCTGTCGCAGTGGAAGCTGTTCGACAACCTGCGGCGCAGCCTGGTACCGTCGGTGCTGACGATCGTGTTGCTGCTGGGCTGGACGGTGCTGGCGCCGGCCCGCTGGTGGACGTTGTCGGTGATCGGCATCCTGTTGTTTCCCTCCCTCTGCGCCACGACCCTGGACCTGTTGCGCAAGCCGGGGGAGATGCTGCTGCGGCAACACCTCGCAGCCGTCGCCGGCTCGGCCGGCCGGCGCTTCGAGCAGGCCGTCTTCGAATTCGCCTGCCTGCCTTACGAGGCGTTCTTCAGTCTGGACGCCATCGCCCGCACGATCTGGAGAACGCAGGTATCGCGCCGGCGTCTGCTCGAATGGAATCCCTCGGGCGAGGCCGATCGGGTGTCGGCCGGCAACGGCGGCGGCGACCTCGGCGCCTCCCTGCGAACGATGTGGGTAGCCCCCGCGATCGCGGCGGCGACCGCGGTCTACCTGTCGCAGACGGCGCCTGTGGTGTTGATGGTGGCGGCGCCGATCCTGCTCTTGTGGTTCGTCTCGCCCGTCATAGCCTGGTGGATCAGCCGCCCGCTTGCGCCCCGGCAGTCCGTGTTGACCACGGCGCAAACCCGCTTTCTGCGCGGGGTGGCGCGCAGGACCTGGGCCTACTTCGATGCCCTGGTCGGCCCGGACGACCATTGGCTGCCACCCGACAACTATCAGGAGTATCGCGTTGCCGCAGTCGCGCATCGCACCTCGCCGACCAACATCGGGCTGGCGCTGCTGGCCAACCTGTCCGCCTACGACTTCGGCTACCTGCCGGCCGGCCGGCTGGTCGAGCGCACGGCGAATACCCTGGACACGATGGCGGGACTGGAGCGGCACCGCGGGCACTTCTACAACTGGTACGACACGCAGACGCTGCAACCGCTGCTGCCGCTCTATGTGTCGACGGTGGATAGTGGCAACCTCGTCGGCCATCTCCTGACCCTGCATGCCGGCCTGTTGGCGCTGCCCGATGACAGGATTCTGGCGGCGCGCCTGTTCGAGGGTCTGGACGACACGCTCGGGATTCTCGCCGACATGGCGGACGCGGCAGGTGCGGACGCGGTGGCGGAATTCGGCGGCGAGCTGGCGTCGGCGCTGGCGCTGCGCCCCACTACGATGGAGACGGCGCGCCGGACGCTCGAACGGCTGGCGGCCAGCGCCGACGGACTGGTCAACCGGCTGGCTGCCGGCGCCGCGCCCGTGGACGAAGCTGCGGACGACGCTGTGGACGCCGCTGCGCCGGAAGACGATGCCAACGCATGGGCGCAGGCGCTCGCCCGGCAATGTCATGATGCGGCGGACGACTTGGCCTTCCTCGCCGCCGACGCGGCAACGGACGAAATCCCGACCCTGCGCGAACTGGCCGACGCGGGCAGCAGCAGCGCCCGCGAGCGGATCGCGGCCATCGAAAGCCTCGCGCGGCAGTGCATCGAGTTCGCCCGCATGGACTATGCGTTCCTGTTCGACAAGCCGCGCCATCTGCTGACCATCGGCTACAACGTCAGCGAGCGGCGGGCGGATGCCAGCTACTACGACCTGCTCGCCTCGGAAGCGCGCCTGTGCAGTTTTGTCGCCATCGCCCAGGGCCAGTTGCCGCAGGAAAGCTGGTTCGCCCTCGGCCGCCTGCTCACCGGCACCGGCGGCGCGCCGGTGCTGCTGTCGTGGAGCGGCTCGATGTTCGAGTACCTGATGCCGCAGTTGGTCATGCCGAACTACGAGCACACGCTGCTCGATCAGACCGGCAAGGCGGCGGTGGCGCGGCAAATCGAATACGGCGGCCAGCGCGGCGTGCCCTGGGGCATGTCCGAATCCGCCTACAACATCGTCGACGTGCATCTCAACTACCAGTACCGCGCTTTCGGCGTGCCGGGCCTCGGGCTCAAGCGCGGGCTGGCCGAAGACCTGGTCGTGGCGCCCTATGCGTCGGCGCTGGCGCTGATGGTGGCGCCCGAAGCGGCATGCCTGAACCTGCAGCGGCTGGTGGCGGACGGCCTGCTCGGCAAGTTCGGCTTCTTCGAGGCGATCGACTACACGCCGGCACGGCAGCGGCGTGGCCAATCGAGCACGGTGGTGCGGGCCTTCATGGCGCACCACCAGGGCATGAGCCTGCTCGCCCTGGCGTACAAGCTCCTGGGTCAGCCGATGCAGCGGCGCTTCGAGTCGGTGCCGATGTTCCAGGCAGTCATGCTGCTGTTGCAGGAGCGGATTCCCAAGGCGACGACGCTGTTCTCGCACACGGCGCAACTGTCCGAGGTGCGCGCGGCGTGGGGCGCCGCGGAAACGCCGATCCGGGTATTCACCAGTCCCGACACGCCGGCTCCCGAACTGCAGTTGCTGTCGAACGGCCGTTACCACGTGATGGTCAGCAACTCGGGCGGCGGCTACAGCCGCTGGAAGGATCTCGCTGTCACGCGCTGGCGCGAGGATGGCACCGGCGACCATTGGGGCAGCTTCTGCTACATTCGCGACGTCACCAGCGGGGCCTTCTGGTCCGCCGCGCATCAGCCGACGCTGAAGCGTCCGGAAAGTTTCGAGGCGATCTTTTCCGAGGGGCGGGCCGAGTTCCGCCGCCGCGATGCGGTCGACGAGGGCGATTTCGAGACCCATACCGAGATCGTCGTGTCGCCGGAAGACGATATCGAGTTGCGCCGGGTCCGCATCACCAATCGCTCGCGACAGCGAAGGGAAATCGACGTCACCAGCTACGCCGAAGTGGTGATCGCGCCGCCCGCCGCCGAGGCGCTGCACCCGGCTTTCAGCAACCTGTTCGTGCAGACCGAGATCCTGCGTGAGCGGCACGCCATCCTGTGTACGCGCCGGCCCCGTTCGTTGACCGAACAGGCGCCGTGGATGTTCCATCTGATGGTGGCGCACGGCGGCAGGGCAGGCGGCGTCTCCTGCGAGACGGATCGCCTGAAGTTCATCGGCCGTGGCGGCAGCACCGCCGCGCCGTTGGCGATGCGGGCGTCGACGGCGCTTTCGAACACCGACGGTTCGGTGCTGGATCCTGTCGTCGCCATCCGCCATGCGCTGACGCTCGATGCCGAACAGTCGGTGACGATCGACATGGTGTCGGGCGTCGCCGAAAGCCGCGACCTGGCCTTGGGCCTGGTCGAGAAATACCAGGACCGCAACCTTTCCGATCGCGTCTTCGACCTGACCTGGACGCACAGCCAGGTCGTGCTGCGGCAGCTCAACGCCACCGAAGCCGACGCCCAGCTCTATGCGCGCCTGGCCGGTTCGGTCATCTACGCCAACGCCGCCCTGCGCGCCGACGCCGCCGTGTTGATCAGGAATCGCCGCGGCCAGTCCGGGCTGTGGGGTTACGCCATCTCCGGCGACCTGCCGATCGTGCTGCTGCAGATGGGCGACGCGACCAACATCGACCTCGTCCGCCAGCTCGTCCAGGCCCATGCCTACTGGCGCCTGAAAGGCCTGGCGGTGGACCTGGTGATCTGGAACGAGGAGCACGCCGGCTATCGGCAGCGATTGCAGGACCAGATCATCGGCCTGATCGCCTCGGGCATCGAGGCGAGCGTGATCGACCGGCCCGGCGGCATCTTCGTGCGCATGGCCGAGCAGATATCCAGCGAGGACCGCGTCCTGCTGCAGTCGGTGGCGCGCGCCATCATCGCCGACGGGCGCGGTACCCTGGCAGAGCAACTCGATCACCGCACCCTGGCCGAACCGCGCCTGCCGCGGCTCAAGCCGACGCGGCCGCAGCGTCCCGACATCGCGCCCGCCGTGGCGTCGCCCGGCCGCGACCTCATTCTCGACAACGGGCTGGGCGGCTTCACGCCCGACGGCCGCGAATACGTCATCGCCCTCGCGGCCGGCCAGACGACGCCGGCACCGTGGGTGAACGTCCTGGCCAATCCGGGCTTCGGCACGGTCGTTTCCGAAAGCGGCGGCGCCTACACCTGGAGCGAGAACGCGCACGAGTTCCGCCTGACGCCCTGGCACAACGATCCCGTCAGCGACCCGAGCGGCGAAGCCCTCTATCTGCGCGACGAGGAGAGCGGCCACGTCTGGTCGCCGACGCCCCTGCCGGCGCGCGCCGACATGCCCTATGTCATCCGGCACGGCTTCGGCTACAGCGTTTTCGAATCGCGCTGCGGCGACATCCGCAGCGAACTCTGGATCTACGTCGCCATCGATGCCGCCATCAAGTTCTCGGTGCTGAAAGTGCGCAACGAATCGGGCCGCGCGCGCAAGCTTTCCGCGACGGGTTACGTCGAGTGGGTGCTGGGCGACCTGCCGGAGAAGTCGGCCATGCACGTGACCACCGAAGTCGATGCCAAGAGCGGCGCGCTCTACGCGCGCAACCGCTACAGCGCAGAGTTTTCCGACCGGGTCGCCTTCTTCGACGTCGATGAGCCGACGCGCAACCTGAGCGGCGACCGCAGGGAATTCCTCGGCCGCAACGGCACGCTGCGAAACCCCGTCGCGATGAAGCGCTCGCGCCTGTCCGGCAAGGTGGGCGCCGGGCTGGATCCCTGTGCCGCGCTTCAGGTGGGTTTCGATCTGGCCGCGGGCGAAGAGCGCGAGATCGTCTTCCGGCTCGGCGTCGGGCGCAATGCCGACGAGGCCGGCAGGATCGTCCACCGTTTCCGCGGCGCCCAGGCTGCGCGTGGCGCGCTCGAAGCCGTGTGGCATTACTGGAACCACACGCTGGGCGCGGTGCAGGTGGAGACGCCCGACCCGTCCATCAACGTGCTGGCCAACGGCTGGCTGCTGTACCAGACGCTGGCCTGCCGCATCTGGGCGCGCAGCGGCTACTACCAGTCGGGCGGCGCCTTCGGCTTCCGCGACCAGTTGCAGGACGTGATGGCGCTGGTCCACGCCGAGCCCGGCCTGGTCCGCAACCATCTGCTGCTGTGCGCGAGTCGCCAGTTCCAGGAGGGCGATGTCCAGCACTGGTGGCATCCGCCGTCGGGCCGCGGCGTGCGCACCCATTGTTCGGACGATTACCTCTGGCTGCCGCTCGCCGTGTGCCGCTACGTGACGGCCACCCGCGACACCGGCGTGCTCGATGAACCGGTGCACTTCCTGGAAGGCCGCCCGGTCGATGCGGAGGACGATTCCTACTACGATCTGCCCGGCCGCTCCGTCGAGCCGGCCAGCCTGTACGAGCACTGCGTGCGCGCCATCCGCCACGGACTGCGCTTCGGGGAGCACGGCCTGCCGCTGATCGGCTCCGGCGACTGGAACGACGGCATGAACTTGGTCGGCATGCAGGGCCGGGGCGAGAGCATCTGGCTGGGCTTCTTCCTCTGCGACGTGCTCGGGCAGTTCGCCGCCGTCGCGGCTGCGCATGGCGATCCGGCCTTCGCCGAGCTTTGCGTCGAAGAGGGCGCGCGGCTGCGCACGAACATCGAGCAGCACGGCTGGGACGGCGAGTGGTATCGCCGCGCTTACTTCGACGACGGCACGCCGCTCGGTTCGACAAGCAACGCGGAATGCCGGATCGATTCGATCTCGCAGAGCTGGTCCGTGCTCTCGGGCGCAGGCGATGCGGAACGTTCGCGCCTGGCCATGAAGGCGGTCGACGCGCGGCTGGTGCGCCGCGAGCATGCGCTCGTGCAACTGCTTGATCCGCCCTTCGACAAGTCGGGCCTCGATCCCGGCTACATCCGCGGCTATGTGCCCGGCGTGCGGGAAAATGGCGGTCAATACACCCACTCCGCGATCTGGGCGGCGATGGCGTTCGCCGCGCTGGGCGATGGCGAACGCGCCTGGGAACTGCTCACCATGATCAACCCGGTGAACCACGGGCGATCCAGGGAATCCATCGAGCAATACAAGGCCGAACCCTATGTCGTCGCCGCCGACGTCTATGCCGTTACGCCGCACATCGGCCGCGGCGGCTGGAGCTGGTACACCGGCTCGGCCGGCTGGATGTACCGGCTCATCGCCGAATCCTTGCTGGGGCTGCGGCTCGACGGCGACAAGCTGCATCTCGCGCCCTGCCTGCCTGCCGAATGGCAGGGATTCAAGATCCACTACCGCTATCGGGAAACCGTCTATCACATCGCCGTCTCGCAGTCGCCGGCCGGCGAGGACGGTTCGGGTGCCGAAAGCAGCTTGACGGTCGACGGTGTCGGGCAGCCCGACATGGCGATCCCGCTTGCCGACGACCGGCGGGAACATTTCGTCGTGGCGGTTTGTCGCCCGCAGCATGGCCGCGTCGAGTCTCCGAAAAGTCAGCCGTCGCGGTACGCCGAGGCGCAACTCGTCCCTTAGGCTTCCGCATCGGCGACAACACCGATTGTGCATCGGGCAGATGCATTTCCCGCGCTCCCGCGATATCCTGCGGTCTGCAACGAGCAATCGAAAGACAGCAATGGCATCGAAGGTAGTGGCAAGAAAGAGCGGGCTGCACGGCAAGGGATTGTTCGCCGCCCGCGATCTGAAGGCGGGACAGAAGCTGATCGAATACAAGGGCGTTCGCTACGGTGTGGGAGAACTGCCCGACCTCGGCGACGACGGCGTCACCAAGTTCCTGCGCTTCTCCGACGGCACCGGCATCAACGGCACCAGCAAGGCATCGCTCGCCAACCACGGCTGCAACCCCAACTGCGAACTCGCCGAAGAAGAGGGCCACGACCCGCCCCGGGCCTGGCTGTACGCCTTGCGCGACGTGAAGAAGGGCGAGGAACTCGTCTGGGACTATCGCTTGGACGTCACCTCGCACCACGAAGCGTTTACCGACTGGGCCTGCGCCTGCGGCCACGAACAATGTCGCGGCACCATGGCCGATCCGGAGCAGCTCGTTGGCGCAACCGGCGCAACGGACCGCGAGAAGCGTTAGCCTCTCCCGGCGGTAGAATCGCCCACACCTTGCCGCATTCACTGAAAAGGGGATTGCCTTGCCTTACACATCCGATCTGGTAGATGAACTGAACACGCTGATCCGCTACGACCTGAGCTGCAACCAGCAGGGGTTCAAGGTTCACAAGACCGCCGATGCGGCGGTGATCGCCGCCACCAGTCGCCTGTACAGCAAGGGCCTGCTCACGCAGGTGGACGGCGGCTACCTGACCAGCCTGGGGCGCAACGCGGCCGAACATGCGCAGGCCACCCTGGCCCTGCTGACCGAAGGCGCCGCGCGCACCCGCCACGCGCCCGAACCCGAGCGTCCGACAGCGCAGTAGCGCGCCCGACCGCCATGTCGGCGCGGACCTTCCAGCTCGACCGCGAGTTCGTCGAGCTGCACGTCCTCCTCAAACTGCTCGCGCTCGCCCCATCCGGTGGCGCCGCCAAGGCGATGATCGCCGCCGGTGGCGTTCGCGTCGACGGCGCGGTCGAAACGCGCAAAGCCTGCAAGATTCGCAGCGGTCAGGTGCTGCGCGTGGGCGACGAAGAAGTGCGCGTCGTCGGCTGACGCACGGAGAAAGTCAGCCTTGGTGGGACGCCACCTTGGGGCTCGGTCGGACGGCGGCGGCTGGTCGGCCTGAGCGGCCATTCGCGGCTACGCGCTCGATTGCCCGTTATCGACCCAGAACGGAACTTCGCCAATTGAGCAAGCGGACATTCCTAGTAGCTTTTCTTGGCACCGAGCACGGTAGCTCAGTCGATTCGAGATTTACCAGACATTAGACGCTCATGCTCTTCCAGCAGGTAACCAATATAGCTACGAATCAGATTGCAGTAGAGGCGACCTTCAGTATGCGAAATTTGGATGCCTTCGTTGATATCCAAACCATGCCGTACGCCGCCACCAGAAGGTGACGATAGATATCCGTGTAGCGTGTTTACCCAATCGAGCACTCGGTCTAACGCGGTGCCCGGATGCTTGTTTCTCAAATCTCGCGAGATTTGATTGAAATACTTACCGGCAATGGTCCCAGATTCGGTTTCCACCCCGCGAAAGGCCGTGGAGACCGTTTCCAGAAGCCACAGCAGTTCTTGAACGGCCTCCCGCGATCGCCCCTCGGACAATAGCTCTTCGGATCGCTCAATCGACGAGGCGTAGACCTCTGCCGCCGCTTCCGCCAGCGAAGGAGCGGATTTCGGAACGGGGACCGGCAATGGGCCGGACTCGAGAGCGACGAGGTCGGGATAGTGAACCTCATAACCGACATTGTGCTTGCGAAGCACCGTGTTGATCAGCGTTTCATCCGGTACCCACCAATCGGGTTGTCGCCGTGTTAGTGAAGAGCATGCGTCGTAGAAGGCCTCAATGAACATCGGTGCATTGTTGGCAGCATCTTTCATGTTGCGTTCAAGATCACTGGCGGCCCACTGCTCATTTGAACTGCGCACGTGGCTAACGCCAGCAGCAGCGGCAAACTGAGATTTGAAGTGCTCCAACAGGCCTTGACGACTGCCCTGGGTAGCTACCTTCGATGCGAGCCCCAGGAACTCTTCGACCGCCTCAAACGGCAAACACTTGTTGAGGTAGGCGCCATCTTCCGGTGCTTGGAACCGCCACTTGTTGTCGAACTTCAAAACCATTATTCGCCCTATATGCGAAGAGAATTGATGCTCTCCTGGAGGTCGTGAATTGCCGCCCTTAGCACTTGCAGGCATATCTCCGCGGTACGATTTCTTGGGGCAAAACCGGATGCCATCTGCTCAAAGGGATGGATGTAGTTCCGGAAATCGCGCAGTGTATGGCTGAACTTGTAGGTGTCATGTTCAATGATTCCCAACTCTTTGGCAACGTCGATATAGTTGCTGAGCGTCCAGTCCTGGAACTGCCTCACCTTTCCATTTGCATCCTTGGGCGATGCGCGCGTTGAGTTGAATTGCCTGGGGAACTGAACGGCCAGGCCAAGAAAGACCCCTTCCAGCGTACTGCCCGCCAGGAAAATCACAGCTAGGGGCGCGGCGGCGGAGAAGCACTTCTCAATCTCTTTCAGCCGGTTCTCGAGAACCGCTGCGACCGGGCCGTCGAGGCCCAAACCATCGGTATGGATGCTCCCAAATTCTCGACTGAGAAAGCTGCTCTCCTGATCACCAGTCTCGTCGATTTCCACCTTCTCGAGCCGCTTGAATGAAACATCAGCTCCATCCCGAACCAGCCGCCATTTATCGAATGCAAGGTATTGATTGAACTCCCCGATCAGTTGGTCAAGTTCCGGGATCCGGCTGACGAAGTTAATCGGGGCGAACGTTCTCTTGATACATTCGTCTAGGGCCGGAGTTCCGTTGATCTTCGCAAGGCGCTCATCTGTGAACACCCATCGAGAGGGAAAGCCCTGGGCGTACCGGTCGTTGAAGCCCAGGTCATTGAAGAACTGAACGAGCTTGGGACCGGACCTGTATTCGGTTCGCTCGTTGATCATGTCCCGTAGGTTCTCAAGCGTCTTCTGCGAAAGCAGCATAATGATTCCCTGGGCGTTCGATACCGGGCATTATGCCTTCTAGATCAACGAGGATCAGTCCAAGACGCTGCATTGGATGCTCGTCACCCTCGTTCGCATCCGCGACCATGGCCGCCCCGTCCCGCGGTATCGCTACGCCTTTAACCAGCACCCAATCGGCAATCTCACGTACGCGAGGAGTACCTTCCCGAGCTTGGCCGGCACTCGGGCAGCCGATTTGCGCCGTGTAGAACGTCCGCTCATGGCCAGGACCCAAAATTCCCAGCCCTCGCCGCAAGCCGCCGTCGGGGAATGCAAGATCGACGAAGAGCCGCCAGTGAGCATCCCCGAATGCAGGCCCGGACATCGGCGGTCCATCCGGAGTCACATATCAGGCGTTCAACCTGCCATCTATTCATTCGCCCGCCCAAATCAGCATGAGGCAAAGTATTACCGGGCATAATCCCAATGTTGCTTGTCATAGGCATCCAAGCATGGACCGGACAGAACGTCTCCTCGAACGCGGATATTTTCCGTCACAGCTCCCCCCATGCTTTAAGACAAAGGATTTGGCTGCCATCCATGGCGCCCTTTATGCTTCTTGGTTGACGCTACAACAGGCGCCCAAGAAGGGGGCGAAGATTCCCAAGGCGCCCGACAGCAAGGGCGAACGATTTAGCGTTGCCCGAGCAGGCTATCAGAGGCGGTTGACGAGCATTCCCAATCCTGTGGCGCAGACGTACTTAGCGACTCACGTCGTCGCAAATTGGCCGCAATTGCTTGGACATTACCGCCAAAGCAAGCTGAGCGCGAGTCGTCCGCGGTTTCTGCGAAACGGCGAACGGGGCGCAAACATTCCCTCGATGCAACTCCTATACGAACGGAAGGTCCTCAGAGCAGCCGGGTATCGTTTCATGTTGAAAACCGATATCTCGCGCTTCTTTCCGACCATTTACACTCATTCCGTTCCCTGGGCGCTCCATGGTAAGGCGGCCGCCAAACGAAATCGCGCGCCGACGGCGAAGTATTACGGCAACCTATTGGACTTATCTCTGCGCCAATGCCAAGACGGCCAGACCATGGGCCTACCCATCGGACCGGATACCTCGCACGTTATCGCTGAAGCGATTGCAACGTCCGTTGACCTGGAGTTGAGACGGCGGTTAAGGGGATACCCGGCAGGCTTCCGCTACGTTGACGATTTCTTCCTATTCTTCTCGACGATGGAGGAGGCGGAGGCCGGACTTGCAGCGCTAACAAGGGCGCTGCAAGAGTTCGAGCTTCACATCAACGTTGAAAAGACCATTACGTGCTCGGTGCTGGAGATTTCCGATGACTACTGGCCGCACCAATTGCGAAGTTTCACCATAGGCAAAGACGGGCGAAAACAACTTACCGATATTCATCACTTTTTCGAGCTTGCAAAGGATCTGGCAAGAAAGAATACGGACGAAAATGTGATGGCTTACGCTCTAAAGCGCGCGTCCGCTGTCATCATCCGGAAAGACAACTGGCCGGTCTTTGAGGCTCATCTTTGCCATGTCGTACTGGCATATCCCAATACTCTTCAGAACTTCGCGCGAATTCTCTCGACTTACGCGGACGTCGGCTATCGAATCGATAAAGAACGGCTTGAGCGTTTGGTTAACAGCATCCTTGAGGAGCATGCGCCGCTAGAGCATCACAGCGAAGTCGCGTGGTGCCTTTGGATATGCAAGAAGCTAGTGTTAACTCTATCGGCGGCGAATGTCGATCGCGTCTCCGATATGCACAGCTCAATCTGCGCGCTAATCCTGCTGGACCTTGACGCTTCGGGCCGTCTGCCAAAGCCTCCAAGAATGACGTACTGGAAATCGGTCGAGACTACCGCTTCGCTGCACGACGACCTTTGGCTACTCTCCTACGAAGCGGGTGTGCGACGGTGGGGTGGGTTCAGTGACGTGCATGTCGTCGCCGATCCGCATTTCAACTTGCTCGCTATCTTGGGTGTGCGTTTTTACGACGAAAACGGGGAACTAACGCCCATCTTCCAGGCCAAGCCAAGGGCCCTTCAGCAGACTGGACTCGGCTTAGTTTCGGACCTCTTTGACCTTGCTGATGTCGATGAGTACGTCACGTACATGGATGGTTATGGTGGCTACGAGGGGGGCATCTTCTTCGATGATGACGACGAGGACGATGAACCTCATGAGGAGAATCACGATGAGGACGAACCGTACTTCTGATGCTGACTGCGTGAATGGCGATGGAATTTTGAATCTAATCGCAGCGGCAGCTAAGGGTCGGTAGTTGCCGATCCACGGTGACCAGGACCGGTCTTTCGCACCGCGCTTGATCCAACGTCGCCAATCTGACTGACACCGGTCACTCAATCAGCTTGATCCGAACGGCCGGAATGGCCGAGCAACTGCCTTCCTCAGAAAAGTCAGCCGTGGCGGCACGCCACCGGAACCCTAGCCTTTCGGCTTCAGCTTGCGGAACAGGTCCTTGACCGCCGCGACGCGGTCCTTGAGGGTGGCGGTGGGTTTGTTCCAGACCAGTTTGTCGGGGCCGGCGAGTTTGAAGGCGCGGTCGGACTGAATGAGCAACGAGACGGGATCGTCGAGCATGGCAGGTGTCGCTGTTACTTCTCGTTGCTTTCCTTTGCTCCCGTATCCGCAGCAGTCTTCTTCTGATCGTCCGTGACTGGCATGTTGTTGGCGCTAAGGTCGGCCTTGGCACTTTCTTCCGTGACCCCTACGTTGAACGGCGCGAGTTCCATATCCGGTTCACGCAATCCGTCCTGCGCCGCGCTCTCGATCACTGGCCCTTTGCGGACCAGAACGATGGCGCCCCCGCTGCCGCGTTGATACGTGAACTCATAAGTGCGACCTTCGGAGGAACACTGAAGTGCGCCCGCGTCAGCGGTGCTGGCCTTGTCGTAGTTGCAATGGCCATCGTGCCGATTGAAGTGTCTTGGTTCGCTATCGGTACCGAACTTGCGGGCAGTAAAAGTTGTAAACGCGTCGTAGTTCAACGCCAGGTAATGGATGTCTGGCCCGCGACCGACGTAAAAGACGCCCGCCAGCCCGGGGCCCGTGCGGACCAGGTTGCCGAACAAATCGCGCTTGACGGCGCCGAAAATCATCGGAAAGCTGTAATCCTCCTGGGTGCCTTTCCAGCTTGACTGCCCCAGGAACATAGGCGCCTTTTTCTCCGACACTCGCTGTTCCACGGATTGACGATCCTTTGCCTCCGGAAATTCGGCAAGGAAAGCCAGGTAGGAACTGACCCGATCATCCTTGCGCGCCTGTTCCCGGACCAAATCCTCCAGACGAGACAAAGCAAAGGATTTGAAAGGGGAAGAAGGGTGTTCATTCAAAAACCCCCGGAACGCTTCGATCGTGTCGGTGCGGGTCGCCTTGTAGTAGTCATACGAACCACATCCCGACAGCGCCATCACTGACAAAGCCAGAACCACAAATAACGCGAACCTCAACGATTTCATCGCAAGCCTCCCGTAGTCGTGCTATTGACGGATTATTGCACGAGCATACCAAGTCAGCATCCTCTGTTCGGTCCAGGGCAAATCAAAAGGGCCAAACCAGGATTCCTAAGAGGAACGGCTTCTTCCTGAACGTTGCGAAGACGGCCCTCGACGTCAGCCCTTCGGCTTCAGCTTGCGGAACAGGTCCTTGACCGCCGCGACGCGGTCCTTGAGGGTGGCGGTGGGCTTGTTCCAGACCAGTTTGTCGGGGCCGGCGAGTTTGAAGGCGCGGTCGGACTGGATGAGCAGAATGATATCGGCGGGGTCGACGGGCGGGTTGGGGATCAACTGCAACTGGATGGCCGACGGGCCGGCGTCGAGCTTGGCGATGCCGACAGCCTTGCCGGCGATGCGCAGGCGGTGCGTCTCGGCGAGCGCCTGCGCTTGCGCGGGCAGTTCGCCGAAGCGGTCGATCAGTTCCTCCTGCATGGCGCGCAGGTCGTCTTCGGTGTCGCAGTTGGCGAGGCGCTTGTAGAGCGTCAGGCGCTCGTGCACGTCGGGGCAGTAGTCGTTGGGCAGCAGGGCGGGCGCGCGCAGGTTGATCTCGGAGGTGACTGAGAGCGGCGCGGTGAGGTCGGGAATCTTCTCGCCGGATTTCAGCGCCTTCACCGCGGCGTTGAGCATGTTGGTGTACATGGCGAAACCGATTTCGAGGATTTCGCCGCTCTGGTTTTCGCCCAGCACTTCGCCCGCGCCGCGGATTTCGAGGTCGTGCATGGCGAGGAAGAAGCCGGAGCCGAGTTCCTCCATGGCCTGGATCGCGTCGAGGCGGCGCTGCGCCTGCGCGGTCGGCTTGGCGTCTTCGTGCGTGAGCAGGTAGGCGTAGGCCTGGTGGTGCGAACGGCCGACGCGGCCGCGCAACTGGTGCAACTGCGCCAGGCCGAACTTGTCGGCGCGGTTGATGACGATGGTGTTGGCGTGCGGATTGTCGATGCCGGTCTCGATGATGGTCGAGCAGAGCAGGAGATTGTGCTTCTGCTGCGTGAATTCGCGCATCACGCGTTCCAGTTCGCGCTCGGGCAACTGGCCGTGGCCGACGACGATGCGCGCCTCGGGCAGCAGCTTCGCCAGCCGGTCGCGCATGTTCTCGATGGTGTCGACTTCGTTGTGCAGGAAGTACACCTGGCCGCCGCGCTTGAATTCGCGCAGACAGGCTTCGAGGATCAGGCCGTTCGACCAGCGATGAACGAAGGTCTTGATGGCCAGCCGCTTCTGCGGCGCGGTGGCAATCACCGAGAAATCGCGCAGTCCCTCCAGAGACAACCCCAAGGTGCGCGGGATCGGCGTGGCGGTCAGCGTCAGCACGTCGACCTCGGCGCGCAGCGACTTCAGTGCCTCCTTCTGGCGCACGCCGAATCGGTGTTCCTCGTCGACGATGACGAGGCCAAGGCGCGAGAATTCCACGTCCTTCTGCAACAGCCGGTGCGTGCCGATCAGGATGTCGATCTTGCCGGCGGCGAGTCCGGCGATGGCTTCCGTCTGCTCCTTGGCGCTGCGGAAGCGCGAGAGTTCCGCCACCTTCACCGGCCAACTATCTTCAATGAGGGCAAAGCGGTCGGCAAAGTTCTGGTAGTGCTGCTCGGCGAGCAGGGTGGTCGGGCAGAGCACGGCGACCTGCTTGGCGTCGGCGACGGCGATGAAGGCGGCGCGCAGCGCCACCTCCGTCTTGCCGAAGCCGACATCGCCGCACACCAGGCGGTCCATCGGCTTGCCCGACTTCATGTCCTCGATCACCGCGTTGATCGCGGCCTGCTGGTCGGGCGTTTCCTCGAAGCCGAAGCCGGCGGCGAAGGATTCCAGGTCGTGCTGCTTGAAGTCGAAGCGGTGGCCTTCGCGGGCGGCGCGTTGCGCGTAGAGGTGCAGCAGCTCGGCGGCGGTGTCGCGCACCTGCTCGGCGGCCTTCTTCTTCGCCTTCTCCCACTGGCCGGAACCGAGCCGGTGCAGCTCGATGGCCTCGGGGTCGGCGCCGCTGTAGCGCGAGATGACGTGCAGTTGCGCGACCGGCACGTAGAGCGCCGCGCCCTCGGCATATTCGAGGTGCAGGAACTCCTCGCTGCCGTCGCCGTAATCCATGTTCGTCAGGCCGCGATAACGGCCGATGCCATGCGATTCGTGCACCACCGGGTCGCCGATGCGCAGCTCGGAGAGGTCGCGCAGCCAGCCTTCCAGATTGCTGCGGCGGGCGATGTCGCGTTTTCCCCGTGGCCTCGCGGTGGCGGCGAACAGTTCGTTCTCGGTGACGACGGCGAGCTTCGCTTCGGCCAGCAGGAAGCCGCCCGAGAGTGGCGCGACGCCAAGGCTGACTTTTTCGTTGCCGGCGACGAAGGCGGCGAAGTCCGCGCAGGGCTCGGCCGGCTGGCCGTGCTCGCGCAAAAAGTCAGCCATGGTGGCACGCCGCCCGGCGGACTCGGCGACCAGCAGCACGCGGCCATCGAAGCCAGCGAGGAAGGTCTTGAAGGCGGCGAGCGGGTCGTCTGCCTTGCGATCTACTGCGAGTAAAGGCAGCGCGCCTTCGGCCCCGACGCTGGACTGGTAGCGCGGATAGGCCTGGCAGGCGACGAAGAACTGCTCGTCGGTGAGGAACAGGTCGTTCGGCGACATCACCGGCCGCGAGCGGTCGCCGCTCAGCATGTGGTAGCGGCTGTTCAGGTCGCGCCAGAACTCGGCGAAGGCGGCGGGCACGTCGTGGTGTGTGAGCAGCGTCGTGTCCCTGGGCAGATAGTCGAACAGCGTCGCCATCCCGTCGTCTGCATCGAAGAACAGCGGCAGGTAGTACTCGATGCCGCCGGGCAGCGCGCCGTTGGAGACGTCGCGGTAGAGCGCGATGCGCGAGGCGTCGCCCTCGAAAGTCTCGCGGAAGCGGGCGCGGAACTTGTTGCGGCCCGGTTCGCCGAGCGGGAATTCGCGTGCCGGCAAGAGGCGGATTTCGGACACCGGGTAGAGCGTGCGCTGCGAATCGACGTCGAAGGTGCGCAGCGTTTCGACTTCGTCGTCGAAGAGTTCGATGCGGTAGGGCAGGGACGAGCCCATCGGGAACAGGTCGATCAGCCCACCGCGCACGCTGTACTCGCCGGCGGCGACCACTTGCGTCATGTGCTGGTAGCCGGCGAGCGTCAGTTGGTTGCGCAGCTTGTCGAGATCGAGCTTGTCGCCCTTCTTGAGGAAGAAGGTGTGGCCGACCAGGTGCGAGGGTGGCGCCATGCGTGCCAGCGCGGTGGGCGCGGCGGCGATCAGCACTTCGCATTCGCCGCGCGTAACGGCGTAGAGCGTGGCGAGGCGTTCCGAAATCAGGTCCTGGTGCGGCGAGAAACTGTCGTAGGGCAGCGTCTCCCAGTCGGGCAGGAAGTGTGTCCGCAGCGCCGGCGCGAACCAGGCGACTTCCTCATGCAGGCGCTGGGCGTCGAGCGGGCTGGCGGCGACGACCAGCAGCAGGCGGCCGGGCTGCGCCAGTTCGGCGATTGCCAGCGCATCGGCGGAGCCGGCAATGGCGGGCAGATCGAGGCGGGAACCGGCTTTCGGCGCGCTGTCGGGAAGCGAAAGCAGACGGGGATGCGGCAGGGACACGAGGCGGGGCGAAGGGTGCGACGGAGCGGCGGATTATACCGTCCGCCCTCTACGGTTCTTCGCCGCCGCCGTCAGTCGCGCTTGGCGAACATGTCCACCAGTGCCGCGGTTACGTCGTCGGAGGCCTGCGCATAGTCGCCATCTTCGAGCAACTGCATGGCGACGTCCGCCTGGCCCGTGGAGGCGAGCGAAACGATGTGGCCGGCGGCCTCGTGGAATTTCCGGTGCGCGCTGCGCAGATTGTGGAAGTTGGGATTGTCGCGGAACGTCTCCGCGCCCTCGTTGTTGATCCACTTGCCCAGCGAGCAGAGGTCCTCGCGCGCGACCGAGAATTCGTCGAGGGACTCGGTACTGCGTCCGGCGACGAAGTCTTGCAGCCGCTCCTTCCATTTCATGTGGGCGTCGATCGCGGTCTTGCCGTCGACGACCAGCACGAACAGCTTGGCCAGCAGCTTCTTCACCTTTTCCGAGGCGCGCACGTAGTCGCCATGGTGCAGGAGTTTCAGCGCCTCATCCTTGTCGCCGGCTTGCGCCGTGCGCACGACATCGCCGGCGCAGCGGTGGAAGTGCGCGTGGTGCGCCTTCATGTCGAAGAAGGTTTCGGAATAGCCGAAATCGTCGCCGCCGCGGCTGTAGATCCATTTCCCGAGAGGGCATTTGTCGTCGCAGCTGATCACGTCGACTCGCAGGTCTTCGTCGCTGGTGCCATTGATGTACGCCTCCAGGCGCCCCTTCCACTTCATGTGCGCATCGACCGCCGACTTGAAGTCGAGTCCGCCGACCTCTGCGCCGCGCATTTCCGCCGTGATGTGCTTGTCAGCGGCGCCGGTCGGCGTCTTGTCGCCGGTGATTCGCCCGACCCAATCCATTACTCCCATCGTGTCCCCCCGGTTATCGATAGTGGGGCGATATTACTTCACGATTCTCCGAGAAATAATTAGTCGTTGCTTAACTCAACTCGGGACTGCGGTGGGGGCGGTTCCGTCCCGGGGGCAGAGCCAGCGCTGAAACCACGTCACGATCCGCTGGCTCGCCTCTTCAAGCGTGCCGAGTTCTTCGAAAGCGTGGGAGGCGCCCTCGATGACGGCAAGTTCCCGTGGGCAGCTCAGTTGTTCGTAGGCTTGCTGGTTCGGGCCCGGCCCTTCGTCGTCGAGTTCGCCGGTGACGAGCAGGAGCGGCGTCGCAAGCGCCTGCAACGGCTCCAGTCCCGCCAGGTCGGGCCTGCCACTGCGGCTGGCCAGTGCGTCGGGTGGCGAGGAGGCGCGTGCGGCGACGCGGATCATCGCTGCAGTCGCCGCGTCGCGGGCCAGCACGCCGAGCGGAAGCTTTTTGAGTGCCGGCTGATGATCGATCCATTCCAGCACGGCTTCGATGCGCGGCGCGAGGGTGGAGACGCGACGCCAGACCTCCGGATTCTTGCGTTCCTCCTCATGACTGAGCAGGGCTACCTGAAGCGTGGCGAAGTCCGCCGAATTCAGCGCGGCCTTCACGAAGGCACCGCGGGAGGTGTTCAATGTGCTGCCGCTCCGTTCCAGGAGAACGATCAGCCCGGGCACCTGCGGGTGATGAGCGAGAATTCCGTCCAGCCAAGTTTCGCCGGCGGGCAGTCCGATTTCCGTGTTTCGCAGCACCATGACCATGGCGGTATCTTACGGTCAAACGGCCGTGGCGGGTGCGGAAGCGCGGCGGGCGGCATTCCGCCACGGCTGACAACGCACCTGCGTCGGCAGGCAACGGTTCGTTGCGAAGCCAAACTGGCCGGACGCCCGAAACGCGGCACCTCTTGTGACAGCGATGCTCAGACGAACCCGAGATTCCTGACTGTGAAGTTGCCGATGTTGGGAACGATGGTCGCCATATCGGCGTCGCCGACGCCGAACCAGTAGGCTAGCGTGGCTGCGAACTGGTCGACCGAGGTGGTGGGCAGCAGGCGGCCCCGGCCGACGTCGTCGGGACCGTCGACGGCGATCGCCGGCGCGGTGCCGTAGAAGTTGCCGCCATTCACCGCGCCCCCGACGACGAAGTGATGGCCGCCCCAGCCGTGGTCGGAGCCGTCGCCGTTGGAGTTCAGCGTGCGGCCGAAATCGGACGCGGTAAAGGTGGTCACGCTGTTGGCAATACCCAGTTCGACCGTCACATCGTAGAAGGCGCGCAAGGCGTCGCTGACGCTGGTCAGCAACCCTGGTTGTGTCCACGATAGACGGTCATGTACGTCGAAGCCGCCCATGGATACCAGGAACACCTGTCGGGATACGCCGAATGTATCTCGCGCGGCGATCATCTTGGCCACCATCTGCAACTGCATGGCCAGTGAGTTCGAGGTGTTGAAGGTCGTGACGAAGGTCGGCGCCGATTCTACAGCGCTGGTGACGAGCGCTTCGGTGTCGATCGACCGCCGGGTTACGGCGGCATATTCGTTTTCCAGGAAATGCGTACTGCTTTGCGTGATCAGGTTACGCAGCTCCGTGGAGCAGGCGGAAGAACCAAAGAGCGAGTTGTTAATGCCGCGAATCGATATTGCGCCAGAAGTGCCGACCTGGTACTGGATTGCCTGATTGCCCGCCAGATAGACCGCGTTGCCGGTAACTGACATGCAGGTCAGCGCCGCGTTCGTGTTGCCGCTCAGGAACAGGTCGCCCATGCGGCCGCCCCAACCGGTGGTGGAGCCCTCCGGCTGCGACGACTGCCATATCGATTGCTGGTCGTTGTGCGAAAACAGTTTCGGCGGCAACGGCACCGAGCCGGCTTTGTACTGCGCGACCGTGGTGGGCTGGATCAGCGTACCGACGTTCAACTGTACCGCGAGCCTGCCCTGATCGAATAGCGGCTTCAGCGCCGTCATGGTGGGGGCCAGCGCGAACTGCAGGCCATCCGGCAGGGCCGTCGCCGGCGTCAAAACCGTGCCGGCCAGGTTCGCCTGCGCTATCGCCAGGGTGCTGCCACGTATCGACTGATACAGGGAGTAGTGCGTTGCGTCGTAGGGAATCAGGGTGTTGCCGTGATCGTTGCCACCATACAGGAAGACGCAGACCAACGCTTTGTAATCGGTGGCCGATTGGGCTGCCGCCTCACCGATAGCGGCGAGATTGAGTGCCCAGGGTGCGGCAACGCCGGCAATGCCGAGCGCGCCGCCGCGCTTCAGGAAGGCCCGCCGGGCAATATCTTCACATTTGTTGATTCTCATCGAAGGCCTCTATTTCTGAACCAGATACTCGGGACAGGCCATGACCAGCATGATGGCGGCACGAACGCGATTGAGCGGACCCGAAGAGTTGGTCATGGAGATGGTGGAAACGGCGGCGATGATCCGCGCTTCCGTTGCGGTGCCGATCTGATTTGCCGCCAATAGCAGATTGAGACGCTGGACGAGTGCGCTTGGGTCTCCGGCCAGGCTCAACTCGGTGGCATAGTCTGCCGTGACGTCGTTATGGCTGGTGAAGCTGTTCCAGGCGGTGCCGTTCTGAATGACGGATTGCATGAAATTGAGGTAGCCCGCGACCGTCGGTTCGTTGGTGATCTGGAATTCCGGTGCCACCATGCCTGAATCGGCAATCGCCGAGTTGGGCGGCGTGTAGCCGGGACGGAAGTAGTTGAAAACCGACGGCGACCGCAGCGGACTCTGACACAGTTCTCGTGATCCGTCACTGAGGTCGGGGATTCTCCAGGTGAACGTTTCGGATTTTGCGTTGAAGATGCGAGCCCACTGGATGAAACGCAGCATCGGTTCGCGCAGTTTGCCGCTGTTGGGCAGGGTCAGGGCATCATCGGAGCGTGCCTCGGGGTCGAGCAGTATGGCGCGGATGACAGCCTTCATGTCGCCACGGATACCTCCGCCGTTGTTGTCGAAGGCCGCCGCTACGCGCGACACGTAGGCCGGGCTCGGATTGCTGGTGACCAGCCGCTGGATCATCTGTTTGCCGAAGAACGGACCAACGTTGTGATGATTGAACAGCGTGTCGAGCGCGATGCGCAACGCCTCCACACCGTCGGTGTCGGCCGGAATGGTAGTACCGAGAAACGTTGCCGCCAGGGTCGAGTGATTGGAGGCCTTGAGTGTCATCGGCGAGCGATAGGGCGTCGTTCCGTCAGGATCCATGCTCGTATCGATATACCAGCCGGTGAATACGCGGGCGAGGTTGACGATGGTGTCCTGATTGTAGGTTTCGATGGCGTTGCCGGAGCCGTCCTTCTGTGGCGTGCCGTCGGGATTGAGTTCCCTGAGCCCGATGGTGAACAACTGCATCACCTCGCGGGCGTAGTTTTCGTCCGGCAGGCGCCCTCGGGAGTCTTCCTTGCGGTTGCCGTTGGTGCTCAGATAGAGGCCCATCGCCGGGCTGAGCGTCACAGCCTCCAGTAGTTCCCGGAAATTGCCGAAGGCATGGGCGCACAGCAAGTCCCAATACGCTGCCATGATGAATTGCGGCCAATCCGACTGTATTCCCTCGATCGAAACGACGAAATACTCGGACAGCGCCAGAGCAATGCGTTGTCGCAGTTGATCAGGTGCAGTGATCAGGTGGTGCCAAATGGCGTAATCGCACGGGGATTCAGAGTAGTTATATTCGGCGGTGTTGTATCCTTGGGCGACCAGCCAATCCCACATGCTTTGGGTGGCGGTCCTGTTGAAGGAGTTGTTCAGCCACCCGTCGTAGCGCTGAAACTGGACTTCCTGGATATCCTCGTCGGTGGCTGCCAGCCCTGCCTGGCCCAGGAACCGCGACGCCTGGGCCGTAGTTGCTGACCCGGAGGGACCGCCGTCGTTCTCGGAACCGCCGCCGCCGCACGAGGCGAGCAGCGCTGCCGCTGCCGCTGCGGCCAGCGATTCCAATGCGGGAGACGGCACGCCGCTGTCTTCGCCAATTGCGATTTCGGTATCGTCGATCATGGTGCGGGGAGCCTTGTTCAATGCCGAACGGTGTGCCGGTTGTCAATCGAGCGCCGTTCAGCGGAAGTGCCAATGACGGATTGCAGCGTATACATTTCGTATGGCGTCTCCATCTGTCGTCTACCCCATACACTCCATATGGAGATACGGTTGGCGCGATGATTCTTCCGGCATCCTTGGCGACGCGAACGGGGATTTGCACGCCTGGCCACCAGCCTTGGCATCGGCGTAATGCCGTAAGCGTACCGACCGACGTACCTCTCGCGGGGCATTTCATGTCGCCACGGCTGACCAGCCCGAAGGGCGCAGGACGCCGCGAAGTGGCGGTCCCGAGCAAAGCGAGGGATGGGGCGAAGCCCTACACGCTTACGGGCTCAGGCCGCGTGCAGGCGCACGGGAATGCGCTGCGCGCCGAACGGCTTTTCGAATTTGGCGAAGCGGCCGGCGATGGCCGTCTGGCAGTGCTTGCAATGGCCGGTGTCGTCGAGGTCGTAGCGCAGGATCTCGTACCAGTCGCGCTCGATCACCGGCTTACCGCAGCCGGGGCACCAGGTGGCGTCGCCGACCTTGTTGTGCACATTGCCCGTATAGACGTAGCGCAGCCCGGCCTCCATGGCGATCCGCCGCGCTCGTTGCAGGGTTTCGGGCGGCGTGGCCGGAATGTCGGTCATCCGATAGTCCGGATGGAAGGCCGAGAAGTGCAGCGGCACGTCGGGGCTGAGTTCCTTGACGAACCAGGCAGCGAGGTTCTTCAGTTCCTGGTCGGAATCGTTCTGGCCGGGAATCAGCAGCGTGGTGATTTCCAGCCAGCAGTCGGTCTCGTGATGGATGTAGGCGAGGATGTCGAGCACGGGCTGCAGGTGGCCGACGCACAGCTTGAAGTAGAAGTCGTCGGTGAAGGCCTTGAGGTCGACGTTGGCGGCGTCCATCTTGGCGTAGAACTCCTTGGCAGCCGGCAGGTGCATGTAGCCGGCCGTCACGGCGACGGTCTTGACGCCCAGTGCGTGGCAGGCGTCGGCGGTGTCCATGGCGTACTCGGCGAAGATTACCGGGTCGTTGTAGGTGAAGGCGACGCTGTGCGAATGGTGGCGCTGCGCGGCGCGGGCAATCGTGTCCGGCATCGCGTCGTCCATCAGCGTGTCCATCTCGCGCGATTTAGAGATGTCCCAGTTCTGGCAGAACTTGCAGGCGAGGTTGCAGCCGGCGGTACCGAAGGACAGTACCGACGAGCCGGGATAGAAGTGGTTGAGCGGCTTCTTTTCGATCGGGTCGATGCAGAAGCCGCTGCTGCGCCCGTAGGTCGTGAGGATCATCTTGCCGCCCTGGTTGGCGCGCACGAAGCACGCGGCGCGCTGGCCGTCCTTGAGCTTGCAATCGCGCGGGCAGAGGTCGCACTGGATGCGTCCATCGGGCAACGTGTGCCACCAGCGGGCGGGGGTACCGCTCAGAACTTCTGTGGTTCTTTCCATTTTTGCACCTCGTAGCGATGGAGCCAGACATCGGGTGCCCAGAAATCGGCGGGCAATCCGGCCTTCTGTTTGAGCAGGTTGAGGAATAGCTGCGGCTCGTGCAGGTTCTCCCACACCTGCGGCAGGAAGGTACCGCGTCGGCCGTCCCATTCGAGGATGACGCCGTCGATGCCGGGACGCAGCTGTCGCACCGCGTCCGCCTCGTCCGTGAACGCGATCGGCCGGGCCGGCTGCAGCAGCGAAACCTCGACCCGCGTACGTTGCAGTTCGGAGGGGCGCAACGGTGAGAAGCGCGGATCGGAGAAGGCCGCGGCGCGGGCGTTGGAGCGGACATCGGCATCGAGCGGCCGGCTGGCTTCGAGCGAGCCGATGCAGCCGCGCAGATGTCCTTCCTGAGTGAGCGTGACGAAGGTCGCGCCGGGTTCGGCTAACGCCGGGTGGTCAGGTTCCGGTACGGTCGGCGCGCCCAGTTCGGCGGCGATGGCGTTGCGCGCCCGGATCAGGAGCGCGGTCCCGAGCGCGTCAGTCATGGCCGTGCTCCGCGAAGGCGAACGCGCCATAGCCGACGACACGCGAACGGTCCCCGGCGGTATCGCCGGAATTGCGCAGGTCGAGAAGCCTCGGCGCGAGACCTTTGCGCCGGGCCACCTCGATCAGTCCGTTGATCGGCGTCGCGCCGCAGGCCTGCTCGTGACGGCTGAGGGGGCGGCGTTCCAGGATGCTGTCGGCCGTGGCGCGATCGATAAGCTGCGCCTCGGCATATGGCAGATAGTGCGACAGGTCGGAACTGACGACTATCAATGTTTCAGGTCCGCCCCAGAGCGTCTCCATCACCTCGGCGACCTGGGCCGGCGTTGCGCCGCCGACCACGAACGGGGCGACCGCGAAGTCGTCGAGCAGCATTTGCAGGAAGGGAAGCTGCACCTCCAGCGAATGCTCCTCGGCGTGCGCTTCGTCGTTGATTTCGACCTGCGGCAGATGCTCGACTGCGGCGATTGCCTGCCGGTCCACGGGCACCATCCCGAGCGGCGTCGCGAACTCGCCCGCGGAGCTGACAGCCAGCCCGCGGACCCAGACGCGATGCGCCGGTCCGAACATCACCACCCGGCGTATCGCCGGGGCTGACTTTTCCAGCGCGGCGTAGGCACTGGCGGCAACGGGTCCGGAATAGACATAGCCGGCATGTGGGACGATCAACGCTTTTGGCGCCGCAACTCCACCGTGCTGGGCGGACAGCAGGGAAATAACCCCGCCGCGCAGCGCTCTTGCGTCGCCGGGATAGAAAAGGCCGGCAACCGCTGCCGGTCGGGTGAAGGGAATATTCATTTCCGGCTCCTCTCGTGGAAGGAGAACGACGACCCGGGCTTCAGGCCGCCAACGGAAGCCGATTCGGCCCAAAAGCCGAAGCGGGTAAACCCACACCTTAATTGTAGAATGTTCCATCATGTCCATCACCTCCTACTTTGCGCTTGTCCCTGCCGCCGGTGGGGGCGCACGCATGGGCACTTCCATTCCCAAGCAATACCTGACGCTGGCCGGTCGGCCGCTGATCTACCACCCGCTGGCGACACTGTGCTCGGTCGAGCGGATAGAGCGCGTCTATGTGGTGCTGGCGCCGGACGACGAGGATTGGCCGGAAGAGGAATTCGTCGACCTGGCTTCCAAGTTGCGCGTGTTGCGCTGCGGCGGCGCGACGCGGGCGGAGAGCGTCGCCAACGGCCTGCGCGAGATGGCCGCGATCGTTACCGACGAAGACTGGGTGCTGGTGCATGATGCCGCGCGCGCCTGCCTGACTGTCGACCATGTCGAAACCCTGATCCGCGTCGTCGGCGCGGACATCGTCGGCGGCATTCTGGCGACACCCGTCGCGGACACGCTCAAGCATGAGGCGCTGGCCCGCATCAACGCCACGGTGCCGCGCGATGATCTGTGGCAGGCGCAAACACCGCAGATGTTCCGCTACCGACTGCTGGTGCGGGCGCTGGCCGCTGCGCCTTCGGTTACCGACGAATCCGGCGCCATCGAAGCGCTCGGCCTCAAGCCCAAATTGGTCGCAGCGGACTCGACCAACTTCAAAGTCACCTATCCGCTCGACCTCAAGCTGGCCGAGTGGATTCTTGCCAACCGGTGAAGGAGGTGGACTTCCGCATCGGCCAGGGTTACGACGTCCACGCGCTGGTGCCCGGGCGCAAGCTGATTCTCGGCGGCGTCGAGATTCCCCACGCTGCGGGCCTGCTTGGCCATTCCGATGGCGACCCGTTGCGCCATGCGATCATCGACGCCATCCTCGGCGCCGCTGCGCTGGGCGACATTGGCCGCATGTTTCCGGATACCGACGAGCGCTGGCGTGGCGCGGACAGTGGCGTGCTGTTGCGACAGGCGATGGCGGCGGTCCGCGCGGCCGGCTGGCGGGTCGTCAACGTCGACGCCACGCTCGTCGCCCAAGCGCCGAAGATCTCGCCCCACGTCGGCGCCATGGTGGCCAACATCGCGGCCGACCTCGACATCGGCCCCGATTGTGTCAACATCAAAGGCAAGACGCACGAGCGCCTCGGTTTCGAGGGACGGCAGGAGGGCATCGTCGCCCAGGCAGTGGCGTTGCTCGTTCGCGCATAAAGTCAGCCGTGGTGACACGCCGCGTGGCGGGAAAGCGTTGCTTCAATTGACCTCGCTTCGTTGCCCGGAGATACTTCGGGGCAGAAAACATTCCAGAACAATTAATCCATCCGAGGAAACAACAATGAACAAATGCAGGATAACGACCGTCGTAGCAACGCTGCTGCTGGCGGCTTGCGGCGGTGGCGGCGACGACACTTCGACGTCAGTCAATTCGGTCAAGGTGGTCGGTGCCAGCCTGGCCGATTCCGGTACTTACGGGTACAAGTTCACCTTGCAACCGGCCGGTACCACCACCTACCCGGTGTATAGCGAACGCGTCGCCGCCGACTACGGCATGACCGACTTTTGCCCGGCCTACACTTCCGATGGCAGTACATATGCTGCGAACAGCGGGTGTACCAACTACGCAGTGGCTGGCGCAAAGGTCAATAACTACTCATTCACTTATGCGCAAGTGCTGGAGAATTATCCCGGTTCGGCCATCAAGCAATTGGAGGATGTTGGGGCCGCCGGTTTTACCAGCCGCGACCTGCTAATTGTGGGTGAGGCTTCGTCCAACGACGCGGCGGCGCTGGCAACCGCCTTTCTGGATGACCAGCTCTCTTCCGGGGCGACGACGGAGTTTCCGACCTTGCTGGCGACGTTGTTGAGTGATGCCGAGCTTGCGGCTAACGCTAGCAGCGCGGTTGCATTGGGTTCGTTGTACATGCAGAAGCTGGCCGACATGCTGATGGACGCGGTCGTTACCAACGCCCTGAACAAGGGCGCCAAGCGCATCGCCATCGTCAATACGCTCGATATCACCATGACGCCGCGCTTCCAGGCGGTTTTGGACCAGGTCTCCGCTGCAAACGGCGGAGGAACGACGGGCGATACAGCCGCTGCACAGGTGCAAGCCTTGGTCGAAGCTTGGATTGACGCCTACAACCGCCGGTTGGAGGCCGACGTCGCTTACTATTCCGGCAACGTCGTGCTCGTCGATCTTTACACCAACTTCAATTTGTTGCTTGCCCGGCCCGCGAACTACGGCCTGACGAATACGACGGACACGGTGTGCGACGAAATCGTTACCGGCGGCACCGCCCCAGGGGTTACGTCACTGCCCGTCGCTGCGGCTGCCTGTACCGACTCCGCCGCGACTGCGCTGACTCCGCCGCCGGACGGCAGCGACGGTACGGCGGACTGGTGGAAGACGTACCTGTTTTCCGACAACTTCCACCCGACGCCGTACGGGCACCAGTTGCTCGAGGATATCGTGACCGAGCGCCTGACGGCGGTGGGCTGGATGTAGCGGCTTTCGTGCCGATGGCTACAGGCGCTGTGGACCGGCCCTGCTGGACGCCCGACCCCGGGCACGTCGCCGATGCGCGGGTCGCGCGGTTTGTGCGAGGCCTGCCGGGGCAGGGCGCGGCACCAGTTCCCGATTACGATGCGCTCTGGCGCTGGTCGATCGACCAGCCGGAGGTGTTCTGGCGGGCGGTGTGGGACTTCGGCGGCGTCATTGGTGAATCGGGTTCGCGGGTGCTCGAACGCAGCGCGCAGGGTATGCGTTTCGCGAAGTGGTTTCCAGAGGCGCGCCTCAACTTCGCGGAGAATCTGCTGCGGCCTTGCGCCAATCCTGAAGCGCTGGTGTTCTGGGGCGAAGACAAGGTCAAGCGGCGCATGTCGCGCGAGGAACTGCGCGTCGAAGTCGCGCGGTTCGCCGCCGCGCTGCGCGCACTGGGCGTGCGACCGGGCGACCGCGTCGCGGCCTGGCTGCCCAACATGCCCGAGACCATCGTCGCCATGCTGGCAGCGGCCAGCATCGGCGCCATCTTCACCTCCGCCTCGCCGGACTTCGGCGTGCAGGGAGCGCTGGACCGCTTCGGTCAGGTCGAGCCGAAAGTCCTGATCGGCGTTGATGGCTACTACTACAACGGCAAGACCATCGATGTGCTCGGCAAGTTGGCCGAGGTGGCGAAACAGTTGCCGAGCATAGAGCGTGTGGTGGTCGTGCCTTATGTTTCATCCGAACCGGCGGTTGGCGACATTGCCAGGGCCGTGACCTGGGCCGATTTCATCGAGCCGTTCGCGCATGCGACGGAAATTGAATTCACCCCGCTGCCGTTCGATCATCCGCTCTACATCATGTACTCCTCAGGTACCACGGGCGTGCCCAAGTGCATCGTCCACGGCGCGGGCGGTACGCTGCTGCAACACTTGAAGGAACACCAGCTGCACGGCGACGTGCGTGAGGGCGACCGCCTGTTCTACTTCACCACCTGCGGCTGGATGATGTGGAACTGGTTGGCGACGGGCCTCGCCAGCGGCGCGACGCTGCTGCTGTTCGACGGCAGCCCCTTCGCGCTCGACGGCCGCATCCTGTTCGACTTCGCGCAAGCCGAGCGCATGACCCACTTCGGCACCTCGGCCAAGTACATCGACGCGCTGGCCAAGACCGACCTGATTCCGAAGGACCACTTCGACCTGTCGCCGTTGCGCGCGATTTTTTCCACCGGCAGCCCGCTCTCGGCCGAAGGCTTCGACTTCGTCTACCAGTCGATCAAGCCGGATGTGCAGCTTTCCTCCATTTCCGGTGGCACCGACATCATTTCCTGTTTTGTACTTGGCAGCCCGATCCTGCCGGTGTGGCGCGGCGAGATCCAGTGCCGCGGCCTCGGCATGGCGGTCGACGTGTTCGACGACGAAGGCCGGCCAGTCGTCGGCGAGAAGGGCGAACTCGTCTGCACACGGCCGTTTCCTTCGATGCCGCTTTGCTTCTGGAACGACGAAGATGGCGCGAAGTATCACGCGGCCTATTTCGAACGCTTCCCTGAAGTCTGGTGCCACGGCGACTTCTGCGAAGTGACGGAGCACGGCGGCCTGATCATCCACGGCCGCTCCGACGCGACGCTCAATCCGGGCGGCGTGCGCATCGGCACTGCCGAGATTTACCGCCAGGTCGAGCGCCTTCCGGAAATCATGGAATCGCTGGTCATCGCCCAGAACTGGCCGCCCGAGAGCCTGGGCGACGTGCGCATCGTGCTGTTCGTGCGCCTGCGCGAGGGTATCGAACTGACGGACGAACTGAGGGACCGCATCAAGCGCACCATCCGCGAACACACCACGCCGCGCCATGTGCCGGCGAAGATACTTGCCGTGGCAGATATCCCGCGCACCAAGAGCGGCAAGCTGGTCGAACTGGCGGTGCGCAATGTCGTGCATGGCCAGCCGGTGAAGAATGTCGAGGCGCTGCTGAATCCGGAGGCGCTGGAGTACTTCCGCGACCGGCAGGAACTGGCAACGGACTGACAGGCCGGGCGATGGCAAAAGTGGCCGGCGAGCAGTGCCGCTGTTTCTTCGCTGTCTGGCCCGATGCGGTCGCGGCCACGGCGCTGTACGAACTCGGGCGGCAGGCGCAGGCGGATTGCGGTGGGAGGCCGATGCGCCGCGACACACTCCACATCACACTCGCCTTTCTCGGCGACATCGAGGCCGGTCGCGTCGCCGACGCGAAGCGCGTTGCCGAAACGATCGTCGTGTCGCCTTTCGACTTGATGCTCGACAGGCTCGGCTACTGGCGGCACAACCGGATTCTCTGGGCGGGTGGCGTGTCGTCGCGGCTGACTTTTCCGAAGGGCACAGGACGCCACGAAGTGGCGGTCCCGAGCAACGCGAGGGATGGGGCGCAGCCCCACACTTTTCTCGCAGAGGCGCTGGGCGACGGCTTGCGCGCCGCGGGCTTCGCGCTCGACGCGCGGCCTTTCGTCGCCCACTTGACCCTGCTGCGCGACGCGCATTGCACGCAGGTGCTGCCGCTACCGCAGCCGGTCGTCTGGCCGGTGCGCGAATTCGTGCTCGCTCAATCGCGCCTGTCGCGTGATGGTGCGCGCTATGACATCGTAGGCCGCTGGCCGTTGCGCTAGCCCGGCTGGTTGCGCATGAAATCGGCGAGTTCGGTCAGCGCCTTGTCGAGGGCGGAGCGCAGTGGCGCGTCGTCGATGTGCTCCTCCATCGCCTGGCGCATGCAAAGCAGCCACTGGTCGCGCTCGGCCATGCCGATGGCGAAGGGCAGGTGGCGTTGGCGCAGATGCGGGGGACCGAATTTCTCGACGTAGAGTTGCGGCCCGCCGAGCCAACCGGTGAGGAAGAGGTAGAGCTTTTCCTCGGAGCCGGATAAATCCGCCGCGTGAAGCTTGCGCACGTCGTAGGCTTCCGGGAGCGTGTCCATCAATTCGTAGAAGCGTTTGACCAGGGCGCGCACGACCGGTTCGCCGCCGATGCGCTCGTAGGGCGTGATGCCGTCTCGGTTCATCATCGCAGCAGATCCAGCAGTGTTTTGACGGCTTGCGCGACGCCTGTTGGCTCCGGGCGGCGCGGCGCGGGCATCGCCCACAGCGCTTCGAGCGTCGGCCGCGGATCGCTGTTTTGTACTTGGTCGAGCGATATTTCGGCGGCTCGGGTGTGGATGCGCTGCCAGTCGATTAGATATTCCTGTTCCGGCCAGTCCGGCCGCCGCAGATAGAGCACCGGTACGCCGTGTACCGCGGCCTCGACGAAGGTGCCGTAGCCCGGCTTGGTGATGACCGCGTCGGAGGCGGCCAGCAGATCGTTGAAGATACCGAGGTTGCGCGACAGCGCCTGATGCGGCGACAGCCAGCGGATGTCGTGATGCCGGTCCCACTTTTCGACCGGCAGCGGAAAGTCGAATCCGCCGAGCGCCACCAGCACCCAGCGGCGTCCCCGTGGCAGGCGCAGGCGATGGGCAACCTCGGCCCGGTTCAGTTTCGCCGTCGCCGCCACGGTGCCGATTTCGCGCACGTTCGGTAACGTCGGCATCGGCATTCCGGGGGTGGTGAGCAGAAAGGCGTTGGCGCTGCTATAGGCGGCGAGGATCTGCCTGTGCACCTGTGGTGCCCAGGGCTCCCGGCGGAAGAAGTGTTTGAAGAGGTCGGCCCAGTTGAGGGAGCACATCGATACGGCTGGAATGCCGGCGGCCGCCGCGCCGGCCAGCGGGAGGTAGGAAACATTGGTGAATACCAGGTCGGGCGCGAGTTGGGCGATGAAGTGCGCTTCGCGGCGGACGCGGTGCGGCCAGTCGGTGTGAAAGTCGCGGTAGCGCCTGGCGCTGGCAGGCAGGTCGATGTGGAGCGCATCATGCATCACGAAGCCGGTGTCACTCGCCTCGCAAATATGATCGAAGGTGCCGGCGATGCGCCGCGACAGACGCACGCGGGGCAATCCGCTGCGGATGGTAAGGCGCAGGTCGGGCCGTGCGGCGCGCAGGGCGTTGAGCACTGGGGCGGTCTGGGCGAGATGACCCAGACCGTGGCTGGAAATGTCGGCGAACAGGTGTGCCATATCAGTCGGTCGGCAGCACGATGCGGGCGATCAGCCCGCCGTCGTCCCGCGGAATCAGGTCGAATGTACCACCGTGTCCGCGCACGACGCGGTCGACGATGGCCAGACCCAGTCCGGTGCCGATTGCATCGGTGCGGGCGGTTTGCAGGCGGGTGAAAGGCAGCTTGAGCCGTTCGATTTCCGCAGGCGGAACACCGGGCCCGCGGTCGCGTACCTCGATGACGGCCCTGCCGGCCTGAACCGCCAGTGCCAGCTCAACCGGTTTGTCGGCGCCGGCATGGCGTAGCGCGTTGTCGATCAGGTTGCCGATAGCGCGACGGATCGCCTTCGGCCGCAAAGTGCGGAGCGTTGCCCCGTCCCTCGCGCTGCTCGGGACCGCCGCGTCGCGGCGTCCAGCGTCCTTCGGAAAAGTCAGCCGTGGCGGCACGCCGCCCAGGGTCGCCGCGACGTCGTGGCCACGGCGTCGGTACTGCTCGACAAGCTCCTCGAGTAGCGCGGCGAGGTCTACGGACTCCAGCGGCTCGCCGCCGTCGGCGCGCGCGAAGTCGAGAAACTGGCCGATGCTGCGGTCCATCTCTTCGATGTCCATCGCCAATTCCTGCTGTGTCGTTTCGTCCGCGACCGACATTTCGATGCCCATGCGCAGGCGCGTCAGCGGCGTGCGCAGGTCGTGCGAAATGCCGGCCAGAATCAGCGCGCGGTCCTCGTCGAGACGGGCGAGGTCGCTGTTCATCTGGTTGAAGTTGCGCGCCAGCAGCCGGATCTCTTCGGGCCCAGCCTCCGCCACCGGTTCGGGCCGCCTGCCGCCGCCGATTTCGGCGGCGGCGCGTTCCAGCGCCTTGAGCGGCCGGGTGACACGAAACATGACCAGCCATGCCCCGGCCAGCGCCAGCAACAGAACGGCGGCGCCCCAGCCTAGCCATTGCGTCGGCAGCTGCCGATTGAGGCGTTCCAGCGGCAAGGCCAGCCAGTAAAGATCGTCCTCGATCGCAAAACGGACGAACAGGGCCGGCTCCCCTTCACGTTCCAGCGCCAATCGTGTCTCTGGCCCCAGTCGTTCAGTCAGTCGTTCCTGCACATTCTGCAAAAAGGAACGATGAGTCAGCGGCGCGATGTCATCGTCCGGCTCCGCCGGATAGATGTGCAGGCCTTCGCGGTCGGACAGTTCGCGCAGGAGGTCGAGGCGGGCGTCGGGTCGCGCGGCAAGCAGCGCCGTGCGGGTCAGGTTGACGACGCTGACGATCAGTTGCGAAAGCTGCCGTGCGCGCGGATCGCGCTCGTAGGTCGTGAAGATCGTATACCACGCTACCACCGACAGTAGCATCAGCGCGGCGATCATCAGGAAAGTGCGCCAAAGGAGGGTCTTCGGCAGTAGCCTCATTCGTGCTTCTTGCCGTCGGGAACAAACACGTAGCCGAAGCCCCAGACCGTCTGGATATAACGCGGTTTGGCCGCATCGTCCTCGACCAGCTTGCGCAGACGCGAGACCTGGACGTCGATGGAGCGGTCGAACACGTCGTACTCGCGGCCGCGCGCCAGTTCCATCAGCTTGTCGCGCGACAGCGGCTTGCGCGGATGCTCGACCAGCACCTTGAACAGCGCGAACTCGCCGGTGGTGAGCGTGCTGACGTTGTCGCCGCGGGTCAGCTCGCGCGTCCCGAGGTTGATCGTCACACTGCCGAAGCTGACCATTTCCTCGGTCTGCGCGGGCGCGCCCGGCGGCGGTGGCGCAGCGCGACGACGCAGCACGGCATGGATGCGCGCGACCAGTTCGCGGGGGTTGAACGGCTTGGGCAGGTAGTCGTCGGCGCCCATTTCGAGTCCGACGATGCGGTCCACCTCGTCGCCCTTGGCAGTCAGCATGATGATCGCCACGTCATTGCCGGCATCCTTGCCATGGCCGCGCAGGCGTCGGCAGATCGACAGGCCGTCTTCGCCCGGCATCATCAGGTCGAGCACGATCAGGTCATAGAGTTCGCGGGCCAGCGCGCGGTCCATGGCCTCGCTGTTTTCCACCGCCTTGACCAGAAAGCCCTGTTCGCGCAAATAGCGGTCGAGCAACTGGCGCAAACGCAGGTCATCGTCGACGACGAGAATTTTGTGCAACTTGTCTTGTTGGTCCGTCATGGCGCGAATCGTAGCCGGATCGGGCGAATTGTGCGAGAACACCTTACAAACGATTACAAAAGCGGGGTTGCCAGAAAGCGAAAACCGCCTACGATTGCAGGCATGAAAAGCCGTTCGGCCACCCTTGTCGTTGCCTGTCTGACCGCAATCATTGCGGTGGCGCCGGCGTGCGCCGATCCGGACGAAGGCCGCATACGTCACCGCTTCCTCGATCGCAACGATCGTGTGGAAGGGACACGGGCGGAACGGATCGAACGCATCCGCGATTGGCGGAACGGCGAATCGTCGTTCCATCGCCTGTCGCCCGAAGAGCGCCGCCAGTTGCGCCACGACATCCGCGCTGCACGTGAGGGCGTCTATCGCCGCCAGCGGGCGGTGCCCGACGATCCGCCGAACCGCTAGACGCCGCCGGGTAGAATGCGGGCATGCGCCTGCTTGCCCTCGAAACCGCGACTCACCGCTTGTCCGTAGCGCTCTGGGACGACGGCCGTCTCGTCGAACGCGCCGCCGAGTTGCCCAACGGCAGTTCCGAGTGGCTGCTTCCCAATGTTCATGGCCTGCTCGGCGACGCCGGCATCGGGCTGGCACAGATCGACGGCATCGCCTTTGGCGCCGGGCCGGGCAGTTTCACCGGCTTGCGCCTGGCTGCGGGATGTGCGCAGGGGCTGGCGTTTGGGCGCGACCTGCCGGTGCTCGGGATCGTCACGCTGGAAGCGCTGGCGCTGGCTTCCGGCGAGACCCGCGTGTTCGCCTGCCTGGACGCGCGCATGAATGAGGTCTACGTGGCTGCTTATGACGCCGGCGTCCAAGTGCTGCCGCCGGTCGTATGTCCGCCGGCGCTGGCGCCGCTGCCCTCGGGCGAGGGATGGGTCGGCTGCGGTGATGGGTTTGCCTCCTACGGCGCCTCGTTGCCAGGCTTCGCGCGAGTGCGCGCGGATCTACGGCCGACCGCGTCGGCCGTGGCATCCCTGGCGGCGCCCCGTTTCGCGCGCGGCGAGGGCGTTGCGCCGGCCGAGGCGGTACCGTTATATGTGCGCGACAAGGTGGCCTTTACCACTGCGGAGAGGCTGGCGCGGGGCGGCGCAAAGTGACGACGAGGGCGATGACGAAACCACACCTCGCGCTGGTGCCTATGCGGGAAGACGACGTCGATGTCGTGACCGGGATCGAGCAACGTGCCCATCCGTTTCCGTGGACGCGCGGAAACTTCGTCGATTCGCTGATCGCAGGGCACAGCGCCTGGGTCTTCGAGGAAGACGGGGAAATGGTCGGTTACGGCGTGTTGATGATGACGGTCGGCGAGGCCGAACTGCTCAATATCACCATCGTGCCGGAGTGTCAGCGGCGCGGTCTGGGCAGCGGACTTCTCGGTTTCATGTTCGATGCAGCGCGCGCTCACGGCGCCGCGCGCATGGTGCTCGAAGTGCGGTCGGGTAACGCGTCCGGCCTGGCGCTATATCGCCGCTTCGGCTTCGTCGAGATCGGCCGCCGCCGCGCTTACTATCGTGGTCGCGAGGACGCCGTCGTCATGGCGTGCGATTTATGAGCCGGCGTGACTCGACGCTGCGCGAGATGGGGCTGGGGCCGGTCTGGCGCTTGCGCGACCAGCCGGCCGAGGTCGCTGCCGAGGCGCCGAACGCAGGCGCCGCGCTGGACGGCGTATCGCCACGGCTGACTTTTTCCGAGTCGGCCAATGAGCGTGCCGCGGCCATCGCCACCATGGGGTGGGACGAACTGGGGGCCGCCGTTGCGGCCTGCCGTGCCTGCGCCTTGTGCGAGGCGCGCAAGCAGGCGGTGCTCGGCGTCGGCGACGTCGAGGCGGACTGGCTGTTCGTCGGCGAAGGGCCGGGCGCCGAGGAGGATGAGCGTGGTGAGCCTTTCGTCGGCCAGGCGGGCAAGCTGCTCGACGCCATGCTGGCAGCGATCGACCTGAAGCGCGGCGACAATGTCTACATCGGCAACTCGGTGAAGTGCCGACCACCCGGCAACCGCACGCCCGAGCCGGATGAGACTGCCGCTTGCTGGCCGTACCTGGCACGGCAAATCGCGCTGATCCGGCCGAAGCTGATCGTCGCGCTGGGGCGTCCCGCGGCACAGACGCTGCTGCAACGGGAGGTGAAGATATCGGCGTCGCGCGGGCAACTGTTCGAACACCAGGGCATTCCGCTCGTTATCACCTACCATCCGGCTTACTTGCTGCGCAATCTGCCCGACAAGGCCCGCGCGTGGGAGGATCTCTGTTTCATGCGTCGCACGATGAAGGGCTTGTAGATGTCACAGGGTTCCGGCGGCTCGTTGCGGGCCATTTTTTAGGTTCTTCACCGAACTCCGGGGAAAGCTGAGCGGATTTTGAGGAAGAAGTAGGCGTCATCGCGGAAGCCGTAGGCCATACGTTTGATCACCTTGATCTTGTTGTTGATGCCCTCGATGATATTGGTGCCCAGTGGCCAGC
>JAHJPX010000002.1 GCA_018819515.1 Gammaproteobacteria bacterium
ATCCTTCCCAGCCTCCCAGCCGGGCAATACACTCCCCTTGGGCCAACGGTCGTCCTCCTGTTCCTTGATGCCTCGCAACACCAAGATAACAGTGACGGCCGCTTGGCCTCTTTCAGTTCACGGAGTTCGGTGAAGAACCATTTTTTATGCGCTTGGCGCGAATTTTGGCATCGCGGTATCGAAGTTCGTGGCGGCCTCTTACACCGGCTCGGGTTCGATGCTGGCCGAGGCGATCCACTCCAGCGCCGATTGTGCCAATCAGCTTCTCCTGCTGCTCGGCATGCGCGAGGCGAAGCGGCCGGAATCGGCCGATCATCCGCTCGGGCATCATCGCGCCTCGTATTTCTGGGCCATGATTGTGGCGCTGATGCTGTTCTTCATGGGTGGCGCGTTCTCGGTCTACGAGGGCATCGAGCGGCTGCACAATCCGCAGCCGCTCGAGAACGGGTTGATCGCCATGGCGGTGCTCGGTGTGGCGGTGGTGCTGGAGGCGTTCTCGCTGGCCGGCGCCATGCGCGAAATCCGCAAGACGTCGGGCGGCAAGCCATTCCTGCGCTGGTTCCGCGAGTCGCGCCAGTCCGAACTGATGGTGGTGGCGGGCGAAGACATCGCCGCGCTGGCGGGTTTGACGCTGGCGTTTTTCGCGGTCGCAGCGACGGTACTGACCGGCAATCCGCTCTGGGACGCGTTGGGCACACTTTCGGTGGGCGCCGTGCTGATGGTGATTGCGGTCGTGGTGATGATCGAGGTGAAAGGCCTGATCGTTGGTGAATCAGTGGCGCCGGAATTGCGCACTGAAATCGGTACCTATATCGCCGCGCAGCCGGAAGTCGCGATCGTGTTCAACATCATCACGCTGGCCTGGGGCGAGCGCGTGGTAATCGCCGTCAAGGCGAAGATGGCCGAAGCCGAAACCATTACCGGCGCCGAGATGGTCCGTCGCATCAATGCTGTCGAGGCCCGGATACAGGAGAAATTTCCCTCTGCGCGCTGGGTGTTCTTCGAACCGGACGAACGTTGAGAGGCGCTCAGGAATCCCCGGGAATGAGCGACGTGCAGGTCCGGTAACTGCAAGTGCAGTTGGCGATCGTCGGTCGCCCCGGGCGCTTCGCCGGACATGAAAAATCGGCGGCGATGGGCGCGTCGAGCACTACGGCGGAGAAGGCGAACGGAACGCCGTTCAGCACCTGCGCCGCTTCGCTGGCGGCGATATCCGACACGTCGACAAGGCACAGCGCACGTCCTGGTGTGTCGCGGCTACAGTAGATGTTAACGTTGGTAACGTGCCCCGGCTTGGGCAGGTGCGACGACAGGAGAGCGGCGAACTCGCATATGTCGCCCCTGATATCAACCCCGCCGGTGACGGATTCCAGATCGTCGTCCCGGTTGCCGCGAACCAATGTGAGTCGTTTTTCCGATGTCATCCCTCTGGCATTATCCTCTTTCGGCGCCTGTTTGGCGATGCCTCGTCTCGACAGTATTTGACAGATCTTTGCGTTTGGCCGCCGGTGTCAATACGACCGGCCGTTTGAAGATGCTATTCTCGACAAAATGCCATTTGCCGCCGGATGTGGCAACGGCTTTTCTCATGCCACGATCGTTCGGGAGTTCAACCATGCATGCACGACTGATTGCCTTCCTTGTCATTGTTGCCACGCTGTTGTCGGGTTGTGGATATAACCAGATCCAGATCAACGACGAAGAGGTTGGCGCCGCCTGGTCGGAAGTCCTCAACCAGTACCAGCGCCGCGCCGATCTGATTCCCAATCTGGTCGCTACCGTACAAGGCTACGCAGCGCACGAAAAGGAAGTGCTGACGCGCGTCACCGAAGCGAGGGCCAATGTGGCGGGAATGAAGATGACGCCGGAGCTTGTCAACGACGAAGCCGCGTTCGCCAAGTTCCAGCAGGCGCAATCGGAACTGTCCGGCGCGCTGGCCCGCCTGTTGCTGGTGGTCGAGAACTATCCGAACCTCAAGGCCGACGCGAATTTCCGCGACCTCCAGGCGCAACTGGAGGGCACCGAGAACCGCATCACCGTCGCCCGCAACCGTTACATCGACGCGGTCAAGAAATACAACGTTTCGGTGAGGACATTCCCGAACAACCTGACAGCCATGGTCATGGGCTGGAAGACGAAGGCCAATTTCACGGTCGAAAACGAAAAGGCAATTTCGGCGCCGCCCGTGGTGAAGTTCGATACGCCTGCGAAATAGTGCCGCCTTTGGCGTCCAGCTAGTCAGGCTACGCATATGATGACAATTCCAACTTCCGTTGGCCGGTTGTCAGCCGTAGCGGTGCGCCTCCTGACGGTCATTTGGCTGTCGTTCCTGCCGTTCGTTGTAGAAGCGGCAGATCTGGTGCCGTTGCCGGCGTTATCGGCGCATGTCACCGACCTGACCGCGACGCTGACGCCGGAACAGCGCGCCACGCTGGAAACCGCTACCGCGGCCATCGAGCGGGAAAAGGGCGCGCAGGTGGCAATCCTGATCCTGCCAACGACGCAGCCGGAAGCCATCGAGCAATTCGGCATCCGGCTGGCGGAAGCGTGGAAGATCGGTCGGGGCGGCGTCGACGACGGCGTGATCGTCATCGTCGCCAAGGACGACCGAAAGATGCGCATCGAGGTCGGCTACGGGCTGGAGGGCGCAATTCCCGATGCAGTGGCGAAGCGTATCGTCTCGGACCTGATGGCCCCGCGCTTCAGACAGGGCGATTTCGCAGGCGGGCTGGAAGCGGCGGTGGCGGCGATCGGCAAGTCGATCGCAGGCGAGGCGTTGCCGCTACCGGCGTCAAGCGGCGCGGCTGACGGCCTCGACGGTTCCAACCTGATTGTGTTGCTCTTCGTGGTGATCGCTTTTTCCGGTGTTCTGCGCGCCATGTTCGGCGGCGTCGGTTCACTGGCGGCGGCGGGGGTGGCCGGCTGGCTGGGATGGGCGATTTTCGCTTCGGTATTGGCGGCCGGACTCTCGGGCGTTGCCGCTTTCGTGTTTTCATTTGCGCGTGGCAACAGCGGCTGGAGTTCCGGTGGACGCGGCGGCCACGGGGGAACCTTCGGCGGCGGTTGGTCTGGCGGCGGAGGTGGCTGGTCAGGCGGCGGCGGAGGTTTCGGCGGTGGTGGTGCTTCGGGAGGCTGGTGAAATGGAAATGCGACGATTCGTCAAGCATCTCCTGACGCCCGGCTGGTGGGTCAGGCGGGCATTTCGCTGGCCCGACCGCCAAGCGATCCGGAATGCGGTTGCGACTTCGGAACTATCCCATCGCGGAGAGATCCGCTTTGCGGCCGAAGGCCCGTTGCCATTGAGCAATCTGCTTTCCGGCCAAACGACGCGCGCGCGGGCAACTCAGCTTTTTGACATGCTCGGTGTTGGCAATACCCGCGAGGCCAGCGGTGTTCTGATATATGTGCAATTAGTTGACCGTCGGGTTGAAATTCTTGCCGATCACGGGATTGCCGACAGGATCGCGCCCACGGAATGGGAGCGCATATGCCGGGAGATGGAAGTGGCTTTTGCGCAAGGCGATTGGCGGCGCGGCGCGCTGGAGGCCATTGAACGGACGACGCAATTATTGACCGTGCATTTCCCGGGCAGGCCCGGCAACCCGAACGAGCTGGAAGACAGCCCGAGGTTCTTCTAGGCCGTCAGTGGGTTCGGTCGTCCAGTAGCGCGACGTCGTCGTGTTGGCGCTGGTTCTGGATATGACGATTCCGGACCAGCCACATGGTGCCGGCGACGAACAACCCGAACAGGGTGATCACTGCGAATATCGAGAGTCCTGCCATGAGCAGCAGGGAGTAGATGCCGGTCATGATGAGGATGGACAGGTTCTCATTGAAGTTCTGAACCGCGATCGAGTGTCCCGCACCCATCAGGATATGACCGCGGTGCTGGAGCAGGGCATTCATGGGCACCACGAAGAAGCCCGAGAACGCACCGACGACGACCAGCAGGGGTACGGCCAGCCACATGTCGCGGACGAAAATCATCAGAATCACGCCCAGGCCCATGGCCATGCCGAGCGGGATGACGCGTACCGATTTGCGCAGAGAGATCATTTTCGCCGCCAGCGCTGCGCCAATGGCGACCCCGACTGCGACGATGCCCTGCAGCATGCTGGCGTTCGACAGATCCAGGTTCATGGCGGCTTTCGCCCACTCGATCACGATGAATTGCAGCGTGGCGCCCGCACCCCAGAACAGCGTGGTCACCGCCAACGAAATCTGGCCCAGACGGTCGCGCCAGAGCAGCTTCAGGCAGTGACTGAATTCGTGGATGAGATAGAGCGGGTTCCTTTTCAGCGGTTTATGGTCGACGCCGGTGTCGGGGACGTAGAGATTGAAAAGCGCTGCCACCGCATAGAGCGCGCCTACGACCAGCAGATTCATTTCGGCGATGGTGTCGATGCCGGTGCTGAGAAGCGGAAAGTTGAACGAGAGCAGCGACTGGGCGACATTCGGTTGGATGATCAGACCGCCGAGTACGACACCGAGGATGATCGCGATTACAGTCAGCCCCTCGATCCAGCCGTTGGCGACCACCAGCAGTCGATGCGGCAGGTATTCGGTGAGGATGCCGTACTTGGCGGGCGAATAGGCGGCGGCGCCCAGGCCGACCACGGCGTATGCGACCAGGGGATGAACATCGAAGAACATCAGCGCGCAGCCGAATATCTTGATGTTGTTGCTGATGAACATGACCCGCCACTTCGGCATCGAGTCGGCAAACGCGCCGACGAACGCCGCCAGCGCGACGTAGGATACGGTGAAGGACGTTTTAAGTAGTGGCTCGTACTCGGCTGGCGCCTGCACGTCGCGCAGGATGGCGATGGCGGCGATCAGCAGCGTGTTGTCGGCGAGCGCGGAAAAGAACTGCGCCGCCATGATGATGTAGAAGCCGAGGGACATTGGCGAGGGTTTATACCATGAAAGAATTACGGCGCTCTTGCCGGGAGCTTCGTGGCGAAAAATGGCGTGCATCAGGTCCCCTTATGTGCGCAAATTGTGCTTGAATATCAAGCTGAACTAATAGAAAGCCGCGAGGAGGGGGAGATTTCATGGCTGATCGCAGGCTGCAGGTGTTTCATGCCGTCGCCAAACAGCTGTCCTTTACGAAGGCGGCCGAGATCCTTTTCATGACACAGCCCGCCGTGACCTTTCAGATCAAGCAACTGGAAGAACACTTCAACACGCGGCTGTTCGATCGTGGCCATGGCCGCATTGCCCTTACCCCGGCCGGTGAACTGGTGTTGACCTATGCAGAGCGCATTCTCGGCCTCTCTTCGGAAATGGATGTTCGCTTGGCCGAGATGACCGGGGAAATCGGGGGGTCGTTGCTGGTCGGTGCATCGACGACCATTGCGGAGTTCATGCTGCCCCGCATCCTTGGTGAGTTCAAGTCAGCCTATCCGAATGTTCGGCCGCGCCTGGTTGTCGCCAACTCCGAGACGATCGAAACGCGGGTTGCCGAACATACGCTGGACATCGGCTTTATCGAATCGCCGTCGCACCAACCCAACCTCGAAACCGAGATATGCTGCGACGACGAGTTGCAAGTCGTCTGTAGCCCGAAGTTCCCGCTGGCCAAGTTCAAGGAACTCACGCCGCAGCAGTTGACCGACCATCCGTACGTTTCTCGTGAGCCGGGTTCCGGTACGCGCGAATTCACGGATGAGTATCTGCACAAGGCGGGTATTGCTTCGGACCAGATGAAACTGGTGATGGAGATGGGGAGTCCGATCGCGCTCAACGGTGTCGTGGAGACCGGGCTAGGGTTTGCGATAGCGTCGATTGGGTCGGTGCGCAAGGCGCAGCGCCTCGGGGATCTGATCTCGATTCCGCTCAAACCGAGGCTGATTCGGACGCTCTCGATGGTGTACCCCAAGGAAAAGTTCCGTTCGCGGTTGGTGACGACCTTTGTTGATTTCGCCTCGTCCCGTCTCAAGCAAATGGCGACGAAATAGGCGGGTATGATCGCGGGCATGACCAGCGCCACCGCACGCCCGATTCGCGCCATATTCGATTCCGCCGCCCTGCGGCACAACCATGCCGTCGCGCGGCACCACGCGGGGTCGGCCCGCTTGTGGAGCGTGGTCAAGGCCAACGCCTACGGGCACGGCCTGGAACGAACCGTCGCCGCGCTGGCCGACGTTGCCGATGGCTTCGCGTTGATCGAACTCGAAGCCGCCATGGTCCTGCGCGAAGCCGGACTGCGCCATCCGATTCTGATGCTCGAAGGATGCTATTCGGCCGAAGAACTGCCGTCGTTTGCCGAATATCACCTGACGCCGGTCTTCCATCGTCTTGCCCAGGTGGATGAATTCTGCGCGCTGGCGCTGCCGGTTCGCCTTCCCGTTTATCTCAAGCTCAATACGGGGATGAACCGGCTAGGTCTCGATGCGGCCGAGCTGGCAGCAGCGCTGGACAAACTGGCTTATTCTTCGAGTGCTGATTCCATCACCCTGATGACGCATTTTGCCGATGCCGATGGCGAACGCGGTGTCGCTTGGCAGATGGCGCGATTCGATGCCATGTGCGCCGGACGGTCTCTGCCGCGCTCCCTGGCCAACTCGGCGGCGCTGATACGTTTCCCGGAAGCGTGCGGCGACTGGGCCAGGCCCGGGATCATGCTCTACGGCAGTACCCCGTTTGCGGACCGGAGTGCCGAAGACCTCGGACTGCGGCCGGTGATGACGTTGGAAAGTGAACTGATCGCCGTGCGCGACCTCGCGGCAGGCGAGCATGTCGGCTACGGCTGCATCTTTACCGCCGAACGACCGATGCGCATTGGTGTGGTGGCGGGTGGCTACGCCGATGGTTATCCGCGTCATGCATCGACCGGAACGCCGATCCTGGTTGACGGACAGCGCACGCGCACGCTCGGGCGGGTTTCCATGGACAAGATGTGCGTCGACTTGACCGAACTGCCGGATGCCGGCGTTGGCGACACAGTGACCTTGTGGGGCAATGGTTTGTCGGTGGACGAGGTCGCTGCCGCTGCGGGCACGATCGGTTACGAGTTGCTTTGCGCACTGGCGGACCGCGTCCCGATCATAGAAGCCGAGTGATGGCGAAGGCGAAGAGCGTCTTCACCTGCACCGAATGCGGTGCCAGCAGTCCAAAGTGGCAAGGCCAGTGTCCCGGTTGCGGGCAATGGAATACGCTGGTCGAAGCCGTTGCCGAGACTGTGGTCGCGGGCGGCAACCGCTACGCAGGGCTCGCCGGTAGCGGCGTGCTTCAGGATCTCGCCGCGATTCGTCCGCGTGAAGAACCGCGCCAGGCGACCGGCATCGAGGAATTTGACCGTGTGCTCGGCGGTGGCCTGGTACCGGGCGCCGTGGTGCTGATTGGCGGCGATCCCGGTATCGGCAAATCGACATTGTTGTTGCAAGCACTGTCGCGTCTAGCTGAGGCCGGTCAGCCGGTGCTCTATGTCTCCGGCGAAGAGTCCGCCGAGCAGGTGGCCTTGCGCGCGCAGCGGCTGCAGCTGGCGACAGGCGGCCTGCGCTTGCTGCCAGAAATCGGACTAGAGAAGATTCTGGCGACGCTGAAACAGGAAAGGCCGCTGGTGGCAGTCATCGACTCCATCCAGACGCTGTACTCGGAAGCATTGCAATCGGCACCCGGTTCGGTCGCCCAGGTGCGGGAGTGCGCGGCGCAACTGACGCGGCTGGCCAAGCAAAGCGGTATCGGTATCGTTCTGGTCGGTCACGTGACCAAGGAGGGCGCACTTGCAGGACCGCGCGTGCTTGAGCATATGGTCGATACCGTTCTCTATTTCGAAGGCGACACGCATTCGAGCTTCCGCTTGGTGCGCGCAGTCAAGAACCGATTTGGCGCTGTCAACGAACTCGGCGTCTTCGCCATGACGGAGAAGGGACTGCGCGGTGTCTCGAATCCTTCGGCACTATTTCTGTCGCAGCACGCGCAAGAGGTGTCGGGTTCCTGCGTGCTCGTGACGCAGGAAGGCACACGGCCTCTGCTGGTGGAGATCCAGGCCCTGGTCGATGCCGCGCATACGCCGAGTTCACGCCGGCTGACGGTAGGGCTGGATCCGCAGCGCCTGGCGATGCTGCTTGCTGTGCTCCATCGCCACGCCGGCATTGTCTGTTTCGATCAGGACGTGTTTGTGAACGCCGTTGGCGGAGTGCGAATTCAGGAGCCCGCCGCCGATCTCGCTGTCCTGCTTGCCATCGTATCCTCGCTCCATAACCGGCCGCTGCCCGCCAAACTGGTGGCATTCGGCGAAGTCGGTCTGGCGGGTGAAATTCGTCCGGCGCCGCGGGGCCAGGAACGTCTGAAGGAGGCCGCCAAACTCGGGTTTACCCACGCCATGGTGCCGAAAGCCAATGCGCCGCGGCAGCCGATCAAGGGCATCGACGTCATCGCGCTCGATCGCGTCGACCAGGCCATCGAAAAACTGCGCAACCTGTGAATACCTTCCGTCTTGCTTTGCGCATGCTGGTGCGCGACTGGCGGGCCGGCGAGTTAACGGTGCTAGGCCTGGCGCTGGTCCTGGCGGTTGCGGCCTTGAGCAGCGTCAGCTTCCTCGCCGACCGGGTTCAGCAGGGCATCGTACTGCATTCGCACCAACTGCTTGGCGGCGACATGTTGCTTTCGGCGGATCACAAGTGGAGCGACGATTTCCGCCAGGCTGCGTTGCGCGACGGCCTGCAGCTTGCCGAGAGCGCGAGTTTCATCAGCATGGTTTCGGGCGGCGAGGCGACGCAACTCGCCGAGGTCAAGGCCGTCAGCGACAACTTTCCCTTGCGCGGCGCATTGCGCATAGCGCCCACGCTGAATGCGCCGGACGAGGAAACGCAACGGGTTCCGGCAAGCGGAGAATCCTGGCCCGATGAAAGGCTTGCCCATATCCTCGGCACGGAAGGCGTGAAGTTGGGGGCGCTGGAATCGCGCGTTGGCGCGGTGCTGACGATGGATCCCGATCGCGGCATCAACGCCTTTTCGCTGGCGCCGCGAATGCTCGTCAATTTGGTAGATCTGCCGGCGACGCAGTTGATCCAACCCGGCAGCCGCGTCACGTGGCGTTTGCACGTGGCTGGGGAAGCCAAGGCATTGGAGCGTTTTCGACGCTGGGCGACCGCACGCCTTGGCCGGGGCGAGCGTCTGGAAAGTCTCGACAACGCAAGGCCGGAGGTCCGGAATCTGCTCGAACGCGCGGGCCGCTTTTTGCGTCTGGCTGCGCTGCTGACCGTAGTCTTGGCGGCTGTCGCCGTCGGGCTGACCAGCGATCGCTACCTGAGGCGGCATCTTGATGGTTGCGCCGTGATGCGATGTCTTGGCGCGTCGTCCGGGCGGATTCTGGCCATCCATGGCGGGGAGTTCATTCTGTTTGGTCTTTCCGCAACGTTGCTCGGCTGTGCGCTTGGCTACGGTGCACAACTGGCGCTGCAGTTTGCGCTTTCCGGATTGCTGGGCGCGGAACTGCCCTTGCCGTCGTGGCGTCCCTGGGCGCATGGTTCCATCGTTGGATTAGTGCTGGTGGCAGGCTTCGTTCTGCCGCCTCTGCTGCGCTTGCGCCGCGTGCCCACCGTGCGCGTACTGCGACGCGAGTGGAACGCAGCCGAACCGCGGCTGCTCGCGGCATATGGCTTCGGCGTGATGCTCCTGGTTCTACTGATGGTATGGGTGGCGGGTGAACTGAAACTCGGTGCGATAGTCGTTGGCGGATTCGCCGTGGCGGTGTTGGTTTACGGCGGCATTGGCCGCGCGCTGCTGGTGATGGGCCGGCGCCGAACGGGAGCGGCGTTCGACCCGTGGCGGCTGGGGCTGGCAAACCTGCGTCGCCGCTGGCGTGACACCGTGATTCAGGCTGTCGCACTCGGGTTGGGTCTGACCACGCTGCTTGTTCTCACCATCGCGCGCGGCGATCTCATGGAAAGCTGGAAGGCCAAAGTGCCGATGGACGCGCCTAACCGTTTCGTCATCAACCTGCAGCCTGACCAGCGGGAAGCGTTTTCGCGCTTCTTCGGCGAACACGGTCTGCCGCCGCCCGTGACCGAGCCCATGGTGCGTGGGCGGCTGACGGCGGTGAATAGTCAGCCGCGGCGACACGCCGACTATGCCGACGAACGCGCCCGGCGCTTGATGGAACGCGAATTCAATCTGTCCTGGACGAGCGAACTTCCAACGGGTAATACCGTGGTGGCCGGACGATGGTATGGTAGCGATTCCAGTCCGCAATTCTCGGTTGAGCAGGGATTGGCAGAGACTCTGGGGCTGGCCGTTGGCGACGATCTGACCTTCGAAGTCGCTGGCGTACCGCTTTCTGCGCGCGTGACGTCCTTGCGCAAGCTCGATTGGGACTCGATGCGCGTCAACTTCTTCGTCGTCGCGCCGCCGGGTTTGCTGGAGGGATATCCGGCCAGTTACATCACCAGTTTCCATCTACCTTCCGGACGAGGCTCGCTGGTCACGGATCTGGTGCGCGCCTTTCCCAACATCACGGTCATCGACGTCGCGGCCGTGATCCGCCAATTGCAGGATAGTTTCGATCAGGTGGCACGCGCCGTTCAGGCGCTGTTCGGCCTGGCTTTGGTCGCCGGGTTGATCGTGCTTTACGCGGCGCTGCAAGCTGGTTTCGACGAGCGCCAGCGCGAACTGGCGGTGATGCGGGCGTTGGGGGCGCGGCAGCGGCAACTGCGCCAGGTGTTGCTGGCGGAGTTCGCCGCGCTGGGAACCGTTTCCGGACTGCTTGCGGGAATGGGGGCGGCGGGCATCGCCTGGGCATTGGCGACATTCGTCTTCCGGCTGGACTATCTCCCGAGTCCATGGCTGCCGATTGTCGGGATGGTGGCCGGAACGGTCGGCGTGATCTTTGCCGGCATGTCGGCGACGCGCGACATGCTCAGGAAGCCCGTAAGCGCACAGTTGCTTGCCAGCTAACCGCCGATATACGACATCTCGATCTTCTTCGTTACCGGTATTCCGGCGCGTCGCAGTTCGGAGTAGCGGTCGTCGCGTGCCTGCCAGATGCGGTTGATTGCCGCCACGATCTCCTCGTCGTTCGCGCCGCCGCGCAAGAGTTTGCGCAGATCGTGTCCCGAAGTGGCAAACAGGCAGGTGTAGAGTTGGCCGTCGGTCGATAGGCGGATGCGCGTGCATTCCGAGCAGAATGCCTGGGTAACCGACGCGATGACGCCGATCTCGCCGCTGCCGTCGCGGTAGCGCCAGCGCTCGGCAACTTCGCCTTGATAGTTGGGGTCGATTGTCTCAAGCGGAAATTCCGCATTGATGCGTTGTACCACCTCTGCGGCCGGAACGACTTCGCTCATCTGCCAGGCGTTGGTGCTGCCGGCATCCATGTACTCGATGAAACGAAGGATATGGCCGCTGCCGCGGAAATGCCGCGCCATTGGCAGAATCGCCTGATCGTTGATGCCGCGCCTGACCACCATGTTGATCTTGACCGGGGCGAAACCGGCGGCGGCAGCCGCGTCGATGCCGGAAAGCACGCTTGTGACCGGGTAGTCCGCGTCGTTCATTCGCTTGAACACCACATCGTCAAGAGCATCCAGACTGACGGTGATGCGATCCAGTCCTGCAGTTCTAAGACCTTTGGCGCGTGCGGCAAGCAGGGACCCGTTGGTTGTCAGGGTGATTTCGAGATTCGGAATAGTTGCCAACTGTTCGATCAGCCGCTCGATGTCTTTGCGCAAAAGGGGCTCGCCGCCGGTGAGGCGAACTTTCGCAATGCCTTGCGCGGCAAACAGGCCTGCCAACCGGACGATTTCCTCATAGGTCAGGATTTCCTGCCGGGGCAGGAAGGGATAGCCGCGTCCGAAAACGGTTTTCGGCATGCAGTACACGCAGCGGAAGTTGCAGCGATCGGTGACGGAAATGCGCAAATCGCGCATCGGTCGATTGCGGCGATCTTGCGGTGCGGCAGCGGGTGGAGTGGGCGGCGTGTTCATTCCCTTTGGTGCGCCAGGCGAAAGGCGGTGCGGATTTCCTGGACGAGTGCCTCATCATCCCATGGCTTGGTGATGTACTTCCAGATAGCTCCCTTGTTGATTGCGTCCGTTACGGTCGATATATCCGAGTACCCGGAGAGGGAAATCCGAACCGTCTCCGGATAGAGCTCCTTGGCCTTAGACAAGAATTCCGCCCCGGACATTCCCGGCATTCGTTGGTCCGAAACGATAACTTGCACAGGCTCTAGAGCAAGAAGTTCAAGTGCTTCGACACCGCCACCGGCCGTAAGAATTCGATATCCCTCTCTGCGCAGCAGACGTTTCAGCGAGTGCAGTATGTACTGTTCGTCGTCGACGAGCAGCAGCGTGTTCTGCGGTTCCGAGACGGGTTCCTCGCCAAAGTCCAGGTGCCGTCCGTCCTTCAACATCTGCTGCAATTCGTCGGCAGGCACGGGGCGGCTGAACAGGTAACCCTGCATTTCGTCGCAGTCGTGGCGGCGCAGGAAGTTCATCTGTGCCTCGGTTTCCACACCCTCGGCCACGACCACCTTGCCAAGCTTGTGGGCCATGGCAATCGTCGCCGTCGCGATTGACGCGTTGACTGGATTGGTGGTGATGTCGCGGACGAACGACTGGTCGATTTTGAGACGATCAATGGCGAATCGGGACAGATAGGCCAGTGAGGAATAGCCCGTCCCGAAGTCGTCCAGGGAAATGTGCACACCCATGCTTTTCAATTGATCGAAGATGCGAATTGCTTTGCCTGGATCACGCATGAGCGAGCTCTCGGTCAGTTCGAGTTCGAGAAACTTCGCTTCGAAGCTGGTTTCAGCAAGGATGCCGGCCACGGTTTCAGGCAGGTTGCTAAAGTGGAAATGCCGGGCCGAGAGGTTGATCGCCATCCGGATCCTTGGCAAACCCGCGTCCTGCCACTCTTTTGCCCGATGACAGGCTTCCCGTAATACCCATTCGCCAACGGCGATGATCAAGCCAGTTTCTTCGGCGATAGGGATGAAGGCGTTCGGCGGGATGAGCCCCTTCGTGGCGTGTTGCCAGCGCACCAGGGCCTCGACGCCCACGACTTGACCGGAAGCGAGCGATAACTGGGGTTGAAAATGCAGGCGCAGTTCGCCGCGCTCGATAGCGTGCCGCAAGTGGTTCGAGACGTCCTGGTGCGCGTTGACCTTGGCTTCCAGTTCCGGGTCGAAGAAGTGATAGCGATTGCCGCCTTCGCTGTGGGCTGCGCCTTGCGCTAGCGACGCGGCGCCCAGCAGATCGTCGGCGTTTCCGGCGTCGAGCGGATACCGGGCTATGCCGATGCTGCCTGTTACTTCCACCGTGTGCCCATCTATCGTTACCGGTTGCGTGATCTGTTCGAGGACGCGCGCCGCCATGTCGTCGCACGCGTTCTTGTCGAGCATGCCGTTGAGGACCATTACGAATTCGTCTGCACCGATGCGTGCGACCATGTCGTTGCCGCGAACGGCAGCCGAGATCCGCCTGGCAATCTCAAGCAGCAACTGATCGGCTGCAATCGAACCGAGTTTCTGGTTGATTGCATGGAAGCGATCAAGATCCAGGCAGAGCAGCGCGAAACCGGTACCACTGGCATGACTGGTGGACAGGAGTTCGTCGAGATTGGCGATCAGCGAGCTCCTGTTGGGAAGACCGGTCAGATTGTCCGGCGAGGCGGGATGACTGCCCGCGACCTTGGTGAATGCAAGCGGTGCCTCCAGTTCTTCGATAACGGCCAAGTAGTGGCTGGCCTCGCCGTTTGCTTCTGTGAGCGTCGTAATCGTGATCCGGGCGAAGATAAGCTCACCATTCTTGTGCCGGTTGAACAACTCGCCATGCCAGGTGCGGCCCGCCAGTACGGTATCCCACATCTCGCGGAAGGTTGCTTCCGATGTCTGTGGTGACTGGAAGATGCGTCGATTTTGTCCGATCAATTCCTCCAGGGCATAGCCGGTAGACGCGCAAAGATGCGGATTCGCATAGACAATGTTGCCGGCCAAGTCCGTGACCAATATGCCGAAACCGTCGTTGTCGACAATTCGGCGATAAAAGCTATCCGGCATCGGTTCGCCGCAACTGTGCTTTGGCGCGCTCATCGTGGATGGGCCATTCAGTTGACCTGACCGGCCACAAGCAACCAGAGCCGGAAGGTCGTACCCTGATCCTGGTTACCGGTTACATTGAGGTCACCGCCACCGCGTTGTTGCAATTGCGTCCATATGCTGGAGTTCCCGGATGCGGTCAGTCCTGATCGATCATCTCGGGATCGAGAGCAACTGTGCGATTCGGTCTCTCCAGATGCGTGTAGTGGCGGGCTCATGGACTATTTGTTGCGCGTGGGCTTATCACGGAGGAGCAATTTTCGATGATTTGCGAGCGCTACTCCTGACGTATGTATAGAGTGATCGGGCGCGCCTCGCTACGTTCAATGTCGAGGAGTTGCTCGATGATTCTGGCGTCCAGGGTATGGTCGCGCGCCAGCAGCAGGTAGCCGTCCTGGTGCAAGAGGTCGCGAGCCAGGACCATGCCTGGCTTGAGTTGGCCGGGGTGAACGGGCAATTCCCCGATGTTGCCCTTGAATGACTCCGAAATGAGTGTGGAAAATGCATCGACGACGGTGGGGTCGTAGCGTTTGCCGCGGTTTTCGATCAGGTAAGCCAGCGCTTCGTTCGGCTTCAGCGGGCGAGCAACCAGAGTCCCCATCTGAAGGGAGTCGTAGTCGTTGGCGACCGTCAGGATGCGCGCGCCCAGCGGCAATGCCAAGCCTACCAGGTGATCCGGATAACCGCTCCCGTCCCAGTATTCGTGATGGTGTTGAACAAGGGGCGCAACGGTGCGCAATTGGCTGATACCCATCAGGACCATCGCACCTTTGGTGGGGTGCTTCATTACCTCGGCACGATGCGTCGCGGACAGCGAGGTGAATGGCTTGTCGAGCACGTCGTCGGGCAGGGCAAGTTTGCCGATGTCATGGAGCAGCGCGGCCAGAAGTACGTCCTGCGTGGCGGCGTCGTCGAGGCCGAGACGTTGCGCCAGACGGTGAGCGTGGTCGGCGACGCGTCTCGAATGGCCAGCCAGCCGGCCTCCGCGAAGTTCTATGAGTCCGGAAAATACATTGACCGTCGCCAGAAAACCCTTCTTGAGTTCCCGGTGGGCGTCGTCTAGAAACGAAACCGTCTGTTGGAGTTCGGCCGTCCGCTCTGCTACCTTCTGTTCCAGGCTGGCATTGAGGGTCTTGAGCTCCTCGTTTTGCCTGATGGTCAATTCGCTTAGCTTGGAGTTTTCAAGCTCCAGGCGCTTGCGCTCCAGCGCATCGCGAACGGTCAGGACGATCTCGTTGTCATCCCACGGCTTGGAGATGTACCGGTAGATTTCTCCCCGGTTGATTGCGGCGACAGTAGAAGCCACGTCGGCATATCCGGTCAGCAGGATTCTGACCACTTGCGGCCAGCGGGCCCGCACCTGTTCCAGAAATTGCGCGCCGTCCATCTCGGGCATTCGCATGTCCGATACGACGAGATCGACTGACTCTTTCTCGAGTACCGTCAGCCCCTCGGTACCACTGTTCGCCGTCAGGATCCGATACCCGTGAGGCCGGAACAGGCGCTTCAGCGACGAGAGAATGCTCGCTTCGTCATCGACGAACAACAATGTCAGCGGGGTTTCCGAGGCGGTCGGCTGGTTCATGACCGAATCTTACTACTTCGTCATCCATAGTCACACGGTGCAGCGAAACCTGAGCAGCGCCCGAAAACGCCGATATCTGTATCGTGGTCGATCATTCGCTCACCGGCAGCGCGGTATTGCAGCCGCTTCCATAGAATGGAAATGGCAAAGAGCTGTTCGGACAGGTATATCGTCCATCACTGTGCACCGAATCGGTCGCCGATGATCTGCCCCCCTCGAGGCGCCCTCGCGGTTTGCGGACTTCAACTGAAACTAAGGGGGGATTTGCCCTTGTTCTTCCGCTTAATCAACGCCGACGACGGGAGCAGGATGACTCCGGAGTCGTTCAGGAGATGCCCGTGATCATCCAGTCCGTCGAATTGGTCGCTCTACCTAATGCGCCAGCGTATCAGAGCAAAATCTACCGCGCCCACCTTGATAGCGGAGAGGATATCGACCTCTTCCAGCAACATTGGGATGTGCCGCTACCGCCGGAATCTCTGGTTGGCCTGACCCCGGAGGAAGCGCGCCGGATAAGGATCGAGAGGATGTTGGCGGTGGCCGAGGGCCACCACTGACCAGGCCGACGGTCCGTCCGGCTTACTGCGGTTGCGGCTTGTTGGGATTGTTGCTTGGCCGTGGCCGGCGTTTGCCGCCGCCCTTGGGCGGATGCTTCTTCTGCTGGAACTGACGTCCGCCTCCGGCGGATTTGATATCCGACGAGCCTGGCGGATGCCCGGCGCTAATCCGGTTGCCCGGGGCAAGCTGGATCTCCAGTTCGTTGATTTCATCCCATTGCGGGTCCGTGCGGTCGCGTTCAGGAATGGACAGCAATTCCCGCAGGCGTCGCCGCGGATCGAAGCTTTGCTGTTGCGCCGGAGGTGGCGTTGCGGGCGTCGGTGAAGCTGCGGGCGCCTGTTCGACGGCCGGGGCCTCCTGCGCTGGCTGGGGTTCTTGGGGTATCACGGGTTCCGTACTCATAAAAACCATTATAACCGCAGCCGCACGGGTCAGGAACCTGTCCTCGACTCAAGCGTGGCCCAGCGTTCCAGTAGTGTGAGCAGCTCCGTTTCGTTGATTTCGATGCAAGATGCGATCCTCGCCGCCTCGGCCGGTTGCCGGGCGTGCAGTTCGGGGTCGCCAAGTTGTTCAGCGAGCTGCTTTTGATCGGTTTCCAGGGCGGCAATCCGGTCCGGCAAGGTCTCCAGTTCGCGTTGTTCCTTCCAGGTCAGCTTGTTTCCGGCCGGCTTTGCGTCGGCGCGCGGCGCCACAGTCCGGGCCGGCGCCGTTTTGTCCTTTTCCATCGCTTCCTTGCGGCACCGCCGCCAGTCCTCGTAGCCTCCTGCGTACTCCTTCCAGAAGCCATCGCCTTCGGCGGCGATGGTCTGGGTGACGACGTTGTCGAGAAAGGTCCGGTCGTGGCTGACCAGGAAAATGGTTCCCTGATAGTCCTGCAGCAGTTCCTCCAGAAGCTCCAGGGTCTCGATGTCGAGGTCGTTGGTCGGCTCGTCGAGAACCAGCACATTGGCCGGGCGGGCGAATAGCCGCGCCAGCAGCAAACGGTTGCGTTCCCCTCCCGAAAGCGTCTTCACGGACGAACGCGCGCGCGACGGCGGGAACAGGAAGTCGCCCAGGTAGCCGATGACGTGTTTCCTCTCGTTGTTGATCTCGACATACTCTGAGCCTGGCGAAATAACGTCGGCCAGCGTGGCTTCCGGGTCGAGGGCGGCGCGGAACTGGTCGAAATACGCTACCTGCACGCGCGTACCGAGCCGGACCGTACCGGAATCCGGCGCCAATTCGCCAAGAATCAGGCGCAACAACGTGGTCTTGCCGGCACCGTTTGGGCCGATCAGCCCGATGCGGTCGCCGCGCAAAATCCGGGCCGAGAAGTCGCGCACCACCTGGGTATTGCCGAAAGCCTTGTTGACGTCGGTCAGTTCGGCGACGAGCTGGCCGCTCTTGTCTCCGGCATCGATAGACAACCTGGCCGAGCCCAGTTGCTCACGGCGGGCGGCACGCTCGCGGCGCAGCGCCTTCAGCCGCAGGACTCGACCTTCGTTGCGCGTCCGCCGGGCTTCGATCCCCTTGCGAATCCAGGTTTCCTCTTGGGCGAGGAACTTGTCGGATTTGGCGTTCTGGAGCGCCTCGTCGTGGAGCATTTCGGTCTTGCGCCGCTGGTATTCGGCATAAGAGCCCGGGAAGCTTCGCAGGATGCCGCGATCCAGTTCGACAATGCGCGTTGCCAGCCGGTCGAGAAAGCGCCGGTCGTGGGTGACGAACAGCAGCGACAGGTTGCCCCCAAGCAGCAGTTCCTCGAGCCATTCGATGGCGGCCAGGTCGAGATGATTGGTCGGCTCGTCGAGCAGTAACACCTGCGGTTCGCTGGCCAAGGCCCGCGCCAGAGCAAGCCGCTTCTTCTGCCCTCCGGAAAGGGTTTCGACTTGCGCGTCGCCGTCGAGCCCGACACGCTCGATGGCCCGCTCGGCCTGCGAGGCGGCCGACCAGGCGCCAAGCGCCTCCAGTTCGTGCTGAAGCCGCTCCAATTGTTCGAGCAAACTGTCGTGATCGATCGCGGGGCCGGCCATGCGGTGGGAAACGGCATGCCACTCGGTGAGCAGACGGGCCGCTTCGCCCATCCCGGCGACGACTGCCTCGAAGACCGTTCCGCCTTCGTCAAATCGGGACTCTTGCGGCACGTAGGCGAGGCGCAACCCGGGTTGGCGCCAGATGCTGCCGTCGTCCAGCGTGGTGTCGCCGGCCAGTGCGGACAGCAGGGAGGACTTGCCGCTGCCGTTGCGGCCGATCAACGCGACGCGTTCACCGGCGTCGAGTTGCAGGTCGACGCGATCGAGCAGCGCCACATGGCCAAACGCGAGGCTGGCCTGGGAAAGGGAAATGAGCGGCATGCCGGCATTGTATGGGCAGCCCGAGGCTTGTGATGCCTATGCCGACCGCGCCCGACTTTGCTAGGATGACACAATGTCCACAGGGTGATCGACGATGAGCAACAAGCACGCGAACCTGCTGCGCAACATCTTTCACGATCCGATCAGTGCCAACATCCATTGGCGGGAAATCGAATCACTGCTCAATCACCTGGGCGCGACCATCGATGCGGCCCACGGCGCCCGTTTTCACGTCAAGCTGAACCGCGCCGAGGTCTACCTGCACCATCCACATCACAGTAATGTCTGCGATCGCAGCCTGATCAAGCAGCTACGCGAATTCCTTGCCCATGCGGGTGTCAGCGTTTCGGCCTACGAGGCGGCCGACCGCAGCTGACCAGCCCGAAGGGCGCAGGACGCCACGAAGTGGCGGTCCCGAGCGAAGCGAGGGATGGGGCAAGGCTCCACACTTTTTCAGCCACCGCCCCAGAACAGGCGGACGGCGCGGTTGAAGCTCCAGACCGCCGGTATTTCGATGACGTCGTACTCCGCTGCCAATTCGCGCGGAAAGCGGTTGTACGGCGCCAGCATCATGATCACCTGACGCACCGCGGCGTCGATTTCCGCAACGCCACTCGATCGCTCGAAGGTGATGCTTTCCACCTGACCGTCGGGGCGAAGCGCGACCGTGACCCAGGGATTTTGATAGGGGCCGTTCTTTGCCTTCTCCAGCACCTCGAAAGGCGCCCGCGTGTTGACGTTACGGCGCCAAACCTCGGCGAAGATCATGAGTTGGGCATCCCGATCCGCGCGCCCGATCAGGGTTCTGCGGCGGGCGCTATCCGTCGATAGTTTGGGAGCCGGGGTGCCCGCCTGCTCCTGCTCTTTCGCCTTCTTCGCCCGCAGACTTTCCAGCGCGGCCTGCGTCCGGGCACGCTCTTCCGCAACGCGACGCGCGGCCGCCTCCTCCGCAGCCAATCGCTGCTCCTCCGCTGCCTTCGCCAACCGTCGCTCCTCGGCCTCATGCGCCTGACGTTCCGCTTCCTGTCGCGCTGCCTCCGCTTCGGCCAATCGTTTTGCTTCGTCCTCTGCCGCCAGTCGCCGTTCCTCTGCTTCCCGTGCCAGGCGGCGTTCCTCCGCCTCCATTGCCAACCGTCGCTCCTCGGCCTCTCGCGCCTGACGTTCCGCTTCCCGTCGTGCGAGCTCTTCGGCAGCGCGGCGAGCTTCCGCCTCGGCAAGCCGTTTCGCCTCCGCCGCCTGTCGCCGCTCTTCGGCCTCCTTCGCCAATCGTCGCTCCTCGGCTTCACGCGCCAGACGTTCCGCTTCCTGGCGCGCCAGTTCTTCGGCAGCGCGACGGGCTTCGGCTTCTGCCGCCAGTCGCCGCTCCTCGGCTTCGCGCGCTTGACGTTCCGCTTTGAGGCGCGCCGCTTCCTGACGTGCCCGTTCCTCGGCCGTGCGACGGGCTTCGGCTTCGGCAAGCCGTTTCGCCTCCGCCTCAGCCGTCTGTCGCCGTTCTTCGGCTTCCTGTGCCAAGCGGCGTTCCTCCGCCTCCTGCGCCAGCCGGCTTTCTTCAGCCTCATGAGCGAGCCGCTTTTCTTCGGCATCACGTACCTGGCGCTCCGCTTCCAGCCGGGCAGCTTCCCGGCGCGCAAATTCCTTGCGCTCGGCCTCCTGACGCAGCAGTTCCTTGCGGGCCGTTTCCTCTGCAATCTGGCGGGCTTCGATTTCGGCAGCGCGCTGTTTCGCTTCTGCTTCGCGGGCCAGACGCTCGATCTTTTCCTGCGCCTGCCGGGTCGCCTCGATCTTCGCCAAGGCTTCGGCTTGTTGTATTGCCCGCAGGCGTTCCTGGGCGACTGCGCGCTGCTTCGCCGCTTCGGCGGCGGCTAGGGCTTCGGCCTGCTTACTGGCCCGCAAGCGCTCCTGGACGATGGCCCGCTGCTTGGCTGCTTCGGCGGCGGCAAGTGCCTCAGCCTGCCGCTTCGCTTCCTTGCGTTCCTCGGCAAGCGCCTGTTGTTGCTCTTTGACGGCTTGCTGCGCCTTCTCCGCTTTTGCGACCGAGGCGCTGAGGGACGATGGTGCCTTGGCGATTACGGGTGCCGGCGGCGGGGGTGGTGCAGCGGGCCGGGAAGGAACAGGCTTCTTGCGGGGTTCCGCGCGGACGCGGCGTTCCTTCGGTGGCGACGGCTTCTTGGCCTTACTTGCCTCGGGAGTGGGCGGGGCAATCAGAACGATGTTGACCGCCTGCGCGCGTCGATCCTGCCAGGGCAGACCGAGGCCGGGCAGGCCCAGACCCGGTGCGTCGAACTGAAGGGAAAGCAATACGGCGTGAAATGCCAGCGAGATGACGACCGAACGGGTGAACCGGACACGGTCGCGCCGCCGCCATCCCCTTGGCCAGGGGATCAGCGTCGATTTTCTAGGCCGACCACTTTTGGCCGTGGCCCGACGTTTTTTCGCATGACGGCCGCGGTCGCTCATCTAAGCTAGGCCTGGTTCCGCAAGGGGAAGGGCGTCGATTGTAGCCCGTGGGTTGTGGCGGTTCGCGGTGTCGTCGGCGGACGTCGGAGGCCTTAAGGAAACGGTAAGTTGTGACGGCGCCGAAAAGTGTGCCGGCAGAAGCCGGAAAAGTCAGCCGTGGCGGTACGCCAAGGCTGGCGCTGCGGTGCACTTATCGTCGGCTACCCTTCGGCAGCAGTATCCGGTTCTGGCGCAGGAACGATTGCGACATCGCACCGGCAGCCGGTTGCGCCCCGCGCGTCAGGGCCAGTCCGGCTGGCTTCGCGATGGAAACCGGCGCCGGGAGGCAGGTGCCGTCGTTCAGCCGTTGCAGCGCGGTGGCGAGCATCCGCTCGGACGGGTCGCCCAACGCGTGGTCGAGATCATCCACCGTCGGGCAGCCCGGCAGGTTGGTATCGCTGGTGCCCGAAGTGACGGGCGTAAACCCGTCGGCGTAATCGGCGAAGCCCTTGTAGTTCTCGCCCTGAAATTCGATGGGGAAGTAGGTGACGCCGCAGTTGTCGCGCGCGTTGAAGCCGTAGGGCTTGCCGCAGGTGGTGTCGCCGATCTGGATCACTTCGATGTCGATGCCGCGCAGGCCGTTGATGATCGACTCGCTGGCGGAGCAGGTGTTGCCCTGGGTGATGATGAATACGCGGCCAAGGTTCAGCGTCGGCAACGGTTGCTCGTTCGTGCAACGGGTGCCGTCGTAGATGCAAGAGTAGTTGTAGATCGGTATCACTTCGTTGTCGGCGGTGCGCTTCGCGTTGTAGGCAAGCTTTTCGAAGTACTTGCCGGCAGTGGGCGTCGGCCCGGCGATCATGTAGGACAGTTGGCTGGAGATATAGAGGTAGCCGCCACCGTTGTAGCGCAGGTCCAGCACGAGGTCGTCGATGCCCGTGGTCGCGAAATCGTCGATCGCGGCGATCAACTCCGCTTCCGAGGAGGTGATGTGATCGGTGAAGTGGAGGTAGCCGATGTTGCGCGAGCCGTCCGTAAGGATGCTGGCGACCGGAACCGGATCGATGGTCACGCTGGCGCTGGCGGTCATGGTTGCGGTCATGTCGCTGCTGCCGCTGCGGGAAAACACCAGCACATGCGTGCTGGTGCCGGTCGGGAACAGGCCGACGTCGAGCGCGTCGACGTCGGTGCTGGAAACGAAATCGACTCCATCGACCGAGACGAGCGTATCGCCGCGCTGGATGCCGGCGTTGGCAGCGGGCGAGCCGGGCTGCACGATCGCCACACGCCACTCGCGTGGCACATAGCTGCTGGTTCTCGACCACTCGATGCCGTAGCCGGCTGTCGTGCCGGATTGCGAGTACTCCTCCCAGGCACGGGTTGGATAGACAAAGCTATAGGCGTCCCGCAGCTTGCCGCTCGCGGTGGTCGCTGGTGTCAACAGGTCGTAGAAATAGTAGCTCAGCGGCAGTGGGACGCCGCTGGAATCGAGATCGGTCATCGAACCCGAATACCAGGCCGCCGAGGCGTCGATGGTTGGAACCTCGTTGTACCAGAGGTAGGCGTAATCCATGTAGGCGCGGATCCACTGTTTCTCGGTGGTCAGCGAGGCCGACGTTGTCGCGCTGTCGGCATCCGCCACGTAGGGGTTGTCGGGCGCGCACTGCTGGGCAAACTGGCCTGGCGTTCCGTAGGCGCTCGAACTATCGCTGCCGCCACCACCGCAGCCGGCCAGCAAGCCCAGACAGAGCAGGCTGGCAGCCTGCAGTCGCGTATGACGCGCCATGTTCGATCCCCGTTTCCAGAAAAAGAGCGGTGTTGATGCCGCGGAGAAGCGATTATCCAGTCCGAAAATCGGGCGATCAAGCTGTATGGCCGCTGGCGACAGGGAGGGACTAGAATCGCATCATACGCGTGTCATGGCAGTCGCCCGCCGATGAAGTTCCCGCCCGTATTTCGCTTGATCATGATATTGGCGCTGGCCATTGCAGGCGCTGGTCGGGCCGAATCCGGAAATGAAGCCGGCGTCTTGCTAGCGAAAACCTGGACCGCCGATCACGATCCCGCGGCCTACTGGGTCAGCGAAAAGTACGACGGTGTGCGCGCCATCTGGGACGGTCGCGATTTCCGCTTTCGCAGCGGCCGTCCGATCCCGGCGCCGCGCTGGTTCGTCGCCGGCCTGCCGCCGCAGGCACTGGATGGCGAATTGTGGCTCTGTCGCGGGTGCTTCGAGGAAGTGTCCGGCATCGTCCGCAAGGCGATACCGGTTGATGAGGAGTGGCGGCGGGTGCGCTACATGATCTTTGAGGCACCGGGCGCGCCCGGCGACTTCACTGCACGGATCGAAACGATTCGGCAGATCGTCGAATCCTCCCTCCTGCCCAACCTGGAAGCCGTATCGCAGTTTCGCGTCAGTGATCGCAAGGCGCTGGTGGCGAAGCTGAATGAAGTCGTCAAGGCCGGCGGCGAAGGGCTGATACTGCATCGCGCCGCAGCACCCTACCACGGCGGGCGCAGCGACGACCTGCTTAAACTGAAGCGGTTCGACGACGCCGAGGCAACAGTCGTCGGCCATATTCCCGGCAAGGGGCGACTGGCGAACATGACTGGCGCGCTGCAGATGGAAACGCCGGACGGCAGGCGCTTTCGCATCGGCTCCGGGCTGACCGACGCTGTGCGGCGCAACCCGCCGCCACTCGGCACCGTCGTCACCTATCGCTACAGCGGCCTCACAACCAAAGGCCTGCCTCGCTTCCCGCGTTTTTGGCGGGTGCGCGACGATCCCTGAAAAGTCAGCCGTGGCGGGACGCCGAGGAAAAGTCAGCCGTGATGGTACGCCACCTGGGGCGTACCTCAGACCGTAACCGTATCCGCCACTTCCTGGAACTCGTCGATCTTGTTGAAGTTCATGTAGCGGTACACGTCGGCGGACTTGGCTTCCAGCGTATGCACGTTTTCCAGGTACTCCGCCAGCGTCGGAATGCGGCCTAGCAGGGCGCAGACGGCGGCGAGTTCCGCCGAAGTCAGGTAAACGCGGGTGTCGATGCCGAGGCGGTTGGGGAAGTTGCGGGTCGAGGTGGATACGGCCGTGCTGCCCTTCTTCACCTGCGCCTGGTTGCCCATGCATAGCGAACAGCCGGGCATTTCCATGCGCGCGCCGGATTTGCCGAGCACCGAGTAGTAGCCTTCCTCGTTCAATATCATCGCGTCCATCTTGGTCGGCGGCGCGATCCAGAGGCGGGTGGGGAGGTCGCTCCTGCCGTCGAGGATCTTGCCGGCGGCGCGGAAGTGGCCGATGTTGGTCATGCAACTGCCGATGAAGACTTCGTCGATCTTGTCGCCCTGCACGGCCGAGAGCGGCTTGACGTCGTCCGGGTCGTTCGGGCAGGCCAGCAATGGTTCCTTGATCTCGTTCATGTCGATCTCGATCACGGCGGCGTATTCGGCATCGGCGTCCGGTTGCAGCAGCGTGCCGTTGGCGATCCAGTCATCCATGGCCTTGATGCGGCGGCCCAGGGTACGCTTGTCTTCGTAGCCCTCGGCGATCATCCACTTCATCAGCGTGATGTTGGAGTTCAGGTACTCGACGATGGGCTCCTTGTTCAGGCGCACGGTGCAGCCGGCGGCGGAACGCTCGGCCGAGGCGTCGGTCAGTTCGAAAGCCTGTTCGATCTTGAGGTCGGGCAGGCCTTCGATTTCGAGGATGCGGCCGGAGAAGATGTTCTTCTTGCCTTTCTTCTCGACCGTGAGCAGGCCGGCCTTGATCGCGTAGTAGGGGATCGCATTGACCATGTCGCGCAGGGTGATGCCGGGTTGCATCTTGCCCTTGAAGCGCACGAGCACGGATTCCGGCATGTCGAGTGGCATGACACCCGTCGCAGCGGCGAAGGCGACCAGGCCCGAGCCGGCCGGGAAGGAAATGCCGATCGGGAAGCGGGTATGGGAATCGCCGCCGGTGCCGACGGTGTCGGGCAGCAGGAAGCGGTTGAGCCAGCTATGGATGATGCCGTCGCCGGGCTTGAGCGAGATGCCGCCGCGCGCCGTCATGAAGCTCGGCAGCGTGCGGTGGGTCTTGATGTCGACCAGCTTCGGATAGGCGGCGGTGTGACAGAAGGACTGCATCACCAGGTCGGCCGAGAAACCGAGGCAGGCGAGGTCCTTGAGTTCGTCGCGGGTCATGGGGCCGGTAGTGTCCTGGCTGCCGACCGAGGTCATCTTCGGTTCGCAGTAGGTGCCCGGGCGGATGCCCTTGCCCTCAGGCAGACCGCAGGCGCGGCCGACCATCTTCTGTCCCAGCGTGTAGCCCTTGCCGGTGTCGGCCGGGTTCTGCGGCAGGCGGAAGAGGGTGGAAACGGGCAGGCCGAGGAATTCGCGCGCCTTGGTGGTGAGGCCGCGGCCGATGATCAGGTTGATGCGGCCACCGGCGCGCACTTCGTCGAGCAGCACTTCCGATTTGTAGTCGAAGGTGGCGATGATCTGGGTGTTCTTCTCGATCTTCCTCTCGTAGGGGAAGATGTCGATCACATCGCCCATGTTCATGCCGCTGACGTCGCATTCGATCGGGAAGGCCCCTGCGTCTTCCTGCGTGTTGAAGAAGATCGGTGCGATCTTGTTGCCCAGGCAGTAGCCGCCGAAGCGCTTGTTGGGCACGAAGGGTATGTCGTCGCCGGTCCACCACAACACGGAGTTGGTGGCCGACTTGCGCGAGGATCCCGTACCGACCACGTCGCCGACGTAGGCGACCGGGTGGCCCTTCTTCTTCAGTTCCTCGAACAGCTTGATCGGGCCGCGCTCGCCGGGCCTCTCGGGCGTGATACCGTCGCGCGCATTCTTCAACATGGCGAGCGCGTGCAGCGGGATGTCCGGGCGGCTCCAGGCGTCGGGGGCGGGGGAGAGGTCGTCGGTGTTGGTCTCTCCCGTCACCTTGAAGACGGTGACGGAAATCTTCTTCGGTACTTCGGGGCGGGAGGTGAACCACTCGGCGTCGGCCCAGGACTGCATCACGGCCTTCGCGTTGGCGTTGCCCGCCTTGGCCTTGTCGGCGACGTCGTGGAAGGCGTCGAACATCAGCAGCGTGCCCTTCAAGCCCTTGGCGGCGATCTCGCCGACTTCGGCGTCGTCGAGCAGGTCGATCAACGGCTTGACGTTGTAGCCCCCGAGCATGGTGCCGAGCAGCTCGGTGGCCTTGGCGCGGGAAATGGCGCTGCACGGCGTCTCGCCACGGCTGACTTTTGCGAGGAAGCCGGCCTTGACCTGGGCGGCATCGTCCACGCCGGCCGGCACGCGATGCGTGATCAGGTCGACGAGGAACGCCTCTTCGCCCTTGGGCGGATTCTCCAGCAGTTCGACCAGCGCAACGGTTTGCTGCTTGGTGAGGGGGAGGGGCGGAATGCCGAGGGCGGCGCGCTCGGCGACATGGGCTCTGTAGGCTTCCAGCATGTTGTTGTCCTCTGTCTGTCAGGGTTGGGGGTAGGGGAAGAAACGGGAGAACGCCGGCTCGGCCACGGTCATACCTGTCGACCGTGCCCGTTGCAGGAGTTCCCAGTAGTAGCGGTACGACGCACGATCGTGCAGACGACCTTCGCGCTGGATCGGACCCCAGTCGGCATCCTGAGCGGCGAGCAGGATCGCGCCGGCTTCCTCGACTTCGGCGAAGTCCGGCTGCATCGCTTCGACGATGGGTTCGATCTGGTTCGGGTGGATGCTCCACATGCGCAGGAAGCCGAATTCCAGCCGCGCACGGCGGGCATCTTCGGCAACGACTGCCGGGTCTCGAAACTCCGTCGTCACGTTGTGCGCCGGTACGATGCCGTTGCCGAGCGCGGCGGCGGCGATCTCGCACTTGGCGCGCACGATCAGCGGATGCGTGAACTGTCCCGGCGAACGCATAGCGGTGGCGGGAATCGCGCCATGGTGTGCGGAGACGAAATCCATCAGGCCGAAGTCCAGCGATTCGACTTCCGGCAGCGCGGCAATCTGCCAGGCGTCGCGCAGTGCACCGGGCGTCTCGATCAGGACATGCACGGGGATCTTCGCCGTGCTTTGCCGGCGGGCCAGCGTGTCGGACATCCAGGCGAGCTGCGTCTGCACGTCGGCGAGGCCGGTTGCCTTGGGCAGCACGACATACGGGATGCGCGGCGCGGCTTCGCGCAGCAGAATTTCCAGGTCGGCACGCCAGAACTCGTGATGGGCGTCGTGGATGCGTACGCCCATGCGGCCATGCGTGTTCTCGGGCGCGTTGAGCAGGCGGGCGACCATCGTTGCATGTTCGATCTCCCCCCCGGCCGGCGCACCATCCTCGCAGTCGGCTGTGATATCGAAGATCGGCCCCAGTTCTTTTTGCAACTGGAGCGCCTTGCCGATCAGTTTCTCGCTGCCTGCGTAGTGTTCGCAGGCGGCCAGGGTCGGGAACGGCCGGCCGCCCGCGTAGAGCACTTCGGAGGGATGAAGTGCCATGGCGGCCCGTCGCTCAGGCGAACAGGTGCTTGACGCCGTCGCGCTCTTCGGTGAGTTCCTTGAGCGTGAAGTCCATCTTCTCGCGCGAGAAGGCGTCGATTTCAAGGCCCTTGACCACTTCCCACTTGCCGTCGGCGCAGGTGCAGGGCATGCCGTAGATCATGCCCTCGGGGATGCCGTAGGAACCGTCGGAAACGACGCCCATGGTGACCCACTTGCCGTTGGTGCCCAGGTTCCAGTCGCGCATGTGGCCGATGGCGGCGTTGGCGGCCGAAGCGGCGGAGGAGAGGCCGCGCGCTTCGATGATGGCGGCGCCGCGCTTGCCGACTTTCGGGATGTACTCGTTCTTGTACCAGGCTTCGTCATTCACCAGTGCCGGGGCGGCCTTGCCGCCAACCGTGGCGAAGCGGATGTCCGGATACATGGTGGGCGAGTGGTTGCCCCAGACGACCATTTTCTCGATGTCGGTGACGGCCGCGCCGGTGCGCGTCGCCAGTTGCGAGACGGCGCGGTTGTGGTCGAGGCGCATCATCGAGGTGAATGAGGTGTTGGGCAGGTTCTTCGCAGTGTTCATGGCGATCAGGGCGTTCGTGTTGGCCGGATTGCCGACGACGATGATCTTGATGTCGCGGGAGGCGACCTCGTCGATCGCCTGACCCTGCGCGGTGAATATCTTGGCGTTTTCGAGCAGCAGGTCCTTGCGCTCCATGCCGGGGCCACGCGGTCGGGCGCCGACCAGCAGCGCCTGCTGGGCATCCTTGAAGGCGACCTTCGGGTCGGAGGTGCCGACCATCCCGGCCAGCAGCGGGAAGGCGCAGTCTTCCAGTTCCATCATCACGCCCTTCAAGGCCTGCTGGGCCTTGTCCATGGGTAGTTCGAGCATCTGCAGGATGACCGGTTGGTCCTTGCCGAGCATTTCGCCACTGGCGATGCGGAACAGCAGTGCGTAACCGATTTGGCCGGCGGCGCCGGTGACGGCGACTCGGACGGGGGCTTTGGCCATATAAGGACTCCTAGGCAGCATGGTTGAAGGAAAGCAAAACTGACTCGGCGATACTTCTGGGGGGTCAGGAGCGGCGGGCTGGACGAGTCGTCTGCCGCGCGTGCTCAGGACCGGGCACCGTGGCGGCGATCATAGTCTGCGGGTGCGCGACCTGTCAATAGTTATTAGATAAAAGATATAAGACATAAGATGGACTATGGACGAGTCGAAAAAAATATGTTCCAATGCGACGCATGGCGACTGAGTCCCCCACCTTCAGCCCACTTTACCAGCAGATCAAGAGCCTGATCGTTCAGGCGCTCGATGGCGGCGAATGGCGTCCGGGCGAGGTGATTCCTTCCGAAGGCGAACTCGCAGTGCGTTATGGCGTCAGCCAAGGCACGGTACGCAAGGCCATAGACGAACTGGCAGCAGACAACCTGCTGTTGCGCCGGCAGGGCAAGGGCACTTTCGTCGCATCGCATAACGATCCCAAGGCATTTTTCCGCTTTCTTCGCTTGCAGTCGCTGAACGGCGTTGCCGAGTCTTCGCGCAGCGTGCCGCTGGAATGCTGGCGCGCCAAGGCGGGCCAGGAGGCGGCGCGGGTGCTGGGTATGAAGCTTGCCGATCCGATCATCATCGTCCGGCGCCTGCTCGAGTTTTCCGGAAAGCCCGTCGTGCTCGATGAAATCTACTTGCGCGGCGACATATTCAAGGATCTGACGCTGGACATGCTGAAGGAATGGCAGGGCTCGCTTTATGGACTGTTCGAGGCGCATTTCGGCGTGCGCATGGTGCACGCCGAGGAGCGACTGCGAGCGGTGGCGGCCGACAGGACGGCGGCTGATCTGCTTGGCGTGCGCGAGGGCATGCCGCTGCTTTCCGTCGAGCGGATCAGTTTCACTTACGGGGCCAAGCCCGTGGAGTGGCGCCGCGGTTTGTACTCGACCGCGGAGCATTGCTACGTCAACGAATTAGGCTAGGGTGAAGAAAATGCCCGACGATCATGCTCGACCATGTCGATAACGTGGGTTTCTGGCAGTTTTAGGTGGCTTTATAGGTAAAATGTGTTGCAGCGTAACAAGTGAAGGAGTCAGCGCATGGCTGATCTAGTAAAAAAACGGCCGAAATACCTGAATCTGTTCGAGATCAAGTTGCCCCTTCCTGGTTGGGTATCGATTTTGCATCGCGTCAGTGGCGCCGGGCTGTTCCTGATGCTGCCCTTGCTGATCTGGCTGTTCGGATTATCGTTAGGGTCGCCCGAGAGCTACGCGAGCTTCCAGGCGATCACCGGCCACCCGTTGGTCAAACTGATTCTGCTCGGTCTGTTGTGGGCCTACCTGCACCACTTTTGCATGGGCATCCGCATTCTGCTTCTCGACATGCACATCGGCATCGAGAAGGTACCTGCGTTCAGGTCGTCCATCGCGGTGCTGGTTGTCAGTCTCTCGCTGACCGCATTGTTGGGAGCGAAACTATGGTGACCCGCGTCGTCGTCGGCGCCCACTACGGGCTCAAGGACTGGTTGGCCCAGCGAATCACCGCCGCCTTCATGGTTGCGTACACGTTGTTGATGGCGGTCTTGATTCCGTTCGCCAACGATGGCTACGAGGGTTGGCGCGATCTCATGGCCAATGGCTTCGTCCGCTTCGTCACTTTCCTGTTCATCGTCAGCCTTTGCTACCACGCCTGGGTCGGCATCCGCGACATCTGGATGGACTACGTCAAACCTACCGCGGTTCGCCTCACCTTGCATGTACTGACCGCCATGGCGCTGATCGGTTACGCCGGTTGGGCCGCGCAGATCATCTGGAGGCTCTGATCGTGAGCGTAACCATTCGTACTTTCGATGCGGTTATCGTCGGCGCCGGCGGCGCCGGCCTGCGTGCCGCCATTCAGCTTTCGGAGTCGGGCTTCAAGACCGCAGTCATCACCAAGGTCTTTCCGACGCGTTCCCATACCGTTGCGGCGCAAGGCGGAGTTGCCGCTTCGCTCGGTAACTCCGAGGAGGATCACTGGCACTGGCACATGTACGACACCGTAAAAGGGTCCGACTGGCTCGGCGACCAGGACGCCATCGAATTCATGTGTCGCAAGGCCAACGAGTGCGTCATCGAGCTGGAACACTACGGCATGCCATTCGATCGCACCGACGCCGGCAAGATCTACCAGCGTCCGTTCGGCGGCCATATGTCGAATTTTGGCGAGAAGCCGGTGCGCCGTTCCTGCGCCGCAGCCGACCGCACCGGTCACGCGATGCTGCATGCGATGTACCAGCGCAACGTCAAAGCCAATACGCAGTTCTTCGTCGAATGGATGGCGCTGGACCTGATTCGTGACGCTGAAGGAGAAGTGCTCGGCGTTACGGCGATGGATATGGAGACTGGCGAAATCGTCGCTTTCCACGCCAAGGCAACCATCTTCGCCACCGGCGGCGCGGGGCGCATCTACTACAGTTCGACCAACGCCTTCATCAATACCGGCGATGGCCTCGGCATGGCAGCGCGCGCCGGCATCCCGCTCGAGGATATGGAGTTCTGGCAATTCCACCCGACCGGTGTGGCCGGCGCGGGGGTGCTGATTACCGAGGGTGTGCGCGGCGAAGGTGGCATCCTGCGCAACAGTCAGGGCGAGCGTTTCATGGAGCGCTATGCGCCCAATGCCAAGGACCTCGCCTCGCGCGACGTCGTGTCGCGAGCGATGACCACCGAGATCAACGAGGGGCGCGGTTGCGGTCCGCACAAGGATTTTGTGCTGCTGGACATCTCGCACCTCGACCCGGCGACCATCATGAAGCGGCTGCCCGGCATTCGCGAGATTGCCATCCAGTTTGCCGGTGTCGATCCGATCAAGGAACCGATTCCGGTCGTACCGACGGCGCATTACCAGATGGGCGGCATTCCGACCAACTACTTTGGCCAGGTTGTGGTGCCGCAGGGCAACTCGAAGGCTGCTGTGGTGCCCGGCTTCTACGCCGCCGGCGAGTGTGCCTGCGCTTCGGTACATGGTGCCAACCGCCTGGGTACCAACTCGCTTCTCGACCTGCTGGTGTTCGGCAAGTCGGCCGGCGAATCGGCCGTCGAGGAACTGAAGAAGTCGCCCAAGGCGCACAAGCCGCTGCCGCAAGGCGAGATCGACCGCGCGCTGACGCGCGTCAATCGCATCGATACCCAGAAGGGCGGTGCCAACGTCCACGAAACCCAGTTGGCCATGCGTCGCACCATGCAGAAACATGCCGGCGTGTTCCGTTTTGCTGACTTGTTGAAAGAGGGCGTCGAAAAGATTGAGGAAGTTCGGAAGGATGCGCTGCGCACCGAAATTGCGGACAAGTCCAAGGTCTTCAATACCGCCCGCGTCGAGGCTCTGGAACTGGAAAACCTGGTCGAGGTGGCGGTGGCGACGATGGTGTCGGCCGAGGCGCGCAAGGAATCGCGCGGCGCCCATGTGCGCGACGACGCGCCGGATACCGAACAGCGTCCGAACGGTCGTGACGACGAGAACTGGCTCAAGCACACGCTTTGGTACAAGGAGGACAACCGGCTCGACTACAAGGCAGTGAAGCTGACACCGCTCTCCGTCGAAACCATTGCTCTCAAGAAGCGCGCCTACTAAGGAAGAAAGATGACTACGCGCACGCTTAAATTCAGGATTTACCGGTACGACCCCGACAAGGACGTCAAGCCCTACATGCAGGACATTTCGGTCGAGGTCGATTCGACGGACCGCAAGCTGCTTGATGCGCTGGTGAAGCTGAAGGCGAAGGACGACTCGATTGCTTTTCGGCGTTCCTGCCGCGAGGGCGTCTGCGGTTCCGATGCGATGAACATCAACGGACGCAACGGGCTTGCCTGCCTGACCGATCTGAGCGCCTTTCCCGATAGCAAGGCCATCGTGTTGCGGCCGCTGCCCGGGCTGCCCGTGATCCGTGACCTGATCGTGGACATGACACAGTTCTTCAAGCAGTACCACTCGATCAAGCCGTACCTGATCAACAACGATCCGCCACCGGAGCGCGAGCGCCTGCAATCGCCGGAGGATCGCGAGGAGTTGAACGGGCTCTACGAGTGCATCCTGTGTGCCTGTTGTTCGACTTCCTGTCCGTCGTTCTGGTGGAACCCGGACAAGTTTGTCGGTCCGGCCGGCTTGTTGGCCGCCTACCGCTTCATCGCCGATACGCGTGATCAGGCGACCAGCGAGCGACTTGACAATCTGGAAGATCCGTATCGGCTGTTCCGCTGCCACACCATCATGAACTGCGTCGATGTCTGCCCGAAGGGACTCAATCCCACCAAGGCGATCGGCAAGATCAAGGACATGATGGTGCGGCGAGCGGTCTAGTCCATGGACGAGCAGCGGCGCGTGCGCCGGGAAAGGCTGCGCTGGCACTGTCGGCGCGCGCTGCTCGAGCTGGATATCGTCTTTCAGCGCTTTTGGGCGCGTGACGAGGAGTTGAACGAAATCGATGAGGCAGCCCTTGAGAAGCTGCTGGCAATAGAGGATCACGATCTGTGGTCCTTGGTGAGCGGACGCGAGGAGATAGATGATCCGCAACTGAAGAGCGTGGTCGAGCGCCTGCGTCGCAGTTGACGCCGGTAGGGATCGCGGGGCAACAACCTGACAGAGGCAACAACATGAACGCGCATCGCATGGCAACACTGACGGTCGACGGCAAGAACGTCGAGCTTCCCGTTTATACCGGGACTATTGGCCCGGACGTCATCGACGTCCGCACGCTTTATGCCAAGACCGGAACTTTTACTTTCGATCCGGGCTATATGTCGACCGCCTCCTGCAAGTCGTCGATTACCTATATCGACGGCGACAAGGGAGAACTTCTCTATCGCGGCTATCCCATCGAGCAGCTGGCCGAGAAGTGCGACTTCATGGAAGTCTGCTATCTGCTGAAGAATGGCGAACTGCCCAACCAGGCGCAGTACGAGGAGTGGAACTCGCGTGTGCGCAAGCACACAATGTTGCACGACCAGTTGACGAAGTTCTACAGCGGTTTCCGCCGCGATGCCCATCCGATGGCGGTAATGGTCGGCGTGGTTGGAGGTCTGTCGGCCTTCTATCATGATTCGCTCGACATCAATAATCCGGACCACCGCCTGGTCGCGGCGATCAGGCTGATCGCCAAGATGCCGACCATCGTCGCCATGGCCTATCGGTACAACAACGGTCTGCCGTTCATGTATCCGAAGAACAGTTACGATTACGCGACCAACTTCCTGTACATGATGTTCGCCAACCCGTGCGAGGAGTTCAAGCCGAATCCGGTGCTGTCGAAGGCGCTCGACCGGATCCTGATCCTGCATGCCGACCACGAGCAGAACGCCTCGACGTCCACTGTGCGCTTGTCCGGTTCGTCCGGTGCCAATCCCTTTGCCTGCATCGCTGCCGGCATTGCGTGCTTGTGGGGGCCTGCCCATGGCGGCGCCAACGAGGCCTGCCTTCAGATGCTCGAGGAGATTGGTGACATCTCGCGGGTACCCGAGTACATCAGGCGGGCCAAGGACAAGGACGATCCATTCCGGCTGATGGGCTTCGGTCACCGCGTCTACAAGAACTTCGATCCGCGGGCCACGTTGATGCGCGAGACTTGTCATGAGGTGCTAAACGAGTTGGGCCTGCACGATGATCCGCTGTTCAAGCTGGCGCTGGAACTGGAGCGGATCGCGCTCGAGGACGAGTACTTCATCGAGAAGCAGCTCTATCCGAACGTCGACTTCTACTCCGGCATCGTTCAGCGCGCGCTGGGTATTCCGACGAAGCTGTTTACAGGCATCTTCGCCATGGCGCGCACCATCGGCTGGATTGCGCAATGGCACGAGATGATTTCCGATCCCGAGCAGAAGATCGGTCGTCCGCGGCAGCTCTACATGGGCGCCGCCCACCGCGACGTGTCGTTGATGGATCAGCGATAAGGGCTGGCAGGGCGGGCGACCACCCCTGATATTGCGTCTCTGCCCACATAAGAGAGGTGACGGCATGATGAGACAAGAGCTGGCGAACTCCTACCTGTTCGGCGCCAATGCGCCGTTCATCGAGGAACTCTACGAGCGCTACCTGGAAAATCCCGGCGCTGTCGAGCCGGCCTGGCGCGACTACTTCGACAAGCTGGGTGCGCTGCCGGGACCGGGACATACAACGGCCCCCGACGTAGCGCATGCACCGGTGATCGCTTCCTTCGCGCAACGTGCCAAGGAAGGCACCTTGCAGGCGCCAATGCGGGCACTGAACCAGCATAACGAAAAGCAGGTTCTGGTGCTGCAACTGATCAACGCCTATCGATTTCTCGGCAATCGCTGGGCGCAGCTGGATCCGCTCAAGCGCTACGAACGACCGCAGATCGTCGAACTGGAGCCCTCCTACTACGGTTTTACGGAAGCAGATCTCGGTCAGCATTTCCATTGTGGTTCGTTCGCGGCCTGTCCGGTCGAGCCGAACCTGCGCGAGATTCTGGAGGCTTTGCGGCAGACCTACTGTGGGTCGATTGGCTCGGAGTACATGTACCTTTCGGATGTTGGCCAGAAGCGCTGGATTCAGGCCAGGCTGGAGCCGATCCGCGCGACACCGTCCTATGCGCCCGAGGAAAAGCGGCGCCTGCTCGAGCGCTTGACGGCAGCCGAAACGCTGGAGCGCTATCTGCACACCCGCTACGTCGGCCAGAAGCGCTTTTCGCTGGAGGGCGGCGAATCGCTGATCGTCGCCATGGACCAGTTGGTTCGCTTCGGCGGAGCATTGGGCGTCAAGGAGATGGTGATCGGCATGGCCCATCGCGGCCGGCTCAACGTACTGGTCAATACGCTGGGCAAACAGCCGAAAATGCTGTTCGAGGAATTCGAGGGCAAGAAGGAGCAGCTTCTTTCGGCGGGCGATGTCAAGTATCACATGGGCTACTCGTCCGATGTGGCGGTGCCCGGCGGCGCCATGCATCTGACATTGGCGTTCAATCCCTCGCATCTGGAAATCGTCAATCCCGTCGTATGCGGTTCGGTCTACGCGCGCCAGGTCCGCCGTGGCCCGACAGGCAAGAAGGAGGTCGTGCCGGTGCTCATCCACGGCGATGCCGCCGTCGCCGGCCAAGGCGTCAATCAGGAAATGCTCAACTTCTCACAGACGCGCGGTTATGGCACGGGGGGGACCGTGCATCTCGTCGTCAACAACCAGATCGGCTTTACAACATCCGATTTGCGCGACTACCGTTCCTCGCTCTACTGCACGGACATCTTCAAGATGCTCGAAGCGCCGATCTTCCACGTCAATGGCGACGATCCGGAGGCGGTTGCCTATGTGACGCAACTGGCGATGGAGTTCCGCCACGAGTTCGGCAAGGATGTCGTGGTCGACATCGTCTGTTTCCGCAAGCTCGGCCACAACGAGCAGGACGAGCCGATGGTCACGCAGCCGCTGATGTACAAGAAGGTGAGCGCGCATCAGGGGACGCGTAAACTCTACGCGGACAAGCTGGTGGCGCAGGGTGTCATAGGGGACGACGACGGCGAGCGGATGATCAAGGACTATCGCACGGCGCTGGACGAGGGACATCACTTGGTCGATCCGGTGATCTCGGATTTTCACAGTACGTCCGCCATCGACTGGGCGCCACACGTCAACGTGCCGTATACCGAGAAATGCGACACGCGGGTGTCAAAGGCGGAAGTGCAGCGCCTGGCCCGGCGCCTCACCGAGATCCCCGACCATTTCACGCTTCATCCGCGGGTGCAGAAGATCATCAACGACCGCCGGCTGATGGGAGAGGGCAAGCTGCCGATCGACTGGGGCATGGGAGAGAACCTGGCTTACGCGACGCTGCTCGCCGCCGGCTACAACGTGCGCGTTTCCGGCGAGGATGTCGGTCGCGGCACCTTTTTCCATCGTCATGCGGCGCTTCACGATCAACATCGCGAGAAGTGGGACGAAGGCACCTGGTGGCCGCTCCAGCACCTCCAGGACACGCAGGGCTGGTTCCATTGCTTCGATTCAGTCCTGTCGGAGGAGGCCGTGCTGGCCTTCGAGTATGGCTTCGCTACCGCCAGTCCGAACGAACTCGTGGTCTGGGAAGCGCAGTTCGGCGATTTTGCCAATGGCGCGCAAGTGGTGATCGACCAATTCCTGAGTTCGGGCGAGGCCAAGTGGGGACGTGGTTGCGGCCTGGTATTGCTGCTGCCGCACGGCTACGAGGGGCAGGGGCCGGAGCATTCCTCGGCCCGGGTCGAGCGCTACATGCAATTATCAGCCGAGTTCAACTGGGAAGTCTGCATGCCGTCGAGCGCCGGGCAGATGTTCCACCTACTGCGGCGGCAGATGCTGCGCAAGCAGAGAAAGCCGCTGATCGTAATGACGCCCAAGTCGCTATTGCGCCACAAGGACGCGACGACGACGCTCGACGATCTGGTCAAGGACACTTTCCATACGGTGATTGGCGATATCGACGACCTCGACCCCAAAAAGGTGACGCGTGTCGTCGTTTGTGCCGGGAAGGTCTACTTCGACATCCTCGCGGCTCGCCGTGAGCGCAAGCTGGACAACGTCGCGTTGATGCGGATCGAACAGCTCTATCCGATGGACGATCGGCGGTTGGCGGAGGAGTTGAAGAAGTACCCCAACTTCAAGGAGCTTGTCTGGGCTCAGGAGGAACCGATGAACCAGGGCGCTTGGTATGCCAAGGCGCACACGCTGGACAAGGTCCTGCGCAAGGGACAGACCCTGAGCGTGGCATCACGTCCTGCCTCGGCGTCGCCGGCTGTCGGCTACGCGGCAAAGCACGTCATTCAACAGAGAGAAGTCGTCGACGCCGCCTTGGGTAGTGTCGCTGACGACAATAACAGGAAAGTCACATCATGATCATCGACGTCAAAGTACCCCAATTGTCGGAATCGGTGTCCGAGGCCACGCTGGTGTCCTGGCACAAGAAGGCGGGCGAGGCCGTTGCCCGTGACGAAAACCTGATCGACATCGAAACCGACAAGGTGGTGCTGGAAACACCGGCACCCGATGCCGGCGTGCTGGTGAAGATCCTCAAGCACGACGGAGAAGCGGTCATGTCCGGCGACCTGATCGCCCAGATCGATACCGAGGCAAAAGTCAGCGCTGACGGTACGCCGGCGACGAAGGCCGAGCCAGCACCCGCCACGAAACCGGAAGCGAAGGCCGAAGCTGCGCCGATGCCCGGCCCGGCGGCGCGCAAGCTGATGGAAGAGAAGGGGGTGACCGCTGCCGACGTCAAGGGCACCGGCCCCGGCGGGCGCATCCTCAAGGAAGATGTGACTGGTGCTGCCAAGCCGGCCCCCGCGCCCGCCCCGGGCGGCGTGCCGCCACGGCTGACTTCTCCGGTATCCAAGGCGGCGCTTCCGCAGCCGGCAATGATTACCTCGGACGAGATTGTCGACGAGCGCCCCGAGCAACGGGTGCCGATGTCGCGCTTGCGCGCGCGTGTTGCCGAGCGCCTGATCGAGTCGCAATCCACAAACGCGATCCTGACCACCTTCAACGAGGTGAACATGGGGCCGGTGATCGAACTGCGCAACAAATACAAGGACAAGTTCGAGAAAGAGCATGGCGTCAAACTCGGCTTCATGAGCTTCTTCGTCAAGGCGGTCGTGCATGCGCTGAAGAAGTTCCCGGTGCTCAATGCTTCGGTGGATGGCAGCGACATCGTCTATCACGGCTATTTCGACATCGGCATCGCCGTCGGCAGCCCGCGCGGCCTGGTGGTGCCCATTCTCCGCGACGCGGACCAAATGAGCCTGGCACAGATAGAGCGGAAGATCGCCGAATTCGGCCAGAAGGCCAAGGACGGCAAGTTGTCCCTGGCGGAACTGACCGGCGGCACTTTTTCGATCTCCAATGGCGGCGTGTTTGGCTCGATGCTGTCGACCCCGATAATCAATCCGCCGCAGTCTGCCATTCTCGGCATTCATGCTACCAAGGAGCGTCCGGTGGTCGAGAATGGCCAGATCGTGATCCGGCCGATCAACTACCTTGCCATGTCTTACGATCACCGCATCATCGACGGTCGCGAGGCGGTACTCGGTCTGGTGACAATGAAGGAAGTGCTGGAAGATCCGACTCGCCTGCTGCTCGATCTTTGATTCCACCGCAAAGGACGCAAAGAGCGCACGGGAACCTTCCCTGCCGTTTTTTGCTAGCGTACTTTGCGAACTTAGCGGTAAGAAATTGGGGGACTCATGACAAAACAATTTGACGTGCTCGTGATCGGCGGCGGCCCGGGTGGCTACGTGGCAGCGATCCGCGCGGCTCAGCTCGGGTTGACGGCCGCCTGTATCGAGAAGGAGACGTACGCGGATCCCAAGGGCGAGGTGCGTCTTGGCGGCACCTGCCTCAACGTCGGTTGCATTCCGTCGAAGGCGTTGCTGCAATCGTCGGAACTGTTTGACCAGGCTGGCCATTCCTTCGTGATGCACGGGATTGCGCTCGACAACCTCAAGGTCGACGTCGGCACCATGGTCCGTCGCAAGGACAACATCGTTACCCAGCTCACCAGCGGCATCAAGGGATTGTTCAAGAAGAACAAGGTGACGCTGCTTGGCGGGCACGGCCGTTTCGTCGGTCGCGAGGACGACGCCTGGCAGGTCGAGGTGACCGGCAAGGACGGCGTCGAATTGGTGAACGCGAAAAACGTGATCGTCGCCACAGGCTCCAAGCCGCGTCATCTCGACAGCGTTCCGGTCGACAACAAGACCATCTGCGACAACGTCGGCGCGCTGTCCTTCGATGGCGTGCCGAAGCGCCTCGGCGTGATCGGCGCCGGCGTCATCGGCCTTGAACTCGGTTCGGTCTGGAAGCGGCTCGGTTCGGAAGTCACCATTCTCGAAGTGCTGCCGGATTTCCTGGCCGCCGCCGATCCGGCGGTGGCAAAGGACGCGTGGAAGGTGTTCACGCAGAAGCAGGGATTGAACATCTATCTGGGCGTCAAGATCACCAAGGTGACGACGGGCAAGAAGGGCACCAGCGTTGAGTACGAAATCGGCGACGAGACGAAAACTCTCGAGTGCGACAAGCTGATCGTTTCCGTCGGCCGGGTTCCCTGCACGGACGGTCTGGGTGTCGAGAACGTCGGCGTACAAATTGACGAACGCGGCCGAATCGCCGTCGACGAGCACTGCCAAACCAACCAGCCTGGCATCTGGGCAGTGGGCGATGTCGTGCGCGGTCCCATGCTAGCGCACAAGGGCATGGAAGAAGGCGTCATGGTAGCCGAGCGGATCGCCGGCCAGGCTGGGCATGTGAATTACGACGCCATTCCCTGGGTCATGTATACGCACCCCGAGATCGCCTGGGTGGGCAAGACCGAGACGCAGCTCAAAAACGAAGGCGTCGAATTCCGCGTCGGGCTGATTCCCTTTCTGGCCAACGGCCGGGCGCTCGGTCAGGGCGATACGACCGGTTTCGTCAAACTGCTGGCGGATGCCCAAACCGATCGCATCCTGGGTGTGCACGTGATTGGCAACAACGCGTCGGAACTGATCGCCGAAGCCGTGGTGGCGATGGAGTTCGGGGCGTCGGCGGAAGATCTGGCGCGCTGTTGCCACGCGCATCCGACCTTGTCGGAGGCAATGCACGAGGCGGCGCTGGCCATCGATAAACGAGCCCTCCATTTTTAGATCCTTGCCACACCGTTTGCTCAAAGTCCCGAAGGACGGGATGATTCTCGGCTTCAATGCTGCGCTGGCCGAGCGAGGTATTGTTGCCGACCCGGCGCAACTGATGGCGGCCATGCGGCTACAGCAGTTCTACGATGAACTGCTGGCCTTCAAGGCGGCGCGACGGACGAAGCTGCGCAAGCTGCTGGTACGGCCGGAGCTGCCGCGCGGCGTCTGGTTTTGGGGCGGCGTCGGTCGCGGCAAGAGTTTCCTGATGGACTGCTTCTTTGCCGCGGTCCCCTATCAGCGCAAGCGGCGCGTGCACTTCCACGCTTTCATGCGTGAGATTCATCAACGCTTGCAGGCGCTCAGGATGGAGTCCGATCCCCTGGCCAAGGTAGCCGCACAAGTCGCCAAGGAAACGCGGCTGATGTGTTTCGACGAATTCCACGTCTCGGACATCGCCGACGCCATGATCCTTGGGCGCCTGATGGAGGCGTTGTTCGACGCCGGCGTGCTGTTTTGCATCACTTCAAACTATCCGCCGGACGGGTTGTATCCGAACGGCCTGCAGCGCGACCGTCTACTGCCGACCATCGCGCTGCTCAACCAGCGACTGGATGTCGTCAAGATCGATGCCGGTATCGATTATCGTCTTCGCGCCCTGCAAATGGACGACATCTACCACGTCCCCGACGACGAACGCGCTGAGCTGGCGATGGACGCAACCTTCGGTCGTGTCGCCGGTGGCGAAGGACATGATCGGCCGATATGGGTACTGGGTCGTGAACTAAGCGTCCTGCATCGTGCGCCTGGCATCGTCTGGTTCGATTTCGCCACGCTGTGCGCTGGCCCGCGCTCGCAGAACGATTATCTCGATATTGCGCATCGCTTCCATACCCTGTTCCTTTCTGGCGTTCCGCGCATGGGGCCGGAACATGCTGCGGAAGCGCGCCGCTTCACCTGGTTGGTCGATGTGCTCTATGACCACAAAGTCAAGTTAGTGCTTACGGCGGCGTGCCCGGCGGATGAACTTTACGTATCCGGCCACCAGTCCGGCGAATTCCAGCGCACGGTTTCCCGGTTGATGGAGATGCGTACGGAGAAGTATTTGGCCAGCGGCCATCGGCGTTTCGAAACACACGCACAGGCTGCCTAACTGTCTGCGCGCTGAAATATTTCGCGGTTGCAAGACGGAGGGGCGACTCGGTTAGAATCGAAGCGTCACCCCAAAGAGGAGTTCGCCCATGTTGCAGCCCGGCCAGCCGGCGCCGATGTTCTCGTTGCCCGATGCCGATATGGACACGTTCGACCTGGCGTCGTTGCGCGGCAAGCAGCACGTGGTGATCTTTTTCTATCCAAAGGATGGCACGCCGTATTGCACACGCGAAGCCATCGAGTTCTCCGACCATGAGGCGGAGTTCAATCGCCGCAATTGCGTCATCGTCGGTGTCTCGCGGGACGACTGCCTGGCACATGCGGAATTCCGCGATAAAAACGGACTTTCGGTGCGCCTGCTCTCGGACGTCGACGGCAAAGTTGGGCACCAGTACGGTGTCTATCACTACCGGGAAATAGATGGCCACAAGAAACTGGCAGTGCTGCGCTCGACGTTCATCGTCGACAAGCAAGGTATCATTCGCCATGCCCTATACGAAGTGCCCACCAAGGGACATGCGGCAGAAGTCTTTCAACTCGTCAAACAACTCGATGGACATCGTCAGCCATGCAAGTCGAAAAAAACACCGTAGTCACCCTGACCTACCAGGTTACCGATAGCGACGGCAATCTCGTCGACGGGGGCGAACAGCCGATCATTTATCTGCATGGCGGCTACGATGCCATCTTTCCGCTGATCGAGGAAGCGCTGCAGGGCAAGGATGTCGGCGAGAAGCTGGAGCTCAAACTGCAGCCGGCCGATGCCTTCGGTGATTACGATGCCGAGCTGGTGATGATCGAGGCGCGTTCGCTGTTCCCGGACAACATCGAGGTCGGCATGCAATTCGAACGCGCGACAGAGGACGGCGACGACGGCGAGCTTTATATGATCACCGACATTGCCGACGACAAGGTTGTGGTCGACGGCAATCATCCGCTGGCAGGAATGGCGCTGGTGTTTTCCTGCACCGTCGCCGACGTGCGAGTGGCGACCAGCGACGAAATCGGCCACGGTCATGTGCACGGCCCGGCCAGCCATCACACACACTGAAGTTTCTTAGCGCTTATCCGCCAGGCGCTTGAGCTCGTAGAGCTTTTCGAGCGCGTCGCGCGGCGTGAGTTCGTCGGGGTCGATGGATTCCAGCGCCTCCAGTGCGGGATGCGGCTCGGCTTCAGGCGCCGCTTCCGGCAGTTTCGAGAACAGGTCCGGTTGCGGGCCACTGGCGACTTCGCGGTTTTCCAATTGAGTTAGGTGCCGCTTGGCGTCGCGCACGACACTGCCGGGAATGCCGGCCAGAGCCGCCACCTGGATGCCGTAGCTCTGCGAAGCGGGGCCATCCTCGACCGCGTGCAGGAAGACGATCTTGTGCGCGTGTTCCACCGCGTCTAGATGCACGTTGGCGCATTCGGGGTGGTCATGCGCCAGGCGGGTCAATTCAAAATAGTGCGTGGAGAACAGCGTGAAAGCGCGGTTCCTTTCGATCAGGTGGCGGGCGATGGCAAAGGCCAGCGCCAGGCCGTCGAAGGTCGATGTACCGCGGCCGATTTCGTCCATCAGCACCAGCGACTTTTCCGTGGCGCCGTGCAGGATGGCGGCGGCCTCCGTCATTTCGACCATGAAGGTCGAACGGCCGGAGGCGAGGTCGTCGGCGGCGCCGATGCGGGTGAAGATTGCGTCCACCGGCCCGAGGCGGCAGGCGTTCGCGGGCACGTAGGCGCCGCAATGGGCGAGCAGGACGATCAGCGCCACCTGCCGCATGTAGGTCGATTTGCCGCCCATGTTCGGACCGGTGACCAGCAGCAGCTTGCGCGTTGCGGATAGCTTCGCGTCGTTGGCAATGAAGGGGTCGACCTGCTCCGCGACGACCGGATGGCGGCCGGCCTCGATTTCGATTGAGGGTTCGGCGACGAATTGCGGCCGGCTCCATTGCAGGCGCATCGCGGCATCCGCGAATGCGCAAAGTCCGTCGAGTAGCGCCAGCGCGCGCGCGATGCGCTGGAGGCGCGGAATCCATGGCGCCAACTGCTCCAGCAGTTCGTCGTATAGCCGTCGTTCGAGCGCCAGCGCACGTTCGTTGGCCGAGAGTGCCTTGTCCTCGAATGCCTTGAGTTCGGGCGTGATGTAGCGTTCGGCGTTTTTCAGTGTCTGCCGGCGGCGATAGTCGTCGGGAATCCGCTCGGTGTTGGCGTGCGTGACTTCGATGTAGAAGCCATGCACCTTGTTGAATTCGACCTTCAGGCTGGCGATGCCGGTCCGTTCGCGTTCGCGCCGTTCGAGTTCGAGCAGGAACTCGCCGCAGTTGGCTTGCATGGCGCGTAACTCATCCAGCTCTGGCGAGTAGCCGGCGGCGATTACGCCGCCGTCGCGGATCTGCAGCGACGGCTCGGGTGCGATGGCGCGGGTCAGCAGATCGCGGCAGTCGTCCGGTGGATCGAGCTCGGCGGCGACAAAAGTCAGCCGTGGCGATACGCCACCCGGGAGCAGACTCATCAGTGAGGGCAGTTGCGCCAGGGTATCGCGCAGCGCCGAGAGATCGCGCGGGCGCGCGTTGCGAAGCGCGATGCGCGCCGTGATCCGCTCGACGTCGCCGACCGAACGCAATTCGCGTCGCAGGGAAGCGTACGGTCCGTCGCCCGTCTCGCCGAGCAGGTCGGCGACTGCGTCGTGCCGCGATGCAGCCTCGGCCCGGTCGGACAGCGGATGGTGCAGGCTGTGCCGTAGCCAGCGCGATCCCATGCTGGTCGAGCAGGTGTCGAGCAGCGAGAGCAGGGTTGGCGCGGGCTGGCCGCGTAGGGTTTCGGAGATCTCGAGATTGCGTCGGGTGGCGGCGTCGAGACGCAGGTAGGCGTCCTCATGCTCGACCACTAGACCGGTGATGTGCGCCAGCGACTGCATTTGCGTCGTCCGGGCGTACTGGAAAAGGGCGCCGGCGGCGGCGACCGCCAGCGGTACGGCGTCGGCGCCGAAGCCGGCAAGGTCGCGCGTGCCGAAGTGCTCGGCGAGCTGACGGGCGGCGGCCTCGCTGTCGAAGTGCCATTCGGGAAGGCGCTTGACGGTGCCGGCAGTATCGTCGGGCAACTGGACTGCCGAAGCGTCGGCGATCAGGACTTCGGCGGGTCGCAGGCGTTCGAATTGCGCCGGTAGCAGCGTCTGTGTGGTTTCGAGGAGCCGGAAGTCGCCGCTGGCAAGATTCAGCCAGGCGATGCCCGTGCGCTGGCGTTCGCAGGCGACGGCCAGGAGCAGGCTGTCGCTGCGATCGTCGAGCAGATTGGCGTCGGTCAACGTGCCCGGAGTGACGATCCGCGTCACCGCTCGCTCGACCGGTCCTTTCGACGTGGCCGGATCGCCGATCTGCTCGCAGATGGCGACGGATACGCCGAGCTTCACCAGCTTGGCAAGGTACTGTTCGACGGCGTGATAGGGCACGCCCGCCATCGGAATCGGCTTGCCGGCGGACTGGCCGCGCTTGGTCAGCGTAATGTCGAGCAGCCGGGCCGCCTGCTCGGCGTCGTCGTAGAACAGCTCGTAGAAATCGCCCATCCGGTAGAAGAGCAGCAGGTCGGCGTGCTGACGCTTCAGCGCCAGATACTGTTGCATGACCGGAGTATGTTTGGGCAGTTCGTCGCGTTCTGCGACCATGGGCTTGACGGGAGTTGCAGCGGCGTGCGGAGACGCTACTGGGTGCCTTCGCCGCTCAACACGACACCGACGGATTCGAACAGGATCACCATATCGGGAAACAGGGCGTGGCTCGTGGTGTTGGAATAGTCATACGGTGGTCGCAGGTCGAGTCCGGTGATTGGGTAGCTGGATTACGTCGGCCCCGGTTTGCTCAACGAAGAGTGAGTCAATATTCGGTGCACTGGTGGCGATTTCCGAATATTCTGCCACAGTGGCAAACGTTCTCGCTGACACCGACATCAGTTCGGTAACGAAATGCTATTAAAATGATTCGCGATATCCCTTTCCCGGCCTTTTTTGCCCGGGAACGCTTGCGGAGTCCAATACACGCCACGATGTTCGCTCTATCGAGATTCCTGCCGAGGCGCCTCATTGAGGGGCCGGGGCGTCTGTATCTGTCGCCGACGTTGATTCGTGGAGCGGCCTGGTTCGGCGCGGCTTTGGTTGTCGGGTGGGTAATCGCGACCTGGTTCTGGCAGATTGCCGCGCCCGAACCTGCCCCTGGAGTCGAGGCAGATGGACTGCCGGATCATCAGACCGCTGCCAAGGCCATTGTTGCGCATCATCTTTTTGGTGGCGCGTCGCTGGCGGGAGACGATTCGGAGGCAATCGGTGGTGCGGTAAACTTCCGGTTGCTGGGCGCAATGACGGGGAGTCCCGAGGCGACTGGATTTGCGATTCTCGCCGAAGATGGCAAGTCCTCCGTTGCCGCTGTCGAGGGCGAGACCTTCTTGCCGGGCGTCACTTTGCTGGAGGTCCTACCCGGTCAGGTGCGCCTGAAAATCGGAGAACGCGTAGAAACGATCAACATGGCAGAAACCACTACATCGCCGGACGATATGGCTCCGGCTGCACGGCCGGCATCATCCGGACAGGCTGTACGACCGCAACTGGGTTCACCTCCGCGTCCGGAAGGTCCGCGTCGATGATGACTGGCATCTGTCGAATTTTCCGGATTGTCTCGATAGCGTTACTGCTTGCGGGGTCGGCTGCCTGGGCGCAGGAGGCCGAGGAAGGCGTCTCGCTGACGTTTGCCAACGCGGATATTGAAACCGTGATTCGTGCCATCGGCAAAATATCCAATCGCAACATCCTGATCGATCCTCGCGTCAAGGGGACACTGAACATCGTCACCAGCAAGCCGGTCACGCCCGATGTCGCCTACCAGATACTGCTTTCTGCGCTACGCTTGCAGGGCTACGCTGTCATCGAGGAAGAAGGAATCATCAAGGTCGTTCCCGAGGCCGAAGGCAAGACGCACTCGGTGCCCGTGGTCGGACGCTCAAAGGGCCAGTTGCGTGGTGAACGGCTGGTGACGCACGTGTTCCACATCAAGAACGAATCGGCCGTCCAGTTGCTGACCGTCGTGAAACCGCTGGTTTCGCCCAGCAATTCCGTTACCGCTTATGCGAGCAACAATACCCTGATCGTCACGGACTACGCGGACAACGTTTCCCGCATCGCGAAGATCATCGACGCGCTGGACATGCCGCAGGGCGACATCGTCGTCATCCCGTTGAAACACACTGCTGCGCAGGATATCGCGCCGCTCGTCAGCAAGTTGATGAGCGAATCGGCCGGTGGCGCTCCGCAGGCCGCGGACCCTAGCCAACGGGTGACGGTCGCCGCGGACAGCCGCCTGAATGCGCTGCTGGTTCGTTCCGAAAACCCTTCCCGGATCAATTCGATTCGTCAGCTTGTTTCGACCATGGACCAGCCGGGACTTGGCGGGAACATCCACGTTATCTACCTGAAGAACGCCGATGCAACCAAAGTTGCGCAAACGCTGGGCGGGGTCTTGTCGGGCCAGCCGGTCAGCACGGCGACGGGCGGAGGCAGCAGCGGATTGAGTTCCAGTACGCCAGCGCAAGGTCAGCAGCAGGCGTCGGCGCCGAGTACTGCCGGGAGTAGCGGCCACCAGATGGTGCAGGCCGATCGCAGCACCAACTCATTGATCATCACCGCTCCGGAGGCGGTGTACAACAACATTCGGTCGGTGGTCGATCAGCTCGATCGACGGAGGGCGCAGGTTTACGTTGAAGCGTTGATCGCCGAAGTTACCGCGGACAATGCTTCGGAAGTTGGTATCCAGTTTCAGAACAGCAATTTCGGCACCGGCGGAGCGGCCGCCTTCGGTGGGACGAATTTCAGCTCGGGTACCAGCAACATCCTCGGCCTGGCCGCCAACCCCCTCGGTGCAGCCGGTGGCATGAATCTGGCCGTCGCCAAAGGCTGGATTACTATCGGCTCGGGAGACAACGCCACCCAGATCCTGAATCTGGGCATGCTGGCACGATTCCTGGAAACCCAGACCAACACCAACATCCTGTCGACGCCCAACCTCCTGATGCTGGACAACGAGGAGGCGAAGATCGTCGTTGGCCAGAACGTGCCGTTCGTTACCGGGCAGTACACCAACACCGGTAGCGGCAGCACGGTTGCCAATCCATTTCAGACCATCGAACGCAAGGATGTCGGACTGACCTTGAAGGTAAAGCCACAGATTTCGGAAGGTGGCGCGCTCATATTGCAGATATTTCAGGAATCCTCATCGGTCGTTGCGACTTCAACGGCAAGTTCGACCGGACCGACGACGAACAAGCGCTCCATAGAAACGACCGCCGTGGTCGACGACGGCGAGATTATCGTTTTGGGCGGGTTGGTAGAAGACACCTATTCGAATGGCGCGGAAAAGGTACCGGTGCTCGGAGACATTCCGATCCTTGGACACCTGTTTCGCTACGATACCCGCGTGCGGAAAAAGACGAACTTGTTCGTCTTCCTGCGGCCGACCATTTTGCGCGACGGTGCCAGTTACAAGGCGATGACGACTGATCGGTATCGGTATATCGTCGGGCAGCAGCGTGGGCTGGGGAAGGCCGGCCAGCCCGTTAAGCCCGAACCGGAATCGCCGGAACTGCCACCACTCATCGAGCAACCGTCGCCACCACCGGTCGAGGCGTCGGAACTGCCGCCGCTAATCGAACAACAGACACCGCCGGCAGACGCGCCGGCACCGACGCAGTAACGAATCGCGGCATCGTCCCGCCATGAGCACGCTGCTTCCTTACAGCTTTGCCAAGACGCATGGCATCTTGTTGCTCGATACCACTTCGGGACCGGCGGAAATCGTTTTGCGCCATGGCGCCCGTCTGGATCTGCTGGCCGAGGTGAGGCGGCGGGCGGCGGGGCCGGTGCGTCTGAAGGAAACCGTCGACGTGTCTGCTTTCGAGGGCTTGCTTGGCGAAGCCTATAAGGGAAGCGATCATCAGGCCGCAGAGCTGGCGGATGACCTTGGCCAGGATGTCGACCTGACAAAGTTGATGCACGAGATGCCGATCGTGGCGGACCTGCTTGAGTCGCAAGACGATGCGCCCATCATTCGCCTGATCAACATGCTGTTCACCCAGGCTGTCCACGAGCGCGTTTCGGACATCCACATCGAGCCATTCGAGCAGAGCTCGGTGGTCCGGTATCGGCGCGACGGCGTGCTAGGGGAAGTCGCGCGTCCGCATCGCGCGCTTCATGCGGCGATGGCGTCGCGCATCAAGATCATGGCGAATCTGGACATCGCCGAGAAGCGTATGCCGCAGGACGGGCGGATCGCCTTGCGACTCGGCGGCCGCTCGATCGACGTGCGCGTGTCCACGGTACCGACCAGCCACGGCGAGCGGCTGGTACTGCGTTTGCTTGAAAAGGACGCCGAACGCCAGACCCTCGATGCGCTGGGCATGGGGGAGGACTCGCGTCAACGGTTTGCCGCCTTGCTGGGTCATGCGCACGGTATCGTGCTGGTGACCGGGCCGACCGGTTCCGGCAAGACGACCACCTTGTACGCTGCGCTGCAGACGATGGATCGCCGTACGCGCAATATCGTCACCGTCGAGGATCCCGTCGAGTACGACTTGCCGGGAGTCGGCCAGATTTCCGTCAATACGCGCATCGAACTCGGCTTCGCGCGGGCACTACGCGCCGTTTTGCGACAGGACCCCGACGTCATCATGATCGGCGAGGTACGCGATCTGGAAACCGCGCAGATCGCGGTTCAGGCGAGCTTGACCGGGCATCTGGTGCTGGCCACGTTGCATACGAACGATGCCGCTTCGGCGGTGACGCGCCTGGTCGATCTGGGGGTCGAACGCTTCCTCCTCGCCTCGTCGCTACGGGGCGTGCTGGCGCAGCGACTGGTGCGCTGCCTATGTCCGGCATGCCGGAAGGCTGTGGACGTCACGGCAAATGAACGTCAATTGCTGGGCGCCGAATGCCCCGATCGTATCTGGACAGCGGTCGGTTGCCCGGCGTGTGGTGGTCTTGGTTATTCCGGGCGTACCGGCATCTACGAGTTGCTGGCGGCGGACGAGCATTTGTCCGGGTTGATCCACGACGGCGCCGCCGAGGCCGAATTGCGCCACTATGCGGAACAGGAAGGAAGCCGTTCGCTCAGAACCGATGGACTGCGCCTGCTGGCGAACGGCACGACCTCGCTGGAAGAACTCCTGCGTGTTTCGGAAGACTAGGGCAATCCGGTGACTGCGTTTCGCTACCGTGCCCTCGATGACACCGGCAAGAAGACGGCGGGTGTCGTCGAGGCCGAGTCGGCGCGCGAGGCCCGGGCGATCCTGCGTGACCGCGGCTGGTTTCCGATGGATATCGAAGACTTTTCCGGACGGCGCAGCTTCTCGTTTGGCTCGTTCGGGCGAGGTTTGCGTGCCGCGGAGCTGTGTTTGCTGACGCGCCAGTGGGCGACGCTGCTGATTTCCGGCCTCACCATGGAGCAGTCGCTGACGACGATGATCGAGCAGGCGGAGCGGGAAGCGGTCCGTGGCGTGCTGACGGGTTTGCGCCGGGAGATTGTTGGCGGGGCTTCCCTGCGCGCGGCGCTGGAGCGGTTCCCCGTCGATTTCCCGGCCATCTACCGGGCGTCGGTGGCGGCGGGAGAAAAGTCCGGGGAGCTTTCGAAGGTGATGCTGCAACTGGCGGATCATCTGGAGCAGCGCAGTGCGCTACGACAGAAGACAATCCAGGCCCTGGTTTATCCCGTTCTGGTCGCTTCCGTGGCGATGCTGGTCGTGATCGGGTTGATGACCTATGTCGTGCCGTCGGTCGTTTCGGTATTTCAGCAGGGCCGTCAGGAACTTCCCTGGCTGACCCGGGCGCTGATCGCCATTTCCGCTTTCATCAGGGAATGGGGCTGGTTGGTGCTTCTGGCGATGATCGGCGCCGGTTTCGGTTTGCGCCTGGCGTTTCGCGACGAGGGATTTCGGATGAGATGGGATACTCGGTTGCTCGGCTTGCCGGTGTTGGGGCCGTACCTGCGCAATTTGGATGCGACCCGGTTTGCCAGCACCCTGTCTATTTTGGCCAGCAGCGGTGTTCCGTTGCTGGAGGCGCTGGAGGCTTGTAGCCGGGTCGTCGTCAGGCTGCCTTTGGTTGCGGCGATCGGCAAGGCCAGCGGGCAGGTGCGAGAGGGCATGCCCTTGTCGCGGGCGCTGATGCAGACCCGCCAGTTTCCGCCAATCCTGGTGCATATGATCGCCAGCGGCGAGGCGACCGGTCGCTTGGGCGCCTTGCTCGAACGCGCGGCGCAATTGCAGCAGGCCGATGTCGAGAACCGGACGGCAATGTTCACCGTGTTGATCGAGCCGATCATGCTTCTGACGATGGGCGGTCTCGTGCTGCTGATCGTGCTGGCGGTCATGCAGCCGATCATCGAACTCAATGTACTGATCCACTGAACGGAAGAGCCATGAAGAAGAGATTTGGAGCCAGCGGTTTTACGCTTATCGAAGTCATGATCGTCATCGTCATTCTGGGCGTGCTCGCGGCCCTGATCGTGCCGAAGGTGATGGGCCGGCCGGACGAAGCGCGGATCGTCGCCGCGCGGCAGGATATCGCGACGATCATGCAGGCATTGAAGCTATATCGGCTGGACAATCGCAAGTATCCGACCACGGAACAGGGCTTGATGGCGCTGGTCAGGAAACCCGAGGTCGAACCGGTGCCGCCGAACTGGAAGTCCTATGTTGAGCGGTTGCCGCAGGATCCCTGGGGCAGCCCTTATCAGTACCTAAACCCGGGGCTACAGGGCGAGATCGACGTCTTCAGTTTTGGCGGCGATGGCAAGGCCGGCGGCGAAGGGGTGGATGCCGACATAGGCTCATGGCAGTTGTAGCGATGCGGCCAGCGGCAGGAATGACCCTGATCGAGGTCATGGTTGTTCTGTTGCTGATTGCGTTGACGACGGCACTGGCGACGGGAACGGTTCGCTCCTGGCAACGGTCGGACAGCGAGATCGAACGTTTGGCGCTGGTCGTCGAGACGGCTGCTGAGCGCGCAAGGGTTAGAGGTGCGCCGATCCGGTTCGAATATTCGCGCCACGGATATCGTTTTTCCCGCCTCGATACCTCGGGCAACTGGCAGGCGATCGACGACGACCCGATGTTCGCCGAACGCGGGTTGCCGACCGACGTCGTATTGCGCCGGGTCACGCGCGACGATCAGGAAGTCGGGGACGGCCTGGTGTTCGGCAGCGACGTGGTGTTGTACACAATCGAACTGGTTTCGGGAGACGGTCCGGTCACGCTGGAAGGGCAGGTCTCCGGTTCCATAAGAGCCATCCATCCGGATTCCACGTAATGGCACGGGGAAACGGGTTTACGCTGATCGAAGTGCTGGTGGCTCTGGTCATCTTCGCCGTCGGGGTCATGGCGACCTTGCGTGCGATGGGTGTCGTGATCACCGGCAGCAGCGAGCAGCGCCTCCGTCTGGCCGCGGGCTGGGTAGCAGAGAACCGCTTGGCGGAAATGAGGGCGACCGGGCGATTTCCCCCGCTCGGGACCAACGAAGGCGAAGAGACCATGGCGGGACAGCACTACGTTTGGCGCGAGGAGACCAAGGCGACACCCAACCCGCTGTTTCGCCGCGTCGACGTCAGCGTATTCCTGACGGAGGGGGATGACCACGCGTTGAGCCGCCTTTCAGGATTCGCCGTCAAGCCGTTGCGATGACAAGCGCCGAGCTCGGGAAAAGTCAGCCGTGGCGACACGCCGAGCGTGGGATGACGCTGATCGAAATGCTGGTCGCGCTGGCGATATTCGCGGTACTGGGCGTGATGGGCTACCGGGCGGCGGCCATCGCGATGGAGAGTCGCGATCGTATTTCCGCCGAGATGGATCGCTGGCGGGATATTGCCAATTTCGTGCAGGTTCTCGAACTGGACTTGACCCAGTACGTTGATCCGCCTCGACGTATCGTTGCGGGCAGGCTCCTGCCTGCGCCTTCATTCGTGCTGGCGTCGGCCGATGGCCTCGTCGAGTTCAGTTTTCCGAAGCTCGATGGTGGCGGGGGCAGCGTGCGACGCCGCGGTTATCGATTCGACGGAAAGCAGATACTGCAACTGCGCTGGCCGGGCGTCGATATGGAATCCGGGCCGGACTTGCATGTCATCCTGGAAAATGTCGTTGCGCTGCGGTGCACCGTCGTAGGTGCCGACGGTCAGCGGCACGCCGTATGGCCGACCGACAAGTCCGGGCTGGCGGTCACGCCGGCTGCGGTGGATATCGAACTTGAGGTTTCCGATGTCGGGACGATACATCGACTCTATGCCGTGCACTAGGCGACGGGCTTGCCGACTTCAGCAAGGGGCTGCGTTGCTGCTGGCCATGCTGACGCTGGCGCTGATGGTTGAAATCGCTTCGTTGGTGGTGGCCGACTACGGGTCGGCGATGGAACTGATGATCGGACGTCAGGATCAGGGGCAGAGTCGATGGCTTGCCCGGGCGGCGGTCGATTGGGGCCGCAATGTGCTGGCGGAGGACAAGCGGACCAGCCAAACCGATCACCTCGGCGAAATATGGGCCACCAAAGTGGCGCCGACCGCCGTCGAGGATGGTGAGGTGGCCGGGGAGATCGTCGATTATTCGGGGCTTTTCAACCTGAACGGGTTGGTGGCGAATGGCATCGTTGTTCCCGACCAGGTCGAGTCGTACAAGCGACTCCTGCGGATCATCGGAATTTCCTCGGGAGAAGCGGACGGCCTTGCGGCGGCCTTGGTCGATTGGCTTGACGATGACGAAAAACGCGAAGCCAACGGCGCCGAATCGACCTGGTATGCCGAACATGGCAAGCGCTACCGGGCCGCCAACGGACCGCTGATGGATATAGACGAACTCGGCCTCGTGCGTGGATACAACGAGGACGTGATCGACCGCTTGCGCTCGTTGGTTGCCGCCCTGCCTGAATCGGTGCCTCTCAATGTCAATACCGCCAGTCCGGAAGTGTTGAGTGCCGTCGTTGCGGGCTTGAGCATCGACGACGCGCGGGCAATCGCGGCAAGATGTCTTGTCAGTCCCAACGCGAACGTTGGCAGCTTCCTTGACCAGCTTCCGAAGATGGCGACCATGCCGCCGGCAAGTCGTTTTTCTGTGTCAAGCCGTTACTTTCTGGTCGGCGGGCGGGCAAAATACGGTCAGGCGGTTACGCGCATGCAGGTGCTGCTCGACCGAAAGTCCATTTGGCCGGAAATTGTTTGGCAGAAAATATTGTGAGTTCAACACTGCGGGTATTTGTCGGGGAACACTGGCCGGAGCAGCCCAGCACGCGCTGGGTCCTGCTCGACGCTGCCGGGGAGTTGCTTCAGCAGGGGGAATCGGACGCGCTGCGCTGGCCGCGTGCCGATTTCTGCGAAGCGGTGATTTCCGCTCCCGGGATGTCGTGCCTGCGGGCTGCCATTCCCCATCGCGTGTCCGGCCGTGACTTGCTGCAGGTGGTCGCTGGCGTTCTGGAAGATCAATTGCTGGATGACCCCGATAATTGCCACCTGACCGTTAGTGGCCGAAGACGGGATTCCGTCGATGTCCTGGTGATTGCGCGCGCGCGTCTTCGCAATGTGCTGACACAATTTTCGGCCTTGAACCGGCCCCTGTCCGCGGCTTTCAGCCAACTGCAAACCCTGCCCACCAGCGAGTCTGATTGGGCTTTTGCCGTGGCAAAGGATGCCGTGATCGTCAGTCAGCCAGACGAGGTGCCCCTGGTTCTCGACGAGTCGATGGATGGCGCCGCGCCGACACTGCTCGGCACGCTTGTCGGCAATGTCGACGCCAGTGGCAACGGTACTCGGTTCACTGTTCGGCCCGAGGTTGGAAGCAAGGTCGATTTGGCCGCCTGGAAGTCAGAATTGCACTCGGAAAACGTTCGCGTTGGGCAGGAGTATCACTGGTACGCATTGGTCGATGGCGCGGCGGATATTCTTCACGGCGAATTCGCTTCCCGACAGCGGCGAAACAGTACATGGATGTTGATCAAGCCGGCGGCGGTTGTCGCTGTCGTTGCAATCGCGGCCTATCTGGCCGTTGGTTTCGTCCGGCTTGGCTTGTCGAGCTATGGAGTCCATCAGACCGAAGGGCGTATTGCGGAGCTGTTTGGCGCTGCGTTCCCCGGTGTACCAGCCGTTGCGCCTCTGGCGCAGACGCGCCGTCATCTGGACCAGTTGCGCGCTGCACATGGGCTCGCCCGGAGCGACGACGCGCTTGTGCTCCTGGCGGCCGTCGCCGAGGTGTTGGGTGCGGATAGCACCAATTCCGTGAAGGAACTGAACTACGCCAACCAACAATTGACGGTCGTCTTCGAGCCTGACAAGGCGGCCCGCATCGATGACGTGAAACGACAGCTGACGGATCGCGGTCTTCAGGTGACGCGCCAGGAGACTGCGCAAGACATGCCGTCGCTGCGCGTTGGGCGGGACATGACTAAATGAACTCGGTCAAGAAGCTTGTATATGACTTTCGGCGACTATTCGAGTCACCGCGATATCCGTATCTGCCGACGCTTCTTGGCGCAGCGGTGCTTGCTTGCGTTATTGCGCTGGTGTATTGGTTGCCGGCCGCGCAGCTGCGGCAAAGTCAGCGGGAACTTGAAGCTGCGGGCAACTTGAAGGCCATCCAGAAAGACTTGGCGGAAATTGAGCGGCTTGGGTCGCGAACGTTACCACCGCAAATCACGGGCGAGACTTTACGAGGAACGCTGGCCGCCTCGCTGGCAAGTCACGGTACCTCGATGTCTGTAGATATGGTTGACGCGGATCATGTTCGGCTACATGGCACTGGCCCCTTCGATGTGGTGACGGGATGGCTGGGCGGTGCGCAGCAGAGCCACCGGTTTGGCATCAAATCGATGGTGGTAAAGCGTCAGGGTGATTCCGCCGCTTTTGACATGACGCTATCGTCAGGTCGGGAATGAGAAGTCTAGTATTGGTATTGGCGACATCGATATTGGTGGTCGCGATGGCACCAGCGACGCTGATCGACCAGATTGTTTCGAACATCAGCCAGGGTGCGGTACGGATAAGCGAGACGGAAGGCTCTGTCTGGAGTGGCCGTGGCTTGTTGAACGTGATCGACCTGGCTTCCCAGGGACGGCGGCCCTGGCGCAGGATTCGGTGGTCGTTTGATCCAATCGGGCTATTTCGGGGCCAACTTGCGTGGCAGATAATCTCACGCGATGTTGAAGCGTCAAGGCTGGCAGTCGGAATATCGGGATGGCAAGTCGCTGATTTTGCTATTTCCGGTCCGGCGCGGAACCTGTTACAGCGTATGCCGGGCCCTTTGGGGAAACTGGGCTGGGATGGCGACATCGACATGAAGGTGGGAAATCTGGATTGCTCTTGGCGCGGCGAATGCGGGGGGCGGATGGAGGCGCAATGGATTGGTGCCGGTTCCGATTTTCTTCCCGGGAAGGTGTTCGGCAATTACCGAGTCGAGATGAACGGCGTGGCCGGCGAATTTGCGTTGAGTTGGAGTAGTACTGACGATAGCAATGTCCGAACATCGGGGACTGGCAAGATCGTGAAATCTGGAGCAGTTAGCCTGAATGGAACCATCACGGGCAATCCTGAGCTATTAAGCCGATTGCCAGCGATCGCGGGACCATGGGCGAAGCCAACTGCATCTCGGGACACATGGAGGATAGCGTTTCCATGAACCACGAATTTTTTTGAATACGAGTTATTATCTATTTTTGTCGTCGGAATACTGAGGATGCCTTCCGTGGGAGGCATCTACTTAAGAGCAACAGATATCTTTCAGGAGGATGAGAGAATGTTCAGGTCAATGACATTGTCAATCGTTGGCGTTCTTGTCGCAGTCTCGGGTTTTGTGACGGGGTGCTCGTCGTATCCTCCGGCACCTGCCACTGCGGCATCGTCAAGCTACAAGTACCTCATCGGTCCGGGAGATACACTCAATATCGTGGTTTGGAGAAACCCGGAATTGTCGACGACCGTCCCCGTGCGTCCCGACGGCAAGATTGCCGCCCCATTGATTGAAGACATGCCAGCCATGGGCAAGGATGCTTCGACTTTGGCCCGGGATATCGAAAAGGCGCTTACCAAGTACATTCGCGATCCTGTGGTTACGGTCGTGGTGACGAATTTCGTTGGACCATATAGCGAGCAGATCCGGGTTGTAGGAGAGGCTGCACGGCCGCAGGTATTGCCGTACAAGCAAAAGATGACCCTCCTCGACGTCATGATCGCCGTGGGTGGCATGACGGATTTTGCCGATGGTAATAGCGCTTCGATACTTCGTACAGCGGAAGGCAACAAACAGTACAGTGTTCGTATAGCCGATCTGGTGAAGCGTGGCGACGTTTCCGCCAATGTGGAGATGCAACCAGGCGACGTACTGATTATTCCTCAGGGCTGGTTCTGAGCGGTATTCGGATGACGGCTGAGTGTCTGAACGATGCGCGCCGTGTTTAGCTAATGGACGTGGTAGATGAACGATAAATTTCTATTGGACGTGCTGCTGCATCTACGGGCGATGTGGAAATATCGCTGGCGCGGTCTGTTTGCGTTCTTTTGTGTAGCCTTTGTTTCTGCCGCGATAATTTTGTTGATTCCAAAGCAGTACGAGGCATCGGCTCGCATATATGCCAATACGGATTCGATCCTGAAGCCGTTGATGGAAGGCATGACGGTCCAACCGAATATCGATCAGCGAGTGGTGATGTTGAGTCGGGTCGTGATCAGCCGTCCGAACGTTGAGCACTTGATTCATGCGACCGGACTTGACGAAAATGTCAAGACTCCGGACCAGCGTGAGGGTCTGGTGGACGGTGTCATGAAGAAGCTCGCGTTGGAAAGATCGGCTGAACGTGGTGCGACCAATATTTTCATCGTCCGCTTTCGGGATGCAAAGCCCGAGCGTGCCAAGCATGTCGTAGAGCTTCTGGTGTCGATGTTTATCGACACCAGTAAGGGTGGAGGTGCGAGCGATACAGCGGCGGCAAAGACCTTTCTGGACGAGCAAGCTGCGTTGTATGAAAAGAAGTTGCGAGATGCGGAGGATCGCCTGAAAGAGTTCAAATTGCGCAATCTTGAAGGTACGGCGTCAGTTTCCGCGACGGGGAGAGACTACTTTTCCCAGATGGCAGCAGTAGGCGAACAACTCAGTCAGGCGCGGCTTGAGCTTCGTGAGGCGGAAAACTCGCGGGATGCATTTCGCCGCGGATTGGAAGGAGAGGATTTGGCGCTAGGCTCCGGAAGAAATGTCGCTTCAGGTGGGACTAGCGTGATCGACATTGATGGCCGCCTCGATGCTCAGAAACGCAATCTGGACAGCCTTCTTCAGCGATATACCGAAAGTCATCCGGACGTCATCGGGGCCAGGCGGATCATTCAGGAACTTGAAGATCAGCGTCGACAACTGGTTGCGCGCTATCGGAAAGCGGGCGTCCCCTTGATCCAAACCGCCTCCCAGGGGCCGCGCGCATCCGAACAGCTCAAGGTGTCACTTGCAGAGGCCGAGGCGAGTGTGGCTTCGCTTCGCGCCCGGGTTGCCGAGTATTCGGCTCGCCATCAGCAGTTGAAGGAGATGGCGCGCCGCATGCCCGAGTACGAAGCCGAGTTGGCCCAACTCAATCGCGACTATGAGGTCAACAAGAAGAACTACGAGAGCCTGGTTTCGCGGCGGGAATCAGCCAATATTTCCGGAGACATGCAGGCCGTATCGGGTGTTGCCGACTTCCGTCTGGTAGATCCTCCTCGTGTATCTCACGACGCGGTGTACCCCAAACGAACGGCGCTGCTGATTTTCTCATTGCTTGCGGCAATTGCTGTTGGTGCTGGAGTCATGTTTGCCTCGAAGGAAATGCGCCCCTGCATCTACGACCGCCAGCAACTTCGTGCGATTACCGGGTTGCCGGTTTTGGGAGTGGTGTCGCTCGTTGTCAGCGATGAAATGGCGGCGGAAGGAAAGCGTGAAATGCGACGCCTCGCCAGGATCGCAGGTGGCCTGCTGGCCGCATACTCATTATTTGTTGGTGCCTTGGTAATGCTGACCAGGGCGACTGCCTGAGGGTGCAAGAGGAATGAGCCTAATCGAAAAGGCGGTTGAGCGTCTGGATGGGTTGCGACGGGATCCGGCAAAGAATGGTAGCGTTGCGCCGCAGTGGGAACCGTCCGTCAACGCCGTTGGAGGCGGGGGCGAGATGCGGTCGGAAGGTGATCGCAAGGGGGTGCCTAGTGGCCAATACGTTGAACTTGATCTCGGCAGATTGCAGGCTGCAGGGTTTATTGTCCCGGGCGTTTCGGCGTCGCTGATTGCCGAGGAATTTCGGGTTCTCAAGCGCCCGCTGTTGGCAAACGTCAGCGGGTCGGCTGCACCAATTCGCAATGCAAACCTGATAATGGTTACGAGTTCTCTGCCCGGCGAGGGCAAGAGCTTTAGCGCGATCAACCTGGCAATCAGCATCGCGATGGAGTTGGATCGGACCGTTCTGCTCGTTGATGCGGATGTTGCCAGACCATCGTTACCGAGGGAATTGGGACTTCCGGAACAGAAGGGACTTCTGGATGTTTTGCAGGACGAAACACTCAAACTGAGTGATGTCCTGTTGCGGACCAACATCGACAAATTGACGATACTTACTGCGGGAACGCACGATCCGCACGCCACCGAGTTGTTGGCAAGCGAGACTATGGGTCGCTTGCTTGACGAAATCGCACGGCGCTATTCCGATCGGATCGTGATTTTTGATTCACCGCCGCTGTTGGTTACAACTGAATCGCGAGCATTGGCGGCTCGTATGGGGCAGATTGTGTTTGTCGTACGAGCGGAGGAAACTTCGCAACAGGCCGTAAAGGATGCTCTCGGCACGATCGAATCCTGTCCCGTCAAGCTACTGGTGCTGAATCAGGCGCGCAATGTCGAGAACGTGGCCTACGGATACGAGTATGGCTATGGATATTAGGTCGCCGATGCCGTCACGAAGAGCATTTTTGGCTCTTGTGGGCATCGTCACCCTGATTGGTGCCGGATTTTCCCATGCTGGTTCTTGGACGATCGAGCCGTCCGTTGAGGCGACGGAGACCTATAGCAGCAATATGGGGCTTGTCGGTTCTAATGCCTCTGTTTCGCCAGTGAGCGGCTGGATTTCCGAGCTTACGCCAAGGTTTCGGGTCGACGGTGCAGGTTCGCGATTGAATGCGTTTCTGGATTACCGCCGTGAGTTCCTCCATTTTCAAGACGACTACCAGAGGAACCATCAATGGAACCTGCTGCAGTCCCATGCGACCGTAGAGGCGGTAGACAATTGGCTGTTTGTCGACGCCAGCGCCAATATCGACCAGCAGCCTCATTCCGTATTTGATACCCAATCTATGGGAGGCGCCAACAATACTAGAAATCAGTCCGAGACTAGGACGACCCAGATTGCGCCATATATTAGAGGCCGATTTGCTAGTATTGCCGATTATCTGCTGCGACTAAATACCATAGACGCCAGATTCGACGATCCGGCTTTTACGAATACTCATGTCGATCAACTCGTGGGTTCGGTCAAGAACTATGCGACGACAGGAGCCATCGGTTGGTTCGGTGATTTTACTGGAACCAAAGTAAGGAATGCCGTTATTGGCAAAAAGGAAGATATGCGTTTTCGAGCGGGACTGGTTGTTCCGTTCGGTGCTCACGCTCATGTTTCAGCGTTTGGGGGGCGGGAGAGTACCGACTACGCAAGCTCCAGCCGTGAAACGACGACTACCCCAGGTATCGGTCTGGAGTGGTCGCCCAGCAAGCGTACTCAGTTTGTGGCATTGCGCGAAAGACGTTTCTTCGGCTATGGCCACGATTTGCTTCTCGCCCATCACACTGCGCGCATGGCTTGGCGTTATTCAGATAGCAAAGATGCGGAGATTCTTCCTACACTGTTGGCCGGCTACGATCCTGGATCCACTCAACAGTTGATGTCCGATCTGCTTGAAGCAAGCATACCTGATCCGAATGAACGCAGTCGGGTCGTACGTGCGCGGATGGAGCAATCAGCTACCGCGGGAATTCCTCGACTTGGTGGTGTGCAAACAACCCGTTTGTATCTCAATCGAGCTCGGGAGCTATCTGTCGCCAGGGTTGAGCAGCGTAACACCCTTAGTATTGCACTTAGTCAGCGCGATCAGGAGTTGCTGCCGTTTTCGCCAGACGCCATTGACGACTTTGCCGATAGTTCAGAACTGCGTGAGCGTACTCTCGCTCTTGTATGGTTGCATCGTCTGACGCGGCAAGTGAATCTCCATGTTTCCGCGGTGCATTTGAACATCTCAGGCACGAGTGAGAGCGGTTTAATGTTGAAGCAAAATTCCTTAACGGCAGCTTTGACGTTCCGGCTTTCTCGGAAGGCTGTTGCTTCGTTGGGTGTGCGTCGGAGCAATGTAAATAGTACGGTCACTGGACATGCTCGAGAGAACGCGTTGGCGGTTTCTCTATCCCAGGGTTTCTAATCGCGTTCCGGACGAGATATGTACGAAGAGTATTACGGGCTGACTGAAAAGCCCTTTCAAAGCAATCCTGACCCATCGTTCTACTTTGGAAGTCGCCAGCATCGGCGCGCGATGGCATATCTCGAGTATGGGTTGCATCGCAATGAGGGGTTTATCGTCATCACCGGGGAAATCGGGGCGGGCAAGACTACGCTCGTACGTAGCCTGCTTAGCAAACTCGATCCGGAAAAATTCATCGCGGCCCATCTGGTAAGCACCCAGTTGGATGCAGACAACGCGTTGCGTCTTGTCGCGTCGGGATTTGGCGTCCCGACCTCCGCAGAAACCAAGGCGGACCTGCTCGTCGCGCTCGAGGCATTTCTCGTCAACGTATACCGCGGAGGCAAACGCTGCCTTCTGGTTGTTGACGAAGCGCAGAACCTCAGCATGCAGGCGGTTGAAGAACTGCGAATGCTGTCCAACTTCCAACTAAATACGCACGCACTTCTTCAGAGTTTCCTGGTGGGGCAACCCGAATTCAGATACACGTTGCAGAGCCCCCAACTGACGCAGCTGCGTCAGCGCGTTATCGCCGCTTGCCATATCGGTCCGATGGATGCGAAGGAAACGCAGGCATATATAGAACATCGTTTGACCCACTGTGGTTGGACTGACTCGCCAAGTTTCTCTGCTGACGCGTTCCCGGCCATATACGAGAGCAGCGGGGGCATTCCGCGTCGCATCAACGCAGTTTGCGATCGTCTCTTGTTGTCCGGTTTTTTGTCGAACGTAAAGGCCTTCTCGGAAGTTGAAGTAATGGAGGTTGCTCGGGAGATCGAGAACGAAACGCTGGCACCTGGACTTTCCCCGCCGCCGGCGCATGTCGCTACTGCTCGTGATGCTTCGAATGTTGATCTCTCGGTCTCGCTGTCTGCCCATCCTCGCTCGGTTGTCGACGCCCTCGTGCAAGAGGATCAGGCGTTGAGATTGATTCAGGTTGAAGAACGGATATTGCGCGTCGAAGCCGCGCTCGAGGGGCTGTTGCACAACAATACCAACTCGCTCGCATTGCTTGGCCGCCTGGTTGAGAGCATAGAGCAGCTGGCAGGCGAAACCGGGAAGGACGAGAAAGTGTCGGAGTCCGAGTCACGCCGTGGTCGGCGTTCGCGTGCAGCTGACGTTAAGAGTGTCGCCGAAGGTTGATGGAGCGATCCGGTCGCTGTGGTTGAGTTGCAGTAGGCTTTTTCGCCGAGGCGATTCGCAGTTCGATGAATACTTACGAGGAATTGCGGGAGCACTTGCGTGCTGAACGTTGCACGTGGCTCGTTACCGGCGTGGCCGGATTTATCGGCAGCAACCTGCTCGAAACCCTTCTGAAGCTCGATCAATCGGTAGTCGGCCTTGATAACTTCGCCACCGGCTACCGGCGCAACTTCGATCAGGTAGAGGGTATCGTCACCGCGGAACAATGGGAGCGCTTCTGTTTCGTCGAAGGCGACATCCGCAAGCTTGACGACTGCCGAACCGCCTGCGCGGGTGTTGACTACGTGCTCCATCAGGCGGCGCTTGGTTCCGTGCCGCGGTCGCTCGAAGACCCGATCACCACCAATGCGTCGAACATCGACGGCTTCCTCAATATGCTGGTGGCCGCGCGTGATGCGAACGTCAAGCGCTTCGTCTATGCGGCGTCGAGTTCGACCTACGGCGACCATCCGGGCCTGCCCAAGGTCGAGGACCGCATCGGCAATCCGTTGTCGCCTTATGCGGTGACGAAGCAGGTCAACGAGCAGTATGCCGACGTGTTTGCGCGCGCATACGGCTTCCGGACCATCGGCCTGCGCTACTTCAACATCTTCGGTCCGCGCCAGGACCCGAACGGCGCATATGCCGCCGTGGTGCCGAAATGGACCGCGGCGATGATGGCCGGCGAGCCGGTGTGGATCAACGGCGACGGCGAGACCAGTAGGGATTTCTGCTACGTGGCGAATGCAGTTCAGGCCAACCTGCTGGCGGCGACGGCGACGAGCGAAGAAGCCACGAATCAGGTCTACAACGTCGCGGTTGGCGACCGCACGACCCTGAACGAGCTATTCGAGGCGATTCGTGTCTTGTTGGCTCCGCGCTTCAAGCATCTGGTGGACTTCAAGCCCAGCTATCGGGATTTCCGCGCCGGCGACGTGCGGCATTCGCTTGCCGATGTCACCAAGGCGCGCACGCTACTGGGCTATGAGCCCAGCCATCGCATCGGCGAGGGCTTGCGCGAGGCGATGGATTGGTACGTTGCCGACGTCGGCGGGAAATAATCCAAACGAATCAGGCGGCAAGGGCGCCTTGGCGGTGCGGTGCGATGACTTGCAGAATCTGCGAAAAAACCTTCGGCGTGCCGCCGATGATGTTGCCAGTCGCGAGGTAGTTGGACTCGCCCGCGAGGTCGCTGACCAGGCCGCCCGCTTCGCTGATCAGCAGTGCGCCGGCGGCCATGTCCCACGGCGAAAGTCCGAATTCCCAAAAGCCGTCCAGTCGTCCGCAGGCTACGTAGGCGAGATCGAGCGAGGCGGCGCCGGGACGACGCACGCCGGCCGTGCGCTTGGTCATTTCCTTGAAGATGGCCAGATAGGCGTCGACATGATCGAACATGCGGTAGGGGAAACCGGTGCCGAGCAGTGCCTCGTCTAGTTTGGTTCGCTTCGAAACCCGGATGCGCTTGTCGTTCAGGAACGCACCGGCGCCTTTCGATGCGGTGAAAAGCTCGTTGCGCGACGGGTCATACACGACCGCATGGGCAAGCGTACCCTTGTGGACTTGGGCAATGGAAACGGCGTATTGCGGGAAGCCGTGAATGAAGTTCGTGGTGCCGTCCAGTGGGTCGATGATCCACTGGTATTCGCTGTCTTCCTGACCGGATCGTCCGGTTTCCTCTGCTAAAATCGCATGCTTAGGATAGGTTTCGCGCAGGATGTCGATAATCGCGCTTTCGGCGGCCTTGTCCACTTCCGTGACATAGTCATTCTGCTGCTTGGTGCTGACCTGTAGTTGGCCGATGTCGAGGCTCGCGCGGTTGATGATCTGGCCGGCCCGCCGGGCGGCCTTGATGGCGATATTGAGAGTGGGATGCATGGCCGCGATTCTAACAGACCCCCCCTATGAGCCCTGATGCGATCGGCGCAGAATCCGCGCTTGCGCGGGTTCGCGTGGTGCTTTCTCATACCAGCCATCCCGGCAACATCGGGGCGGCGGCCAGGGCGATGAAGACGATGGGGCTGTCGCGCCTCTATCTGGTCAATCCGAAGTTCTTTCCCGATCCGCAGGCGGATGCGATGGCGACCGGCGCAACCGATGTGCTGGAGAAGGCCGTCGTCTGCCGGTCGCTGGCCGAGGCGCTGGCCGGAACGGTATCGGCGACCGCGCTGACGAGCCGTCGGCGCGACCTCGCGACGGCGCCGACATGGGCGCGAAGCGCGGCGGCCGAACTGGTCGCGCAGGCCGGGCAGGGCGACGTCGCATTGGTATTTGGCAACGAAACAGCGGGCCTCTCGAACGAGGAGGTCTCTCTGTGCAGGAACTGGGCGCAGATTCCGACCAGCCCCGACTACAAGTCGCTCAATCTCGCGCAAGCCGTGCAGGTTCTTTGCTATGAGTTGTACCTGGCTGCTGTCGAAGTCGGCCCGCAGCCAAAAGTCAGCCGTGGTGGTACGCCGGCGAGCCACGAAGAAGTCGAGGCGTTGATCGCCCACCTTGAACGCGCGGTGGTGGCCAGCGGCTTTCTCGACCCCGCCAAGCCCATGCGGCTGATTCCCCGCATGCGGCGCATGTTTTCCCGCGCCGGGCTCGAAAAGGAGGAGGTCAATATTCTCAGGGGCATGCTGTCCTCGTTCGAGAAATAAGTTGACCTCATGGGTCGGGATTTTTAATATTTCATTACCTTCTAATGGTTGCAGTCCATGTTCACCCACTTTCGTGAAGATATTGCTTGCGTATTCGAGCGCGACCCGGCGGCGCGGACCACTTGGGAAGTCCTTACCTGCTATCCAGGTTTTCATGCGCTGACGCTGCACAGATTCGCGCATTGGCTATGGGGGCATCGGTTGCGCTGGCTGGCGCGTGCCGTGTCGCACTTCACGCGCTGGATTACGGGCATTGAAATACATCCCGGCGCAACCATTGGCCGTCGCGTGTTCATCGACCACGGGATGGGCGTAGTTATTGGCGAAACGGCCGAGATTCACGACGGTTGCACGCTCTATCATGGCGTCACGCTGGGCGGCACCTCTTGGAACAAGGGCAAGCGGCACCCGACGCTGATGCCGGGCGTGGTGATCGGCGCCGGCGCAAAAGTGCTGGGGCCGCTCGTCGTCGGCGAAGGCGCCCGGATCGGCTCCAACGCCGTCGTCGTACGCGATGTTCCGGCGGGCGCTACCGCGGTCGGGATTCCGGCCCGCGTCATCGAACCTGGACGCGACCAGGCGCGGCACGATAAGGCCGCTGAAATGGGCTTTTCGGCCTATGCGGTCTCACGAAGCGACGACGATCCCGTGTCGCTCGCCATTCACGGCCTGCTCGACCACGCTGTCGAGACCGACCGGCGTATCGAGGTGCTCCTGCGCTACATCGAACGTTGTGGCGTGTCGGTCGAGGACGATGTCGCAACAGCCGACAAGTTCGACCCGAATTACCTTTCCAAGATTGTTGACTAACCAGGCGATTGACCGTTATAGTTGATTATAACGGTCAAGTATTATGCCGTTTCCATCAACGAGAGACCCTGAGGTGACCCATGAGACTGACGACAAAAGGACGTTTTGCGGTAACGGCGATGATCGACCTGGCGCTACGCCAGCACACCGGGCCGGTGACGCTGGCAGGTATCGCGGAACGACAGAAGATTTCGCTTTCCTATCTTGAGCAGTTGTTCGGCAAATTGCGCCGCAACCATCTGGTGGCCAGCGTGCGCGGGCCCGGCGGTGGCTATTGCCTCGCCAAGCCGATGGTGCAGATGTCGGTCGCCGACATCATCCAGGCCGTCGACGAAACCCTTGACGCGACGCAGTGCGGCGGCCGCGGCGACTGTCACGACGAACATCCCTGCATGACACACAACCTGTGGACCAGCCTGAACCAGAAGATGCTGGACTATCTGCATTCGGTAACGCTGCAGGAACTGGTGGATCAGCAGAAGAACAACGCCGCTTGCGTGGCTGCCTTGCAGGAAGAGGTACCGGCGCGCCGGCCGATTCGTCGCGTTCCAATGGCTGTAACGGCCTGAGGGACATCAGTCGGTGTTCGCGCCCGCCTATCTCGATCACAACGCCACGACGCCCGTCGATGCGCGCGTGCTGGAAGCCATGCTGCCGTGGTTTTCGCGGCAGTATGGCAACGCGTCCAGCCGCCACGAATTCGGCCGCGCAGCGCGGTCGGCGGTCGATCAGGCGCGGGCGCAAGTTGCGGCAGCTGTCGGTGCCCATGCGACTGAAGTGGTGTTCACCTGCGGCGGTACCGAGGCGAACAACCTCTTCGTCAAGGGCGCGGCTGCGCTCGTCCCGGCGGGGATCATCGCCATTTCGGCGGTCGAGCATCCCAGCGTGCGCGAGCCAGCGAGGTCCTTGCAGCGGCAGGGGTGGCGTCTGCGCGAAATCGCGGTCCACGCCGAGGGGTGTGTCGCCACGACTGACTTTTCCGACGCGATGGCCGAGCGCCCGGCGCTGATTTCCGTGATGCTGGCCAACAACGAGACCGGTGTGATCCAGGATGTCGCTGCATTGGCGGAAATGGCGCGCCCCGTTCGTGCGTGGTTTCACAGCGACGCCGTGCAGGCGCTGGGCAAGATTTCAGTCGATTTCCGTGACCTTAATGCGCGCGGTGTTCATGCGCTCACGGTATCCGCGCACAAGATCGGCGGACCGAAGGGCGCAGGCGCATTGATTGTCGACAAGCGGCTCGAACTGGCGCCGTTGATTTCCGGCGGCGGCCATGAACGCGGTCTACGCTCGGGTACCGAGAACGTGCCGGCCATCGTCGGGTTCGGCATGGCTTGCGAGTTGGCAGTTGCGGAAAAGTCAGCCGTGGCGACACGCCAACTATCGTTGCGCGGCGAACTGGAACGCGGCCTGGCGGAGCAGGGAGCGGTGATCTTCGGACTCAAAGCCGAGCGCCTGCCCAATACCGTCTTTTTTGCGCTGCCGGGCATTGACGGCGAAACACTCGTCGCCAAGCTCGACCGCGCCGGCTTTGCGGTCGCCAGCGGCGCCGCCTGTTCGAGCGCCAGTCCCGAGCCGTCCCACGCACTGGTTGCCATGGGCGTCGAATCGGAGCTGGCGCGTGGCGCGCTGCGGGTGAGCCTGGGCCGCGACACGACGGAACAACTGGTAAGGGATTTCCTGTTGGCCCTTGCCGAGACAGTTTTTCAGTTGAGAAGATTGGCCGCGCTAGCGAGCTAGTGCGCCAGTCAAGGAGAAACCACGATGTTGAAGCTGCCCATCTATTTCGACTACTCCGCGACCACCCCGGTGGACCCGCGGGTGGCGCAGAAGATGATTCCCTACCTGACTGAGCATTTCGGTAATCCGGCTTCGCGTTCGCATCCTTTCGGCTGGGTAGCCGAGGCGGCGGTCGAAACGGCGCGCGAGGAAGTCGCGAAACTCGTCAACGCCGACCCGAAGGAGATCGTCTGGACCTCGGGCGCCACCGAATCGAACAACCTGGCGATCAAGGGCGCCGGTCACTTCTATGCCGGCACCAAGGGCAAGCACATCATCACCGTCGCCACCGAGCACAAGGCCGTGCTCGACACTTGCAAGGAAATGGAACGGCAGGGCTTCGAGGTCACCTACCTTGAGCCGCAGGATAACGGCTTGATCACCGTCGACCAGTTCAAGGCGGCGCTGCGCAAGGATACGGTCGTCGCTTCCGTCATGGCGGTGAACAACGAGATCGGCGTCATCCAGCCGATCGCCGAACTGGGCGAAATCTGCCGCGACAACGGCACCATCTTTCATGTCGACGCCGCGCAGGCGACCGGCAAGATGCCGATCGACCTGGCGAAGCTGAAGGTTGATTTGATGTCCTTCTCGGCGCACAAGACCTACGGTCCCAAGGGCGTCGGTGCGCTGTATGTCCGGCGCAAGCCGCGCATCCGTCTGGAGGCGCAGATGCATGGCGGCGGCCACGAGCGCGGCATGCGTTCCGGCACGCTGGCAACGCACCAGATCGTCGGCATGGGCGAGGCCTTCCGCATCGCCCGTGAGGAAATGGCGATCGAGAACGAGCGCATTCGCATGTTGCGCGACCGGCTGTTGAAGGGCTTCATGGATATCGAGGAGGTATTCGTCAACGGCGACATCGAACAGCGCGTGCCCCATAACCTCAACATCAGCTTCGCTTATGTCGAAGGTGAATCTCTGATGATGGCGATCAAGGACATCGCGGTATCCTCGGGTTCCGCGTGTACCTCGGCGAGCCTGGAACCCTCCTATGTGCTGCGTGCGCTGGGGCGCTCCGACGAACTGGCGCACAGCTCGATCCGCTTCACGCTGGGTCGTTTCACCACCGAGGAAGAAGTCGATTACACCATCAAGTTGATGCACGAGAAAATCGCCAAGCTGCGCGAGCTGTCACCGCTCTGGGAAATGTTCAAGGATGGTGTTGACCTCAATTCCGTGCAGTGGGCGGCGCATTAAGGAGATATATATGTCATACAGCACGAAAGTCATTGATCACTACGAGAACCCGCGCAACGTTGGTTCCTTTGAGAAGGACGACAGCGAGGTTGGTACCGGCATGGTCGGCGCGCCGGCCTGTGGGGACGTGATGAAGCTGCAGATCAGGGTCGGCAAGGGTGGCGTCATCGAAGACGCCAAGTTCAAGACCTACGGTTGCGGTTCGGCGATCGCCTCGTCGTCGCTGGTTACCGAATGGGTCAAGGGCAAGACGCTCGATCAGGCGCTGGACATCAAGAACACCCATATCGCCGAAGAGCTGGCGCTTCCGCCGGTGAAGATCCACTGTTCCATCCTGGCCGAGGACGCCATCAAGGCGGCCGTCGCCGACTACAAGAAGAAATCGGGAGTTTGACCATGGCCGTGACAATGACTGAGGCAGCCGCCAAACACGTCTCGAATTTCCTTGCCAAGCGCGGCAAGGGCATTGGTGTCCGCCTGGGCGTCAAAACTTCCGGCTGTTCCGGCATGGCCTACAAGCTGGAGTTCGCAGACGCTGCCGAGCCCGAGGATCGGGTCTTTGAAAGTCATGGCCTCAAGGTGCTGGTCGATCCGCGCAGTCTGCCTTACATCGATGGTACGGAGCTCGACTTCGCCAAGGAAGGGTTGAACGAAGGTTTCAAGTTCAACAACCCGAACGTGAAGGACCAATGCGGTTGCGGCGAGTCCTTCCAGGTTTGAGATGACGATATTCGATCAGGAGCACTTTTCCCGCGACCATTTTTCGCTGTTCGGGCTTCCGCGCCGGCAGGCGCTGGATGAACTTGAACTTGAGAAGCGTTATCGCGACGTGCAGTCGCAGGTGCATCCCGACAAGCATGCGCACTTGGCGGACGCCGACAAGCGTCTGGCGATGCAATGGGCGACCAAGGTCAACGAGGCCTACCAGACGCTGAAGAGTCCCTTGAAGCGCGGCGAATACGTGCTCGGGTTGCTCGGACACGATCCGCAGATCGAACACAATACTGTCATGCCGACCGACTTCCTCATGCAGCAGATGGAACTGCGCGAAGCGGTCACCGAAGCCCGCGCGGGCGGCGATGTCGATGCGCTAGAGCAAATGCACCGGCGCATGAAAAAGGAAATGACAGCGCAGCATCAGACTCTGGTGCAGGCGCTCGATGAAACGAAGGACTACGCGCGAGGCGCAGAAATCGTGCGCCAGCTCATGTTTCAGGAAAAGCTACTCCACGAAATCGACGAGGCCTTGCAGGCCGTCGACGCATAAGAAGAAACGCAAATGGCACTGTTGCAAATCTCCGAGCCTGGCCAGTCGGCGGCTCCGCATGAACATCGCCTTGCGGTCGGCATCGACCTGGGTACCACGAACTCGCTGGTGGCCACGGTCCGCAGCGGTCTGGCTGTGGTCCTGAGCGACGAACTCGGTCGGCCGTTGCTGCCGTCGGTGGTGCACTACGGCGCGAATGGCACGGTCGATGTGGGCCACGAGGCTCAGGCGCGGCTATCGGTCGATCCACGCAATACGATCGTGTCCGTCAAGCGCTTCATGGGGCGGGGAAAGGCGGACATCGCCCATATCGAGTCGATGCCCTACGACTTCATTGAAGGCGAAGGCATGGTCAAGCTGCGCACCGCGCAGGGCGTCAAGTCGCCGGTTGAGGTCTCAGCCGACATTCTCGTCAATCTGCGTGTTCGCGCCGAAGAGGCACTGGGCGGACAACTGACCGGTGCGGTCATCACCGTTCCTGCCTATTTCGACGACGCACAGCGCCAGGCGACCAAAGACGCGGCACGGCTCGCCGGTATCAACGTCCTGCGTCTGCTCAACGAACCGACCGCCGCCGCGATCGCCTACGGCCTCGATAACGGCGCCGAGGGCATCTACGCCGTATACGACCTCGGGGGAGGCACCTTCGACATCTCGATTCTGAAACTGTCCAAGGGCGTCTTCCAGGTATTGGCGACAGGCGGCGACTCGGCGCTGGGCGGCGACGACTTCGATCATCGGGTGTTCTGCTGGATCATCGAACAGGCCAAGCTGACGCCGGTTTCGCTGAACGATGCACGCCTGCTGCAAACGCGAGCGCGCGAAGCCAAGGAATATCTGACGCAGCATGGCGAAGCGCCGATCACCGCCAAGTTGTCGACGGGCGAATTCGTCGATCTCAAACTGACGTCGGAGATATTTTCCGAAATTTCCCGGACGCTGGTGCAGAAGACGCTTGGCCCGACCCGCAAGGCGTTGCGCGATGCCGGCCTGGCGCCGGAGGATGTCAAGGGTGTGGTGATGGTCGGTGGCGCCACGCGCATGCCGCAGATCCAGAGGGCGGTTGGCGAGTACTTCGGCCAGGCGCCGCTCAACAACCTCGATCCGGACAAGGTTGTGGCGCTGGGCGCCGCCATCCAGGCCAACCTGCTGGCCGGCAATCGCGCTGCCGGCGACGACTGGCTGCTGCTCGACGTGATTCCGCTCTCGCTGGGTATGGAGACGATGGGCGGATTGACCGAGAAGATCATCCCGCGCAACTCGACGATCCCCGTCGCTCGCGCGCAGGAGTTCACCACCTTCAAGGACGGCCAGACCGCGATGGCCTTGCACGTGGTGCAGGGCGAGCGCGAACTGGTCTCCGACTGTCGCAGCCTGGCGCGCTTCGAACTGCGCGGCATTCCGCCGATGGTCGCGGGAGCCGCACGCATCCGCGTCACCTTCCAGGTCGACGCCGACGGTCTGTTGTCGGTGACGGCGCGCGAGCAGACCACGGGCCATGAGGCACGCATCGAAGTGAAACCGTCTTATGGCCTCAACGACGACGAAATTGCCGCCATGCTCAAGGATGGCTTCTCCCATGCCAGCGACGACGCCTTCCGGCGCGCGCTGCGCGAAGCGCAGGTCGAGGCGCAGCGGCTGATCGAGGCGGTACAGTCTGCGCTCAAGGAGGATTCCGACCTGTTGTCGACCCTTGAGCGTGCGCATGTCGATTCCTGCGTGACGCGCCTGCAAGCCGTGATGATGGGTGATAATCGGCGCGCCATCGACGACGCGATGGACGGCCTGAACAAGGCGACCGCGGAATTAGCCGCCCGGCGCATGAACCGGAGTGTGCAACGCGCGCTTTCGGGCAAGAAGGTTTCGGAACTGGAGTCATGACGCAAATCATCGTTCTGCCGCACTTGGAGCTCTGTCCGGAAGGCGCAGTGATCGACGCCGAGCCGGGCACCTCGGTTTGCGATGCGCTGCTGGACAACGGCATCGAGATCGAGCACGCTTGCGAGAAGTCCTGCGCCTGCACCACCTGCCACGTCGTCGTGCGCGAGGGCTATAGTTCATTGGGCGAGGCCGAGGAAACGGAAGACGATCTGCTCGACAAGGCTTGGGGTCTGGAGCCGACTTCGCGGCTTTCCTGCCAGGCCATCGTTGGTGAAACGCCGCTGACGATCGAGATTCCGAAGTACACCATCAACATGGCGAAGGAAGGCGGAGGCAAACACAAATGAAGTGGACCGACGTCAACGAAATTGCCATCGAACTGGCAGAAACGCATCCGGGCATGGATCCGAACCGGATCAACTTTGTGGATCTGATGAACTGGGTGACTGCGCTGCCGGACTTCGAGGACGATCCCAAGCATTGCGGCGAGAAGATTCTCGAAGCGATCCAGCAGGCCTGGATCGACGAAGTGGAATAGCGGCGCGGGAAAAGTCAGCCATGGCGGTACGCCGAACATGCTGATCGATACCCACTGCCACCTCGATGCCGTCGAGTTCGACGCCGACCGCGATGACGTCGCCGAGCGGGCGCGTCTGGCCGGTGTTACAGGCATCGTCGTGCCATCGGTGGAGCGCGCCAACTTCGGCGCGGTATCCAGCGTCTGCCGAGAGTTTCCGTTGTGCCGACCGGCTTACGGCATTCATCCGATGTATGTCGAGTGCGCCCGCGAGGAAGACCTTGAAGCGCTGCGCGAAACGCTGCGGCGCGAACCCGCCGTCGCGGTGGGCGAGATCGGTCTCGACAATTTCATCGAGCCGCGCGACGAGAAAAGTCAGTCGTGGTGGTACGCCGAGCAATTGAAGGTCGCCCGCAATTGCGGGCTGCCGGTCCTGCTCCACGTCCGCCGGGCGGTCGATGCGATCCTCAAGGAACTGCGGCGAGTCGGCGTGCCGGGCGGCATCGCCCACGCCTTCAGCGGCAGCCGCCAGCAGGCGGACGAATTCATCAAGCTCGGCTTCAAACTCGGCTTCGGCGGCGCCATGACCCATCCGCGCGCAACGAAATTGCGCGAACTGGCGGCGACGTTGCCGCTCGAAGCGATCGTCCTCGAAACCGACGCGCCCGACATTCCGCCCGAATGGCTGGGCAGGACCCGCAACGAGCCGGCCGAACTGCCGCGCATCGCCGCCGTGCTTGCCGAGCTGCGCGGCATGGACGTGCGTGACGTGCAGGCGGCGACTTCGGCCAACGCACTCGGCGTCCTGCCACGGCTGACTTTGGCGGCGAACTGAACCGGCGCCATCGCCATCGGGTATCCTAGCGCCCGATGCGCGGCAGCTTCCATCATCTCCTTCGTATTGTTGTGTTTCTGGTCGTCCTGTTCCCGGCGGGCTGGGCCTGCGCGAGCCACGGCATCGCCCAGTTCGGCCAGCCGAAATATCCGGCCGGCTTCGATCATTTCGGTTACGTCGATCCGGCGGCGCCGAAGTCCGGCACGCTGGTGCTCTCGCCCGTGCAGCAGACCGGTTTCGACAAGTTCAATCCGTTTTCGCTCAAGGGCAGAACGGCGCCGGGCCTTGGCTTCCTGATGTTCGAGAGCCTGGCGACGGGTTCCAGCGACGAAGTGGCCACCGTCTACGGCCTGCTTGCCGACGACATCCGGCTGGCGCCGGACCGGCTCTCCATCACCTTTCACCTGAATCCGAAGGCGCGCTTTTCCAACGGCAAGCCGGTGCTGGCACAGGACGTCAAGGACTCCTTCGACACGCTGACCGGCAAACTGGCCAGCCCCGGTTTCCGTTTCATCTATGCGGATGTCGCACGGGTCGTCGTCCTCTCGGAGCGCGAGGTGCGCTTCGACTTCAAGCACGCCAACGCCGAACTGCCGCTGATCGTCGCCACCATGCCGGTGTTTTCAAAGGACTGGGGTAGGGGCACGGACGGTAATGCGGTCAGCTTCGACAAGCTGGGCTTCGAAATGCCCGTGTCCAGCGGTCCTTACCTGATCGAGAAGTTCGATCCCGGCCGCTCGATCACCTACCGTCGCAATCCGGACTGGTGGGCGAAGGACCTCAACGTGCGGCGCGGCATGTTCAACTTCGAGCGCGTGGTGTTCCAGATCTACAAGGACGACATGGCGCAACTGGAAGCTTTCAAGGCCGGCAACTTCGACGTCAGTTTCGAATTCCGGGCCAAGAACTGGGCGCGCGGCTATCAGGGTCCGAAGTTCCGCAGTGGCGAGTTGATCCGTCAGGAGTTCGTCCACCACAACGGCGCCGACATGCAGGCTTTCGTCATGAATCTGCGCCGCCCGCTGTTTGCGGACGTGCGGGTGCGCGAGGCGCTGGGGCTGGCATTCGATTTCGAGTGGATGAACCGTCAGTTGTTCTTCGGCCAATACACGCGCCTGAACAGCTATTACACCGACACCGAACTGGCCGCCATCGACACGCCGGGCAGCCTGCCGGGGCCGGATGAGATGAAACTGCTGGAACCGCTACGCGGCCAGCTGTTGCCCGCAGTGTTCCAGCCGCTGCCGCCGCCGCCCAGCACCGCGCCGCCGGCCAGCCTGCGCAGCAACCTGCGCCGGGCGCGGGAACTGTTGGCGCAGGCGGGCTGGAGCTATCGTGACGGCGCACTGCGTAACGCCAAGGGCGAACCCTTCGTGTTCGAAATGCTGGACAACAATGTGCTCACGCGCGTCGATGTCGCCTACGAACGCAACCTGGAACGGTTGGGCATCCATGTCGTCCAGCGCGACGTCGATAACGCGCTGTTCAAGAAGCGGCTGGAAGAGTTCGATTTCGACATGACCCACTACGGTTTTTCCGCCTCGCACAGCCCCGGCAACGAACTGGTGGATAGATTCACCTGCCGCACGGCGAACGAGAAAGGTTCCGACAATGTGATCGGCCTGTGCTCGCCGGCTGTGGATGCGCTGGTTGGGCACATCCTGCGCGCCAGTAGCCGCGAGGATCTGGTGGCCGCCGCCCGCGCCCTCGATCGGGTGCTGATGGCCGGCCACTATGCCATTCCGCATTTCTTCAGCCGGACCCATCGCGTCGCCTACCGCCGCGGCCTTGGCATCCCGAAGGTTCTGCCGTTGCAATACACGGCGCAGGAGTGGGTCTTGAGCACATGGTGGGATGGAGCGCTGAATACGCCATGACCAGCTACCTGCTCAAGCGCCTGCTGCTGATGATCCCGACCCTTCTGGGCGTGATCACACTGACGTTCATCGTCATCCAGTTCGTGCCCGGCGGGCCGGTCGAGCAGATGCTGAGCGAACTGCGCCACGGCCAGGCCGGCGGCGGCGAGGCCAGCGGCAGTGCCGGTAGCAGTCTGTACAAGGGCAGCCAGGGCCTGGATGCCGAACGGCTCAAGGAAATCCAGGCGCTGTACGGCTTCGACAAGCCGCCGCTGGAACGCTACTGGATGATGCTCAAGCGCTTTGCCGTTTTTGATCTCGGCGACAGCTATTTCCAGCACAAGAGTGTATGGGAACTGATCCTCTCAAAGCTGCCCGTTTCCATTAGCCTCGGTTTGTGGACCTTCTTTCTGACGTACCTGATCTCAGTGCCGCTGGGCATCGCCAAGGCGGTGCGCGCTGGCACGCGATTCGACACGCTGTCCAGCCTGGTGGTGCTGGTCGGCTACGCGATTCCCGGTTTCGTGCTCGGCGTGCTGCTGCTGGTGCTGTTCGGCGGCGGCAGCTTCGTGCAGTGGTTTCCGCTGCGCGGGTTGACCTCGGATAACTGGGATCAACTGTCCATGATGGGCAAGGCCATGGATTACCTCTGGCATCTCGTGTTGCCCATCACGGCGATGGTGATCGGCAGCTTTGCCGTCGTCACCATGCTGACCAAGAATGCTTTCCTCGAAGAGATCCGCAAGCAATACGTGCTGACGGCACGTGCCAAAGGCTTGTCGGAACGCACCGTGCTGTGGCGGCATGTGTTCCGCAACGCGCTGATCCCGCTGGTCACCGGTTTCCCGGCCGCCTTCATCGGCGCGTTCTTTGCCGGCTCGTTGCTTATCGAAACGCTGTTTTCGCTCGATGGCCTCGGGTTGTTGTCCTACGAATCGGTGATCCGGCGTGACTATCCGGTGGTGCTTGGCACGCTTTACTTGTTCACGCTGATCGGTCTGGCTACCAAGCTGATTTCGGACATCTGCTACGTCCTCGCGGATCCACGGATCCATTTCGACTCGATCGACTGAGCGCGATGGCCGAGCCGACATCTTCCGTTTCCACCGAGCCAGGTACGCTTCCGCCGCGCAGGCGCGTGTGGCGGCGCTTCCGCCAGCATCGTCTCGGCTACTGGAGCCTGATCCTGTTTGTCTCCCTGTTTGCCTTCAGTCTCTGCGCGGAACTGCTGTGCAACGACAAGCCCCTGGTCGTGAAGTACGCCGGGCAGTGGTACTTCCCCTTGGTCCACGATTACCCGGAAACGACCTTCGGCGGCGACTTCCCGACGCCCGCCGACTATCTCGATCCCTTCCTGCGTGAGCGCTTCGCCGAGCCGGGCAACTTTGCCATCTATCCGCCCAATCACTACTCGTACAACACGCTCAACTACTTCACGCCATCGCCCAACCCGGCTCCGCCTTCGGCCGAGAACTGGCTGGGCACCGACGATCGCGGTCGCGACGTGCTGGCGCGGCTGATCTACGGCTTTCGCCTCTCGGTGATCTTTGGCATGGTGCTGACCGTGATCGGTGTCACCATCGGCATCGTTACCGGCGCGCTGATGGGCTACTTCGGCGGGCGCTTCGACCTCGTTTCACAGCGCCTGATCGAGATATGGGGTTCGATGCCGGAGCTTTACCTCATCATCATTTTCGCCTCCATCTTCGAGCCCAGCCTCTGGCTGTTGGTGGTGCTGCTTTCCGCCTTCGGCTGGATCGGGCTGTCCGACTACGTGCGCGCGGAGTTCTATCGCAACCGGACGCTCGAATACGTCCGTGCCGCACGGGCGCTGGGTTTGGGCAACCGGCAGATCATGGTGCGCCACATCCTGCCCAACAGCTTGACGCCGGTGATTACCTTCCTGCCGTTCCGCATGAGCGCCGCCATCGTCGCGCTGACCAGCCTCGATTTCCTCGGCCTTGGCGTTCCGCCGTCGGTGCCAAGCCTCGGCGAACTGCTGGCGCAGGGCAAGGGCAATCTGGATGCCTGGTGGATTTCCATTTCGACATTCGCGGTGCTGGTGCTGACGCTGCTGATGCTGACGTTCATGGGCGAAGCGCTGCGTGACGCGCTCGATACGCGCAAGGCCGAGAAGCCATGAGCCAGCCATTGCTCGACATCCGCAGTCTCAGCGTCGCGTTCGGCGCGGGCGCTACAGCCTTGCAGGCGGTGCGCGACGTCAGCTTCAGCATCGAGGCCGGGGAGCGTTTCGCGCTGGTTGGCGAATCCGGTTCCGGCAAGAGCGTCACCGCGCTGTCCATCCTGCGCCTGGTCGCGGATGCCCACACGCAGGGACAGATCCTGTGGAACGCCGAGAACCTGATGGACAAGAGCGAGCGGCAGATGCGCGGTATCCGTGGCGCCGACATCGCCATGATCTTCCAGGAGCCGATGACGGCGCTGAATCCGCTGTATCCCGTCGGCCGGCAGATCGTCGAAGCCATCGAGCTGCATGAAGGTGTGCCGCGCCAGGAGGCGGACAGGCGCGCCGTCGCCTTGCTGGCGCGCACCGGCATTCCCGACGCCGAGCGCAAGTTCCACAGCTTTCCGCACCAGCTTTCCGGCGGCCAGCGCCAGCGCGCCATGATCGCCATGGCGCTGGCCTGCAAGCCCAAGCTGCTGCTCGCCGACGAGCCGACCACGGCGCTCGACGTGACCATCCGGGCGCAGATCGTCGACCTCCTGCGCGACCTGCAGGAGGAGTACAGCCTGGCCATCATGCTCATCACCCATGACCTCAATCTGGTGCGCTCGTTCGCGAGCCGGGTCGGCGTGATGGAGAAGGGGCGGCTGGTGGAGTGCGGAGCGACCGACGAGCTGTTCGAGCGTCCGCAGCAGCCCTATACGCGCATGCTGATCGAGAGCCGGCCGCAGCGGGAAGTCGAGCCGGTTGCCGGCGATGCGCCCATCGTCCTGGAAGCGGAAAACGTCGAGGTGACTTTTCCGCGCAAGGCGGATGGCTGGCGCTGGTGGCGGCACGACAACGTGGCCGTGGTGCGCCGGATCAGCCTCCAGCTGGGCGAGGGCGAAACGCTGGGCATCGTCGGCGAGTCCGGATCGGGCAAGACCACGCTGGCCATGGCGATGCTGGGCCTGCAACGCATGAGCGGCGGGCAGGTAGCGTTCCAGGGACAGAATATCGCCGGCTTCGATCGGTCCGAATTACGCACTCTGCGCTCGAAGGTGCAGGTAGTATTTCAGGATCCGTTCGGGTCGTTGTCGCCGCGCATGACCATCAGCCAGATCGTCGGTGAGGGGCTGGCTTTGCACCACCCGGAACTCGGCAAGGCCGAGCGGGAGCAACGCGTCGTCGAGGCGCTGGCGGAGGTCGGCATGGATGCGTCGGTGCTAGGCCGCTATCCGCACGAATTCTCGGGCGGTCAGCGGCAGCGCATTGCCATTGCCCGGGTACTGATCCTCAAGCCGCGCGTGCTGATTCTCGACGAGCCGACCTCGGCGCTGGACGTTTCCATCCAGCAGCAGGTGCTGCAACTGCTGGCACGGCTACAGCGGAAGTATCGTCTCTCCTATATGTTCATCAGCCATGACCTCGCGGTCGTGCGCGCCATGGCCCATCGCATCCTGGTGCTGAAGGACGGCGAAGCCGTCGAGGCGGGCGAGACGGAGGCGCTGGTCGTCAACCCGAAGCATCCCTATAGCCGCGCACTGTTCGCCGCGGCGAATTTGCTGGCTAGCTGATCTTCGGACCTTAGCGTGCCTTGCGTTTGACGACGCGTCGTGACGGGCGGGGCGTCGTCTTTTGGCTGGTACGACCCTTTGCCGTCGCTTTGCTCCGTCGCTTGCTTTTGGCGGCCTTCCGTCGTTTGCCCTTTTTGCCGGCCTTGCGACTACCGGTCGACATTTTCGGCAGGCTGGTCGCGAGCAGGTCGGAGATTTGGGCGCCCGGACGGGGTACCAGCAGGTTGAAGCCCGGCCTGACCTTGACGCGCGGCGTAATGCCGTTCATCTGCTTGAGCCGGATTAGCGAGATGTTGTGTCGCGCCGCGACCTTGGCCAGCGATTCACCCTTGCCGAGCTGGTAGGTACGCCAGTTAGCCAGCGGTTTGGCCTGCGACGTGTAACTCAACAGGTTGGCCTGGAAGACTTTAACTTTCGCCGCGGGCAACAACAACTGCGTCGAGTTGTCGGCGCGGATCAGCGGTCGGTGATAGGCCGGATTGAGGGCGATGAACTCGTCGACCGGCGTTTCCGCCAGCTTGGCCGCCACCATGACATCCATGTCTCCGGGAAGGTCGACGGTGTCGAAGTAGGGTTCGTTGGGGAGCGGAGCGAGCGTGAGTCCGAACAGTTCCGGACGGGCGATGATGTTCTTTAGTGCCTGGAGTTTCGGCACGTAATACCGCGTTTCCCGCGGCATCTTCAGGCTCTCGTAGTCCGTGGGCAGACCACGCCCACGGTTGTGTGCGACGGCGCGGGCTACCGCGTTCTCGCCCCAGTTGTACGAAGCCAGGGTCAGATGCCAGTCGCCCTGCATTTCGTAAATACGTTGCAGGTAGTCGAGTGCCGCGTCGGTCGATGCGATGACGTCGCGTCGTTCGTCGCGCCAGTAGTTCTGGTCGAGTTTGAAGACCTTTCCAGTCGACGGGATGAACTGCCATATACCTAGTGCTCTTGAGCGCGATGCAGCAAGGGGATTGAAGGCACTCTCAATCATCGGCAGCAGTGCCAGCTCGGTCGGCATCCCGCGGCGTTCGAGTTCCTCGACTATGTGAAAGAGGTAGAGTCTGCTGCGTTCCGTGATGCGCTCGATCGTTTCGGGATGGTTCAGATACCAGGCTTGGCGCTCGCTGACCAGCGGGCTGTGCAGGTCGGGCATGCCGAAGCTGTTGCGTATGCGTTGCCACAGGTCGTCCGGAGGCAGGGTCAGGTCGATGGTGGCAATGCGGCTTTCGGCTATCACTTCCTCGCCGGCACCTGGTGTCAGCGGTGAAACGACAATGGGTTCGGCGTCGGGTGGCGCTTCATCTGCCTGGGGGGTCGATTCGGCGTCGCCAGGCGTAGCGGCCGCTGCGGTTCCTGCGGTGGGGACGTTTCCCGATGGAGCCGGGTCCGCGGAGTCCCCTATCGCGTCGGCGGGTGGTTGCTCTTGCGCAGGCGTATCGTTCGCCTCGGGAGAGACCGGGGCTGGCGTCGAAGCGGAAGCCTGCGGCGCGGCGGAAGCGTTCGGTTGGGGGATATCCGTCGGGTCGACGGCCGGAGCCAGAGTGGAACAGGCAGCCACAGACAGGCCGGCCAGTGCGGCCAGGAACAGGCGACGGATTAACATCGACGTCATTCTACCGAATCAGGCGTGGCAGCCTCCCGGTTCCAGCCCGTCTGGCCCGCAAGCCCAGGAAAACCGTGGCTCAGAAGTTGTCGCGCCAGGCGCGCAGCGCGCTGAAGACTTCCAGTTCGTTGGCCGGCGCGCGGCCGAGGCGACGGGCGACGCTCGCGATTACCTCGGCTTCCTGGCAGCGCAAAAAGGGATTGGTGGCCAGTTCGTCGGCAATCGTGAAAGGCACGGTCGGCAACCCGGCGGCGCGCAGTCGGGCGACTTCCCTGCCGCGCACTTCGATTTCGGTGTTGCCCGGCTCGACTGCTTCGGCGAAGCGGATGCCGGAAGCCGTGTATTCGTGGGCGCAGTAGGCAAAAGTCAGTCGTGGCAGTGCGCCGATGCGCTTCAGTGCCGCCTGGAGCTGGGCGGCGGTGCCTTCGAACAGGCGGCCGCAGCCGCAGCCGAACAGGGTGTCGCCACAGAACAGCGTCGCTGGGCGATAATAGCCGACGTGACCGCGCGTGTGGCCGGCGAGGTCCAGGACGTCGAAATCGATGCCGAGTTCCGGCAGCGTCAGGCGATCCCCGCCGGAGACGGCGTGCGTGGTTCCGGCGATCGCTTCAGCGTCCGGCGCATGTACGGGCACTGGACGACGGGCGGTCAGTTCGGCGATGCCGCCGGTGTGGTCGCGGTGGTGGTGCGTTATCAGGATGGCGCAAAGGTGGTCGCCGGACCGGGAAAGATGGTCGAGTACGGGCGCGGCGTCGCCGGGGTCCACCACGGCAACAATGCCGTCGCGGCGCAGGCACCAGATATAGTTGTCCTCGAAGGCGGGCAGCGGGAAGACATCCAAGGGTTTCATGAGCGCATATTAATGGCTATGCAAGGATTTTCCGATTGGCTGGAAACGCCACAAGGGCGCTACGTGCTGGACTGGGAACAGGCCAGGCACGACCAGTTGGTGGCGGACATCTTCGGCTTCAATGCAGTTCAAATCGGCTTGCCGGGCATTGATTTCTTGCGCACCAACCGCATGCCTTTCCGTTTCCGCTGCGATGATCGCAGCGCCGCCGTGCAGATGCGCACCGACCTGCATCACCTGCCGCTGGCCGCCAACAGCGTCGACCTGGTGGTGCTGCCGCACATGCTCGAGTTCGACGCCAATCCGCACCAGATCCTGCGCGAGGTCGAGCGTGTTCTGGTTCCGGAAGGCAGTGTGATTGTCACCGGTTTCAATCCCTACAGCCTTTGGGGCGTACGGCGGGGTTTGGCCCGCCGCGATCCGTCGCCGCCCTGGCGCGGTCGATACATTTCGGTGTCGCGGCTGAAGGACTGGTTCGCGCTGCTGGGCATGGAGCCGCATGCGGGCGTGTTCGGCTGCTACGCGCCTGCGGTGACACAGGAAAAGTGGTTGCAGCGCTTTCTCTGGCTGGACGCGGCGGGCGACCGCTGGTGGCCGATCGGCGGCGCGGTATACATGATTCAGGCGATCAAGCGCGTACCGGGCATGCGGTTACTGATGCCGAAATGGAAAGATCGGCTGGCGCGCGCCAAGGCGCTGATGCCGGTGACGCAGAAGACCGACCACCAATGACCGAGACTGTCGATATTTACACCGATGGGGCCTGCAGCGGCAATCCCGGCCCGGGGGGCTGGGGCGCAATCCTGCGCTACAACGGTCGCGAGAAAGAGATGTTCGGCTACGACGCCGCCACCACCAACAATCGTATGGAACTCATGGCGGTCATCGAGGCGCTTCGTTCGCTGAAGCGTTCGATTCCCGTGCGTGTACATACCGATTCGCAGTATGTCCAGAAGGGCATGACGGAGTGGATACACGGCTGGAAGCGGCGCGGCTGGAAGACGGCGGGCAAGGAGCCGGTCAAGAACGAGGACTTGTGGCGGACGCTCGACGCGCTGGCGGCGACGCATGCCATCCAGTGGTTCTGGGTCAAGGGGCATGCCGGACATCCGGAGAACGAGCGGGCCGACGAACTGGCTCGGCGCGGGATCGAATTGAAGAGGGGAAGCTGAGTTGAGACAGATCGTTCTCGATACGGAAACCACGGGCTTGTCCGCAAGGAACGGCGACCGCGTGGTCGAGATTGGCTGCGTCGAACTGGTCGACCGCAAGCAGACCGGGCAGCGCCTGCATCACTATCTGAATCCGGAGCGCGACGTGCCCATCGACGCGCAACGGATACACGGACTTACCGACGATTTCCTCGCCGACAAGCCGAAATTCCGCGATATCGCAGCCGAGTTTGCTGCGTTCATCCGCGACGCCGAACTGGTGATCCATAACGCCAGTTTCGACATGGAGTTCCTGAACGCCGAGTTCGGCCTGCTGGGGGTGCCTGACATGGTCAGCGCGCACTCGATCTGCGCCGGCGTGGTCGACACGCTGAAAATGGCGCGAGACATGCGGCCGGGCAAGCGCAACACGCTCGACGCGCTTTGTTCCGAGTACGGCGTCGACAATTCGAATCGGCAGTTCCACGGCGCGCTGCTCGACGCGGAATTGCTTGCCGAGGTCTATCTGGCCATGACGCGCGGTCAGGAAAGCCTGATGATGGAGCTCGACGAGCCACCCGCCGTGGCGACCAGCTTCGTCGCCGGCAGCAGGCCCGTACTGCGCGTCGTCCGGGCCGGGGCCGACGAACTGATGGAGCACGAGCGCGTGCTGCAGGAAGTCGATGCGGAGAGCAAGGGCCGGTGTTTTTGGCGGGCCGCGGCTGATCCGGCCTGACGGGCTTGTCGGCGGTCGCCCGGGCGCCCCGCAATGCCCGGGAAAAGCCGTGTTCGCATGCGCGCAGAATTGAGACGCATATACCTTTCCTGTATCATGCAAATTTCCCGCCGCAGCTTCATCCATGACCAAATACGTTTTCGTCACCGGGGGTGTCGTGTCCAGTCTGGGCAAGGGCATCGCCGCCGCGTCGCTGGGGGCCATCCTCGAGTCGCGCGGCATCACGGTTACCCATCTCAAGCTCGATCCCTACATCAACGTCGACCCCGGCACGATGTCGCCGTTTCAGCACGGTGAAGTATTCGTCACCGAGGATGGTGCCGAGACCGATCTCGATCTTGGCCACTACGAGCGCTTCACCAGCGCCAAGATGGGCAAGCGCAACAATTTCACCACCGGCCAGATCTACGAATCGGTGATCAAGAAGGAGCGGCGCGGCGAATACCTGGGCAAGACCGTGCAGGTGATTCCGCATATCACCGACGAGATCAAGATTTTCGTCAAGCGGGGCGCCAAGGGCGCCGAGGTAGCCATCGTCGAGGTCGGCGGCACGGTCGGCGACATCGAATCGCTGCCGTTTCTCGAAGCCATCCGCCAGATGGGCATCGAAGAGGGCCGGAGCAACACCTGCTACATGCACCTGACACTGCTGCCGTGGATTCCCACCGCCGGCGAATTGAAGACCAAACCGACCCAGCACTCGGTCAAGGAACTGCGCGAGATCGGTATCCAGCCGGACGTTCTGCTTTGCCGCGCCGACCGGGAGATTCCGGAAGAAGAGAAGCGCAAGATCGCCCTGTTCACCAACGTGCAGGCCGAGGCGGTCATCTCGGCGATGGATGCCGATTCGATCTACAAGATTCCGGCCATGCTGCACGACCAGATGCTGGACGAAATCGTCTGCCACAAGCTCGGCATCCTGGCCAAGGCGGCCAATCTGTCGGTGTGGAAGAACCTGATCGACTCGCTCGAGCATCCCGAGCACGAAGTCGACGTTGCCTTCGTCGGCAAGTATGTCGATCTGACCGAATCCTACAAGTCGCTGACCGAGGCTTTGGTGCACGCGGGCATTCATACGCACAGCCGGGTGCACATCCACTATGTCGACTCGGAGGAGATCGAGCGCAACGGAACGGACTCGCTGGCGACAATGGACGCCATCCTCGTTCCGGGCGGGTTCGGCAAGCGTGGCACCGAAGGCAAGATCAAGGCCATCCGCTATGCTCGCGAGCACAAGGTGCCCTATCTTGGCATCTGCCTAGGCATGCAACTGGCCACAATCGAATTCGCGCGCCATGTCGCCGGGCTCGAAAACGCCAACAGCACCGAATTCGATCACGACACGCCGCATCCGGTGGTGGCCCTGATTACCGAATGGCTGGACCGCGAAGGCAAGGTTGAGCACCGCGATGCCAACTCGGATCTTGGCGGCACCATGCGCCTGGGCGCGCAGCGCTGTCCACTCAAGGCCGGCACGCAGGCGGCGAAAATCTACGGCAAGGAGGTCAACGAGCGCCACCGCCATCGCTATGAAGTGAACAACGTTTACGTGCCCAAGCTGGAGGCGGCGGGCATGGTGATCTCGGCGCGCACGCCGTCGGAAAACCTGCCGGAAATGATGGAGCTGTCGCAGGAACTGCACCCGTGGTTTATCGGTGTCCAGTTTCACCCCGAATTCACCAGCAATCCGCGCACCGGCCATCCGCTTTTCATCAGCTACGTCAAGGCGGCGCTGGTGCGCAAGGCACAGGCATGAAACTTTGTGGCCACGAGGTCGGCCTCGACCGGCCGCTGTTCCTGATCGCTGGTCCGTGCGTGGCCGAATCGAAGCAGCTCTGTCTCGACATCGCGGGGCAGATGAAGGAGATCTGCGCCGGACTTGGCATTCCCTACATCTTCAAGGCATCGTACGATAAGGCCAACCGCAGTTCGGGCAAGTCGTTCCGCGGCCTCGGCCTCGACGAGGGGCTGGCGATTCTGGCCGAAGTGAAGAAGCAGATCGGTGTTCCGGTACTGACCGACGTCCATGCCGAAGACGAAGTGGCGGCCGTGGCTTCGGTGGCGGACGTGCTGCAGACGCCGGCGTTTCTCTGCCGGCAGACCGATTTCATCCAGGCGGTTGCCGCTTGTGGCAAGCCGGTGAACATCAAGAAGGGTCAGTTTCTGGCGCCCGGCGACATGAAACAGGTTGTCGCCAAGGCGAAATCGGCCAATAATGATGCCGACAGCATCATGGTGTGCGAACGCGGAGTTTCCTTCGGCTACAACAATCTGGTTTCGGACATGCGTTCACTGGCGATCATGCGCGAAACCGGGTGCCCGGTTGTATTCGACGCAACCCACTCCGTGCAGCTGCCGGGCGGGCAGGGCACGTCGTCGGGCGGCCAGCGCGAGTTCGTGCCGGTGCTGGCGCGCGCCGCGGTTGCCGTCGGTATTGCCGGCCTGTTCATGGAAACGCATCCCGACCCCGCCAGCGCGTTGTCCGACGGCCCGAACTCCTGGCCGCTGAAGCGCATGCGGGAGCTGTTGTCAGTACTCGCGGAACTGGACGCGCTGGTCAATCGCGCCGGTTTTGCGGAAGTCGTCAAGGAGGTGTAATGGCCAAGGCTTATCTTGTCGTTGACGCCAAATCCACTGATCCCGAGCGCATGATCGAATACCGGCGCCTGTCGTCGATCGCCGTCGAGCAGCACGGTGGCCGCTTTCTTGTGCGCGGCGCTCCCTACGAGGTGCTGGAAGGCGGTTGGCTGCCGCAGCGACTGGTAGTGATCGAATTCGACAGCCGCGAAAAGGCGAAAGCGTTTTACGATTCGCCCGAGTACGTCGCGGCGCGCAAGGCGCGGGCGGGTGTTTCATCCTTCGACATGGTGTTGGTCGAAGGCTATTCAACGTAACCAGGAACAGGAAGATGAGCGCAATCGTTGATGTCGTCGCCCGCGAGATACTGGATTCCCGCGGCAATCCCACCGTTGAGGCCGATGTTCTGCTGGAGTCCGGCGTCATGGGTCGTGCCGCCGTGCCTTCGGGTGCATCGACCGGCTCGCGCGAAGCCATCGAACTGCGCGACGGGGACAAGAGCCGTTTCCTCGGCAAGGGCGTGAGCCGGGCCGTCGATAACGTCAATACCGAGATTTCGGAGGCCATCATCGGGCTCGACGCCGAGGAACAAACCTTCATCGACCAGAGCCTGTGCGAGCTCGACGGTACCGACAACAAGTCACGCCTCGGCGCCAACGCCATCCTCTCCGTGTCGATGGCCGTGGCCAAGGCCGCCGCCGACGAGGCGGGCTTGCCGCTCTATCGTTATTTCGGCGGTTCCGGTCCGATGCAGATGCCGGTGCCGATGATGAACGTAATCAACGGTGGTGCCCATGCCAACAACAACCTCGACATCCAGGAATTCATGATCCTGCCGGTCGGTGCGAAGAGCTTCCGCGAGGCGTTGCGCTGTGGCGCGGAGGTCTTCCAGCACCTGAAGAAGCTGGTGGACAAGAAGGGCTATCCGACAACGGTCGGCGACGAGGGCGGTTTCGCGCCCAACGTGGCGGGCAACGACGAGGCTATCGAACTGATTCTGAAGGCGATCGATGCGGCGGGCTATACGCCGGGTCAGGACGTGCTGCTCGGCCTCGATTGCGCCGCTTCGGAGTTCTACAAGGACGGCAAGTACATTCTCGCCTCGGAAAAGCTGGAACTGAGTTCTGCGGAATTCACCGACTACCTTGCCGCACTGGCCGGCAAGTACCCGATCGTCAGCATCGAGGACGGCATGGCCGAAGCCGACTGGGACGGCTGGAAGATGCTGACCGAAAGGCTCGGCAAGACCACCCAGATCGTCGGCGACGATATCTTCGTCACCAACCCGAAGATCATCCGCGAAGGCATCAGCCAGGGAATCGCCAATTCGGTACTGATCAAGATCAACCAGATCGGCACGCTGACCGAGACCTTCGCCGCCGTCGAGATGACCAAGCGCGCCGGCTACACGAACGTCATCTCGCATCGTTCGGGGGAGACCGAGGATTCGACCATTGCCGATATCGCGGTCGGCCTCAATGCCGGCCAGATCAAAACCGGCTCGCTGTCGCGCTCGGATCGTATCGCCAAGTACAACCAGCTACTGCGCATCGAGGAAGACCTCGGCGAGGCCGTCAGCTATCCCGGTGTGGCGACGTTCTACAACCTGAGGAAGTAGACGCGAACGCCATGCGCTGGCCGACCTGGGTACTGGTGGCGCTGATCGTGCTGCTCCAGTACCCGTTGTGGCTGGGCAAGGGCGGCTGGCTGCGCGTCTGGGACATGGATCGGCAACTGGCCGAGCAGCGTGAAGTCAATCAGAGTCTGGAAGGGCGCAACGCCGCGCTCGATGCGGAAGTGCGCGACCTCAAGACCGGCTTCGGCGCGATCGAGGAACGGGCGCGCTACGAACTCGGGCTGGTCAAGCCGGGCGAGATATTCGTCCAGGTGCCGCAGAAGCAGCCCTGATCAGTCCAGCTGCACCAACTGGCTGCTGTAGTGCTGCAAGTGCTCCACGTAGTGCTCAGCACTGGCGCGCATTCTGACGATATCCTCGTCCGTCAGTTGGCGGATGATACGTCCCGGCGAACCCATCACCAGCGACCGCTCCGGTATCACCTTGCCTTCGGGAATCAGGCTGCCGGCGCCGATCAGGCATTCGCGGCCGACCACCGCGTTGTTAAGGACGATGGCGCCGATGCCGATCAGGCTGCCTTCGCCGATCGCGCAGCCGTGCAGCATCACCATGTGTCCCACTGTTACGTTGGCAGCGATGACGAGCGGTACGCCGATGTCGGTATGCAGCACCGAGCCGTCCTGGATGTTCGTATTCTCGCCGATACTGATTGGATCGTTGTCTCCGCGCAGCACCGCGTTCCACCAGATGCTGACATTGTGGCCGAGACGAACATCGCCGATTACGGTGGCGTTGGGCGCGATCCAGACGGAGTCGGCAATCTGCGGATGCTTGTCGCCGATGGCGAAGACGGGCATGGCAATGACTCGATGGCGAAAAGCCGATTGTAGTATGGAGTGAGAAGTGAACCATCACTAGTACGAAAGTAAGTCTAGCCGGTACGCCGTCGCAAAAAGTCGGGGTGTGGGCGACTTTACATTCAACCGAAATTCGCTAATATCTAATTAGCATTCATAGTGTTATAGCTGGCAGTTCTCTTCGGAGCATGATGCAATGCCGGAAGCCGCGACACCCAATCTTGTGAATTCGCATTGCCTCGAGCACATCATGGCGCTTTCGGATCAGCATGAGATCGTTGCTTCCGAGGACATCGTCGATGATTCTGGCCACAAGCTCTGGGCGCAGGGACAAAAGGTATCGCGGTCGCTCCAGGAAAAGCTGCAGCGCCACAAGTTGGCTCGGCCCCTTGAGTCGGCGCTGACCGTCGAGGGCGGCATCGTTTCCGATGAGGTAGTGACTGCCTGCCTGGAACTGGTCGAAAGCAACTCGATGCTGCAGCGCATATCGGGATCGGTCGCCGCACGCAGCCTGCTCACGGGGTTCCGCAACACGCCGCTGCCCGGGCCGTTCAAACTGTTGCTGACATCGGCGCGTGAAGGGAAGCTGGCGAGCTACCGACACGGCCTGCATTGCGTCGCGATCACGGCGGGAATTGCCGCCCGGCTGAATGTCGGCGACGACGCGGTCCAGCAGCTTCTGCTTTCTTCGCTGATCCACGATATCGGTGAACTTTATATCGACCCCGGCTACTTGCACAGCAATACCAGGCTGACTCCCGCCGAGTGGAAGCAGGTGGCGGTGCATCCGCGGATCGGGCAGGCCCTGGTTCGCGAACTGACCAGCTTGCCGGCGAAGATAGGCGACGCCGTGGCCGAGCATCACGAGCGTCTAGATGGCAGCGGCTATCCGGCGCAGAAGGCGAACGGCGAGATCGGCAAGTTCGGGCGGATAATCGGCGTCGCCGACACTTGCGCGGCGATCGTCATGCATGGCGCCGACGAATCCACCTATCGCTTGCGCGTTGCCACCCGAATCGTTCCCGAGGAGTTTGAGCGTACTGTCGTCGATGCCGTGATCAAGCCGTTGCTAAGTTCGCCGCTCACCCCCCCATCGATGCGTTGCGAGGATTGTCTCGACCGCATCCGCCTCATCGTAGAGAGACTCGATCAGTCGATGGTGGCCGCGGCATCGCTGGCCGCCCACAAGGAAAGCCGGATCGCGGCCGATATAGGCGGCTATGTCGTCGCGGCGCTCAAGGTTCTGAGCAAGGCATTGACGGCGACCGGTGCCATCGAGGCGCTCAGCGTCGAGGAAGTCAAGGCGGATGAGGAACTACTGGCCGAGATTGCGCTGGTGGCGCGCGAAGTCGACTGGCGACTTCGCAATCTGGCGCGCAACATCCACTTGCGCTTCCATCTCAACCACGACGGCAAGGATCTGGCGCTCGCGCTGCCGCTGGTCGATACTCTCGATTCGTCGGCCCGCTGAACCGCGTCATTGCCCGCTTTTGCGGGCGCGGTTTCAGTCAATGCGAGAAACCTGGTCGTGCGTCGATCCGGCGATGTGCCGGGCGATGATCCTGTCGGCGAACTCGCGCAGGAAGTGCATCGGCTTCGCGCTGTGGAAGCGGTCGACTTCCTCGCCGCGGCTGTAGGCGATGACGGTCGGAAAGCCACGCACCTGATGGCGGCCGGCGAGGCGCATGTTTTCGTCGGCATCGACGCGCGCCAGCAGCACGCGGCCGTCGTATTCCGCCACCAGTTTTTCCAGCAGCGGCGTCAGCACCAGGCAGGGGCTGCACCAGTCCGCGCCGATATCGACCAGCACCGGTATTTCCTGCGAACGCGCGACGACTCGTTCGGCGAAATCCGCCTCGTCGACGTCGTAGGAAAGAGGTGGCCGGTCGGGATGCAGGGCATGATGGATGTGCATGGCTAAGGTCAGGAAATGGCGCGCATGAATTCGCGGCGGGATTGCTCGGAGCGCTCGAAGTCGCCCGTGAAGGCCTGTGTTACCACCCGCTCGTCGCCGCGCCGGTCCTCGCCGAGCAGCAGGCAAAGCTGTTCCGCCTCGATGATGCAGGCCGCGCCGCGCGCCTTGCCGTGGGTCATCAGCGCCTCGGCGATGTCGCGCGTCATCCACTCCTGATAGGTGAAGCGATGGCCGATGGCGTCGACCAGCCGGGCGATGCGGCCGAAGCCGTGCAGCCGGCCGCCGGGCAGATAGGCGACATGCGCCACGCCGCGAAACGGCACCAGATGGTGCGGGCAGACGCCGTGGATGGCGATGCCGCGGATCACCACCATGTCTGCGCGTTCGTCGGCGAAGCCGTCGCCGAGCGCCTCGGCCGGATCGATGTCGTAGCCGCCCAACAGGCGCTTCTGCCACAGATCGCGCACGCGCTGCGCCGTCTTGCCGGTATGCACGGTGTCGCTGGCGACGCCGCAAGCGTTCAGCAGATCGGTGATCGCGCGCTCGAAAGCTTCGGCGTCGAATGGCCGTTGGCGCGCGATGCCGATGCCGGCGCGGGGTTCGAGGGTGCGGGTGTGCTCGTCCATGGGGTTCTCTTCGATTGGAGTATTTGTGGCAATGATACCCTCGGCCACCGTTACACTGCCGCCCATGGCCCTCAAATCAACCATCTTCAAGGCGAACCTGAATGTCGCCGACCTCGATCGCTGTTATTACGGCGACCATGCGCTGACCCTCGCGCGCCATCCCTCCGAAACCGACGAGCGCATGATGGTGCGCCTGCTCGCCTTTGCGCTGTTTGCCGACGAGCGCCTGGAGTTCGGCAAGGGACTGTCGACGACCGACGAACCGGCACTCTGGCTCAGGGACTACAGCGGCGGCATCCGCTTGTGGATCGAGGTCGGCCTGCCCGATGAACGCACCGTGCGCAGGGCGGCCGGAAGGGCCGAGGAAGTGGTTGTGCTCGCCTACGGCGGCCGGGCGATGGACGCCTGGTGGGCGAAGGAGGGTGCCGGGCTGGCGAAGCTCGACAACCTGTGCGTGCTGGCGATCGATCCTGAGCAGTCAGCGGCGCTGGCGGCGCTGGCCGAACGCGGCATGCAGCTTCAATGCACGATCCAGGAAAGTCAGGCGTGGTGGCACGCCGGTGAGGCGACGCTCATGGTCGAACCGCGCGTGCTCGCCGGCCAGGCGCCTACTCGAGCACCAGTACGCCGCGCTTGAGGCCGGAGTCTTCCGGATGCGACGAAACGACGAAGCCGAGGCTGGCGACGAAGCGCAGCATGCGCGCGTTCTCCGCCAGGAAATCGCCATGCATGTACTTCAGGCCGCTGGCGCGGGCGGCATCGATCAGGACGCCCATCAGCCGCCGCGCGACGCCCTTGCCCTTCCAGTCGTCGGCGACGACGATGGCGAAGTCGCACGACTCGCCGTCCGGGTTGGTCGCGTAGCGGGCGACGCCGATCTCGGTTTCCTTGCCGTCTTCCTCGATTAGCGCGATGAAGGCCATCTCGCGGTCGTAGTCGATCTGCGTCAGGCGGATCAATTGGGCCAGCGACAGTTCGCGGATGGTGTTCATGAAGCGGAAATACTTGGTTTCGGGCGACAGGCCCTGGACGAATTCCTGCTCGATGTCGGCGTCTTCCGGCTTGATCGGCCGGATGTTCACCGTCTGGCCGTCGTTGGTCTGGTAGCTGATGGCGAGGTGCGACGGGTAGGGGTGGATCGCCATGTGATCGTAGCGCGCCGCGGTCAGCGGCAGATGCTCGATCGAAATGCGGGCATCGACGGCGACCGCGCCGTTCTCGTCCACGATCAACGGATTGATGTCGAGCTCCGAGATCCACGGCAGCTCGCAAACCATTTCCGACACGCGCAGCAGCACGGATTCCAGCGCCTCCATGCTCACCGGCGGCATGTTGCGATAGGAGCCGAGCTTGGCCGAGGTATGCGTCGAGGCGAGCATGTCGGCGACGAGGAAGGGGTTGAGCGGCGGCAGCGCCACGGCGCGGTCCGTGCCCGTCAGTTCGATGCCGACACCGCCCGGTCCGAGAAGGATGGTCGGCCCGAACACCTGGTCGCGCATCATGCCGACCATCAGTTCGCGGCCGTTTTCCTTCTGGATCATCGGTTCGATGGCGACGCCCTGGATGATCGCGTCGGGCCGGTGCTTGCGCACCTCCTCGACGATGCTGTTGTATGAATCGCGCACGGCGGAAAGCGACCCGAGGTTGAGGCGTACGCCGCCGAATTCCGACTTGTGCGTGATTTGCGGCGAGTCGATCTTCATCACCACCGGCAGGCCGATCTCTTCGGCCAGCACCATCGCCTCCGACGGCGAGCGGGCGACCACGGTCTGCGCGATCGGAATGCGGAAGGCCGCCAGCAGCGCCTTCGATTCCATCTCGTTCAGCACCTTGCGGCCCTCGGCCAGCGCGGTCTCGATCACCAGCCGCGCCGATTCCAGCCGCGGCGCCACCTGATCGGAGATCGAGGCCGGCGTTTCCACCAGCAGCCGCTGGTTGCGGTAGTAGGCGGAAATATGCGAGAAGAGCTGGACGGCCGGTTCGGGCGTGCGGAAGGTCGGGATGCCGGCGCCCTTGAACAGCAGCCGCGCTTCGCGCACCTGTTCCTCGCCCATCCAGCAGGTCACCACCGGCTTGTCGGTCTGGCGCGCGGTTTCGATCACCATCCGCGCGGCCTGCGTCGGATCGGTCATCGCCTGCGGCGTCAGGATCACCATGATGCCGTCGATCTGGTCGTCGTCGAGGCAGATCTGCAGCGCGTTGGCGTAGCGTGCCGGATCGGCGTCGCCGATGATGTCGATCGGGTTGGCCTTCGACCAGTATTCCGGCAGCACCTCGTCGAGCCTGGCGAGCGTGGCTGCGGACGGAACGGCCAGCGGGATGCCGATGTCGCAGCAGTGGTCGGCGGCCATGACGCCGGGGCCGCCGCCGTTGGTGATGATGGCCAGCCGGTTGCCGCGCGGGCGGAAATGCGAGAACAGCGCCTGCGCGGCGGCGTACATTTCGCCCACCGTGCCGAGGCGCACCACGCCGGCGCGGCGCAGCGCGGCGTCGAAGACGTCGTCGGCGCCGACGATGGCGCCGGTGTGCGAACGCACCGCCTGCTCGCTGGAAGGATGCTTGCCGACCTTGATCAGCAGGACGGGCTTGCAGCGGGCCGCGGCGCGCAGCGCGCTCATGAAGCGGCGCGCGTTCTTGATGCCCTCGATGTAGAGAAAGATGTTCTGGGTCTTCGGGTCGGCGACCATGTACTCGAGCACTTCGCCGAAATCGACGTCGCCTTCGGAACCGAGCGAAACCACCGTGGAGAAGCCGACGTTGTTCGGCAGCGCCCAGTCGAGAATGGCCGTGCACAGCGCGCCCGACTGCGAGATCAGGCCGATCGTGCCGGCATTGGCGTTACCGCGGGCGAAAGAGAGGTTGATGCCGGCCGACGGCCGCAGGATGCCCAGGCAGTTCGGGCCGAGCAGGCGCACGCGATGGCGGCGGGCGCTCTCGATGACGGTGCGCTCCAGGCTGGCGCCGCGCGGGCCCGTTTCCGAAAATCCGCCGGAAATCACGATCGCCGCGCGCGTGCCGGCGCGTCCGCAAGCCTCCATAATGTCCGGCACCGTTTCGGCGCGGGTGCACACGACGGCGAGGTCGAGGCGATGCGGAATGGCTTCGACGCTCTCGTAGCTCTTCTGGCCGAAGACCTTGTCGTGCTTGGGATTGACGAAGAAGACCTTGCCCTTGAAACTGCTGTCGAGTACGTTGCGGACCAGGGTTTCGCCGATCGAGCCCGGCGTCTCGGAGGCGCCGACGATGGCGATGGACTTCGGATCAAGGAGCGATGTCAGGTAGTGACGCTCGTTGTTCATTTCGGCTTTCCCGGCACAAGTGCCGTGGGCGGTGCTGCAACGCAGCAAAGGATAGCATCGAAGCGGTTGTCACGTCATCGAATAACGCAAGAACACGAAGGAGAATCCGGCCTTGACGGACCCTATTACAACACTTGATCCCTCGCCGTGGGTAGCCCGGTTCGCCGGCCTGATTCCGCCCGGCGGCGATGTGCTCGATCTGGCCTGCGGCTCCGGCCGCCACGCCCGCCTGCTGGCGGGCCGGGGCCATCGCGTCGAGGCCGTGGATCGCGACGCGGAGCGTCTGGCCGAACTGGCGGGCGTCGCCGGCGTCGCGACGCGCCAGGCCGACCTCGAAGGCGGCCCGTGGCCGTATTTCGGGCGCGGCTTCGAAGGCATCGTCGTCACCAACTACCTGTGGCGACCCTTGCTGCCGCAGTTGTTCGCCTGTCTGAACGAAGGCGGCATGCTGATCTACGAGACCTTCATGGTCGGCAACGAACGCTTCGGCAAGCCGAGCCGTCCGGAATTCCTGCTGCGGCCGGGCGAACTGCTCGACCTGCTGCACAAGCGCTTTACCGTGGTTGCTTTCGAGCAGGGCGAGATCGATCAACCCTGGCCGGCAATGGTCCAGCGCATCGCCGTGCGCCGCGGCGCGCCGACCCGGCTGCCGTAGGGAGCCGGGGAAAAGTCAGCCGTGGCGGTACGCCACATGAAGGGGCAAGACGATGCGAATCGGGATGACGGCAGTGGGACTGCTCGCAGCGGCGATGGCCGGAAAGGCGCACAAGAGCCGGGAAACGGGTCTGTCACCGATCGATTGTTCATGCGACTATTCATAGAACCGCCCGGCAGCAATTGCCACTCCAAAACCCCCGCGATGAACCGCGGGCTGGTGTCGATGTGTTTGTAGCGCGCCATGCGGGGCTCATCCAGAACTTCGCGTTGGAGCCTTGCCATGCCATTTGGTTCGCCGCAGAATGCGGCTATGAAACGACTTCTTCTACAGCTTCGTTAGGAGTCTCAACTTGCGCCTCATCCTTGTCGCAGTCGCAGCACTTGTTTCTTTCGCCCAGGTCTTTGCAGCCGACGGTTCAGTGAGTCCTTCCATTGCCGTAGCGACATTCGCGAAATCGTCGTTGATCGGTATGCAGTTGTCTGTGCGTAAGGCGGAACGGCAGGGCAAGATCCCCGCCAATGTTTCAGCGTGTGTTCAATCGCTCGATGATTCCAGTTTTACTGCGGTTTTCGCAACGCTTCTCGCAGATAACCTAAGCAAAAGTGAATTGCAAGCAACCGAGGATTTCTTTAGTACCCGTGTCGGTGGCAAGTATGCCAAGCACGGGCTAATGCAGATCTACACGTCGGTGGGCGAAACGCCACCTGAGCCCCTGCCGACTTTCTCCGACGCAGAATACAAAGAGTTGGAGCGCTTCGGCAGCACAACGGCTGGCGAGAAGCTCATCGTTCGAAAAGTACTTGAGAGCGCCTCAGCGCGGCAAGCCATTGGTTCGCGCATCCAAGGCCTATTGAGCCTTTGTCGCACGAAGTAGACCGACTCGTAACATCTCAACGAGATATTCAGAGACGAACCACGTTTTCCGGCCCGACTGGAAAAGTCAGCCGTGGTGGGACGCCGCCTCAGTCGATCTTGCCGACGTAAATTGCTCGGAAGTCGTTGACGTTGGTCAGCGTCGGGCCGGTGACGATGCTGTCGCCAAGCGCGCCGAAGAAGCCGTGGCCGTCGTTGTTGTCCAGCGCGGCGCGCATCGAGCGGCCGAACGCTTTGCCGCGGGCGATACTGTCCGGGGAGAGACAGGCTCCGGCGATTTCCTCCATGCCGTCCACGCCGTCGGTGTCGCCGGCCAGCGCGTGGATGCCGGGCGTGCCGTCGAGCGCCAGTCCCAGTGCGAGCAGGAATTCGACATTGCGGCCACCCCGACCGTTGCCGTGCACGGTGACCGTGGTCTCGCCGCCGCTGAGCAATACGGCGGGCGGCTCGTGCGGCTGCCGCCGGGCCGCCAATTGCAGCGCCAGTTCCGCCATCTCGCCGCCGACCTCGCGCGCTTCGCCTTCGATGGCGTCGCCGAGGATATGGGCCGTGACGCCGCGTTCGCGTGCGACCGTGGCCGCGGCTTCCAGCGCCATCCGCGGCGTGGCGATCAGCGTCGTGGAACTGTTGGCCAGGCGGACGTCGCCCGGTTTTACGGATTCGCCGGCGCCGCTTTCCAGTACTTCCCGCACGGCGGACGGCAGCGCGATCGCGTAGCGGCGCAGGATTGCCAGCGCGTCGGCACAGGTGGTCGGGTCGGCGACCGTCGGGCCGGAGGCGATGTTGAGCGGGTTGTCGCCGGGCACGTCGGAGATGGCGAGCGTCACCAGACGCGCCGGATGGCAGGCGGCGCCGAGGCGGCCACCTTTGATCGCGGAGAGGTGGCGGCGCACGCAGTTGATCTCGCCGATGCTCGCGCCCGAACGCAGCAGCGCGTGGGAGAGTTCGCGCTTGTCGTCGAGCGTCACCGGCGGCAGCGGTTCGACCAGCAGCGCCGAGCCTCCGCCGGAGAGCAGGCAGATCACGAGATCGTCGGCCGTGAGTCCGCCGACCAGGTCGCGAATGCGTTTTGCTGCGGCGAGTCCGGCGGCATCGGGCACCGGATGCGCCGCTTCGACGACTTCGATGTGGCGGGTCGGCACGCCATGGCCGTAGCGCGTGACGACCAGTCCCGACAACTTGCCCGGCCAGTGTGCTTCCAGCGCCCGTGCCATCGAGGCCGCGGCCTTGCCGGCGCCGACGACCACGGTGCGGCCGGCGGGTGATGCGGGCGGCGAGGGCAGGTGCGGCGGCAGGCAGATCACCGGATCGGCGGCGCGGATCGCGGCGCGGAACAGGTCGGTCAGGAAGTCCCTGGCTAGGTCGTCGCGCATGCGTTCAGGATGCGCCGCGCCAGTGCGGCGATGCCGGCTTCGCCAAGGTCGTCGGTGTCGACCGTCAGCGCATCGCCGTAGTCGCGGTAGTTCTTCGCCTGCGAGCGCTGGTAGAGCGGGTCGTAGTGTTTTTCCAGCAGTTCCGTAACCAGCGTCTTGAAGTCGCCGGTCTCGACCAGCGCCAGCCAGTGCGTCAGCGTTTCGTTGCTTTGCAGGCTGCGCAGGTGGCCGAGTTTTTCGGCCAGCCAGCGGGGATCGGCGAGGAAGTAGGCGTAGTCGCGCAGCAGGAAGTCGACGCGCGCCGGCAGCGTTGCCTCGACGCGCACGCAGGGCGCGGCGCGGATGGCGGCGATCAGCACGTCGGGCAACTGTACGGTGCCGATGCGGCGGCTTTCGGCTTCGACGAATATGGGCCGTTGTGGATCGAACGTGGAAAGCGCGGAGTGGAGGCGGGTCTCGAACGCCTTTTGCGACGGTTGTGGTTCGTCAGGCAGGTTGCCAAGCACCGAGCCCTTATGCGCCGCCAGCGCCTCGAGGTGAAGTATCTGCGCGCCTTGATCCGCCAGCGCTTCGAGGACGCGGCTCTTGGCGCTGCCGGTGGCGCCGGAAACAACGCGGAAGGAAAAGCGGCCGGGCAGTTCGGCAAGTTCGGCGATGATGTTCTGGCGCCATGCCTTGTAGCCCCCTTCGAGCCGGTGCGCGTCCCAGCCGATTTCGCGCAGGATGTGCTGGAAGGCGCCGCTGCGCTTGCCGCCACGCCAGCAATAGACGAGCGGCCGCCATTCCTTCGGCTTGTCGAGGAACAGCGCTTCGATGTGGCCGGCGATGTTCTTCGCCACCAGCGGCGCGCCGACCTTGCGCGCCGCGAACGGCGACACCTGCTTGTACAGGGTGCCGACGCGGGCGCGTTCCTCGTCGTCGAGCACCGGGCAGTTGATCGCGCCGGGAATGTGGTCGTCGGCGAATTCCGCGGGCGAGCGCGCGTCGAGGATCGCGTCGAATTCCGCGAGCTGTGTTACCTTTGCCAGGCCCCTTGCTTGCTCCTTGCGGGCGCGTTCAGACACTCAAACTCCCATGGAAAATATCAAGCTTACCCACTTCAGCCACGGCGGCGGTTGCGGCTGCAAGATCGCGCCGGCACTGCTGGCGCGCATTATCGCCGAATCGCCGCTCAAGGACTTTCCGCGCGACCTGCTGGTCGGCGTCGACACTTCGGACGACGCGGCCGTCTATCGCCTCAACGACACGCAGGCCATTGTCGCCACCACCGATTTCTTCATGCCCATCGTGGACGATGCGCGCGACTTCGGCCGCATCGCCGCCGCCAATGCGCTCTCCGACGTCTACGCGATGGGCGGCCGGCCGCTCTTCGCGCTGGCCATCGTCGGCATGCCGATCGCCAAGCTGCCCGAGGACGTGATCCGCGCCATTCTCGAAGGCGGCGCCTCGATCTGCGCCGAGGCCGGCATTCCGATTGCCGGCGGCCATTCGATCGACGCGCCGGAACCGATCTACGGTTTGGTCGCCATCGGCATCGTCCATCCGGACAAGATCAAGGCCAACAAGGGCGCGCAGGCGGGCGATGTGCTGATCCTCGGCAAGCCGCTCGGCATCGGCATCCTTTCGGCGGTACTGGCGAAGGGACTGCTGTCCCCCGCCGGCTACCACGAGATGCTGCGCTGGACGACCGCGCTCAACACCACGGGCACGCGACTGGCGGAAATGCCCGGCGTGCACGCGATTACCGACGTCACCGGTTTCGGCCTGGGCGGCCATCTGCTGGAACTCTGCCGCGGCGCGAAGCTCGACTGCGCGGTCGAGTTCGACAAGCTGCCGCTGATCGAAGAGGCGGTGACGCATGTGAAAGCCGGCATCGCCACCGGCGCGTCGGCGCGCAACTGGGCGAGCTACGGCGAGTCGGTCGCGCTGCCGTCTGGCATGGCCGAATGGCAGCAGAAGATGATCACCGATCCGCAGACCAGCGGCGGATTGCTGGTCGCTTGTGCGCCGGAAATCGTCGAAGAGGTATTGGCGGCTTTCCGCGCCGACGGCTTCGACCGCGCGGCCATCATCGGCCAATTCGGCGATTCGGCCGGCGTGTCGCCACGGCTGACTTTTATCTGAGCAGGGGCTTCAGCGCCGGCCAGACGTGGTCGAGCAGCTTCGGTTGTGCGGCGGCGTTCGGATGCAGGCCGTCGGCCTGGAAATTGTCGAACGTCGTGCCTAGCGGTTCGAGCAGGAAGGGCAGCAGCGGCACCTTCTCGGCGCGGGCGACGGTGGCGAAGCTGTCGTTGAACTTGCGCGCGTAGTCCGGGCCGTAGTTCGGCGGCAGTTGCATGCCGACCAGCAGCACGCGCGCCTGCTTCGTCTTGGCAGCCTTGATCATCGCGATAAGGTTCATGCGCATTTGCAGCACCGGCAGGCCGCGCAGGCCGTCGTTGGCGCCGAGCGCGATGACGACCACCTCGGGCTGCACGCGCTTCAGGGTTTCCGCGAAGCGCGTGCGCCCGCCGGCGGTGGTCTCGCCGCTGATGCTGGCGTTCGATACCGTATAGTGCAGGCGGCTGTCCTCCAGCCGCCTCGCCAGCAGCGCCGGCCAGCTCTGCTCGATGCCGATGCCGTAGCCGGCGGACAGGCTGTCGCCGTAGACCAGGATGGCGGGTGCGGCGGCGGCGGTGAATGACATGATGGACAATGCGGACAACAATAGACGTTTGAGCATGACGGCGATGATAGAAGTCGAAGGGCTGGGCAAGGACGTCAAAAGCGGCGATGGCACGTTGACGATTCTGCACGACATTTCGTTCCGTGTGAGCGAGGGCGAGGCAGTTGCCGTCGTCGGGGCCTCGGGGTCGGGCAAGACGACGCTGCTGTCCTTGCTGGCCGGACTCGACAGCCCGAGCCGCGGCCGCGTGCGGCTCGCGGGCGAGGAAATTTCCGCTCTGGACGAAGACGCCCGCGCCGCCCTGCGCGGCCGGCTGCTCGGCTTCGTCTTCCAGTCGTTCCAGTTGCTGCCCGCCCTCACCGCGCTGGAGAACGCCGCGCTGCCGCTCGAACTCATGGGCCGCGCCGATGCCGACACCCAGGCCAGTGCAATGCTGGGCCGCGTCGGCCTGGCCGAGCGCTTGCACCACTATCCGAAGCATCTCTCCGGCGGCGAACAGCAGCGCGTCGCCCTGGCGCGCGCCTTCGCCGTCGCTCCAAAATTGTTGTTAGCCGACGAGCCGACCGGCAACCTCGACGCCGCCACCGGCGCCGAGATCATCGAACTGATGTTCGCCATGAACCGCGAGGCCGGCACGACGCTGGTGCTGGTGACGCACGACGAAGCGCTGGCCGCGCGCTGCGGACGGGTGCTGCGGCTGGCGGCGGGACGGCTGTAGCAATAGGTGCGCGGCCGCAAAAGTCAGCCGTGGCGGTACGCTGAATCGACTCGATGCCGCCCCGAAAGGGACTACTGAACGATATCGGCTCCGTGGTCTTGGATGGCGGATTGGGGAATGCTGAGAAACCGCCTTGTCGCCAAGACGAGATTCTTCTTGGTGATACCGCCCTCGACGAACAACTCGTACTTGAACTGAAGGGTATCGTTCCTGCCGGTTGTAGCCGTGAGGAGGATGTAGTCCCGGTTAATGTTGTTGACGCATTGAAGTCTCTGCGCCTCGGTGGCACTCGGAACAAACCCGAATATCGACAAGAGCTGGATACGGTCTTTTCGTTCGGATGGCAAGACGAAGCAAGCGATCTTCTCCTTGACCCTCAGGTCACCTTCGTTATCCCATGAGGTTTCCAGGAACGCGGCGTCATAGACGGATGCCAAGAGTTCCTTCGTCAGATTTTCTGGAGTAATGAGATCGTTTGACATGATTCGCTTTCCTCATAGGCTAGACAGAAAAAGGAGCTTGCGGACTTCATCCCAAGCGCCGAATTTCTCTCCGATGAGGAACGAGTGCTGTTTGACTTTTGCGCTGACGAATCACGTCGGAAGGCGATTCCACACCATCGCATGTCGTTAGTGTGTTGCCACCAGGGCAGTACGAAGATGCCAGCGCTCGAGTATCACTTGTTGTTTGTATGGCTATCATGCCATAGCAATACCTTGACATGCAACGTGATGTCGTCGCGATACACAGGTCCGGCATTTGCCCCCGACAATCGGGGCGTCGGTCCGGGAGGTCGCGATCAACGGGACCGGTTCGACCAAGTATCGCAATCGACAATTCGGACCCGCAGGGCAACGTCTGGCGCAATAGCGCCGCCTGCGGCGTCAAACCAGAATGGCTACGCCAATACAAGAGTTGGCGACGTCCATCGCCGCGTTGTTTAGAACTGGCGCTGGACCAGGCGCGCGGCGGCGACGCCGCTTCTGACGGCGCCTTCGATGGTCGCGGGGTAGTCGCCCGCCACGTAGTCACCAGCGAGGTAAAGGCCCGGAACGCCGGAAAAAGTCAGCGGTCGCGGTACGCCGGGAGTGCAGGCGAAGGTCGCGCGCTGTTCGGCGATGACCCGGCTCCAGCGCGGTATCGGCAGGTTCGTGACGAGCCGCGCGATCTCGGTGTGGATTTCCTCCGCCAGCACTTGCGGTTCGAGGGTCCGATGGTGGTGGCTGGCGGAAATCACCGCCGCGATCAGGCCGTGCTGGCCGTGAGTCCGCCCGCGGTCGAACAGCCATTGCGGGACGCCGTCGACGACGCCGAGCATGGGCTGCGGCAGGCGCACCGATTCGGGGTAGGCGAGATAACAGGTGACGATTGGTTCCCAGCGGTAGCTGTGGAGTTGCGCGGCGATGGAAGCGAGCTCCGGCTGGTCGGCGATCAGGAGTGGCAAGTGCTGCGGCGCGACGGCAAGGATTACCTGCGAGTAGGTGCCGTGTCCGTCGACCGCGTAGCCGAAATCGACCCGGCGGACGCGCCCGATGCGGGTGCCGCGATTGACGTGGCCGCCGTGCGCTTCGACAAAGCGCGCCGCCGGCTCGGGGAACAGCGATGAAAAGTCGGTGGTCGGCAATAACAGGTCGCTGGCGGCGCGTTCGGCGGCCAGGCTGTCGCGCAGCACATTGAGGAAGACTTGTGCCGAGGCGAGTCTCGGCGGCGTGTTGAGCGCCGCGAGGCAGAGCGGTTCCCAAAGGAAGCGGCGCACGGCTTCGGGCTGCGCGGCGATCAGTGTACCGACGGTGATGTCGCCTTTGAGGCGGAAGCGGGTGCTTTGCTGGCGGCGCATGAATTCGATAGCGGCGACTTTGTCGGGCCAGGTCAGTCCGCTTGCCGTCAGCAGCGCCCAGGCGAGATGCAGCGGCGCCGGCAGGCGCGCCGCACGCAGCCGGAAGAGGCCGGGGAATTCGAGGTGCAGCGGCCGGCGCAGCAGGGCAGCGGCCGGCGTGCCGACGAGTCGCATCAGGCGCAGCGTTTCCGTGTACGCGCCGACGAGGATGTGGGCGCCGTTGTCGAGTGTCAGTCCCTCGAACTCGACCGCGCGGGCGCGGCCGCCGAGCGTATGCGATGCCTCGAAGACGCTCACTTCGAAGCCGGCCGCGGCGAGTTCGGCCGCCGCGGCGAAGCCGGCGTAGCCGCCGCCGATGATCGCTACGCTGCGATCCATGTCTTCACGGCGATCCACAGCTTGCGCGCGGGTGGCAGGGTCAGGCGGCGGTCGAGAACCTGGAAGTCATCCCTCGCTAGTTCGTCGAGCACGGTGCGATAGATGGCGGCCATGATCAGGCCGGCGCGCTGCGCCTTGCGGTCGGCGACCGGCAGTTCGGAAAGCGCGCGGTCGTAGGTTTGCCGGGCGCGGTCGGCCTGGAACTCCATGAGCGCCCGGAACGGTTCAGAGTGGCGGCTGGCGAGGATGTCGGCCTCACCGACATTGAAACGCGCGAGTTCGTCCTGCGGCAGGTAGATGCGGCCGCGCCGGGCGTCTTCGCCGACGTCGCGGATGATGTTGGTGAGCTGGAAGGCGAGGCCAAGGTCGTGCGCGTACTTGAGCGTGCGGCGATCGGTGTAGCCGAATATCTCGGCAGCCAGCAGGCCGACGACGGAGGCAACGCGGTAGCAGTAAAGATGCAGCGCCTTGAAGTCGGCGTAGCGGGTATTGTGAAGATCCATCTCCATGCCGTCGATGATCTCCTGCAACTGTTCGGGGGGCAGGTTGAAGCGGGGCAGGGCGGTGGCCAGGGATCGCGTGACCGGGTGGGTCGGCCTGCCGGCGTAGAGCGCGTCGACCTCGCTGCGCCACCAGCCGAGCTTGGCGGCGGCGATGGCGGGGTCGGTGCACTCGTCGACCGCGTCATCGACTTCGCGGCAGAAGGCGTAAAGGGCGGTAATTGCCTGCCGCCGCGCCGGCGCCAGGAAGCGGAAGCTGTAGGTGAAGCTCGAACCGCTCGATGCGACCTTTTGTGCGCAATAGAGATCAGGGGTCATATTGCGCGCCACAGGATGCGCGGCCAGTCGCGTCGCTGCAGCACCGGCCGATGCCGGAACACGTCGTAGTCGACCGCCTCGATTTTCTCAAGGATGCGCAGGCCGCCCGCGACGATGGCGCGGATTTCCAGGCCGATGCGCCCGCCGAGCAGCCAGCCCAGCGGTTCGCCTTGCTTCATCAGTTCGCGCGTGCGATCGATCTGGAAGCGCATCAGGCTGCGAAACTCAACCGTGGTGACGCGCCGCAGGATGTCGGCTTCGGGGATTTCGAAATAGACGAGATCCTCCATCGGCAGGTAGATGCGCGGCACCGGTTTCGCGGCGTCGATGCCGACGTCCTGCCAGTGGTTGATGAGTTGCAGCGCCGAGCAGATGGCGTCGGAATATTCGAGGTTCTTGGCGCTGTCGGCGCGGAAGAGGTGGAGCAGCAGGTGGCCGATCGGATTGGCCGAGCGGCGGCAGTAAGCCATGAGCTCGCGGAAATCGGCATAGCGGGTCTGGAGCACGTCCTGGCTGAAGGCGTCGAGCAGGTCGCGGAAGGGGCGCAACGGCAGGCCGTGGATCTTGATGACGTCGGCAAGTTTGTGGAACATTGGATCGTCGATCGCCTCGCCATCGGCAATGGCGTCGAGTTGTCGCTGGTAGCTGTCGAGCAGTGCCATGCGTTCCGGAGCGGCAAGATTCCCTTCGTCGGCAATATCGTCGGCGCTACGCGCAAAGGCGTAGATCGCGGCGATCGGCTCGCGCAGGCGGCGGGGCAGCAAAACCGACGCCACCGGGAAGTTTTCGTAGTGTGCGACAGTCATGGGCAGTTGCCGAGTATATCGGGTAAAATTCCCGGTCGCGCGAAGGTGGCGGAATTGGTAGACGCACTGGATTTAGGTTCCAGCGCCGCGAGGCGTAAGGGTTCGAGTCCCTTCCTTCGCACCAACTGCCGGCCCGGCTGTGCCGCAACCCATACCAGCAATCAGGAATTTCTCATGCAGACTCAGGAAAACACCGGCGCCAGCGCCCTGGAACGCCGTATCGACATGGCCATCGCCAAGGCCGAAATCGACAAGGAAGTGCAGCAGCGCCTGCATCGCATCTCGAAGTCGGTCAAGATGGCGGGCTTCCGCCCCGGCAAGGTGCCGCTGAACCTGGTTGCGCAGCAGTATGGACCGCAGGCCCATTCGGAAGCGCTCGGTGCGGCAGTCGAAAAGGCCTTCAGCGAGCAGGTGCGCAGCCAGAACCTGCGCGTGGCGGGTTACCCGCGCATCGAGCCGAAAGCGGCTACCAGCGAAGAACAGATGGAGTTCACCGCGGTATTCGAGGTTTACCCGGAGATCAAGCTGGGCGACGTGTCGGGTTCCACCGTCGAGCGGGCCACCCTGACCGTCGGCGATGCCGAGGTCGACAAGACCATCGAGGTGCTGCGCAAGCAGCGTACCGCCTACGTGCCGGCCGGTCGTCCGGCCGAGCAGGGCGATCGCCTGACCGTGGATTTCAAAGGCAGCCAGAACGGCGAACCCTTCCCCGGCGGGACGGCCAGCGATTTCGCCGTCATGCTGGGTTCCGGCATGATGGTGCCCGATTTCGAGAAGGGGCTCACCGGTATCACGGAGGGCGAAACCAAGACCTTCGACGTGACCTTCCCGGCCGACTACCATGCCGCCGACCTTGCCGGACAGACGGTGCAGTTCGAGGTGACGGCCAAGAAGATCGAAATGCCGAAACTGCCGGAACTGGACGCCGATTTCGCCCGCTCGCTCGGCATCAAGGACGGCGATCTCGCCAGGATGCGCGAGGAGGTGAAAGGCAATCTGGAGCGCGAGGTCAAGAAGCGTTTGCAGGCGCGCGTCAAGAACCAGGTGATGGATGCCCTGCTGGCGGTCAACGACATCGAGGTGCCGAAGGCGCTGGTGGACGCAGAAGCCCAGCAGATGGCGGAGAATGCGCGCAAGGACATGCAGGCGCGCGGCATGGATGCGAAGAACATGCCTATCGAAGCGTCCTGGTTCACCGATCAGGCGGTGCGTCGCGTCAAGCTCGGCCTGATACTGGCGGAACTGGTCCGGGAAAAGGATTTGAACGCCAAGCCGGAGCAGGTGCGCGCCATCGTCGACGACTATGCCCAGACCTTCGAGGATCCGAAAGAGGTCGTGCGCTGGTACTACAGCCAGCCGCAACGCCTGGCCGAGGCCGAAGCGCTGGCCATGGAGAACAACGTCGTCGACTGGATGCTGGCCAATGCCAAGGCCGAGGACAAGCCCGTCTCCTTTGACGAACTAATGGGGAATGCGGCATGATGCGCTCAGGCATCGCCGGAAATTTCGATCAAACCATGAACAAGACCTTCGAACCACAGGATATCGGGCTGATTCCGATGGTCGTCGAGACCAGCGGTCGTGGCGAGCGCGCGTACGATATTTATTCACGCCTGCTGAAGGAGCGCGTGGTATTTCTGGTCGGACCGGTCAACGACATGACCGCCAATCTGGTGGTGGCGCAAATGCTCTTCCTCGAGTCGGAAAATCCCGACAAGGACATTCACCTCTACATCAACTCGCCCGGCGGCGCGGTGACGTCCGGCATGGCCATCTACGACACCATGCAGTTCATCAAGCCGGATGTGTCCACCCTTTGCATCGGCCAGGCCGCCTCGATGGGTTCGTTCCTGCTCGCGGCGGGCACCAAAGGCAAGCGTTTCTGCCTGCCGAATTCGCGCGTGATGATTCATCAACCAATGGGTGGTTTTCAGGGACAGGCTTCGGATATCGAAATTCATGCAAAGGAAATCCTGTTCCTGAAGCAGCGCCTGAACCAAATGCTGGCCACGCATACCGGCCAGCCGATCGACCGGATCGAGCGTGATACGGATCGCGACAACTTCCTGTCCGCCGAGGCTGCGGTGGAGTACGGTCTCGTGGACAAAGTGCTGAGCAAGCGGGGCGAAGCCGCCTGACGGCGCACTGACGACGGGGAACGGCGATGGCTGAGAAGAAAACGACGGACAAGCTGCTGTATTGCTCTTTCTGCGGCAAGAGCCAGCACGAAGTCAAGAAGTTGATCGCCGGCCCGTCGGTGTTCATCTGCGACGAGTGCATCGATCTGTGCAACGACATCATTCGCGACGAATCCGCTACCGACAGTGACGGCGCGCCGACACGCGACTTGCCGACGCCAGCCGAGATCCGCGGCATTCTCGATCAATACGTGATCGGTCAGGAGATGGCGAAGAAGATTCTCGCCGTGGCCGTCTACAACCACTACAAGCGACTGCACCACCGCCAGAAGGGTACCGACGAGGTCGAACTGGCGAAGAGCAACATCCTGCTCATCGGTCCGACCGGCTCCGGCAAGACGCTGCTGGCGCAGACGCTCGCGCGCCTGCTCAACGTGCCGTTCGTGATGGCGGACGCGACCACGCTGACCGAGGCCGGCTACGTCGGCGAAGACGTCGAGAACATCATCCAGAAACTCCTGCAGAAGTGCGACTACGAAGTCGACAAGGCGCAGCAGGGGATTGTTTATATCGACGAGATCGACAAGATTTCGCGGAAGTCCGACAACCCCTCGATCACCCGCGACGTATCGGGCGAAGGCGTTCAGCAGGCGTTGCTGAAACTGATCGAAGGCACCGTCGCGAGCGTGCCGCCGCAGGGCGGGCGCAAGCATCCGAACCAGGACTTCGTGCAGATCGACACCACCAACATCCTGTTCATTTGCGGCGGGGCGTTCGATGGCCTGGAAAAGGTGATCCGCGACCGTTCGGAAAAGGGCGGCATCGGATTCGGGGCCGAGGTCAAGAGCAAGGTCGACAAGAAAGCCGTCGGCGAGGTATTGCGTTCCGTCGAGCCCGAGGATTTGATCAAGTACGGTCTGATTCCGGAGCTGATCGGTCGCCTGCCCGTCGTTGCCACGCTCGAGGAACTCAACGAGGACGCATTGGTGCAGATCCTGATCGAGCCCAAAAACGCGCTGACCAAGCAGTACCAGAAACTCTTTGCCATGGAAGGGGTCGAACTGGAACTTCGGCCGGCTGCCCTTCAGGCAATCGCCCGAAAGGCACTGAAACGCAAGACTGGCGCCCGCGGTTTGCGCTCGATACTCGAGGGTGCGCTGCTGGATACCATGTACGAACTGCCAGGCATGGACAATGTCGCGAAGGCCGTGGTAGACGAGGCGATGATCGACAGCGATGGGCAGCCGTTGCTGATTTATGCCGACCAGCCGAAGGTTTCCGGCTCGAACTGACACGACATTGTCGAATGGAGGCAGGCGAGGCTTGAATTCGGCCTCGGTCGCCACCATGTCTCGACGGTAGATTCAACAGATAAGGACAAGCCATGCTCGGCGAAATCGATACCCCTTCAGAAAACCTGGAACTGCCGTTGTTGCCACTGCGCGACGTGGTGGTATTCCCGCACATGGTGATCCCGTTGTTCGTCGGGCGCCCGAAGTCCATCAAGGCCCTGGAAAACGCCATGGAAGCCGGCAAGGGCATCCTGCTGGTGGCCCAGAAGTCGGCGGCGAAGGACGAGCCGGAAGCGGATGACCTCTATCCCATCGGCTGCATTGCCAACATTCTGCAAATGCTCAAGTTGCCGGACGGCACCGTCAAGGTGCTGGTCGAGGGGGCGCAGCGGGCACGGATCAATCGTGTCGAGGATCAGGTTGCCCTGTTCGTTGCCGACGCAACCCCGCTGGGCGCCGACGAAGGCGCCGATCACGAGGTCGAGGCGATGCGGCGGGCCATCCTGGCGCAATTCGATCAATATGTGAAGCTGAACAAGAAGATCCCGCCCGAAATACTGACCTCGCTGGCCGGTATCGAGGACGCCGGGCGGCTGGCGGACACCATCGCCGCGCACCTGCCGATGAAGCTCGAACTCAAGCAGGAGATTCTTGAGCTGTTCGATGTCGGCGACCGGCTCGAAAAGCTGTTGTCGCAACTGGAAACGGAACTCGACATCCTTCAGGTCGAAAAACGCATCCGCGGCCGCGTCAAGCGCCAGATGGAGAAGAGCCAGCGCGAGTACTACCTGAACGAACAGGTCAAGGCGATCCAGAAGGAACTCGGAGAAGGCGAAGAGGGTGCCGATCTCGAGGAAATGGAGAAGAAGATCCGCACCGCCGGCATGAGCAAGGAAGCGCTGGCCAAGGCAAACGCGGAATTCAAGAAGCTCAAGCTGATGTCGCCGATGTCCGCCGAGGCGACCGTCGTGCGCAACTACATCGACACGCTGGTCGGTCTGCCATGGAAGAAGAAATCGCGTGTCTCCAAGGATCTGAGCGCCGCGGAGAAGATACTCGACAAGGACCACTACGGACTGGAAAAGGTCAAGGAGCGCATCGTCGAATACCTGGCCGTGCAGCAGCGCGTCGAAAAGCTGAAAGCGCCGATTCTCTGCCTGGTCGGTCCCCCGGGCGTCGGCAAGACCTCTCTGGGCCAGTCGATCGCCAAGGCGACCAACCGCAAATTCGTGCGCATGGCCCTCGGCGGCGTGCGCGACGAAGCCGAGATTCGCGGCCACCGTCGTACGTATATCGGCTCCATGCCGGGCAAGATTTTGCAGAACATGACCAAGGTCGGCGTCAAGAATCCGCTGTTCCTGCTCGACGAGGTCGACAAACTGGGCATGGATTTCCGTGGCGATCCCTCGTCGGCGTTGCTGGAGGTGCTGGACCCCGAGCAGAACCATACCTTCCAGGACCACTACGTCGAGGTCGACTTCGATCTTTCCGATGTCATGTTCGTGGCGACGGCCAACACGCTGAACATTCCGGCGGCCCTGCTCGACCGGATGGAAGTGATTCGCCTGGCCGGCTATACGGAGGACGAAAAGGTCAACATCGCGCAGCGTTATCTGCTGCCGAAGCAGTTGAAGAACAACGGCGTCCGGCGTGAAGAACTTACCGTCACCGAGGACGCGCTGCGCGACATCGTTCGCTACTACACGCGCGAGGCTGGTGTCCGCGCGATGGAACGCGAGATTTCCAAGATCTGCCGCAAGGTCGTCAAGGCACTGGTGCTGAAGAGGCGAAAGAACAAGATCGTCGTGAACGCCAGGAACCTCGACAAGTTCGTCGGCGTGCGTCGCTACTCGTTCGGCATGGCCGAGAAGGAGAACCAGGTGGGGCAGGTGACCGGACTGGCGTGGACGGAGGTTGGCGGCGAATTGCTGACCATCGAGTCCGTCGCGGTGCCCGGCAAGGGCAAGACGCTCACCACCGGCAAGCTCGGCGAAGTGATGCAGGAGTCCATCCAGGCAGCGCTGACCGTCGTGCGCCGGCGCAGCAAGTCGCTCGGCATTGCCGAGGACTTCTACCAGAAGAACGACATCCACATCCACCTGCCCGAGGGTGCCACGCCCAAGGACGGACCGTCGGCCGGCATCGGCATGACGACTGCGCTGGTGTCGACGCTGACCGGCATCCCGGTGCGCGCGGACGTTGCCATGACGGGCGAGATCACATTGCGCGGCGAGGTTCTGCCCATCGGTGGTCTCAAGGAGAAGCTCCTGGCGGCTGTCCGCGGCGGCATCCGGCTGGCCTTGATTCCCGAGGAGAACGTCAAGGATCTCGCCGAGATGCCGGACACGATCAAGAGCAAGATCGAGATCCGTCCGGTCAAGTGGATCGACCAGGTGCTCGAACTTGCGCTGGAACGAATGCCCGAACCGCTGCCCGAGCAAAAGCCGGAGGAAGCTGTCACGGCGCCCGCCGTCGCGGGGGCTGTCGACGCTGCGGGGGTCGTTACCCACTAATTTGCGATTGACCCTGCCCGAGGGCGCCGGTAGAATCCGCGCCTCTCGGGGTGTAGCGCAGCCCGGTAGCGCGCCTGCTTTGGGAGCAGGATGTCGGAGGTTCGAATCCTCTCACCCCGACCAGGACGCGGTGCCCCGAAGCTCGCACGGAGAACCGCCCGTAGCTCAACCGGATAGAGCACCGGCCTTCTAAGCCGGGGGTTGTGAGTTCGAGTCTCGCCGGGCGGGCCAGAGCAGTACTTCAAAAAAAACGTCGCTTGGGCGGTTTTTTTGCGTCCGGAATCGAGCCCGGGCACACAACCAAAAGTCAGCCGTCGCGGCACGCCGAGGAAAAGTCTAGCCCCCTACGCTTTTACCTTGTCCCTTGCTGGGAAAAGTCAGCCGTGGCGGTACGCTACTAGGCTCCACAAACAGAGCGATAGACGGCGTGGGTTTGTTTGGCGATACCGTGCCAGCAGTACTTCTTCTCCAGCCAATTTTGAGGGTTGCTGCAAGCTGAGGGATATTCTGCTGCCAAATTGTGACATGCCCGCATAAGGGTCCTACCCGCGCAACCAGGACACCAATTCGCGCAGTCGCGTCTGCCGCAGCAGCAGATACGCCACAACGACGCCAGCCGCGCCAGCCAGCCAGTCGTCCAAACCGGCCTGCCGTCCCGGCAGGAACGTCTGTTGGAACTCGTCCAGCGCCGAGACCAGCAGCGGCAGCAAAACCAGCAGCCAGGGCCGAGGCCGCAGCGCCAGTTCGAGCAGCACGGTCAGCGTGCCGAAGGTCGCCACGTGCGCCAGTTTGTCCCACGGGGGAGGCATAAGTCCGACTGCCACCGGTTGCGCGCCGCCGACAAAGAGGCCGAGCACGAATGCGACGGACGCAAGTTGGGAAAGGCGGCGGACCAATGTTGTTCGAGTTTTGGGATCCGAAAGGCGCATCCTGTGAATGATATTTACTTTGGCTGGATCGGCAAGCCGCGGCGGTGGACCTTGGCCTGCCACGGGCCCGGCGAGCGTTGTATAATGGCGGCCGTATCTGGTTCGCGTTTTTCCTGGTTGTACCGAAATTGTCCCGAAAACGATGTTGAATTTACCGGAAGAACCGGGGAAGCGCATCGGACGGGACGCTACGGGAGACGTTGTTCAAGCCTTTCAGTGGGTTCGAGTCTCGCCGGGCGGGCCAGATTGGTTTATCGGTGGTGGCTGTAGCTCAGTTGGTAGAGTCCCGGATTGTGATTCCGGTTGTCGTGGGTTCGAGCCCCATCAGCCACCCCAACAGAATTTGTCGTACGGAGCCTGCGGGCTCCGTTTTTCTTTTTCAGACGGGCTCAGGAAAAGTCAGCCGTGGCGGGACGCCGATCACACCAGATCGGCGCGGGCAAGCATGAAGATCTTGCCTTCGCCGCTGGGGGCGTCGATCCAGGTGAGCGGCAGATCGGGAAACGCGGCGTCGACGATGTCGGCGTTGTGCCCGACTTCGATGAACAGCAGGCCGTCGTCGGTCAGATGGTCTGGCGCTTTGTCGAGCAGGCGGCGAACGATGTCGAGTCCGTCGTCGCCGGCCGCCAGGGCCAGTCCGGGTTCGTGGCGATATTCGAGTGGCAGCGCCGCCATCGATTCCGCAGTGACGTAAGGCGGGTTGCAGACGATCAGGTCGTAGCGGCGGCCGGCAAGTCCGTCCAGCAGGTCCGATTCGACCAGGTCGATCCGTTCTTCGAGCCCGTAGTCCGCGACATTGCGATGGGCAACCGCCAGCGCGTCGGCGGAAATGTCCACCGCGTCGATGGCAGCGTCTGGAAACGCCTCGGCCATCAGGATGGCCAGGCATCCCGAGCCTGTGCACAGGTCGAGCGCCTGCGCGATGACGTCGGGATCCGATACCCATGGCGCAAGGCGTTCGAGCAGCAGTTCGGCAAAATACGATCGGGGCACGATGACGCGCTGGTCGACGTAGAAGCGATAGTCGCCGAGCCAGGCTTCGTTGGTGAGATAGGCGGCCGGCAGGCGACGCGTGATCCGCTGTTCGAGGACGTTGTGGATCGCCAGTCGCTCGGTTCGTGTCAGGCTTGCATCGAGGAACGGCTCCAGACGGTCATTGGGCAGGTGCAGCGTGTGCAGGATCAGCCAGACGGCCTCGTCGTAGGCGTTGTCCGTGCCGTGCCCGAAGCAAAGGCCGGCTTCGTTGAAGCGACTGACTGCCCAGCGCAGCCAGTCGCGTATCGTCGTCAGTTCGTCGACCGGTGAAGTCATGCAACGAGCAAGCGATCAAGTACCGAGCGGTAGACCCCGGTCAGCGATTCCAGGTCGACGAGCGAAACATGCTCGTCAACTTTGTGGATGCTGGCGTTGAGCGGACCGAATTCGGCGACCTCCGGGCAGATATCGGCGATGAAGCGGCCATCCGAAGTGCCGCCGGAAGTGGAAAGCACCGGATCCACGCCTGTGGTTGCGGCGATGGCCCCGGCGAGGGCGTCGACCAGACGGCCCCGCGGCGTGAGGTAGGGCCGGCCGCTGATGGTCCAGTGAATCTCGTATTCCAGGTCATGGCGGTCGAGCAGGGCATGCACCGCCTCCTGCAAATGTTCGACCGGACTCTCAGTGGAAAAGCGGAAATTGAAAAAGGCTTCCAACGCACCGGGGACCACGTTGGGCGCGCCGGTGCCGGCGTGGATGTTCGCGATCTGGAAGCTGGTCGGCGGGAAATACTCGTTGCCCTCGTCCCAGCGCGTCGCGGCAAGTTCGGCGAGGGCGGGGGCGGCTAGATGGATCGGATTCCTGACCTTCTCGGGATAGGCGACGTGACCCTGAACGCCCTTGACGATCAGGCGGGCCGAAAGCGAGCCGCGGCGGCCGTTCTTGATGGTGTCGCCAAAGCGATCCGAGCAGGTTGGCTCCCCGACGATGCAATAGTCGATCGACTCGCCCCGCGCTTTCAAGGTTTCGACGACGCGGACGGTGCCGTCAACGGCGTCGCCTTCCTCGTCGGATGTCAGCAGCAGCGCCAGCGATCCCGCGTGATCGGCATGTTCGGCGATGAAACGTTCGCTGGCAAAGACAAATGCCGCAATCGAGGACTTCATGTCGGCGGCGCCCCGACCGAACAAAAAGCCATCCCGTTCCGTCGGAACGAAAGGAGGCGATCGCCACTGATCGAGCGGTCCGGGCGGCACCACGTCGGTGTGGCCGGCGAAACAGATCAGCGGCGCGGAATTGCCGCGTCGTGCCCAAAGATTGGAAACGCCGTTGCAATCGATACGTTCGAGCGCGAAACCGAGCGGCGCCAGACGTTTCGCGATTACTTCCAGGCAACCCGCATCGTCAGGAGTAGCCGACGGTAGCGCAATCAGCTCGCGGGCTAGCGCCAATGTCGGCGATGCTGCCATCAGTTATCCATATTGAGGGTGAATTCCGAGAATGACGCGCCGCCATCCCCTTCATCGGTGCCTGACGGGACCGCATTCAGCGATGGCGCCTTTGCTGCCTTCGCCGGTGCGTGAATCTGCTCGTTGTTGATGAGCCAGGAAAGATTGGTCGGCGAGTCGGCATTCGCCAGTGCCTCGTCGAGCGTAATGGTGCCTTCCTTGTACAGTCGATGCAGATCCTGCTCGAAGGTTTGCGACCCCGGCGCCAGGCTTTGCTCCATGGCCTCCTTGATGCCGTTGAGCTCGCCCTTTTCGATCAGTTCGGAAATGTGGCGGGTATTGAGCAGAATCTCCACCGCGGGTGTCCGGCTGCCGTCAGGTTTGCGTGTCAGGCGCTGCGAGATGATGGTGCGCAGTGTGGCGGACAGGTCGAGATACAACGATGTTCGGTTCTCCATCGGGAAGAAGTTGATGATGCGGTTCAAGGCGTGGTAGGCGTTGTTGGCGTGCAGGGTGGCGAGGCACAGGTGGCCGGTTTGTGCGTAGGCGATGGCTGCCTGCATGGTGTCCTTGTCGCGGATCTCGCCGATCAGGATGCAGTCCGGTGCCTGGCGCATGGCGTTCTTCAGGGCGTCGCCCCAGGACATCGTGTCGAGTCCCACTTCGCGCTGATTGACAATGGAACGCTTGTGCTTGAACAGGAACTCGATCGGATCCTCGACTGTCAGGATATGTCCCGACATGTTGGAGTTGCGATGGTCGAGCATGGCGGCAATCGTCGTCGATTTGCCTGAGCCGGTTGCGCCGACCACCAGTACCAGCCCGCGCCTCTCCATGATGATGTCGGAAAGCACCGATGGCAGGGCAAGATCTTCGATGCGCGGAATCAGGCTGGTGATGAAACGGACCACGATGCCGACCGAGCTGCGCTGCCAGAACAGGTTGACGCGGAAGTTGCCGACCTCCGACTTGCTCACCGAAAGGTTCATTTCCCGGGTCGACTCGAACAGCTTGATTTGCTCGGGCGTGAGCAACTCGTAGGCCATCTTCTGGATCATCGCCGGATCCATGACCTGCTGGTTGATGGGAATGCAGCTGCCGTGAATCTTGATGTTGATCGGCGTTCCCGCCGAGACGAAGATGTCCGACGCGTTCTTTTCCGCCATCAAGTGAAACAGCTTGTCGAGAATCATGGCATTCCCTTTCGCAGCGAAACCGGTCTATGTCGGACAGCCTCTGTCGCTGGGCTTCAGTCGCGCAACAGCTCGTTGATCGACGTCTTGGCGCGGGTCTTGGCATCGACGCGCTTGACGATCACCGCGCAGGCGAGACTGTACTTGCCGTCGGCCGAAGGCAGGTTTCCAGCCACCACCACCGAGCCTTCCGGCACGCGGCCGTAGGTGATTTCGCCGGTGGCGCGGTCGTAGATTTTGGTGCTCTGGCTGATGAAGACGCCCATCGAGATGACGCAGTTGTCTTCGACGATCACGCCTTCGACCACTTCGGAGCGCGCACCGATGAAGCAGTTGTCGCCGACGATCGTCGGATTGGCCTGGATCGGCTCCAGTACCCCGCCGATGCCGACGCCGCCCGAGAGGTGTACGTTCTTGCCGATTTGCGAGCAGGAGCCGACGGTGGCCCAGGTGTCGACCATGGTTCCCTCATCGACGTAGGCGCCGATGTTCACGTAGCTTGGCATCAGCACGACGTTCTTGGCGATGAAGCTGCCTCGGCGGGCGATTGCGCCCGGTACGACGCGGAAGCCGCCCTGGCGGAAAGTCTGGTCGTCCCATTTGGCGAACTTGGTGGCGACCTTGTCGTAGTAGCGCATCACGCCGTTGTCCGACACGTGGTTGTCTTCGAGGCGGAAGGAGATCAGTACTGCCTTCTTCAGCCATTGATGGGTCACCCACTGGCCGTCGATGCGTTCGGCAACGCGGAGCCGGCCCTGATCGAGGTCGTTCAGCACGTGTTCGACAGCCTCGCTGAGCTGGGCCGGTGCGGCGCCGGGACTGAGCGAGGCGCGGTTTTCCCACGCCTGGTCGATGATGCGTTGCAGGTCTTGCATGATGGGGCTTCCTTGTTGTCTGTAGTCTAGAGAGTCTGGCAATAATCGGCGATGCGGCGGGCAGCGTCCATGCATTCGTCCACATCCGCGACCAGCGCGATGCGCACGAACCTGGATCCCGGATTGACGCCATCCGCCTCCCGGGCGAGGAAACTGCCCGGCAGGACCGTAACATTGTACCCAGCGTGCAGGCCGCGGGCGAACTCGGTATCGGAGATGCCGTAACGCGCTACCGAGGCCCAATGGTAGAAGCCGGCCTCGGGCATTTGCGTGTCCAGGCAGTCGGCGAGGATGGGCGTTACCTTGTCGAATTTTTCCTTGTATTGGCGCCGGTTTTCGCGGACATGGGCTTCGTCGCGCCAGGCGACGGTGGAGGCGACCTGCACCGGCCCGCTCATGGCGCAGCCCTGATAGGTGCGGTATAGCCAGAATTGTTCGATGATCGCTGCGTCGCCGGCGACGAAGCCCGAGCGCAGGCCGGGCACGTTGGAGCGCTTCGAGAGACTGGAGAAGACGATCAGGTTGCGGTAGTCGTCGCGGCCGAGCCTCCGCGCGGCTTCCATCGCCCCCAGCGGTGGCTTTGCTTCGTCGAAATAGATTTCGGAGTAGCACTCGTCGGAAGCGATGACGAAGCCGTGACGATCGGAAAGCGCGAACAGTTCCTGCCATTGCGCCAGCGTCATTACGTTGCCGGTCGGGTTGCCGGGCGAGCAGACGTAGATCAGTTGCGTGCGCTGCCACGTTTCCGCCGGTACGGCGCCGAAGTCCATTGCGAAGCCGTTGTGCGGCAACTGGTTGATGAAGGCGGGTGTGAGTCCGGCGAGGTAGGCGGCACCCTCGTAGATCTGGTAGAACGGATTCGGGCAGAGCACCAGCCCGCCCGGCTTGCCGGGATCGGCGACGCATTGCGCGAAGGCGAACAGCGCTTCGCGCGAACCGCTGACCGGTAGTACCTGCGTCGCTGCATCGGGGGCAGGAATCCCGTAGCGCCGGCCGAGCCAGTCGGCGATCGCTTCGCGCAGGTCGTCCGAACCGTTGGTGGTGGGATAATGCGCCAGACCGGCGAGATTCGCCGCCAGCGTGTCCTGGATGAATTCCGGCGTACCGTGCTGCGGTTCGCCGATCGAGAGCTTGATCTCCCCGAAACTCAGTGGTGGTGACACGCCGATGAACAGTTGGCGCAGCTTTTCGAAGGGGTAGGGGTGGAGCTTGGCGAGGTCGGGATTCACGGAAAACGCTGCGGGGAGCGATGAACAATTCAGCAGGGCATTATAGGGCAGGGCGTGCCGTCGCCGTCGTCGCGTTGTTCGCCGGCGCGACGATCTGGGGGTTGATCTGGTACCCCTACCGCGCCATCGAGGCGGCCGGTATTTCCGGCGCGCTGGCCTCGGCGCTCACCTACGCAGTGGCCTTGCTCCTCGGCTTGATCGTGTTCCGCGGCAAGTTGCGCGGCGCGCGCATCGACGGCTGGCTGGTCGCGATCGCGCTGTCCTCGGCCGGCTGCAACCTCGGCTATGTGCTGGGCATGCTGCACGGCGAGGTCATGCGCGTGCTGCTGCTGTTCTATCTCGCGCCGTTGTGGACCGTACTGCTCGCCCGACTGATCCTGGCCGAGCCGCTGACGCGTGCCGGTGCCGCGCTGGTCGGCCTTTCGCTCACGGGCGCGTTGGTGATGCTCTGGCGGCCGGAACTCGGTGCGCCGTGGCCGACGGCGCCCGGCGAATGGATCGGCCTGGCGGCGGGTTTCCTGTTCGCGCTCGCCAACGTGCTGATCCGCCGCGCGCACCACTACTCGATCGAACTGAAATCGATGGCCGTCTTCGTCGGTGTCGTGGTGGTCGGGCTGGGCTATGTCGCGCTGGCCGAACCCCTGGCGGTACCGCAAGCGGGTGCCGATATCTGGCTGCTGGTGGTCGTCGTCGGGGTCGTGCTGCTGGCGATCAACCTGGTCGTGCAATATGGCCTCATGCGCATTGCCGCCGGTCGCGCCATCGTGATCCTGCTCTCGGAACTGGTGGTTGCCGCCCTGGCCGCCTGGTGGCTGGCGGGCGAAACCATGGGCCTGCGCGAGTGGCTGGGCGGGGCGCTGATCGTCGCCGCCAGCCTTGTATCGGCGAAGATCGAAACCTAGCCGCGCGTGTTCGACTGCGGCGGGAAATCGTCGAGATCGACGCGCGGCGCCGGCTTCCAGCCCTTCTTGCGATGTTCGGCGACGACGTTGGTGAAAATGCCGCCGCGAACGAAGAAGCGCGCGGTCAGGCGCATGAAGCGCGGCTTGGTGGCCTTTGCCAGGTCGTCGAGAACGCGGTTGGTGACGTCCTCGTGGAAATGCCCTTCGTCGCGGAAGCTCCAGACGTACAGCTTCAGGCTCTTCAGTTCCACGCACAGCTTGTCCGGCACGTAGTCCAGTGTCAGCACGGCGAAATCCGGCTGGCCGGTTTTCGGGCACAGGCAGGTGAATTCCGGGATCTCCATGTGGATATGGTAGTCACGCTGCGGCGCCGGGTTGGCGAAGGTTTCCAGGGTCTTGGCGGGGCGGGTGCTCATCGGTATCTCGAATTCGGCTCGGAATGGGCGGATTATAGGTGCGACTGGCAAGCCGGGCGGCAATCGGCGATACTCCCGACGACTGCACAAGACAAACCCGCCCGCTCGTCACATGAAGAAGATCCTGCTCATCAATCCGTCATTCAAAGGCAGCCTGCATTCGAACATCAAGGTGCTGGCCCTGCCGCCGCTGAATCTGTCCTGGATCGCACGCTACACGCCGGAGCACTACGACGTGCGCATCGTCGACGAGGCGATGGCGGACCTCGATTTCGACGCGCCGGTCGATCTGGTCGGCATCACCTGCATGACGCCGCTGGCGCCGCGTGCCTACGAGATCGCCGGCGAGTTCCGCAAGCGCGGCGTGCCCGTGGTGATGGGCGGCATCCACGTTTCGTACATGACCGACGAGGCGCTGCGCTATGCCGACACCGTGGTCGTCGGCGAAGCCGAGAACATCTGGCCGAAGGTGCTGGAGGATTTCGAGCACGGGCAGATGCAGCGCGTCTATCGCGCTTGCGAGCTGCCGGACCTGGAGAACCTGGCCGCGCCGCGCCGCGACCTGCTGCCCGGCAAGTATTTCGTCGAGACCGTGCAGACGGGGCGCGGCTGTCCGATCAACTGCAACTTCTGTTCGGTGACGGCCTTCAACGGCTCGCGCTACCGCGTGCGCAACATCGACAGCGTGATCGACGAGATCAACTCCATCAAGTCGAAGCGCATTTTCATCATCGACGACAACATCGTCGGTGCCGGTCCGCGCTACATCAAGCGTGCCAGGGAGCTGTTCGACCGCATGGCCGATTGCGGCAAGGAGTGGGCCGGCCAGACCTGCCTCAACATCGTCGAGCACGACGACGTGCTGAAGGCGGCGCAGAAGAGCGGCTGCAAGGGCTTCCTGATCGGCTTCGAGTCGCTCGACCCGGTGACTATCGACGCCATGCACAAGCCGGTGAACCTGCGCCCCGACACGCGCAATTTCAGCGACGCCATCAAGAAGATCCACGACCACGGCATGTCCATCGTCGGCTGCTTCATTTTCGGCTCCGACGGCCAGACCAGGGATGCCTTCCGCCGCACCATCGACTTCGTTCTGGAAAACGAGATCGACGCCGTGCAGTTATCGCTGGAAACGCCGCTGCCCGGCACCGCCTTCTACAAACAGATGCAGGACGAAGGGCGCCTGCTGCTGACCGATTATCCGAACGACTGGCGGCACTACACCATCTTCGAGCCGGTGTTCCAGATGAATGGCATGTCGCCGGCCGAAGCCTGGGAAGGCCTGCAGGAAGCCTACGCCGAGGTTTCCTCGTTCGGCGCCTCGCTCAAGCGCGGCCTGCGCACTTTCCGCAAGACGCGCAGCCTGTTCAGCACCGGAATTTCCTTTTCCTGGAACTACCAGGCCTACCAGACCATCCGCAACATGCCGACGCCGCTGGCGGAGCGGGGCTGAGCGCGTCAGCCTCTTCGGGTGGCGTATCGCCACGGCTGACTTTCGATTCTCCCTCGTTCGGACCCATGGTCATGACTCCGAAGTGGATTCGATAAAATGATTGACGGGTGCATAACAGCGATTGTCCTCGGCGAAAAGAGGCGTATCGCTTCGGCGGAAGTTTGCTGATGACGCGGATCGAGTCTGGGAGAGCAGCTTGAACTTAATGCGGATTGGGCGGCATTTTCTCGTGCTGGCATTGTGGTGTGCTCAATGCCAGGTGTCGATGGCTGGCATGGACGAAGCAAAGGCTGCGCTTGGAAAAGGCGACTACGCTACTGCCATCAAGGATTTCCGGCCGATGGCCGAACAGGGCGATGCCGTTGCCCAATACTACCTCGGCATGGTTCATGCCAATGGCCAGGGCGTCGCACGCGACTACGAGGAAGCGGCGAAATGGATCCGGCTCGCGGCCGGGCAGGGTCACGCCGGTGCCCAATACATGCTGGGCCTGATGCATGCCCTCGGCCGAGGCGTCGAGCAGGACGACAAGGAAGCGGCGAAGTGGTACCGGCTGGCGGCGGAGCAGGGCGATGCCAACGCCCAAAGCAAACTGGCCGCAATGTTCGAAGAGGGCCGTGGCGCTGCACAGGATCACAAGGAAGCGGTGAAGTGGTACCGGCTCGCGGCCGAGCAGGGCGATGCCTACGCCCAATACAAGCTGGGCTCGAAGTATGCCAACGGCCAGGGCATCGCGCGCGACGACAAGGAAGCGGTGAAGTGGTACCGGCTCGCGGCCGAGCAGGGCGATGTCGATGCGCAAAACAACCTGGGTGTGATGTGTGAACACGGTCGAGGCGTGGCGCGGGACTACAAGGAAGCGGTGAAGTGGTACCGGCTCGCCGCCGTGCAGGCTGATGCCGGTGCCCAGAATAATCTGGGCGTGTTGTATCGAACCGGCAAGGGAGTGCCTGAAAACCGGGTGGTCGCTTATGCGCTGTTCATTCTTTCTGCGGCCAATAATTTTTCCCCAGAGAACAGGGCGCCGGGAAACCGGGATGCGCTTGCCAGGTCGATGTCGGAAAAGGAAATCGAGGCGGCGGAAGGCCTGATGCGGGAGATGTCGAAGCTGGGCAACTTCGAGAAGGCTTTGGACCGCTACGTCAGGAATCCGGTGATAAAGAGCGGATCATAGCTGCGTGCAAGGGCGGCAGCATGGGGCGCGACTCTGGCGGGCGCCGAGCGTAACGGCGGATTGGCACGGACGGCTTCGGGTGGCGTGCCGCCACGGCAAACTTTTGGGTGCGGAACGAATAGCCATGAATCTAAAGTGGACTAGATACAATTGATGCTGGATGGATTTGGATAATCGTCGCCGACTGCAAGCCGCGTGTCGTTATCGACGATTTGTGGACTATCGGATTGCGAATCGAGGGAACGAACATGAACCTAATGCGAATTGTCTGGGGCCTGATCGTATTGACCTTGTTATGTGCTTGCGCCCAAAACCAGATATCGACCGGCGGAATAGACCACGCCAAGGCGGCTTTCCAGAGGGGCGACTACGTCACCGCTGTTAAGGAATTAGGGCCTCTGGCAGAACAAGGGAATGCCGAGGCACAGTTCGCGTTGGGCTGGATGTACTTCAACGGCAAGGGTGTGGCGCAGGACTACAAGCAGGCGCTGAAGTGGTATCAACTTGCTGCGGCACAGGGCAATGCCAAGGCCGAGTCCGAACTGGGCGCAATGTATGCCACCGGCCGGGGTGTGGTGCAGGACGACATGCAAGCGCTGAAGTGGGTCCGGCTGGCGGCGGAACAGGGGCATGCCAATGCCCAAAACAACCTGGGCTCGATGTACTACAGCGGCCGGGGCGTGGCGCGGGACTACAAGGAAGCGTTCAAGTGGTTCCAGCTGGCGGGCGAGCAGGGCAATGCCTTGGCCCAAAGCAGCCTGGGCGTAATGTATGCAAACGGTCGGGGCGTCGCGCAGAACGACAAGGAAGCGGTGAAGTGGTATCGACGTGCGGCTGAGCAGGGCGATGCCTACGCTAAGAAGAACTTGGCGCGTATGCGTGCGGACGGCCGAGGCGGCGAGTAGCGGGGCGCAGGCCCGGTTATTGCCATGTGCCGTACCGCCACGGCTGACTTTTCTCGGAGTGCGTCGCAGATTCGCGACAGGTATTTGAGGCGGGCCTGCCCCGTCAAAATGCTACATATGCTTCGCCATTCCGGCCTTTTTGTCGTATTGATGTTCGCCGTCGTCGTCGGCCTTTCTGGCTGTGGTGGCGGTGGGGGGACCGCCGACGATCCCGGCAGCAGCTCCGACGAAGCGCCGCTGGGTGGCGTGGCTTCTGATGGTTGCGGTCTTCCGGTCGGAATTCCCGATCCCGCTTTGGGCGCGGCGCTCGGCAACGGCATCGACTCGTCGATTCCTGCCGCGCCCGCCGCTTGGCCAGGTGCCGAGGCGGCGGGTTACTACTATGTCGACAACACGCATCAGGCAGCCACCGACGCCAGCAACCCGTTCGGATATCCGGACAAGCCGCGGACGTCCATTCCGACACAATTGCCTGCGGGGAGCTTGGTGGAAGTGCATGGCGGCCCCTATGCCGGAGCAAAGTCCTTCGTCTTCAACGGCAGTGCGGATGCGCCGGTGTATCTGCATGGCGTCGGGAATCCCCGCTTGAGCGGTAGCAACATCGTCATCGGCTTGAGCGGAAGCCATGCGCTGGTTGACGGTTTCGTCATCGTTGGCGGACGGCTGGTCACCAGCGGGCTTTCCAATGCGGCCATTCGCGATCTCGACGTCGACGGCCAGTCCACCGGCAATCTCCAGAACGGCGTTTCCCTCGGCGGAACCAACATTGTGGTGAGCGGCATCGTGTCCCATCATCATCAGGGGGACGACAAGCATGGGCTGACTATCACTCAGGGAAGTTCGAACGTCTGGGTGCTCAATAGCCGCTTCCATCACAACGGTGGCGATGGCATCCAGTTTTGCCATGGCTGTTCCGCCAATCCGCCGCGGAACATTTACATCGGCCGCAATTCCGCCTATGGAAACCGCGAGAACGGTTTCGATTTCAAGTACGGCGAAAACGTCGTTCTTTCCTACAACACGGCCTACAACCATCGGGCGACCCAGGCTGGCGTCGAGTTCTGCTATGACGACGGATCCGGCTGCACGACCGGCAGCAGCGGCTCCGATGGCGCTTCGATCGTGATTGGCTCGGACGGCGCGCCACGCAACTTTTGGGCGATCGGCAACGAGGTCTACGAGTCGGCAAACGGAATTCGCGTCGAAGAAGCCTGGGACGGCTACCTGATCGGCAATATCGTTCACGGCGTCGACGCCTACGGCATCCAGATGGAAAAGTCGGGTGAAGGCCCGCTCACCATTGCCTACAACACCATTCATGATGTTCCGACCTGTCTGAGCGGTCCCTGGCAGGGCGGTCCGTTGACGACGACCGTCGAAAACAACATTTTTTCGGAGTGTCCGACCCGCTGGATCGGCTATGACCAGCAAGAGTCCGCACTGGCCGTGACGATCAGCAACAATCTTTTCTACAACAGCGGCGGCTCGGGCGTCATCAAGCTGGAATCAAGCAGCCAGACGCACTCGAGCGGCGCTTCGATCGATAGTCAAGTCAATGGCGGCGGCAATATGGTCGCCAATCCCGGATTTGTCGATGCCGGCACCGGGAATTTCGCACTGGTGTCCGGGAGTCCGGCGATCGATGCCGCAACGGCAAGTTACACGGGATATCAGACGGCGTTCGCCGGCGCTTTCGGTAATGGCGCGAACATCTTGCGAGACTTCCTTGGAACGCCTCGACCGCAGGGTGCGAACTTCGATCTCGGTGCCCATGAGCAGGCGGCCGGGACGGCCTCGTGGTGCGCGGTGACTCGTCCCTGATGAAATGCACGGAAGGCCTCAGCAGCCGGGGGCGAAACAGTATTGGAACCCGAAAAATGTCGCGGCATGTCGCGTTTTCTTTCGTATTCCGACCCTCCTGACGCATGGCCTATAATGCGCCGACCCGGTAGCCCGTAGGTCGGTCGGGATTCTTATAACTCCCTGATTTTCAAGTCAGCCGTGCGCCTCATCAAGCTCAAACTTTCCGGTTTCAAGTCCTTCGTCGAGCCGACGACGGTCCTCTTCCCCAATCAGTTGTCCGGCGTGGTGGGGCCCAATGGTTGCGGCAAGTCGAACATCATCGACGCGGCGCGCTGGGTGCTCGGCGAATCGAAAGCCTCGGAACTACGCGGCGAGTCAATCCAGGACGTGATCTTCAAGGGTTCCGGCGGGCGCAAGGAAGTGAGCCGCGCCAGCGTCGAACTGTTCTTCGACAACGGCGAGGGCCGTGCCGCCGGCCAGTGGTCGCAGTACGCGGAGATCACCGTCAAGCGTGTGCTCGACCGCGAGGGCAATTCGAACTACTACATCAACAATCTGCACGTCCGCCGCCGCGACGTGATCGATCTTTTCCTGGGTACCGGCCTGGGGCCGCGTGCCTACGCCATCATCGGCCAGGGCATGATTTCGCGCATCGTCGAGGCCAAACCGGACGAACTGCGCTTCTTCCTCGAAGAGGCGGCGGGCGTTACCAAATACAAGGAACGGCGCAAGGAAACGCAGCACCGTCTCGAAGACGCCCGCGAGAACCTGGCACGTGTCGACGACATCCGCAACGAACTCGACGGCCAGATCGGCCGCCTGGAAGCACAGGCGGAAGTGGCCCGCCAGTACCGCGACCTGCACGCGCAACTGGATCGCCGGCATAACCTGCTCTGGCTGAAGAAGCGCAACGACGCCAAGGCCGAGTGCGAGCGCCACGGGCGCGAGGTCGAGAAAGCCGTCAACCGCGTCGAGGCCGAGACGGCGCAATTGCGCGAGGTCGAAGCCAGGGTCGAGCAGGCACGCGAGGCGCACTTCGCGGCTTCCGATTCGTTGCATGCCGCGCAGGCCGAGATGTACACGGCCAACGCCGAGGTCAAGCGGCTCGAATCCGAAATCCATCACCTGCGCGATTCGCGCCAGCGGCTGGAAACCCGCCTCGCCCAGCTCGAGGTCGAGCGCAACCATTGGACTGGCGAGCAAAGACGCGTCGAGGACGAGGACTTCCGCTGGAAGTCATTGCTGGAGAACTCGGCCGAGCGCATGGCGACGGCGCAGGCCCGCCATGAGGAAGCCGCCGCGCGGCTGCCCGAGGCCGAAGGGGCCGTGGAGGCTGCCGGCGTCGCGGTGACCGACGCGCGCCGCGCGCTCAACGAGGCCGAGCAGGGCGCCCGGCTGGCCGAGGCAGATCGCGGCCATGCGCTGCGCGCCATCGAGAACTTCGCCGCCCGCCGCCAGCGCCTGGAACAGGAAAAGTCCGCGCTGGTACCGGCGGAGGCCGCGCAACTGGAAGCCGCGCGCGAAGCGGAGATGCTGGCCGGCAACGAATTGTCGAACCATCAGGCGCGCGTCGCCGAACTGCAGGCGCTGCTGCCTGCGCTGGAAGGCGCATTGCGCGTGGCCCGCGAACGCTTGTCCGGCGCGCATCGCCAGGCTACGGAAAGTCGCGCCCGGCACGAGGCGCTGCAACAGTTGCAAAGCCGCGTCCAGCAGGCCGGCGAGATCGGCGACTGGCTGAAGGAACGCGGCCTGGCCGATGCCCAGCCGCTCTGGCGCGGCATCCAGGTCGACGCCGGCTGGGAGACCGCCGTCGAAGCGATCCTGCGCGAGCGCCTGTCGGCGCTGGCCGGCGACCGCACGACGGCGCGTGATGCGCTTGGCGTGCCGCCACCGCTGACTTTTGCGCTGGCCTTCACTGACGGCGCGACGGCGCACGAGAGCGGCGCCGATTCGTTGCGTGCCAGGGTGCATTGCACCGACGGCCGCTGGTCGTCGGTGCTCGACGACTGGCTTGGCGGCATCCGCTGCGCCGAAGACCTGGACGAGAAGCTCGCCGTCGGCGGGGTCTGGGTCAATCGCCAGGGCCATCTGCTGACGCCGCATGGGCTGACGCTCTACGTGCCGGACGCGAAGACGCACGGCGTGATCGAGCGGCAGCGCGAAATCGAGGAACTGAAGTCGCTCATCGACGGCCACGAGCGCGAAGAGCATGCGGCGCGCGAGGCGCAGGCGGAGGCCGAACGGCTTCTCGAGGAAAGTCAGTCGTCGCAGCACGCCGCCCGGCGGGCGGTGGACGAGATCCAGCAGCGCGCCCATGCCGCGCATGTCGAAGCGTTGAAGCTTACGCAGATCCAGGCCCGCTATGAAGAGCGCGCGGCGCAGATCGCCGCCGACCTGGACGACATCCAGCGCGGCGAGGAAACCGAGCGCGTGGAACTGAATCGCGCCGAAGGCGAAGCCGGCCGCTGCCGCGAACAGCTAGACGCGGTGCGCGCCCGGGTCGAGGAGGCGCTGGAAATGCAGCGCCAGAAGGACACTGCGCTGCGCGAGGCGCGCGCGCTGGAGCACCAACTGGCGCGCGAGGCGCAGGAAGCTGGCTTTTCCGAGCGCGAGTGCCGCTCGAAACTGCAAGACAACGCCCGTGCCGCCGAGACGGCGAAGGCGCAACTGGAACGCGTCGCCGGCGATACCGAAGCGGCGACCACCGAACTCGCCGGCATCAGCGACCAGGTATTGCAGGAGCAGTTGCAGTCGGCGCTCGATTCGCGCACCGGCCGTGAAGGGCTGCTCGGCGAGCGCCGCAATCTGCTGGAAACCGCGGCGGCGGATCTCCGTGCGCTGGAAGAGCAACGCCTGAAGCTGGAGCAGGGACTGCAACCGGCACGCGACAAGATCAACGACTGGAAGCTCAAGCAGCAGGCGGCGGAACTCAACGCCGAGCAGTTCCAGGAGCGCCTGATCGAAGCGGGTGTGAACACGCCGGAACTGGAACAGGAACTGGCGGCGGAACTCGTGCCGGCGCTCAAGGAAAGCGTGCTGGCGGGCGATATCGCACGCTTGACGACCGAGATCGAGGCGCTCGGGCCGGTGAACCTGGCGGCGCTGGAAGAATTGTCCGTTGCGCGCGAACGCAAGGGTTTCCTCGACGCACAGTCGGAGGACCTGACCACGGCGATCAACACGCTGGAAGACGCCATCCGCCGCATCGACCGCGAGACGCGGGAGCAATTGCAGGAAACCTACGACACGGTCAACCGCCATTTCGGCGAACTGTTCCCGCAACTGTTCGGTGGCGGCGAGGCGAAGCTGCTGCTGACCGGCGAGGAGATTCTCGACGCCGGCATTCAGATCATGGCGCAGCCGCCCGGCAAGAAGAACACGACCATCCACCTGCTTTCAGGCGGCGAAAAGGCGCTGACCGCGATCGCGCTGGTGTTCGCCATGTTCCAGCTCAATCCGGCGCCGTTCTGCCTGCTCGACGAAGTCGACGCGCCGCTCGACGACAGCAATACCGAACGCTTTTGCGGCCTGGTCAAACGCATGTCGTCGCACACCCAGTTCATCTTCATCACCCACAACAAGATCGCCATGGAGATGGCCCAGCACCTGATCGGTGTCACGATGCAGGAGCAGGGCGTCTCCCGGGTCGTCGAGGTGGATATGGAAGAAGCGCTGCGCATGACCGAAAGGGAAGCCGCATGAACGATCTTCAGGTAGCACTCATTGTCGCGGGCGTCGCGGCTGTGGCGGGCGTCTGGGGTTTCAACAAGTGGCAGGAGCGCCGACAGGCACAGTTGGCGCAGAAGGTATTCCGCAGTGAGCATCCGGATGCCCTGATGGGCGCCGCCGGGCGGGACGCGGCGGAAGAATCCGTCGAGGCGGAGCCCATGACCCGCCGTGAGCCGATGTTGCCCGATGCTGACGAGGTGGCGGAGGTGAGGGCCGAAGTCGGCGGGCTGCCGTCGCTGCCGGAGCAATACGCCGACGAGATCGCCGATTGCGTGGTGCGCATCGATTTTGCAGAGCCGGTATCGGCGCCAGGCTTGTGGGTGGCGCAGGCGCGCTGGGCCGGACACATCGGCAAACCGATGTCGTGGCTCGGTTTCGACGAGGGGACCGGAAGCTGGAAGCTGTTGTCCAGCCACGACGCCGGGCATTACAAGGTGGTTTGCGCAGCGCTGCAACTGGCCAATCGCGAGGGCGCGGTTTCGGACGCCGAACTGTCCACCTTCCTCGACGGCGTCTGGGAACTGGCCGGGCAGTGTTCCGGTGTCACGGGGATTCCGAAGCGCGACGATGTGCTGATGACTGCGCGCAACATCGACGATTTTTGCGCCAGCGTCGATTTGCAGCTTGGTGTCAAGATCGTCGGTGCCAACGAGCCGCTGACCGGGCCGCGGCTGAAGGAACTGGCCGAGGCCGCCGGGCTGACGTTGCTCGGCGATGGCGCCTTCCACTACATCGACGCCAATGGCCTGACGCGCTTTACCCTCGCCAATATCGGCAGCGAGACGTTCGACGCCGACTCGATCGAGTCGCTGGCGACGCATGGCGTGACGCTGTCCATGGATGTGCCGCGCGTGCCTGACGGACCGGCGGCATTCGACGCGCTGGTGGAGATGGCGCGGCCGCTGACGGAGGCGTTGGGCGGCATTCTGGTCGATAGCCAGGGCAGCCCGCTCACCGCCGAGATGATCGCCACTATCCGGGCCAAGATCGCGCAGATGCAGGGCTTGATGGCGCGGCAGCAAATCGTCGCCGGCAGCGTTCGGGCATTGCGGCTGTTTTCCTGATGGTGGCTCCGCGCGAGGCAGTGGAGCGCGCGGAATTCCTCCGTGGCGAGATCGAGCGCCACAACCACGCCTACTACGACCTCGATGCGCCGACGATTCCCGACGCCGAGTACGACAAGCTGTTCCGCGAACTTCAGGGTCTCGAAGCCGCGCATCCCGAACTGCTGACGGCGGATTCGCCGACATTGCGCGTTGGCGGCAAGGCGCTGGCTGCGTTTGCGCCGGTGCGCCACGTCGTGCCGATGCTGTCGATCAGGACCGAAACCGAAACCGGCCCGGCTGGTGCGGAGGCGTTCGACGCGCGCGTGCGCAAGGCGCTCGCCTTGCCGGAGAGTGCGCCGCCCGTCGAGTATGCCGCAGAGCTGAAATTCGACGGGCTGGCGATCAACTTGCGCTACAAAAATGGATTGCTGGTGCAGGCGGCAACGCGCGGTGACGGCGAGACGGGCGAGGACGTGACGCAGAACATCCGCACCATCCAGCGCATTCCCTTGCGTTTGCGTGGATCCGCGCCCGCCATACTCGAAGTGCGCGGTGAAGTGTTCATGAGTCGGCCCGACTTCGAGCGCTATAACGAGCGGCAGCGAAAACTCGGCAAACCGACGCTGGTCAATCCGCGCAACGGCGCGGCGGGAAGCGTGCGGCAACTCGATCCGAAAGTGGCGGCGGAGCGGCCGTTGTCGTTCTACGCCTACGGGCTCGGCGAGACGGAAGGATGGTCCGTACCGGCCACGCACAACGGCGTGCTCGATGCGTTGACGAACCTGGAGCTGCCGGTCTGCGAACATCGCATTGTTGCGTATGGTGCCAGCGAGCTGATTGCGTTCCATTCCGCCATCCTTGCGCGGCGCGATTCGCTGCCCTTCGATATCGATGGCGTGGTCTACAAGGTGAATTCGCTGGCTTTGCAGGCCGAACTCGGCTTTGTCAGCCGCGAGCCGCGCTGGGCGGTCGCGCACAAGTATCCGCCGCAGGAGGCGATGACCACGGTCGAGGCGATCGAGGTCCAGGTCGGACGTACCGGCGCCATCACCCCCGTGGCGCGGCTGGCGCCGGTTTTCGTCGGTGGTGTGACGGTAACCAATGCGACACTGCACAACGAGGACGAAGTTCGGCGCAAGGATGTTCGCCTCGGCGATACGGTGATCGTGCGTCGGGCGGGTGACGTGATTCCGGAAGTCGTCAGTGTTCTGTCTGAGCAGCGGCCGATCATGGCGCCGGAGTTCGTCATGCCCAGGATCTGTCCGGTCTGCGGTTCGGCAATCGAACGTCCCGAGGACGAGGCCATCGCCCGCTGCACGGGCGGGCTGTATTGCCCGGCGCAGCGCAAGCAGGCTCTGTTGCATTTCGCCGGCCGGCGGGCGATGGACATCGAGGGGCTGGGCGAGAAGCTGGTCGATCAACTCGTCGATGGCGGGCTGGTGAAGACGACGGCCGATCTTTACCGCCTCGATTTCGAGCGACTGGCGGCGCTGGACCGGATGGGCGAAAAGTCGGCGAAGAACCTGCTCGACGCCATCGAGCGCAGCAAGACGCCGACGCTGCCCCGCTTTGTCTTCGCACTCGGCATCCGTAATGTCGGCGAGACGACGGCGAAGGATCTGGCGCGACATTTCGGCTCGCTCAAGGCGCTGATGGCGGCCGCCAGGGATGAAGCCCGGCTCCAGCAGGTACCGGACGTCGGTCCGGTGGTGGCGGCCTCGATCGCGCATTTCTTCGCCGAACCGCACAACATCGAGGTGATCGATGGGCTGCTCGAAGAAAAAGTCAGCCCCGGCAATACGCCGATGGCACCGCTAGCGGCCGATTCGGCCATTGCCGGCAAGACCTTCGTGCTGACGGGTACCCTGCCGACCTTGTCTCGCGAGGAAGCGAAGGCTCTGATCGAGGCAAAAGGAGGCAAGGTCGCCGGCTCGGTGTCGAAAAAGACGCATTTTGTGGTTGCCGGTGCGGAAGCAGGCAGTAAACTCGACAAGGCGCGGGAGTTGGGCGTCGAAATTCTGGATGAATCCAAGTTAAAGGAGTTGTTGCAGGCATGAGCAAGGTTACTAAAGCCGTATTTCCCGTTGCCGGCATGGGCACCCGTTTTCTGCCCGCCACCAAAGCCAGCCCGAAAGAGATGATGCCTATCGTCGACAAGCCGCTGATCCAGTACGCGGTGGAGGAGGCGGTGGCTGCGGGTATCACCGACATGATCTTTGTCACCGGCCGCTCGAAGCGCGCCATCGAGGATCACTTCGACAAGGCCTATGAGCTCGAAAGCGAGTTGGAGGCCCGCGGCAAGATGCAGATGCTCGAGTTCGTGCGCAACATGCTGCCCAAGAACATCAATTGCATCTACATCCGCCAGCCCGAGGCGCTCGGTCTTGGCCACGCGGTGCTTTGCGCCAAGCCGGCGGTCAACGATGAACCGTTCGCCGTGCTGCTGGCCGACGACCTGCTCGACGGCAATCCGCCGGTAATGAAGCAAATGGTCGATACCTTCAATTACTACCATTGCTCGGTGCTCGGCGTGCAGGACGTGCCGCGGGCGGATACGCGCAGCTACGGCATCGTCGATTCGCGGCCGCTTGCGGAGCGGGTCGAGCAGGTTTCGGCGATGGTCGAAAAGCCGAAGCCGGAAGACGCGCCATCAACCCTGGCGGTCGTGGGCCGCTACGTGCTGACACCGCGCATCTTCCATCATCTGGAAAACGTCGCGCCGGGCTCGGGCGGCGAAATCCAGCTTACCGACGGTATTTCGGCGCTGATGCAGGAACAGCAGATCCTGGCCTATCGCTACATCGGCACCCGCTACGACTGTGGCTCCAAGCTTGGCTACCTGCAGGCGACCATCGAATTGGGCTTGCGTCATCCGGAGATCGGCGGGGCCCTGGCTGATTATTTGAAAAACCGCCAGTCGGCATGACACCCGCCGACGCACATCGAATCCTGTCCGAAGCGGATCTCGTCTATTCGGCCGCCGAGGTCGCCAGCGCAATCGAACGCCTTGCCACGGAGATCACGGCGCGCCTGGAAGATAGCCATCCGCTGGTGCTGACCGTCATGGGCGGCGGCATCGTTTTTGCGGGCCAGTTGCTGCCTTGCCTGCCGTTCCCGCTGGAGGTGGATTACCTGCACGTCACCCGTTACGGCCAGGCTACCTCTGGCGGCGAGCTGAGGTGGATGGTCGAACCGGGGAACGAAGTGGCCGGTCGCGTTGTCCTGGTCCTCGACGATATCCTCGACGAGGGCGTTACGATGGCCGCCATCAAGGCGAGGTTGATGGCGCAGGGCGTGCGCGAATGCCTGGTCGCCGTGCTAAGCGAAAAGGAAACGGGACGGGCGAAACCGGTGCGGCCCGAGTTCGTCGGTCTGCGGCTGCCCAACCGCTATGTTTTCGGTTGCGGCATGGACATCGGCGGTGCGTGGCGCAACCTGCCGGCGATCTACGCCGTCAAGGGGCTTTAGGCACGCATCGAAAGGGATCAGAGCCCGCCGGGTTCGACGAGGCGGCTGGTGCGCACGACCAGTCCGCTGGCCAGGTCGAAATGCGCGTGGAAGTGCGCACGCTCGGTGTTGATTGTCCCGGCCACCCGCCAGTCCCAGACTTCTTCCTGCAGGTTTTCGAACACCGTCTTCGTTCCCGGCATGCCGAGCAGGCGGCGCACTTCATCGCGGTCCATGCCAACGGCTACCTTCGCCAGATTGGTTTCGGTCAGTACTTGCTCGATCTTTTGCAGGATTTGATCCGGGCCGATGGTTGCCATGTAGCATTCGACGCCGCTGGGCTGGCGGCTGAATTCAAGCGTCGTCGTGCCATCGGGGTTGCTGTATTCCTGGGTTGGAACGCCCATGCGCGCACGAACTTCCGCGGCGGTGGAAATGCCCGGCTTGAGTTCCTGAATGGAAATGGCGTCGCAGGCCGGCAATCCGATCGCCGCGATCGCGGCGAATATGACTTTGACCCAGTGCGGCATCTTCATGAAGCAATCTCCTTTTGCGCCGATTCAATCAAAGACGAGTCGGCAGGCTTGCGCTAGCCGTAGACTTTACACATTAGGGGGCAGACTGCCGGATTGCTGAAATAGCCGATTGCCGACAGCATGACTGCCGCAATGGCGATACGTCCCAGCCAACGCCGCAGTTTTGCCGGGATTGCTCGGCGTACCGCCACGGCTGACTTTTCCCTGCTTAGGCGGCCGCGACGTCGCGCTCGGCGCGCTTGCGCTCATGGGCCTTCAGGAATCGCTTGCGCAGGCGGATCGATTTCGGCGTGATCTCGACCAACTCGTCGTCGGCGATGAATTCGACGGCGGATTCGAGCGTGATCTGGATCGGCGGCACCAGGCGAACGGCTTCGTCGGTGCCGGAAGCGCGCACGTTGGTGAGTTGCTTGCCCTTGATCGGATTGACTACGAGATCGTTGTCCCGGCTGTGGATGCCGATGATGATGCCTTCGTAAAGCGGGTCGCCGGGACTGACGAACATGCGGCCGCGATCCTGCAGCTTCCAAAGGGCATAGGCGACCGCCGGGCCGTCTTCGGCGGAGATCAGCACACCGTTGCGGCGTTCGGCCATCTGGCCGGCCATCGGGCCGTAGTCATCGAAGACGTGGCTTGCGAGTCCGGTGCCGCGTGTGAGTGTGAGGAATTCACCCTGGAAGCCGATCAGTCCGCGCGCCGGAATGCGATAGTCCAGGCGGACGCGACCCTTGCCGTCCGGCTGCATGTCCAGCAGTTCGCCGCGGCGGCGCCCCAGTTCTTCCATGACTCCGCCCTGATTGGTTTCTTCGACATCCACGGTGAGCATTTCATAGGGTTCCAGCTTCTCGCCGTCGACCTCCTTGAACAATACGCGCGGGCGCGATACGGCAAGCTCGTAGCCTTCGCGGCGCATGTTTTCCAGCAGGATGGTGAGATGCAGTTCACCGCGACCCGAGACCTCGAAGACGTCGGCATCGGCCGTGTCCTGGACGCGCAGAGCGACGTTGGCAAGCAGTTCTTTCTGCAGGCGATCGCGAATTTGGCGGCTGGTGACGAACTTGCCTTCCTTGCCGGCGAGCGGCGAGGTGTTCACCTGGAAGTTCATGGTCAGCGTCGGCTCGTCGACGGCGATTGGCGGCAGGCCAACGGGCTTGTCGAGTGCGCAGAGGGTGACGCCGATGCCCACCTGCTCGATGCCGGTGACCAGCACGATATCCCCCGCTTCGGCGTTCTGCGCCTGTTGACGTTCCAGGCCCTGGAAAGTCAGTACCTGGCCAATCTTGGCCCGGCCCTTGGCCTCGTCTCCATACATGACGGCGACTTCCTGGCCGGGCTGGATGTTGCCTTTCTTGATGCGGCCGATACCGATCCGGCCGACATAGGAGTTGTAGTCGAGCGAGCAGATCTGAAGTTGCAGCGGCGCGGCCGAATCGACGTCGGGCGGTGGCACGTGTTTCAGGATGGCTTCGTAGAGTGGCCGCATGTCGGTGCCCGGCGTGTCCGAGGTCAGCATGGCGTAGCCGTTCAGCGCCGAGGCGTAGACGACCGGGAAGTCGAGTTGTTCCTCCGTCGCACCGAGCTTGTCGAACAGGTCGAAGGTGTGGTTGATGACCCAGTCGGGACGGGCGCCGGGACGGTCGATCTTGTTGATGACGACGATGGGCTTCAGGCCCAGCGCCAGCGCCTTGCGGGTGACGAAGCGCGTCTGCGGCATCGGGCCTTCGACGGCGTCGACCAGCAGCAGTACGCCGTCGACCATCGATAACACTCGTTCCACTTCGCCGCCGAAGTCGGCGTGGCCCGGGGTGTCGACGATGTTGATGTGAGTGCCTTCGAAATCGATGGCGCAGTTCTTGGAGAGAATCGTGATGCCCCGTTCCCTTTCCAGATCGTTGGAGTCCATGACGCGCTCGGTCATCTGCTGATGCGCGGCGAAGGTGCCCGACTGGCGGAGCAGTTGGTCGACGAGGGTGGTTTTGCCGTGGTCGACGTGGGCGATGATGGCGATGTTTCTTAGCGAACGGGACATGGGGAAGGGGCCGAAAGGGACAGCAAAACGAAAGGGAGTTTCAGTGGAGGCTGCTGCCCGTCTTGGCGGGCCCATGGCAGATGTCTTGGCCGGAACTGAAAGGGCACGCATTCTAGCATGGAGGGCACCATGCCCATGCTAGAATTGCCGGAAAATTTCAAGGAATTTCACATGCTTGCAGTGATCGGCGGTAGCGGCCTGACGCAGTTGGCCAACCTCGAAGTGACCCGCCGCGAAGTGGTCCGGACGCCCTTCGGCGAGCCCTCCGGAGCGCTGACATTCGGTCGCGTCGGTTGCCAGGAGGTCGTGTTCCTCGCCCGCCACGGTTATGGCCATACGATTCCGCCACATCGCGTTAACTATCGTGCCAACCTTTGGGCGCTTGCCCGGATGGCGGGTGCGCGGGGAATTGTTTCCGTGGCGTCGGTGGGCGGGGTACGGGCCGACATGAAACCCGGCACGCTGGTCGTGCCCGACCAGATCATCGATTACACATGGGGCCGCAACGTGACTTTTCACGAGGGCAACGGGACCCAGGTGGTGCACACTGATTTCACGGAGCCGTACGACGGGAATCTGCGCCGACAGCTGTTGGCGGCGGCGGAAAGTGCCGGGGAGCCGATGGTGGACGGCGGTGTTTATGCGGCGACCCAGGGACCGCGACTGGAAACCGCGGCAGAGGTGAATCGTATCGAACGCGACGGCGCCGACCTGATCGGCATGACGGGAATGCCGGAGGCCTCGCTGGCGCGCGAGCTGGAGGTGCCCTACGCGGCGGTTTGCGTGGTTGCCAACTGGGCTGCCGGACGGGGCGACAGCACCCATAACATCGATTTCGCACAAATCGAGGAAGTGCTGCAGGTATCGCTCGGCCGCGCACGGCGGGTTCTCGAGCATCTTTGCGCCGAATCGCGCTAGGGCCTGAGCCGGCCCGGTTTCATACCTGTAGCGCGGCGAGCAAATCCTGCTCGAGGTGCACCAGAGCGACCATTTTGCCAAGCTTGGCGCCGCTGATCAGGAAAGTGTCCTCGACGCGCTCACCAAGGGTGGAGATTTTTGCCGAATGGATGACGACTTCGTATCGGCTGAGTATGCGCGCGACCGCGTAGAGCAGACCGGGGCGGTCGGCGGCGGCGATCGACATGATGTACTGGTTGCCGCGATCGTCCTGTCGGATCTCCACCTCCGGGTCGATCGGAAAGTGCTTTACCTGGCGCGATAGGCGGACCGACGGCGGCGCCTCAAGCGGCTGCTGCATGGTCAGGCACTCGGCCAAATCGTGTTCGATCAGGCCGGTGATATCCCGGTATGCCCCTGTTTCCCCGGCGACGAGCAGCATGAAGCTGTCGAGGGCGTAATTGTGGCGCGTGGTGTGTACCTTCGCATCAGCGATGGACATGCCGCGGCGGGCGAAGAAGCCGCAGATGCGGGCGAAGAGATCCGGCTGGTCGGCAAGGTAAACCATCACCTGGACGCCATCCCTGGTTGGGTTGATGCGCGCCCGCACGACCGGTTCCGGGCTGTCGGGTCGGTAGTAGAGCGTACGGGTATGCCAAGCAATCTCGTCGGCGTCATGGCGCAGGAAGTAGCCGGTGTCGAGGTGTTCCCAGAGTGGCGCTTCGATGTCCGGGCGCATGCCCCGTAACCGCAACAGGCGTCTTGCTTCGTCCTGACGTTCCGGAACGCCTGCCATCTGCGGTGGCAGGTCACCGCGTAGCAGTTGGGCCGTGGCGCGGAATAGGTCTTCCAGCAGCTTACCCTTCCATGTGTTCCAGACCTTGGGGCTGGTGCCGCGGATATCGGCGATTGTCAGCAGATAGAGGGCGGTCAGTCGCCGCTCGGTCGCGACGAGGGCGGCGAAATCACGGATTATCTGCGGGTCCGCGAGATCCTGTTTCTGGGCCACCTGGGACATCGTCAAATGCTGCTCGACGAGAAACACGATCAGGTCTTCATCTTCTCCTTCGATGGCATGCTGGCGACAGAAGCGCCGTGCGTCGGCCATGCCGAGCCGCGAATGGTCGCCACCGCGGCCTTTGGCGATGTCGTGGAAGAGGGCGGCGACGTAGATCAACCAGGGCCGATCAAAGCCCGTGATCAGGCGGGTGCAGAACGGATATTCATGTGCGAACTCGGGTACGCTGAAACGTTGCAGATTGCGTATCACCTGAAGGATGTGCTGGTCGACCGTATAGACGTGAAACAGGTCGTGCTGCATCTGGCCGACAATGCGTCCGAAGGCCGGCAGGTATTGGCCTAGGATGCCGTACTGGTTCATGCGTCGCAGCGTCAGGATCAGGCCACGATGGACCGCGAATAGCTGCAGGAAAAGTTCGGGTGCCCGCGGATGCCGCCGCAGTGCGCGTCCGCAGCCGCGGCGGGCATGCCACAGCGATCTCAGGGTTCTGGCGGTCATGCCGTGCAGTTCCGGCCGGCGTGCCATCAGCAGAAAGGCTTCCAGGATCGTCAGCGGTTCTTCCTCGAACAGCTCGTCGCGGCGGATGTCGAGTAGGTCGCGTACCGTCTGGAAGTGCTCGTCGATGATGATGGGCGGGCCTGACCGGCTGGGGGCAAGGGACGCATTGATGTTTTGCAGCACCAGTGCATTGAGCTGTGTGACCAGTTTGGCGTTGCGATAGTAACGCTGCATCAAGACTTCCGAGGCCCGCTTGGTTTCGGTCGGTTCAATGCCGAAGCTCTTCGCCAATGCCTCCTGGAACTCGAACGACAATCGGTCCTCGCGCCGGTTGGCGACGTGATGCAGGCGGATGCGCAGATGACGCAGGAAGGACTCGGCGCGCATGAGCTGTCGGCTTTCGTCGCGGGTAACGAGGACGGTCTGCGCCAGGTCGCGCCAGTTCCTGCCCAGGTGGGCGGCCAGGGCGATCCAGAGGATGATTTGCAGGTCGCGCAGGCCGCCCGGGTGTTCCTTGCAGTTGGGCTCCAGACTGTAGGGCGTGTCATTGAAGCGGCTGTGGCGCTCCGCTTGTTCGAGCTGCTTGGCCTTCAGGAAGGCGACAGGATCGAGACTGGCGTGGTAGGTCCGGTCGAATTCGTCGAACAACTTCCGGTTGCCGCACAGGTAGCGGGCCTCGATCAGCGTCGTCTGGATGGTGATGTCCTGTTCGGCTGTTTCCAGGCACTCGGCGATGGTGCGCACGCTGTGGCCGATGTCGAGGCCGATGTCCCACAGGACGCCGATAAGGGGTTCGAGACGTGGATGGTGCGTGGCGTCGCAGCCCTCGGGAACCAGAAACAGCAGATCGACGTCGGAGGCCGGGAACAGTTCGCCACGACCATAGCCACCAACCGCGACCATGGCGATTTCGTCAGGCATTGCCATCTTGCGCCAGATGTCGCGTAGCGTTCTGTCCACCAGTCGCGCGCGACCGTGCAGCAGTCTGACGGCGGACCCCGTTCGCTCGTAGGCGTCGCGTAGCTGCTGCTGGGCGTCATTTAGCGCGGCGCGGGTATCGGCGATCAGCGCCCGGGTATCGAGCGCCTGTTTGACCGCCGACGTGGTTGGCATCGATCAGTTGGCGGGGAAGGGGTTGCTCGGGGCGCCAGCTGACAAGGTCAGCACTTCGGCACCATCCGCGGTAACCAGAATGGTGTGTTCCCATTGGGCCGACAGGCTGCGGTCCTTGGTTACGATCGTCCAGCCGTCGGGCAACTCGGAGATGGCCGCCTTGCCGGCATTGATCATCGGCTCGATGGTGAAGATCATGCCGGGCAGGAGTTCGGGGCCCGTTCCGGCCTTGCCATAGTGGAGCACTTGCGGCTCCTCGTGGAAGCTGCGGCCAATCCCATGGCCGCAGAACTCGCGCACCACGGAGTAGCCGTTTCTTTCAGCGTGCTGCTGGATCGCGGCGCCGATATCGCCCAGATGGCCTCCGGGTTTCACTTGGGCGATTCCCAGCCAGAGACATTCGTAAGTGATCTGGCACAGGCGTTTGGCCAGGATCGATCCTTCGCCAACCACGAACATGCGGCTGGTGTCTCCGTGCCAGCCATCCTTGATGGTTGTTATGTCGAGATTGAGGATGTCGCCCTTCTTCAGGAGGCGGTCGTTCGGCACGCCATGGCAGACCTGATGGTTGACCGATGCGCAGATCGCTTTTGGGTAGGGTGGATAGCCCGGAGGGGCGTAGTTCAACGGCGCCGGGACGCAACCCTGAACGTTCACCATGTAGTCGTGGCACAGTCGGTCCAGTTCCTCGGTGGGGACGCCAGACTTGACGAAAGGCGTGATGTAGTCAAGTACCTCGCCGGCCAGCCGGCCGGCGATACGCATGCCTTCGATTTCGTTGGCGTTCTTGATGATGATGCTCATGATTTCACCGCAATGCGATCGCTGGCCTCATTCTACCAATGCATTGAAGTCCTTGATGTGCCGACGTTGGAACGGTTATACTTCAAAACTTGTCCGGGAAGCCGGGCAAAATTCACACGTCCGGCGCCGAATGGGTGATCGCATATCACGGCCGGGCGGAGGCTAACCCATATCGGAGATCGATACATGAGCACAACCATGCGCCAGATGCTGGAGGCCGGCGTTCATTTCGGCCACCAGACCCGTTTCTGGAACCCCAAGATGGCCAACTACATTTTCGGCCATCGCAACAAGATTCATATCATCAACCTCGAGAAGACCCTCGCCAAGTACAACGAGGCGATTGCGTTCGTCAAGAAGATGGCCGCCCAGAAAGGCACGATCCTGTTCGTCGGCACCAAGCGCCAGGCGCGCGAGATCATAGCGGAAGAGGCTGCGCGTTGCGGCATGCCCTGCGTCGACGAGCGCTGGCTGGGTGGCATGCTGACCAACTACAAGACGGTCAAGCAGTCGACCAAGCGTCTGAAGGACATGGAGCAGATGGCCGAGGACAACGCCTTCGAGAAGATGTCGAAGAAAGAGGCGCTGATGCTTCAGCGCGAGATGACCAAACTGCAGAAGAGCCTGGGCGGTATCAAGGACATGGGCAGCCTTCCCGATGCGTTGTTCGTCATCGACGTCGGCTTTCACAAGATTGCCATCACCGAAGCCGCCAAGCTGGGCATTCCGGTCATCGGCGTGGTCGACACCAACCACAGCCCGGAGGGCATCAGCTATGTGATTCCCGGCAATGACGATTCCTCCCGTGCGATCCGTCTTTACGCGCGCGGCGTTGCCGATGCGGTTCTGGAGGGCAAGAACCAGTCGATTACCGATATCGTTCAGGAAATTGCCGGCGAGGACGAGTTCGTCGAGGTGGACGAAGAGGCAGCCGAGTAAGACTTTTCACCGCAAAGAACGCATGGGACGCAAAGGAAATTCCTCATCAGGTGTCTTTTTCGCCCTTTGTGTCCTTTGCGCTAGTCAGATTTTGAATTTGGAGTAGAGCAATGGCGGAAATTACCGCGAGCATGGTCAAGGAACTGCGCGAGAAGACCGACGCGCCGATGATGGAATGCAAGAAGGCACTTACCGAGGCCGGTGGCGAGATGACCAAGGCCGAGGAGATCCTGCGCGTCAAGCTGGGCAACAAGGCCACCAAGGCCGCTGCCCGCGTTGCAGCCGAGGGCGTGGTTGGTTTGTATCTTTCAGTCGACGGCAAGCTCGGCGCGCTTGTCGAAGTCAATTCGGAAACCGATTTCGTCGCCAAGAACGACGAGTTCATCGCTCTGGCCAAGGGTTGCGCCGAACTGGTTGCGAGCAAGAATCCTGTCGATGTGGCGGCCCTGTCGGCGCTGCCCATGGGCGACGGTACGGTTGAATCGACTCGTGCCGCGCTGGTCGGCAAGATCGGCGAGAACATGAGCATCCGTCGCTTCGAGCGCGTCGAGGCCAAAGGCAAACTCTCATCCTACGTGCATGGCGGCTCCAAGATCGGCGTACTGGTGGACGTGACCGGCGGCGACGACCAATTGGCCAAGGACATCGCGATGCACATTGCGGCCTCCAAGCCGAAGTCGCTCGACGCCTCCGGCGTTCCTGGGGATCTGCTCGACGCCGAGCGCCGCATTGCCATCGAGAAGGCCCGCGAAGCCGGCAAGCCGGAAGCGATGCTGGAGAAGATCGCCGAAGGCACGGTTCAGAAGTACCTCAAGGAAGTAACGCTGTTCGGCCAGGTGTTTGTCAAGGCCGAAGACGGCAAGCAGACCATCGAGCAACTGTTGAAGGCCAACGGTGCGTCAGTCAATGGCTTTACGCTCTATGTCGTTGGCGAAGGCATCGAGAAGAAGGTTAATGACTTCGCCGCTGAAGTGGCTGCTCAAGCGGCCGCTGCCAGGAAGTGATCCCGGCAAAAGTCAGCCGTCGCGGTACGCCACCACTCACCTATCATGCCAGCCTATAAGCGCATTCTGCTGAAGCTCTCCGGCGAAGCCCTGATGGGCGAAGACGCCTATGGTATCAACCGCGATACGCTCCAGCGCATCGTCGCCGAAATCAAGTCAATTGCCGCTCTCGGCGTCGAAATCGGCGTCGTCATCGGCGGCGGCAACATCTTCCGCGGCATGGCGGGGGCGTCGACGGGCATGGATCGGGCGACGGCAGACTACATGGGCATGCTGGCCACGGTCATGAACGCCATGGCGCTGGCCGATGCCATGCGGCAGGCCGATCTCCCGGCTCGCGTGCAGTCGGCCCTCAACATCGAGCAGGTGGTGGAGCCCTATATCCGCGGCAAGGCCATCCGCTACCTGGAAGAAGGCAAGGTCGTGGTATTCGGCGGTGGCACGGGCAATCCGTTCTTCACGACGGACACTGCGGCGGCGCTACGTGGGTCGGAAATCGGCGCCGACATGGTGCTCAAGGCTACCAAGGTCGATGGCATCTATACGGCCGACCCGAAGAAGGATCCGGGCGCGACGCGTTTTGCCAGGATCAGCTTCGACGAAGCGATCGGTCGCAACCTTGCCGTTATGGACGCGACGGCGTTTGCGCTTTGCCGCGATCAGAAACTGCCGATCAACGTGTTCTCGATCTTCAAGGCCGGCGCGCTCAAGCGCGTCGTCATGGGTGAGGACGAAGGAACATTGGTGTACTGCTAGGAGAGTCTGCGATGATTGCCGAACTCAAGAAGAACACTGAGCAGAAGATGCAGAAGAGCCTTGAGGCGCTCAAACAGGATCTGCACAAGGTCCGTACCGGACGCGCGCACACAGGCATTCTCGACCACGTTCAGGTCGAGTACTACGGTTCGTACATGCCGATCAATCAGGTTGCCAACGTGACGCTGATCGATGCGCGCACCATCGGTGTTCAGCCGTGGGAAAAGCCGATGATCGCCAAAGTGGAAAAGGCGATTCGCGACTCGGATCTCGGCCTCAATCCATCAACGCAGGGCGATCTGATCCGCGTGCCGATGCCGATGCTCACCGAGGAACGCCGCAAGGAACTCATCAAGGTCGTCAGGCACGAAGGCGAGGCGGCTAAAGTCGCCGTGCGCAACCTGCGACGGGATGCGATTGCCCATCTCAAGGAAGCGCTGAAGAAACATGAGTTGTCGGAAGACGACGAACGACGCGCACAGGACGATGTTCAGAAGCTGACCGACAGGTACGTCGCGGAAGTCGACAAGGCGCTGGCGGAAAAGGAAAAAGACCTGATGGCCATCTGAGCCATCGGAGCGCGGACCGATGGCGACTTTCGGCAGTTCAACCCAGGAGATACCTCAGGCCGGCGAAGTGCCGCGGCACGTTGCGATCATCATGGACGGCAACGGCCGCTGGGCGCGCAAACGGTTCCTGCCCCGGGTGGCTGGACATAAACGCGGCGTCGATGTGCTGCGCCGGGTCGTCCAGGCCTGTGTCGAGCGCCGTATCGAATATTTGACGGTATTCGCGTTCAGTTCGGAAAACTGGCGACGCCCTCCCGACGAGGTCTCGTTTCTGATGAATCTCTTCATGTCGGCCCTGGGCGAAGAGGTGGCGCGGTTGCATGAGAACGGGATTTCCCTGCGGGTCGTTGGCGACCTGTCCCGCTTCGAGCCGCGTCTGCGGGAATTAATTGAAGCCGGCGAGCGGAAGACCGCAGGAAACAAACGGCTGACCCTGACGGTGGCGGCAAACTACGGTGGGCGCTGGGACATACTGCAGGCCTGCAATCAACTGGCGCGTATCCGGCCGGAGAGACTCGGACAGTGGGAGGAAGCGGATCTTGCGCCGTATCTCGCTACGGCCCATCTTCCCGAACCGGACCTGTTCATTCGGACCGGCGGTGAGCAGCGCATTAGCAACTTCATGATCTGGCAACTTGCCTATTCCGAGTTGTACTTCACCGACCGTCTTTGGCCTGACTTCGACGCCCGGGCTTTGGATGCGGCCATTGCGTCGTATCGACGCCGGGAGCGTCGATTCGGCCGCACCAGCGAGCAATTGCAAGCTTCGGCCGATTGGACTGCCGAGACACAAGCGTCAGATGCTTAGAACGAGGGTCATTACAGCGCTGGCCCTGCTGGGCGGATTCCTCGTTACCCTGTTCCTGTTGCCGGATCCCGCAGCGGCGTGGATATTCGGGGTGCTGGCGAGCGTGCTGGCCTGGGAGTGGGCCGGACTGATGCACGTCGACCCACCAGGAAGATTTCTGTTCTCTGGTGTCGTCATGCTCTCGTGCTATCTGGTTTATAGCGAACCGGAATTCGCCTATTGGCAGTTGTGGGCGATATCGGGCTTCTTCTGGTTGCTAGTGGCGCCACTGTGGCTCTGGCGCGGCTGGAAGCTATCGAGCAATGACTTGGCGGGCTACGTGACTGGCTGGATACTGATCGTGCCCACCTGGGCTGCTATGGTTGCCCTTCAGGATGGCCATCCATGGTGGCTGTTCGGCGTCATGGGGCTCGTCTGGGTGGCAGACATCAGCGCCTATTTTGTCGGCAAGACTTGGGGGAAACACAAGCTGGCTCCAGCCATCAGTCCGGGCAAGACTTGGGAAGGTGCTGCCGGCGCCGTCATCGGTGTTGGCATTTACAGCGTCGTCGGAGCGTGGGTGGCGGACATCCAGCTCATCGACAAGCTTGGTTGGGCGCCTCTTCTTGTCGCCCTGACTGCAATGAGCGTGGCCGGCGACTTGTTCGAGTCGATGATCAAGCGCCAAGCGGGCGTAAAGGACAGTAGCCGGTTGTTGCCGGGCCACGGTGGGTTTCTCGATCGTCTGGATAGCCAGACCTCGATGCTGCCGCTGGCGGCGCTTATTCTGCTCGGGACGGCAACGTGAGCCGACAGCGGTTGACGATTCTCGGTGCGACCGGATCGATAGGTGTCAGCACCCTCGATGTCGTTGCCCGGCATCCGGAGCGTTTCAAGGTCGTGGCGCTTACGGGTCATCGCCGCCTCGACGTTCTGGAGGCCCAGTGTCGGCAGCATCGTCCGCGTTATGCCGTTGTCGTCGATGCCGCCGACGCCAAACGTCTCGCATCCGCGCTGGCGGATATCGGGACCGAAGTGCTGGCAGGGCACGACGCTCTCGAATACGTAGCCTCGTTGCCCGAGGTGGATGCGGTCATGGCCGCGATCGTCGGAGCGGCAGGTTTATCCCCGACGCTGGCCGCAATACGCAGCGGCAAGAAAGTGTTGCTAGCCAACAAGGAGGCGCTGGTGATGGCCGGCGGTGTGTTCATGGCCGAAGTGGTTCGTTGGGGAGCCACGTTGCTGCCTATCGACAGCGAACATAACGCGGTTTTTCAATCGCTGCCGCACGATTTCGATGGTGACCTGCATTCGTCGGGAGTGCGCAAGATAGTATTGACGGCATCGGGTGGTCCATTCCGTACCACGCCGCTCGCCCAGCTCGCCGAAGTCACCCCAGAGCAGGCCTGCGCGCATCCGAATTGGGTAATGGGGCGAAAAATCTCAGTCGATTCGGCCACCATGATGAACAAGGGCCTGGAAGTCATCGAGGCCCGCTGGCTGTTCAACGCCGCTCCCGAGCAGATTGAGGTGGTTGTCCATCCACAGAGCATCGTTCACTCCCTGGTTCAGTATGTCGATGGCTCGGTCGTCGCCGAACTGGGAAATCCGGATATGCGTACGCCGATCGCTCACGCGCTGGCATATCCGGAACGGATCGAGTCGGGCGTTGCCTCGCTTGACCTGTTCAGCGTGTTGCAACTGAATTTCGAGAAGCCGGACCTGCAGCGATTCCCGTGTGTGGCGCTCGCTTATCGTTCGTTGATGGCGGGAGGCAACGCTCCGGCGGTGCTTAATGCTGCCAACGAAGTTGCCGTGGCCGCATTTCTCGACGGCGCATTGCCGTTTCTTCGCATCGCTGACGTGATTTCGGCGGCCCTGGATACCGTACCAGTCCAGCCGGCCAACGATCTGGAAGCCGTGCTGGCGGCAGACGAGCACGGCCGGGCGGCCGCGCGAACTTGTGTCGAGTTTTTCCGCAAGCGACTTTGATGGCTTCGATTCCGTTCCTTTGGTACATCGGCGCTTTTCTGGTGGCGCTTGGCGTTCTGATAGTCGTGCACGAGCTTGGCCACTACCTGATGGCGCGTTGGGTCGGGATCAAGGTCCTGCGCTTTTCAGTTGGTTTCGGAAAGCCGTTGCTGAGTCGTCGCTTCGGCTCAGACAACACGGAATGGGCGCTGGCGGCGTTTCCACTCGGTGGTTACGTAAAGATGCTCGATGAACGCGAGGACACAGTTCCGGAAGCGGAACTTCATCGTGCATTCAATCGGCAACCGGTTGGTCGCCGTGCGCTGGTGGTCGCCGCCGGGCCAATCGCCAATTTGCTGTTGGCAGTCGCGCTGTATTGGTTATTGTTCGTCGGTGGCGTAAGCGAGTTGCGGCCGCTGCTGGCTGCCCCTCCGCCGGGGACCGCAGCCGCTCAAGCCGGTGTCGAAGCGGAGGACGAAGTGTTGCGAGTGTCCGGGACTCCAGTGGCGACAATGCTGGATTTTCGCTGGCAGTTGATGAAGCTGATCGCTGATCGGCAGCCGGTGAAGCTGGAAGTCAAAGACCGGGATGGCGCGATTCGTATACGGATGTTGAGTACGGAAGCGATCGATTCGGAAGCGCTCAATGCAGACTTTACGCGTGGCCTTGGCCTGTCGCTCTTTCAGCCCCGGCTGGAACCGGTAATCGGGACCGTGGTCGCCGATTCTGTTGCGCAGGCGGCTGGCCTGATCGCCGGCGACCGGGTACGGTCCATCAATGGGAAGCCGATTTCGACCTGGACCGAACTGGCGATGGGTATTCGCGAATCCGCCGGGAACCCGATCGTATTGGAGGTTGTCCGAGGCGGCATGCTGCATGAATTGAGGATGGTACCGGCCGTCGAAATTGACGGCGGCAAGACTATCGGCCGTATTGGCATAGGGATATGGGAGCAACCTGAAGTGCGTGCGCGGATGATGATTGAAATTCGTCTCGGGCCGATCGACGCCTTGCTGAGAGCTGTGGAACGGACCTGGGATACCTCGATATTCAGTTTGCGCATGATTGGCCGCATGCTGATCGGCGAGCAGTCCTGGAAGAACATTTCCGGCCCCGTGACGATTGCCGACTATGCGGGCCAATCGGCCCGCCTTGGGCCCAGCCATTTTCTGAAATTTCTCGCGCTGATCAGCATCAGTCTCGGTGTATTGAACCTGCTGCCGATTCCGATCCTTGATGGAGGGCATTTGTTGTATTATTTCTTCGAGGTCATCAAGGGCGGGCCATTATCGGAACGGGCAATGGAAATCGGGCAACAGATCGGCATCGGTTTGCTTGCACTCTTGATGGCCTTCGCGTTCTTCAACGACATTAATCGCCTGATTTCTGGCTAGCTCCATGACGAAAAAGCCGATCGCAAGTCTCATCGCCGCACTACTGGCGTCTCCCGCGCTCGCGTTCGAGCCATTCACAATCACGGATATTCGAGTCGAAGGAATCCAGCGTACCGAGGCCGGTACGGTGTTCGGCTATCTTCCGGTCAAAGTCGGTGACGTTATGACCGACGAAAGAGCGGCGGACGCGGTCAAGAGGCTTTTTGGCACCGGCTTTTTCAAAGATGTTCGACTGGAAATCGACGGTGGAGTGCTGGTGGTTCTCGTCGAGGAACGACCGGCAATCGCAGCGATTGATTTCGTCGGCCTGAAGGCGTTCGACAAGGACCAGCTGCGAAAGGGTTTGAAGGACGTTGGTCTCGCGGAGTCGAGGATATTTGATCGCGCCTTGGTGGAACGTGCCGAGCAGGAGCTGAAGCGACAGTACCTCAGCCAAGGGTACTACGCTGTACAGATTACGACCACGGTGACACCGCTCGAGCGAAATCGCGTCGGCATCAATTTCAATGTGCAAGAAGGCGAAATTGCCAGAATCAAGCAGATCAATATCATTGGCACGAAGGCGTTTGACGAAGACGACCTGCTTGATCTGTTCGTGCTGCGGACCCCTGGCTGGTTTACCTGGTATACAAAAAACGACCAGTATTCGAAGCAGAAGCTGACCGGTGATCTCGAGACGCTACGCTCCCACTATCTTGATCGCGGCTATCTGGAATTTAACGTCGAATCTACGCAGGTTGCGATTTCTCCCGACAAGCAGGACATATACATCACGATCAACGTCAGCGAAGGAAACAAGTACGCTGTTTCGTCTGTCAAGCTGGCCGGCGAACTACTGTTGCCCGAAGACGAACTCATCAAGCTGGTCAAAATCATGCCGGGCGAGAGTTATTCGCGGGAGAAACTGACGGAGTCGACCAAGGCGATCGGCGACAGACTGGGCAACGAAGGCTATGCCTTCGCCAACGTCAACGCGGCTCCCGAGGTCGACAAGGAACGACATGAGGTGGCATTTACGATCTTCGTCGATCCTGGCCGACGTGTTTACGTCCGCCGGATCAATGTGACGGGCAACGCACGTACGCGTGACGAGGTGGTTCGGCGGGAAATGCGACAGATGGAGGCCAGTTGGTACGATGGCGACAAGATCAACAAGTCACGTACGCGAGTTGACCGGCTTGGATATTTCGACGAGGTGGCCATCGAAACACCGGCCGTTGCCGGTACCACGGACCAGGTGGACGTCAATATAAATGTCAAGGAACGGCCAACCGGTAGCCTGGCGTTGGGGGTTGGCTTTTCCAGCACGGAAAAGATAACGCTTTCCGGGTCGATTCAGCAGCAAAACCTGTTTGGTACCGGAAATTCCCTCGGCCTGTCGGTGAACACCAGCAAGGTCAATACCGTCTACTCCCTGTCCTATACCAACCCCTATTCCACGGTCGACGGAGTTTCGCGAGGGGTGGATTTGTACCACCGAAAGTATGACAACACGTCGCTGACTTCCGTGGCGACCTATGCGGCCCGTTCTTCCGGTGGTGGCCTTCGTTTTGGAATTCCGATTTCGGAGGATGACACAATCAATCTGGGGCTCGCCTACGACAAGACAAAGCTGAAGGTGGATTCGACCAGCCTGCAACGATATCAGGATTATGTATCGGAATTCGGCGACACCAATACGACCCTTCTCGGAAGTTTCAACTGGTCCCGTCAGACTGTCGACAGCCGCTTTTATCCGACGAGAGGTTACATCCAGAGCGTCGGAATCGAAACGGCGTTACCTGGCGGAAATCTGCGCTACTACAAACTGAGCTACCAGCAACAACGCTTCTTCCCGCTTTCGAAGAAAGTGACGCTCGCGTTGAACGGCGAATTCGGGTACGCGAACGGCTACGCGGGTTACCAATTGCCGTTCTTCAAGAACTATTATGCCGGCGGTATCGGATCGGTACGCAGCTATGAGCCAGGTTCTCTGGGGCCGGTCGATGCCAGTACCGACCAGCGCCTGGGTGGGAATCGCCGTCTGATACTGAACGGTGAATTGCTTGTTCCGATGCCTGGTACTGGACTCGACAAGTCCATTCGTCTCGGTGCATTCATCGACGGTGGTCAGGTTTGGGGTGCGGACGATGAGGTCGATTTGAGCACGCTGCGGTACAGTTACGGAGTCGTGCTGGCCTGGAGTTCTCCCATTGGTCCGCTGAAGTTCAGTTTCGGACAGCCCATCAACAAGAAGGAAGGCGACAAGATCCAGCGGTTGCAGTTCCAGATGGGAACGGTATTCTGAGCCTCATGCATCATATCTTTGCTAGAGAGAAGACGCCTATGTTGAAAGGATTGATTGCTGCTTCGTTCGCCGGCGTATTCGCTGTCAACGCCATCGCCGCCGACCTTGAGGTGAGGATTGGCTTTGTCAATGGACAGAGGGTCATCAATGAGTCGCCTCAGGCCGCCGTAGCCAAGAAGAAACTGGAGAAGGAATTCGCCAAGCGGGATCAGGACCTGCAAAGGCTGGCCAAGGAGCTTCAGGGGCTTCAGGAGAACCTGGAAAAGAACGGTGTCACGATGTCCGAATCGGAACGTCGTGGCAAGGAAAGACAGCTCAACGAGGCCAACCGTGAATTTCAGCGTCGACAGCGGGAGTTTCGGGAGGATCTGAACTTGCGCCAGAACGAGGAGATGGCTTCCATCTATGAGCGCGTCAACCGGGTCATCAAGACGGTTGCCGAGACCGAGAAGTACGACATCATTTTGCAAGAGGCCGTTTTCGTGAGTCCCAGGATCGACTTGACCGACAAGGTGATCAAGGCATTGCACGAATCGAAGGACGGCGGAAGCAAGTAGTCGACGGCAGGTAACGCCGAGATGACCACGCTCGACGAAATCGTTGCCCATCTCGGCGGCCAGGTTGTCGGAGATGGCAAGACGCGCATTTCCGGTGTGAATACCCTGGAAGCGGCCGGGGCCGGGGAGTTGAGCTTTCTGGCCAATCCCAAGTATCGAGCCCAACTATCGACTACCCATGCCGGAGCGGTGATTCTGGCTCCGGAAGTGGTCGGCGACTGTCCGACCGCGGCCATCGTGACCGCGCAGCCGTATCTGTATTTTGCGCGTGTCGCTCAGTGGTTGCAGCCCGTTGCGCGTCCTGCCGCGGGGATTCATCCCTCTGCCATCGTAGAAGGAACTTCGGCCAGGTCGGCGAGCGTTGGCCCGAATGCCTATGTCGGGCCGGGAACGGAAATCGGCGAGGACGTTGTGATTGGCGCCAATTGCCACATAGGCCCGAATTGCCGAATTGGTGCGGGGTCGTGGCTGCATGCGGGCGTCAATGTCTATGCCGGATGCCGTATCGGAGCCAGGGCGATCATTCACTCGGGTGCCGTGATCGGCGCCGATGGCTTCGGTTTCGCCCGGGACGAAGACGGTTCGTGGGTGAAGATTCCGCAGACTGGGGGCGTGTTGATCGGCGACGATGTCGAAATCGGCGCTAATACGACCATTGACCGGGGCGCGCTGGAAGATACGGTTGTCGAGGATGGAGTCAAGATCGACAACCAGATCCAGATTGGCCACAACGTGCATATCGGCATGCATACCGCCATTGCCGGTTGCGTTGGAATCGCCGGCAGTACCAGAATCGGGCGACGTTGCACGCTTGGCGGCGCCGCGATGATCATTGGCCATCTGGAGATCGCCGACGATGTCAATATCGCAGCAGGAACCATGATTGCCAAGTCGGTGAACAAGGCCGGAAGCTACACTGGATGGGTGCCGTTTCTCGATCATGGCGAATGGCTGAAGAATTTCTCGCGCCTGCGCCATCTGGATGCGATGGCCGATAGAATACGCGCCCTCGAGGGGAGGCTCGCCGAATTGGAGAAGAAGTCATGAGCGCGATGGACATTCATCAGATACTGCAATACCTGCCGCACCGTTATCCGATCCTGCTCGTTGACCGCGTAGTCGAAGTGGTTCCCGGGGAACGAATCACGGCGTTGAAGAACGTCACAGTGAATGAACCATTCTTCCCGGGGCATTATCCGCATCATCCGGTAATGCCCGGTGTCCTGATCGTCGAGGCGATGGCGCAGGCCGCTGCCATTCTGTCGTTCAAGACCACGGGTAATATGCCTGATGACAATTCGGTTTACTATTTCGTCGGAATCGATGGCGCACGCTTCAAGAAGCCCGTTATGCCGGGCGATCAGCTGATTTTGGAAATCGCGCTTAAGTTGAACAAGCGCGGCATGTGGAAGTACTCCGGAGTGGCGAAGGTCGATGGCCAAGTGGTCGCCGAGGCGGAATTGATCTGTACCATGCGGCAAGTCGAATGAGCATTCACCCGACTGCTGTCGTGCATCCTGGCGCTCGTCTTGCGGCAGGCGTCGAGGTCGGCCCGTATTCGATCATCGGCGAGCACGTCGAGATCGGCCAAGACACCTGGATCGGACCGCATGTGGTCATCAGCGGACATACTCGAATCGGGCGCGATAACAAGATATTTCAGTTTTCGTCGCTGGGCGAAATACCACAGGACAAGAAGTACGCCGGCGAGCCGACCCGGCTCGAGATCGGCGATCGCAATACCATTCGCGAGTTTTGCACGCTTAACTGCGGAACCGCGCAGGATGTCGGCGTCACCCGCATGGGAAACGACAACTGGATCATGGCCTATGTGCATCTCGCCCACGATTGCCAGATCGGCAACAACACGATTTTCGCCAACAACGCGCAGCTTGCCGGCCACGTTCAGGTCGGCGACTGGGCGATTCTGGGCGGATTTACGGTCGTCCACCAATTCGTGCGTATCGGGGTGCACAGTATGACCGGGATGGGCACCATCCTGCTTCAGGATTTGCCGCCCTTTGTCACCGCTTCGGGAAATCCCTCGGCTCCGCATGGCACAAACAGCGAGGGGCTCAAGCGTCGTGGTTTTTCGTCAAAGTCAGTCATGGCGATACGCCGAGCCTACAAGACGATTTACAAGACAGGACTGAAGTTGGATGAAGCTTGCGCCGCGCTTGCCACCGAGGCCGCCGAGGTTCCGGAACTTAAGCCGCTGGTCGACTTCTTGGCCCAGGCTGGACGCGGGATCGTCCGCTGATGCGGGTTGCCATGGTCGCCGGGGAAGCGTCTGGCGATCTTCTGGGCGCCCATCTGGTTGCTGCGCTGAGACGCCAATTCCCGGCCGCGCATTTTTGCGGCATCGGCGGACCGAAAATGCTGGGCGAGGGTTTCGACGCATGGTGGCCATCCGAAAAACTTGCTGTCCGCGGTTATGTGGAGGTGCTGCGTCACTATCGGGAGATCACTGGCATCCGCCGACAGTTGCTTTCCAGGCTGCTTGCCGAGCGTCCCGATGTTTTCATTGGCGTTGACGCGCCGGACTTCAATCTCTGGCTGGAACGTCGCTTGAAGGCCGGAGCGATTCCCACGGTCCACTACGTAAGTCCTTCCGTATGGGCGTGGCGGGCCGGACGTTTGGGCAGAATTCGTCGTTCCGTCACTCACATGCTAACCGTGTTTCCATTCGAGCCCGAGATCTATCGGCGGCAGGGTATTCCGGTTACGTATGTGGGACACCCGCTGGCGGACTTGATTCCGCTCGATATCGATCAAGCGGCGGCCAAGGAACGTCTTGGCGTCGGCAGCGCCAATCCAGTGATCGCACTGCTCCCGGGTAGCCGGCAATCGGAAGTGCATTTCATGGCCGATTTGCTGATTGAAACCGCGAAGCACCTCCGTGCGCGTTTTCCCGAGTGCATGTTTCTTGTGCCACTGGCATCGCGGGAAACCCGTACATTGTTCGATGATGCGTTATGGAGATGTGGCGCGGCCGATTTACCCTTCAAGCTTTTGTTCGGGCACGCCCAGGATGCGCTCGCCGCAGCTGATGTGGCAGTCGTCGCCAGCGGTACGGCGACGCTTGAGGCGGCATTGGTCAAGACCCCGATGGTAATCGTCTACCGGATGTCGCCTTGGTCTTGGCGCTTGATGCGTCGCATGCACTTGCAACCATGGGTCGGGTTGCCGAATATACTCGCCGGCCGCTTCGTTGTCCCGGAGTTTCTACAGGAAGTGGCTACACCGGAAAATCTCGCCCAGGCCGCGGGCAATCTGGTTGCCGATGCAGCCGTCCGGGAGGAAATCACGCGCGTATTTGTCTCTTTGCACCGGCAGTTGCGGCGAAATACGGCTGATACGGCGGCGGCGGCCATCGCTCCGTATTTGCGTACGACATGATCTGCGGTGTGGATGAGGCGGGTCGTGGGCCGCTGGCCGGCCCCGTCTTCGCCGCGGCGGTCATCCTAGATCCGCATCGTCCTGTGACGGGGCTGGCCGACTCCAAGAAGTTGTCGGCCAAGACGCGCGAACGACTGGCGCTGGAGATCCGCGACAAGGCGTGCGCATGGGCGATCGCTTCCGCCAGCGTGAAGGAAATCGACTGCCTCAATATTCTGCAAGCCACCTTGCTGGCGATGGCGCGAGCGGTTGCGGCGCTGTCGCCTCAGCCGCTCGAAGTACTGATCGACGGCAACCGGTGTCCAGACTTACCCTTGCCGGCAAAGGCAATCATCGGCGGCGATGCGCTGGTAGCTGAGATCTCCGCAGCTTCGATTCTTGCGAAGACGGCGCGGGATGCGGAAATGCTCATGTTGCATGCGCAATTCCCCCAGTACGGCTTCGACAGGCACTACGGCTACGGTACAGCCATGCATTTGGCCGCGCTGCGCCAGTACGGTCCCTCGGATTGCCACCGACGCAGCTTCTCGCCGGTGAGAGAATTACTGAAATAGGGTAAACACCCACCGTATTTAGGTGGCCTCGCTCTTTTCTGGACGGCATAATGCGAAATGTCTACTGATTCAGGCATTGGGGCTGATGTTGGCGCGGACGAGGGCAGTTACATCGAGGGATAACCCCGTTGTCAAGCGGCTACGCGCTCTTGCGACGGATGCGCGCGAAATCCGTTCCCAAGGGCGAACATTGCTCGACGGACCGCATCTGATCGAGGCATACCAGCGCCATGGCGGCATACCAGAGCAACTGGTTGTCAGCGAATCGGGAGCGCGCAATCCCGAGATACTCCAATTGCTTGAAGACCGTTCCGAAGTGGGGATAGTGCAACTTTCCGATAGCTTGTTTCGTGAAGTCAGCGGTGTCGTTACGCCTGTCGGGATACTGGCGGTAGTCCGCATCCCCGATTCCCCATCCGAACCGCTCCAAACGGACTGCGTATTCCTTGACGCGATTCAGGACGCCGGCAACGTTGGTACCATCCTCAGAACCGCTGCTGCCGCCAACATTCGCGACGTTGTGCTTGGTCGAGGTTGTGCCGGCGCATGGAGCCCAAGGGTGCTCAGGGCGGCGCAAGGTGCGCATTTCGGCTTGCATATCCGTGAACAGGGGGATCTGACTGGACTATTGCGAAACTATGCAGGGACCAGTATTGCTACTGTGGCCAATGATGGCACCTCACTATTTGACCTTGACCTGAAGGGCAAGGTTGCCTGGATATTCGGTAACGAGGGTGCAGGACTGAACGATGAACTTCTGGCTTTGGCATTGCGACGTACATCGATTCCGATGTCGTCCAACACGGAGTCCTTGAACGTGGCTGCCGCTGCGGCGATTTGCCTGTTTGAACAGGTGCGTCAGCGGCGTCTTTCTGGTGGGGAGAGGAAGAATGCGTAGACGATGGGTTTTGGTGATCGGCGCCATGATGATGCCATGGGGTGCGAATGCCGACGAGCTCCCGGCTACGGAGACCTTCTTCGATGATTTCCCGGTCGTCCTGACGGCATCCAGGCTGGTGCAGACTGCCGATGAAGCGCCAGCTTCGGTTACCGTCATCGATCGCGACATGATCAGGGCTAGCGGTGCTCGCGAACTGGTCGACTTGTTCCGTCTGGTTCCCGGGATGGTGGTTGGACAATATCTTGGCCATCAATCGACCCTGGGCTTCAATGGCTTTGCCGACCCCTATTTTCGGCAGCTTCAGGTACTGGTCGACGGGGTGTCAATCTACAGCTCTGCCTGGGGGGGGGCGGAGTGGTCAGACTTGCCAATTGCGCTCGAGGACGTCGAGCGCATCGAAGTGGTCCGGGGACCCAACGCGGCCACGTTCGGAGCCAACTCGTTTCTGGGGGTGGTCAACATCATCACGCGTGATCCGGCGGTCGAACATGGTGCGGAATTGGTAGCCAATGTTGGGGAGAACGGCATCCGCGACACGTACGCCCGGTTTGCGGCCAGCAACGAAAATTGGCGTTATCGCTTAACCGCGGGTCAGCGTGCCGATCAGGGGCTTGATTCGCTGCCCGACAGCAGGCGTATCAACTTCGCGAATCTGCGCAGTCATTATCGACTCAACGCCAGCGACGAATTGCGCCTCCAAACCGCTTACGCGGGGGGGGCGCAGGAGGAGGGCATCTACACGGGGGTCACCGATGGCCCCCGGACGGCTCATTACGATTACGGTTCCCTGCAGTTGCGCTGGACACGGGTTCGTAGTGCGGACGAGGAATTGTGGGTTCAGTTCTGGCACTCGCAGCGTGACTTGCGCGACGTTGTTCCGTATGTCCTGGACTTAAGCGGGTTGGCTCTTGGACAATGGAACTATCCAGTCAGTTACAGCTACGATAATCGTCGCACCGACCTGGAACTGCAGCATACATTTCGTTTCGCCGACGGCTTGAGAGGGGTCTGGGGCGGACAGCTTCGCAGCGACGGTGTTCGCTCAGAGACGTACTTCGGCTCAACCGAGTGGCAGACCAGCGACCTATACCGCCTATTCGGCAACCTCGAGTGGCGCCCGGCGGAAAGATGGATCGTCGCCGGCGGAACCATGTTCGAAAAGAACAGCATTACCGGGAGCTCGCTGTCGCCGAGTCTAGCCGTTAATTATGTCGTCTTTCCGGGCCACACGCTACGCGTGCGCTTCGCTAACGCGCACCGAACCCCGACGTTGTATGAGGCCGAAGCCGACTGGGGATATGCGCTCCCGGCCGATTTGAAGGTGATGCTGGCTGGTACTCCGTATGCCAACCTCAAGCTGGCGCAAAGCATATTGACCGAGCGGGATGTGGAGGACGAACGGATTCGCTCTCGCGAGTTGTCATATATGGGGCAGTTTCCCCGCTATCGGCTGAACGTGGAAGCAGGTCTTTTCGAACACCGGTTGACGGATCTGATTGGGTTGTACCAGTACACCTACCCGACGCTCCGCGGGGGGGCAACAGGGCAGGTCAGAGGATTCGACAACATGAATTCGGCGCGCGTTACCGGTAGCAGCGCCACCATTCGCTGGAGGCCCCACCCCGATACACTGGTGTATCTGGCTGGATCGCGCACGACTATCAAAGCCGATGGGGACGGACAAGAACTGATAGAGGCCAGCGGGCCCAAATACACCTTCAGTCTTCTTGTCAGTCAGGCCTTGCCAGGGAACTTTCAGGTCAGTGGCGCCTACTACTATGTCGACGCGATGCAGTCGCTGTCGGGCGGTGATTCGCTTCCGCCGACCGAGAGGATCGACCTCCGGGTGGCGCGGCATTTTCTGGTTGGCACGCGACGAGCCGAATTGGCGCTCGTCGTGCAGCGCGCGAACGGCGGAGAGCCCGTATTCAACCTTAATGACATCGATCGCAGGACATCCTGGCTGACCATGCGGATTGAATTTTAATATGACAATAGTACTGGCGCCGACCGCGGAGATCAGATGACGGCAGTGCGACGACACTGGCCGGTTGGTTTTCTGTTGGCGATCATTGCTGTCGCCAGCGTAGCCGCTGAACCGCGCGTGCTGATTGTTCGCGAGGAGTCGGCGGTTGCGCAGCAGACAGCGGAGATGTTGGCGCGCGAATTGTCCGCAGCCGGCTGGGCCGTTGCGGAAGTGACGGCGACTGATGATCCTTCGGTCGCCGGGCGTGCTGAAGGCGAGCAAGCTGTGGTCGCACTGGGGGCGCGAGCGTTCGGGAGTGCAGTGAGACGCGCGCGGGGTAAGCCGATTGTCAGTGCGTTGCTTACTCGCGGCTCGTTCGACGACATCGCTTCCGGCAGCAGGGAGCGCTCGTCGGCGATACTACTCGACCAGCCCATCGACCGCTGGATCGACCTGATCAATGCTACCTTCCCGGGTGTAAAGCGGGTCGGCATGCTGACTGGTCCGGCCGGCCAAAGGGCAGCGGCAGCGGTGGAGCGAAGGCTGGTTGAGAGAGGTATGACACTCTCTATCGAACGGATTGCGAAGCTTGAAGACGTCGTTCCAGCGATCGAGCACCTGGTTCCGCGCATGGATGTGCTGCTGGCCATGCCGGACCCGCTCGCGCACAACCGCAACACGGTACAGCCGTTACTGTTGACCACCTATCGTGCCGGAATTCCGGTCGTCGCCTACTCGGAGTCCTATCAGCATGCTGGGGCGGTCGTCGCGCTCTATTCGACGATTCCGCAAATTGTTGCGCAGATTGTCGACAGTGTGCGGCAGATACGGGATGGCACCACGCTGCCGAATGTGCAGGCGCCGCGCGACTTCACAGTAGGCATCAACACGGCGGTGGCGCGTTCGCTCGGCCTTTCATTGCCGCCCGCGGCGGACATCAAGGAACGGTTGCGCAGTCTCGGTCAGTAGGAATGGCGATCGAGCTTGATCGTTTGTAGAAGCGTTGCCGCAATCTCTTCGATGGACATGGTTGTGGTACTCAGCCAGCGAATATTCTCCCGGCGCATCAGCCTTTCGGCTTGCTCAACTTCCCAGCGGCAATTGTCCAGTGAGGCGTATTTGCTCTCCGGGCGGCGTTCCTGGCGGATTTGCGTCAGCCGATCTGCGGCGATGGTCAGACCGAACAGCTTTTGTCGGTATTGATCGAGACCACCCGGCAGACAGCCTCGCTCGAAGTCTTCGGGGATTAGTGGATAGTTGGCGGCCTTGATGCCGAACTGCAGCGCGAGATAGAGACTCGTCGGCGTTTTTCCGCACCGTGAGACGCCAATCAGAATGACGTCCGCCTTGTCGAGGTCGGCGTTAGATACCCCGTCGTCGTGCGCCATGGTGAAGTTGATGGCATCGATTCGCAGCGCGTAGTCGTGGCTGGTGGCTTGGCTATGGCCTCGGCCGACCGCCCGTGAAGACTTGATCCCGAGCTCCGCTTCCAGGGGCGCGATGAAGGCGGCGATGAAATCGAGATGCAGAGCGTTCGCCCCGCCAATCGGCTCCGATACCGCGGGATCGACCAGCGTGGACACCACGACAGGCTTTACGCCGTCCCGTACGCCGGCCTCGTCGATTCTACGGCGGCATTCGATCGCTTTCTCGCGCGTATCGATGAAGGGTATCCGCTCCTGACGATAGGAAATTCCCTCGAATTGGGACAGGAGACTGTGGCCGACGGTTTCAGCGGTGATGCCCGTTCCATCGGAAATGAAGAAGACTGTGCGCATTGGTTCTTTCGGATGATAGGTGCAGTGCAGCAGAGCCGATAAAATATCGATTTTCTTATCCCCATACAAACTAAATAGGGAGTGGATGATGGGCCGTAACACAATCGCATTCGAGCAATTGCGCATGAACGATGTCGGCGACGTCGGCGGAAAAAACGCTTCACTGGGCGAGATGATCAGCCAGCTGGCGGCTTCCGGAGTGCGCGTTCCCGGTGGTTTTGCCACCACTGCGGCGGCGTACCGGGAGTTTCTTGCCCATCAAGGCCTCGCCGGACGGATCAACGCCGCACTGGACAGCCTCGACGTCGACAACGTCGACGCGCTGCTCAAGACGGGCGCGCAGATTCGGCAATGGGTTGTGGAAACCCCGTTCCCCGCGGCGCTGGAAGCCGAAATCAAGGCGCAGTACGAGGCGCTGATCGCCGATAGCGGACCGGACGCCACATTTGCCGTACGCTCTTCCGCGACCGCCGAGGATTTGCCCGACGCGTCATTCGCCGGTCAGCAGGAAACCTTCCTCAACATCCATGGCTACCAGAACATCCTGCACGCGATCAAGGAGGTGTTTGCCTCCCTCTACAACGATCGGGCGATCGCCTATCGTGTGCACAAGGGGTTCGCCCACGCCGAAGTGGCGCTCTCCGCAGGCATCCAGCGCATGGTCCGTTCCGACAAGGGCGCTGCCGGCGTGATGTTCACTATCGACACCGAATCGGGTTTCAAGGACGTCGTCTTCGTTACCTCCTCCTATGGTCTGGGTGAGACCGTCGTGCAGGGCGCCGTGAATCCGGACGAATTCTATGTCCACAAGTCGACACTGGCGGCCGGCAGACCGGCGGTGATTCGTCGCAACCTTGGCTCCAAGTTGATCAAGATGGTATTCGCGGACAAAAGGGAGGCGGGCAAAAGCACCGGTACCGTCGACGTGGCGGAGGTCGATTCGCACCGCTTCTCGATCACCGATACCGACGTGCTGGAGCTGGCGCGCTACGCAATGATCATCGAAAAGCACTATAGCCGCCCGATGGACATCGAGTGGGGTAAGGACGGCATCGATGGAAAACTGTACATCCTCCAGGCGCGCCCGGAAACCGTGAAGTCGCAGGAGGCGGCACACGGCGGCGCCATCGAGAAGTTCAAGCTCAAACAATACGGCAAGGTACTGGCCTCGGGCCGTGCCATCGGCCAACGGATAGGCGTTGGTCCGGTGCGCGTGGTCAAGGATCCGGCCGAGATGAATCGCGTGCAGAAGGGTGACGTGCTGGTGGCGGACATGACGGATCCGAACTGGGAGCCGGTCATGAAGCGGGCTTCGGCGATTGTTACCAATCGCGGCGGACGGACCTGCCACGCGGCGATCATCGCCCGCGAACTCGGCATTCCGGCCATCGTCGGCTGTGGCGACGCGACGGCAGTTCTCGAGGAAGGCGAGTCCGTTACGGTCAGTTGCGCCGAGGGCGACACCGGCCACGTTTATCGCGGCGCGCTCGACTTCGAAGTTACCAGCCAGGATATCGGCGTACTGCCACCACTGACTTTGAAGGTCATGATGAACGTCGGCAATCCAGAACTGGCCTTCGAGTTTGCGCAGACGCCGAACGCTGGGGTCGGCCTGGCGCGCGTCGAGTTCGTCATCAATAATATGATCGGCGTGCACCCGAAAGCCATTCTTGAGTTTTCCGAGATGAAGGAAAGCTTGCGGGACGAAATTTCCCGTCGTGCGCGCGGCTATGCCAGTCCGGTGGATTTTTTCGTCGAGAAGCTGGTCGAGGGTGTCGCTACCATTGCTTCCGCTTTCTACCCGAAGCCCGTGATCGTTCGGTTGTCGGATTTCAAGTCGAACGAGTACCGCAAGTTGCTCGGCGGGGACATCTACGAGCCGGAGGAGGAAAATCCGATGCTCGGTTTCCGCGGTGCCTCGCGCTACGTCGCGCATTCCTTCCGCGACTGCTTCGAACTGGAATGCCGGGCCATGAAGAAGGTGCGCAACGAACTCGGGCTGACCAACGTCGAGTTGATGGTGCCCTTCGTGCGCAATCTGGAAGAGGGCAGGGCCGTTGTCGATCTGTTGGCGGAAAACGGTCTCAGGCAGGGGGAGAACGGGCTGCGATTGATCATGATGTGCGAAATCCCCTCCAATGCGCTGCTGGCGGAGCAGTTCCTGGAGATCTTCGACGGTTTCTCGATTGGGTCGAACGACCTGACGCAACTCACGCTCGGCCTCGACCGAGATTCCGGGTTGGTGGCGCACGCCTTCGACGAGCGCGATCCCGCCGTCAAGCAGTTGCTGTCGATGGCGATTTCGACCGCCAATCGAATGGGGAAGTACGTGGGCATCTGCGGACAGGGGCCGTCGGATCATGCCGATTTCGCCGAGTGGCTGATGGAACAGGGCATTCAGAGCATTTCGCTCAACCCTGATACAGTGGTGGATACTTGGCTTAAACTGGCCAAATAAGAACCAACGTATTCGGGGAGGCTGCGTCATGGAACTGGAATGGTGGCACTGGGCCGTGGCGGGGATCGTTCTGATCCTGGCCGAACTGGCAGTACCGGCCTTCGTGCTGGTCTGGTTCGGGTTGGGCGCCTTGTTGGTGGCGCTGGTGGTGGCGTTGGCGGCTATCGGAGTTACGGCACAGTTAAGCGTCTGGCTCGTCGTTTCTCTGCTGCTGGTGTTCCTCTGGTTCAAGGTATTCCGGCCGGAGCGCCACAAGACGCGCATCGGAATGTCGGCGCCCGCCATGATTGGTGAAATTGGGTTGCTGGCGCGTGACGTAGCGCCATTCGAGAAAGGTGAAGTCCGCTTCCAGAAACCCTTGCTGGGGACCGATACATGGCCTTGCATCGCCGATGAGGCGATCCGGGCCGGTGACCGGGTTCGCGTAATCGCCGTCGAAGGCAGTCTGCTGAAAGTCGGGAGGATGTCATGACCGAAGGTCTCATCGTTGTCGTTGCACTGATTGCTTTTGCAGTGATCACCCTTCTCAAGGGCGTGCGCATCGTGCCGCAGGGCACGGAGTGGATTGTCGAACGATTGGGCAAGTACCACAGCACACTGCATCCGGGGCTCAACATCATCATTCCCTATCTGGATCGCGTTGCCTATCAACTGGTCACCAAGGACATCATCCTCGACGTCCAGGAGCAGGAGGTCATCACCCGCGACAACGCGGTGATCCTGACCAACGCCATCGCCTTCATCAAAGTGACCGACCCGATCAAGGCGGTTTACGGCGTGACGGACTTTTCCGAAGCGATCCGCAACCTGATCATGACGACCCTGCGTTCCATCGTCGGCGAAATGCAGCTCGACGAGGCGCTGTCGAACCGCGACAAGATCAAGGCTCGCCTGCGCGAAAGCATCTCCGACGAAGCCATCGATTGGGGGTTGACCGTCAAGTCAGTAGAGATTCAGGACATAAAGCCGTCGCCGTCGATGCAAAAGGCCATGGAACTGCAGGCTGCGGCCGAGCGCCAGCGCAAGGCCATGGTGACCCAGGCCGAGGGCGAAAAACAGTCGATGATCCTGCAGGCCGAAGCGCGTCTGGAATCGGCTCAGCGCGACGCCAACGCAGCCGTCACATTGGCAACCGCCAGCGCCGAGGCCATCAAGCGCGTGACCGCCGCCATCGGAACGGAGGAGGCGCCGATGCGTTACATGCTGGGTGAGAAGTACATTACCGCCATGGGCAAGCTGGCTGACTCGCAAAACGCCAAGACGATCCTGCTGCCGGCGGACATCCAGGAAACCGTCCGCGGCCTGCTGGGCAAGAAGGGCTGACGCGAAAAGTCAGCCGTGGCGATACGCCGAGTAGGCCGCGGTACTAACGGGCCGACTTCATCAGTCGGCTCTTCTCGCGTACCCAGTCTTTCTGCTTCTCGGTTTCCCGCTTGTCGTATTGCTTCTTGCCCTTCGCGAGGCCGATCTCGACCTTGACCCGGCCTTTGGCGAAATGCAGGTCGAGCGGCACCAGCGCGTAGCCGGCGCGTTCGACCTTGCCGATCAGTTTGCTTATCTCGCGTGCATGCAGCAGCAGCTTGCGCGTGCGCACCGGGTCGTGGCTGACATGCGTCGATGCCTGGGCAAGCGGGCTGATATGCGCGCCGATCAGGAATATCTCGCCTTCCTTGATGACGACGTAGGCTTCCTTGATCTGCGCCCGGCCGGCACGAATCGACTTGGCTTCCCAGCCTTCGAGCGCCAGTCCGGCCTCGAACTTCTCTTCGATGAAGTAGTCGTGGAAGGCCTTCTTGTTGTCGACGATGCTCATGGTGCGGGCGCGGGATAGAATTCGAAGATTCTAATCCAGCGAAGCGACATGGCCGTAGTCGAAAAGTCCGTCCTGATCGAGCGCACCGCGACACAGATGTTCGACCTGGTCGATCGCGTCGAGGACTATCCCAAATTTCTGCCGTGGTGCGGCGGTACCGAGTTGCTGGAACGCACGGACAGCAAGACCGCCGCGCGCATCCACATCAACTATCACGGACTCAAGGCGCATTTCGCTACCGAGAACGCCAAGGAAGCGCCGAACTGGATGAATATCGAACTACGGGAGGGGCCTTTTCGACGAATGGAGGGCGGCTGGCGATTCACGCCGCTGGGCGAGACCGCCTGCAAGATCAAATTTCGGCTGCAATACGAGTTTTCCAGCAAAATGCTTGAAAAGGTGCTGGGACCGGTTTTCCATCACATCGCCGATACTTTCGTCGAGTCCTTTGTCAAACGGGCACAACAAGTCTATGGCTGAATCCATCCAAGTCGAAGTCACCTACGCCAAGCCGGATCGGCAGGAGATCGTTCCCCTGAAGCTGCCGGAAGGAAGCACGATCCAGCAGGCCATCGAGTCATCCGGATTGCCGCAGCGCCATCCGGAAATCGATCTGGCCAAGGTCAAGGTCGGTATCTACGGCAAGCTGAGCCGCATGGACACGGTCGTGCGAGATCGCGATCGGGTGGAAATCTACCGTCCCCTGATTGCCGACCCCAAGGAAGTCCGCAAGCAGCGCGCCGCCGAAGGAAAAGCGATGAAGAAGGGTGGCGGAACGAGCGCAGAGGAATAGCGCCCCGCTATTTTTTGGTGGCGGTCGGTCGCGGGCTGCAATTGGTTTCGACTGCGCGACGGGCGCTGGCCAGTTCCGCTTCCCGTACGTCGCCGTCGAGCGCCTCACGTTCGCCGCTGGCGCTCATGCGGAATCGGATCTGACCGGACTCCATGCCTGCGAGGTTCTGGCGGGCGCGCTGGCAGTTCTCCTGGCGGACGGCTTCCTCGGCGCGCTCCTGTTCCACCTTGGCATTCTTCTCGGCCGTTTCTTTGGCCTGTTTTCCGGCCTCCTCGCGCTTGTCTGCGGTTGCCGTGGTCGCTTTTTCAACGTCGTCGCTGTAACTCGTCGGCGGCGCCAGGCGCTGGCTTCCGATGCTCCGTTCAGCGGGCGGCTGGTCGGAATAGTGAACCTTGCCGCTGGCGTCTTTCCATCTGTAGACCTGGGCGTTGGCGACGAGTGGCAAAACAAGCAACGCGGCAATGGCAGCGAGACGCATGGAACCTCCTTGTATCGGGACGGCGGCAGCACTTTTGCGACCGATCCGCCAGCCTGCGTATAATACGTTTTTGGAACCGAGGATAAAAGCATGCGACTGATCCAGAAGGCGCTGACGTTCGACGACGTCCTCCTGGTCCCCGCCCACTCGACCATCCTGCCCCGGGATGTCAGTCTGGCGACCCAACTTACCCGCAACATCCGACTCAACATGCCGCTGGTATCGGCGGCGATGGATACCGTTACCGAATCGCGCCTGGCCATCGCGCTCGCCCAGGAAGGCGGCATCGGCATCGTGCACAAGAACCTGGCACCCAAGGCACAAGCCGCGGAAGTGGCAAGGGTCAAGCGCTATGAGGCCGGTGTGCTCAAGGATCCCATCACCATTCCGCCGACGATGACGGTGCGCGATGTTCTGGCGCTGACGCGGGCGCACCGCTTTTCCGGGTTGCCGGTGGTCGATGGCGGCAAGGTGGTCGGCATCGTCACCAACCGCGATTTGCGCTTCGAGACGCGTCTGGACGAAGTCGTCGGCAACATCATGACGCCGAAAGAGCGTTTGATTACGGTGAAGGAGGGTGCGTCGACGGACGAGGCCAAGGCGCTGATGCACAAGCACCGCCTGGAGCGTGTACTGGTCGTCAATGACGCATTCGAGTTGCGCGGTCTGATGACCGTGAAGGACATTCTCAAGGCGACCGAGTACCCGAGTGCCGCCAAGGACAGCCATGGGCGCTTGCGGGTCGGAGCGGCGGTCGGTACCGGCGAGGGGACTGAGGAGCGCGTCGAACTGCTGGCAGATGCCGGCGTTGACGTGATTGTCGTGGACACCGCGCACGGCCACTCGCAAGGCGTGCTGTCCCGTGTCCAATGGGTCAAAAAGAACTTCCCGCAGGTCGAGGTCATCGGTGGCAACATCGCCACTGGCGCCGCCGCCATGGCGCTTGTCGACCACGGTGCGGACGGCGTCAAGGTCGGCATCGGCCCCGGCTCCATCTGCACCACGCGTATCGTCGCCGGGGTCGGGGTGCCGCAGATTTCCGCGGTGGACAACGTCGCTGCCGCGCTGTCGAAGTCGGGCGTCCCGTTGATTGCCGATGGCGGTATCCGCTATTCGGGCGACATCTCCAAGGCGATTGCCGCGGGCGCCAATGCAGTGATGCTGGGCGGCCTGTTTGCCGGTACCGAGGAGGCGCCCGGTGAAACCGTGTTGTACCAGGGGCGTTCGTACAAGTCTTATCGCGGCATGGGCAGCCTCGGCGCGATGAAGGACGGTGCGGCGGATCGCTACTTCCAGGATTCGGATGCCAATGTCGAGAAACTGGTTCCGGAAGGCATCGAAGGCCGGGTTCCCTACAAAGGCCCGGTCTCAGCGGTCATCCACCAGTTGATGGGAGGGCTGCGTTCCTCGATGGGCTATGTGGGTTGCAAGACCATCGACGAGATGCGATCAAGAGCGGAGTTTGTCGAAATCACTTCGGCCGGCGTTCGCGAATCGCATGTGCACGATGTCCAGATCACCAAGGAAGCGCCGAATTACCAAGTGGAGTAATCCACGTCACAACCGAACAACGGGCGGCATTGGCCGCCCTTCTTGCATTTGAGGCAGGCCATGGCCCACCAGAAGATTCTCATCCTCGACTTCGGTTCCCAATACACCCAACTCATCGCCCGCCGCGTTCGCGAGCAGCAGGTGTATTGCGAATTGCACCAGAACGACGTTTCCGAAGACTTCATCCGGGAATTCAATCCGCAAGGGATCATTCTTTCCGGCGGCCCGAACTCGGTCTACGAGGAAGAAACGCTGCGCGCTCCTGACATCGTCTTTCAATTGGGCGTGCCGGTATTGGGCATCTGCTACGGCATGCAGACCATGGCATCCCAGCTCGGCGGCAAGGTGGAGGGCGCCAGGAAGCGCGAATTCGGCTATGCCGAGATTCGTGCGCGCGGCCATTCGGCGTTGCTGGAGGACATTCAGGACAACATCAACGCGGAAGGTCACGGGCTGCTGGATGTCTGGATGTCGCACGGCGACAAAGTGACGGAAATGCCGTCCGGCTTCTCCATCATCGCCTCCAACGAATCGACGCCGATCGCTGGCATGGCCGACGAATCGCGGCGTTTCTTCGGCGTCCAGTTCCACCCCGAAGTGACGCATACCCTGAAGGGGCGCGAGATCATCGCCCGCTTCGTCCGCGACATCTGCGGCTGTCAGGGTGACTGGAACATGCCCGACTACGTGGCTGAAGCCATTGTCAAGGTGCGCGAACAGGTCGGCAATGATGAAGTCATCCTTGGTTTGTCGGGCGGTGTCGATTCCTCAGTGGTCGCGGCACTGCTGCACAAGGCGATCGGCGACCAGCTCACCTGCGTATTTGTCGACAACGGTCTGCTGCGTCTGAACGAGGGCGAACAGGTGATGAAGACCTTCGCGCGCAATCTCGGCGTGCGTGTCATTCATGTCGATGCAACGGAACAGTTCATGTCCGCCTTGGCGGGCGTTGCCGACCCGGAACAGAAGCGCAAGATCATCGGCCGCGAGTTCGTCGAGGTCTTCCAGACCGAAGCCAAGAAACTGCCGAAGGCAAAGTGGCTGGCGCAAGGCACCATCTACCCGGACGTGATCGAATCCGCCGGCGCCAAGACCAAGAAGGCACACACCATCAAGAGCCACCACAACGTCGGTGGCTTGCCCGAGACCCTGCATCTACAGTTGCTGGAGCCGTTACGGGAATTGTTCAAGGACGAGGTGCGAGAATTGGGGATCGCGCTCGGATTGCCGCACGAAATGGTCTATCGCCATCCGTTCCCGGGTCCCGGCCTGGGCGTACGCATCCTCGGCGAGGTCAAGCGCGACTACGCGGATCTGTTGCGGCGGGCGGACGCCATTTTCATCGACGAACTGCGGGCCGCGGATTGGTACGACAAGACTTCCCAGGCCTTCGCTGTGTTTCTGCCGGTGAAAAGCGTCGGCGTGATGGGCGACGGCCGGACCTACGAATACGTTGTCGCACTGCGCGCTGTCGAGACGCAGGACTTCATGACCGCGCGCTGGGCGCAGCTTCCCTATGAACTGCTGGGCAAAGTTTCCAACCGGATCATCAACGAAGTCCGGGGCATCAACCGCGTCGTTTTCGACATTTCCGGGAAGCCGCCAGCCACGATCGAGTGGGAATGATTTTAGGTCTTTCGGCAGCTTTCGGGGACTATCGGAAAAGTCATTTAACTTGTTGATTTACATAAATGTATATGCCGAAGTCTATCGGCAACTATCGACGGCAAGCAAAACTTTTTGTCGGTAATCCTGACGGTAAGAGTAACTAGGCAGGTCATCCGAAAATATTTACCGTCTGGCCGATTTCAGTTGTGACGGTAAACAATCGCATGCAAAGCTAGTGTTAATGCTGGTTTCAGAGCATCATGTGTCCTTTGAGAGGTTGACGGTAAAATTTCCGTTCTCAGGAGGAAGCCCCGATGCTTACCGACACCGCATTGAAGAACCTCAAGCCCAAGGACGCGCCCTACAAGGTGACGGACCGGGACGGCATGTACGTCACGGTCTCGACGGCGGGCACCGTCACGTTCCGCTATGACTACCGGATCAATAGCAGGCGCGAGACGCTGACGATTGGCCGCTATGGGCCAGGCGGTCTGTCGCTGGCCTGTGCACGGGAAAAGTGCATCGACGCAAAGCGGGCCGTTGCCGAAGGCCAGTCCCCAGCGCAGGAAAAGCAGCGAGAGAAACGGCGCCTGTCGGAAGCCAAAACCTTCCAGGAATTTACCGACAAGTGGTACGAGGGTGCCCGGATGGCCGACAGCACGCGGTCGATGCGCAAGAGCATCCTTGACCGGGACATCCTGCCTGTGTTCAAGAGCCGCCTGCTGACCGAGATCAGCCCTGACGACCTGCGCGATCTGTGCAACAAGGTGAAGAGCAGGGGAGCGCCAGCAACGGCAATCCATGTCCGCGACATCATCAAGCAAATCTACGGGTTTGCCATCCTGCATGGTGAGAAGGTGGCCAACCCTGCCGACGACGTTGGGCCATCGTCGATCGCCACTTTCGTGGCACGGGATCGAGCGCTGTCGCCGTCCGAGATACGCATCATGCTCAAGCAGTTGGAGTACGTCGCTTCGTACCCGACCATCAAACTGGCATTGCGGTTGATCCTGCTCACGCTCGTGCGCAAAGGCGAGCTCATCCACGCGACCTGGGATGAGATCGACTTCGAGAACGCACTGTGGACTATCCCAAAAGCTCGCATGAAGGCCGGCAAGGCCCACAGCATCTACCTGTCGCAGCAGGCGCTCGACATCATGATTGCACTGCGCACCTGCGCCGGTGGCTCCAAATACCTGCTGCCTTCGCGCTATGACGGCGACAAGTGTATGTCGAACGCCACGCTGAACCGTGTCGCGCAGATAGTCGTGGAGCGATCGAAAGCGAAGGGTCTGCCAATCGAAAGTTTCTCGGTGCATGACCTGCGCCGCACTGGTTCGACCATCCTCAACGAGCTAGGCTTCAACAGTGACTGGATCGAGAAGTGCCTTGCCCACGAAGATGGCCGTTCATCGCGTGGCGTCTACAACAAGGCTGAATACGCCGAGCAGCGCCGCCACATGCTGCAAGAGTGGGCCGACATGGTCGATGCTTGGGTGGCCGGCGAATCGCATACCCCGACGTTGCTGCCCCCGTCGATGAAGATCATCACGACACAGGCGTTGCTTTGACGGGGCGGCGCTTGCGCTGACGCACGTCCGGCGAGGGGGCGCGCTTCAACTGTGCACTGTCGGAGGCTTGGCGGCGCGCATCAAGCCATGCCTCCACCTCCGTCAAATCCCACACGACACAGCGTGCCGTCAGATTGAACCTGCGCGGAAATTCACCCCGCCGTTCCATGTCGTAGATCGTGGTATCGGCCAGAGGCACGATCTGTCGCAACTCGGGACGGCGGATCGTGCGTCGGAAGGGCAAGGCATTCGTCGCGATCAGCTGTGGTAGCGGCATGCCGCGCAGGTCATTTGCATCAGAGTCGTTGTTCGGCCTCGCGGCCGGCAGACTTCGATCTGCTCTGTTCATGATCTTCTCCATCAGCAGGGCAGTTGCTGGTTGCATTGCAACGGCCGATGTAAATGCGGTCCTGTGATGGTGATCTTTCCGGCATCTATCGAAAACTCGCTCAGGCGTGCATGGGCGTATTTTGATTGCATTTCGCCTTGCTCTTATTGAACCCTCGATCCCGCGCCATGAACGCTTCGAGCATGTGCGGGATCAGCGTCGCGGCATCAATCGGCTCGCCGTAGGTCTGAGCATGTAGCGCGGCGTAGCGTTCCAAATCGGCCTTCAACGCGGTGGTGAGCGCGATGGTGACTTTGACGGTCGCGGTCCTGGGCAGCGGCCCCAGCCGCAGCTTGCTGGTCGATATGCTCATTGCGACGAGCCCCTCTGGAAGAACAGCGGCTGGTACGGCCACAGGATCAGATCCTTGTTCACCATGACCCGCATCGGGAAGCCGGGCCGGATAGTGAGCGTCGGCTGGACGCTCACATTGCGTTTGGTGATCTCCTGACCGACCTGGTTCACTGTGTCCTGCGCGCTCTGGCGCGTGGCGATGATGACCTTGCCATCGTTGTTGGCGCGATCAGGCGCAGCCAATTCGGCACCGACTCCGAGCAGCGTGGATAACGCAGCACCAGCGAGGATGCGATCCCAATGCCAATCGACGCCATCTTCCAGTCCGGCATAACCCGCCGGGTCGATGCCGGGCAGGCGGTCGAGCGAAATGGATGAGGTGTCGGGCAGGATCAACCGCGTCCACACCAGTAACACGCGCCGCTGACCGAATGACACCTGGCTGTCGTAGCGGCCGATCAGCCGCGAGCCCTGCGGAATCAGCAGGAAGCGGCCTGTGGCCGTGTCGTAGACCGCCTCGGTGACGGTGGCGATGACCTGTCCCGGCAGGTCGGAGTTGATGCCCGTCACCAGCGCTGCCGGAATGATGGTGCCCGCCATCACCTGGTAGGGAGAGGCTGGCAGTTGCAGGCTGGCCGGATTGCGGGTGGCGGTGTCGCCGCCATTGGTGACAAACGCCTGCTTCTGATCCTGCCGGTTTTGCACCGCTGTCGGGTCGGTCGGCTGTGCCGACGCGATGGCAGATGCCATCGGATTGAATGGCTGGTTGCCCGATACCAGCTCGGGCATGGTCGTACCCGCAGTGGGCGACGGTGCTGACTTCACCGCACCGCTGCGAAAGAAAACCCCCGAACGTGCTGCCTCCTCGGCATCACCTGACTGCGCAATGCGCCCAGTCTGCGCGGAAGGTGGGTATGCGCCCGCGCCGGCGTTGCGCTGCGCATGCACGATGGCTGGACCCAGATCGCCCGGCAATGGCTCGCCCAAAGCGGGTACCGGCTTGGCAGCCACCAGCACCTTGGAATAGTCCTTGGGCAACTGGTCGAGGTTCTCGGCATGCGAGACACGGTCCACGTTGTACAACTCGACGGCCGCGTTGCGCTCGCGCTTGTGCGATTGCAGCGACCACAGCGTGCCACCCAACACGACCGCACCCAGCGTTCCCGCCAGGACGGCCAGCATGCGCCGGTTCAGGCGCGTGACCGGGCGCGGCGAAGCGCGCAAGGCCAAGGTGTCCGGGTCGGCCTTGTTCGGCGCACTTGGTGGTATCTGCGGCGTGGCGGACGTGCTCATGCTCAATGCCTCCGTGCCGTGCTGCCCACGCCATCGGTGCGCTCGATGCGAACAACGGCGGCCTTGTCAGCGCCCAGCCGCAACTCGGCCGCACCGAACAACCGATCCACCACGTAGTAGGGTGAGCGGAAGCGATAGTTCACGAGCTGGCCATCGCCCTGCGGCCCGATCACGAACAGCGGCGGCAATTCGCCCTGCGCGATGCCGGCGGGGAACTGGATGTAGACGCGCTCGCCATCGTCGAAGGCGCGCAGTGGTTTCCACGGTGGGCTGTCGCCGGTGATGGCGTAGCGGAACTTGATCTGTTCCAGCGACAAGCCGGAGTCCACCGGCGCTGCCGTCTGAGCCTGCTGCGCCTGCTTCTGCAAGGCCAGTAAGCGGTCTTTCGGGTAGTCCCATGATGCGGATGCCATCCACGCGTGCGGCGCCGAAGACAGTTCGAGCAGGTAGGTGCGGCGGTTGGTGGTGATCACCAGATTCGTCTTGAGTCCAATGCGCGTCGGCTTCACGAGAATGTTCACACGCAGGCTGGTGCCCGTACCGCTGGCCGTGTCGCCGACGATCCAGCGCGCGGTGTCACCGGCCGAGACCGTCACCAGTTCTTCGCCCTGCTGCAAGGCGATGACAGTGACGCGGCCCGGACTTGTGTAGACCTGATACAGCGCGCCGTCCGCATAGGGCCAGACCTGGATGGCGTTGATGTAACCCTCGCGGCTCGGTGCCACGCGCGCTTCGGCATTGGCGCGCGCCACACGAGTCTTTTCGTCGGGTGATTCAGCCACCGGCTTGTCCTCGGGTGCGTTCCGCAAGGACTTCAACTGCTCGGGCAGCGGCAGCAGTTTCGGCACCTCGACTACCTCGATGGGTTTGGGCGGCTCGGCCAACGCGTGCGCCGCGACAGATTCATCCAGCGTGATGTCAGGTGGCGGCTGTCCATGCGTGGCGCAGCCGGTGACGGTTGCCAAGGCGACACTCAGGATCAACGGCAAAGCGTAAATGCGGATTTGAGGTTTCATGGTTTCTTCACTCCTTCGGTCGCGTCGAGTTCACGGCTCCAGGACAGGCCGTTGACATAGATTCCCAGCGGGTTCTTGCGCAGTCGCTCTTCGGTGCGTGGCGGCTGCAACACCATGGACAGCATGGCGGTCCAGCGCTCGGTGCCCGAGGGCGAACCGTTGGCATAGTTGCGCTCGATCCAGCGCACCTGGAACGAGGATTCGCTGGCGCGAACCACACTGGTGATTTCCACGGCCGTCGAGGTCTGGCCGATGCGCGCGAATGGGTCGTTGGTGCGTGCGTAGTCGTTCAGCGTGGCCGCACCCTTGTCCGTCGCGTAGTCGTAGGCTTCGAGCCAGTTTTGGCGCACGACGATCGGATCGATCGACAGCGAGCGCACGTCGGTGAGGAAGCGCGCCAGGTGGTAGGCGATCTGCGCGTCGTTCGGCTTGTACGGCGTGGCCGCTTCGCCGACCGCGCGCACCTGGCCGCCGGCGGCCACCTCCACGACATAAGGCGTGACGATGGATTGCGCTGAGCGCCACACCAGACCGCCCGCCATCAGCAGTGCCAGCGAGAGACAGCCAAAGGCCATCAAGCGCCAGTTCTTCGCCTGCACGCGGGCACTGCCGATACGCTGGTCCCAGACCTGCGCGGCGGCCTGGTAGGGGGTAACAGGCTCGGGCGTTTCCGAGTAGCGTACCTGGGGTCGTTTGAATCGCATGAATCTATCTCCTCAAGGGTCCGAGTCAGGTGTTGGAGTCATCACGCAGGCTCGGGCTGGCGCCGCTGCCACCGTGGTCGCCTGAGCGCAGCGTGTGTGCCGCCGTCGAGACAGCATGGCTTGCCTGCTGTTTGCGCCGCATTTGTTTGGCCCAAGCGGGCTCGCCCGCAGGAGAGTTGCCTCCGGCCGATTCGGGTGAACCGGCTGCCGCCGCAGGTGCAGCAGCTGCGGAGACGAAATTCGCTACACCGTCCTTGACCGCTTTCGCACCAGCTGCGACGCGCTGGCCGACAGCGCCGGCACCGCTCTTGGCCACATTGGCGAGGCCCGCGCCGGCGGCACGAAAACCGCTACCACCCGATGCCGCAGCACCGGCCTGGTAGGCGGACCTCGCACCGCTTGCCATCGAACTGGTCGCGCGGCCGGCGGATGCAGCACTACCGATGGCCGCGCGTGCGGCACCCGGCACCATGCGCGCACCCGCCGCGACCGCTGCGCCACCTGTTGCGATGGCGGCACCGCCGGCCACCGCCAAACCAGCCGCACCCAGCGCCGTTCCGGCCGCAGCGCCGGCGCCGAGCTGGGGTGCGCCTGACACCAGCCCGGTCGCAATCCCCGGTCCGAAGATCCCTAGTCCCAGCATCGCCAGCGAGGCCAGCATGATGGTCAGCGCCAGGTCGATGGATGGCTCGGTGCCGGGTGGCACCTGAAACTGCGCAAACAGCCCTGTGCCGATGCCGACAATGACCGCCAGCACCAGCACCTTGATGCCCGACGACACCACGTTGCCCAATACGCGCTCGGCCAGAAATGCCGTCTTGTTCCACAGCGCAAACGGCACCAGCACGAAGCCCGCGAGGGTGGTCAGTTTGAATTCGATCAGCGTGACGAAGAGCTGCACCGCCAACACGAAGAAGCTGACGATCACTACCAGCCAGGCGAGGAACAGCACCGCGATGACATCGAGGTGCGCGAACACTTCCGGGAAGCCTGTCATGTCGCTGATCTGCACCATGATGGGCCGCGCTGCATCGACGCCGACTTTGGCCAGTAGCCCGGGCCGCAGAAACTGCGCCTGCGTCAGCGTGGAACCCGACGCCACCAGCCCGAGCCCGGCAAAGGAGCGGAACAGAATGCCCGCCAGATTGTTGAAGTTGCCGATGATGAAAGCGAAGGCACCGACGTACAGCGTCTTCTTGATCAGCTTGCCGATTATCTCTTCGCCGCCCATGGCCCAGAACAGTCCGGCCAGCGTCATGTCGATCACCACCAGCGTGGCGGTGAGAAACGCCACCTCGCCATGCAGCAACCCGAAACCCGAGTCGATGTAGCGCGAGAAGACATCGAGGAAGTGGTCGATAACCGACAAGTCGTTCATGGCTCAGTCCTTCGGCGCGGAAGGTGGCGTAGCCGGTGGCGCAGGCGAGTACGGCGTGCCGTTGCCCATGAAGCGCTGCCGTGTGGCCTCGGCCGCCATGTTGCAAAGCGCATCACCGACCTTGGCGTGGTCGGCTTTGCACTGGGCACGAACATCCTTCAGTCGTTCGGGATTGGCCATCAGCGATTCGACGGACTCGGTGGGTGCCGGCTTGCTGCACGCAGCAAGGAGCAGGGTGCCGGCGGCAATGGCGAGAAGGGCTTTCATGGTCGAGTTCTCAGTTGCCGTAGTAGTTGACGCTGGTCGGCGTGTAGGGCGTGCCGTCACCCTGGAAGCGCCGACGCACCTCGCGGGCACGTTCCTGCACTGCGATCTGCCGGGCCTGCTCCAGCGCGACGGCCCGATCCTGCGTGATCTGGAGCTGCTGAGCCTGGATGGCTTGCCGGGATTGCAGTGCCAGCAATTGGTTCGTCGCCTGCGTGGCCTGAAGTGCGCCGGCGGCCGACTGGCTGCGGTTCACGAGGTCGGTCAAGGTCTGTTCGTCGGAAGCAAAGTTCTGTACTGCTTGCGACTGCACCTTGGTCGCGGTGCGCAGCGCCTCCAACGAGTTACGCCAGCGCGTGCGGGCGTCGGTTGCCATCTGACTACCCGACGTCGAGGCTGAGTAGGCATCGGGATAGAGTCGCGCGAACTCGGCTTCCATTTGCGACACATTGAAGGCGAGCCCTTGCGCTTGTTGAATCAGCTGGTTCGTGGCGGACAATGCTGCACGCAACTCATTGAGCGCGCTGAAGTCCAGACTCGTGAGGTTCTTCGCTTCGTTCACCAACATCTGCGCTTCGTTCTGAAGCTGCTTGATCTGATTGTTGATCTGCTCCAGGGCGCGTGCGGCCGTCATGATGTTCTGAATCAGATTGGAAGGATCGAGCACGATGTCCCCGATCCCGAAAATGGCGTGAGCAGGCTGCACTACGCCGACAGCCATCGTGCCCGCGACGAACAGGGCGACAAACTTCTGTTTGAATGAAGACTTCGGATTCATGGTGTTTCTCCTTTTGATGGATAGCGGTGGATCAACTCTGCGGCCCAGTCGAGGCCGCGGTGGCGCAGCCAGGCGGCTGCGAAGTCGGAAGCAGGAATGGATGACGACAGCGCATCGATGTCGCGCTGGTCTTCGGGTGTCGATGCGCCGACAAATGCCAGCGCCACTGGCCCGAGCCCCAGATCGAAGACCCGGTTGCCGAGCCGCGACTGGTAGTAGTAATCGCGCTTGGGCTGGACGGTCGCCACGATATCGATCTGTCGCGCATTGAGGCCGAAGCCTTCGTAGATTGAGCGAATCTGCGGCTCGGTTGCCTGCGGGTTGGGCAAGAAAATGCGGTTCACGCAGCTCTCGATGATCGCGGGCGCAATACTGGAATCTTTGATGTCCGCGAGCGATTGCGTGGCGAAGATCACGGACACGTTCTTTTTGCGCAGCGTCTTCAGCCACTGGCGAATGCGCGCAGCGAACACCGGGTCGTCGAGGAACAGCCAGGCCTCATCGAGGATCAACAGTGTCGGGGCGCCATCAAGGCGTTCTTCGAAACGCGCGAACAGGTAGCGCAGCACGGCCAGCGCAGCCGCCTTGCTATGCATCAGGTCTTCCATCTCGAACGCTTGTACGTCGGCGAAGCCGAGTTGATCATGGTCGGCATCGAGCAGCTTGCCGTGTGCACCACCTAGCACATAGGGTTGTAGGGCTTGCCGCAGCGCGTTCGATTGCAGCAGCACGGACAGGCCGGTCATGGTGCGCTGATCGAGCGGCGCGCTGGCGAGACTGTTCAGCGCCGACCACACCGCGTCCTTCACGTCCGGCCCGACCGCCACGCCCTCGTGAATCAAGCGGCCTTCGATCCACTCGGCCGCCCAGGCGCGGTAGCTGTCCTGGTCGATGCAGGCCAGCGGCTGGAAGGCGATGGCACCCTCTGCGCCCAAGTCGTAGTGCTCGCCGCCGAGTCCGAGCACGGTGGCGCGAATCGAACGCCCCATGTCGAACGCGAAGATGCGCGATCCGGCATAGCGGCGGAACTGCAATGCCAGCGTCGCGAGCAGCACCGACTTGCCCATGCCGATGGGGCCGACCACCAGCGTGTTACCGACGTCGCCGATGTGTGTGACCAGCCGGAACGGCGTCGCGCCATCGGTGCGGGTCACGATCAGCGGCGGGCCGTCAAGATGTGCATTGCGCTCTTGCCCGGCCCACACTGCCGACACCGGCAGCATGTGCGCCAGATTCAAGGTCGAGACTATTGGCTGGCGCACGTTGGCGTAGGTGTGCCCCGGAATCGACGACAGCCAGGCATCGACCGCGTTCAACGTTTCAGGGATCGTCACGAAGCCGCGGCCCTGGATAGTCCGCTCCACTGCGCGCAACTTCTCGTCGGCGGCCGTCGCATCGGTATCGAGTACCGTCACGGTGGCGGTGACGTAGCCGAACGACACCTGGTCACTGCCAAGCTCCTGTAGTGCTGCATCGGCATCCGCTGCCTTGTTCGAAGCATCGGAATCCACCAGCGGGCTTTCTTGCTGAAAGATGGTTTCGCGCAGCAGCGCGACGATGTTCTTCCGCTTGGCGAACCACTGGCGGCGCAAGCGTCCCAATTCGCGCTCGGATTCGGCTTTGTCGAGGCACAGGAAGCGTGTGCTCCAGCGGTAGGCAAAGCCCAGGCGGTTGAGGTCGTCGAGCAGGCCGGGCCAGGTCGAGGTGGGGAAACCGCGTACCGACACAACGCGTAAGTGCTGATTGCCAAGCATCGGTGCAAGCCCACCCGTCAGCGGTTCGTCGGCCAGCAGCGCATCAAGGTGCATCGGCACGTCGGGCACGGCCACCGAATGTCGGCGCGTGGACACGCAGGCATGCAGGTAGGTCAAGGTCTGACCATCGTCGAGCCAGGTGATCTCCGGCATTACTCCTTCGAGCAAACCGAAGAAGCGTTCGGTCTCCGACACGAAACCCGCCAGCCGTTCGCGCCAATCGACGCCTTCGACCTTGGTGTTCTCGTACAGCAGCTTGGCGGCGCGGGCCGTCGATTCCTCGGGCGGCAGATAGAGCAGCGTCAGGTGGTACGTGCTTTCGAAGTGGCTATCGGCTTCCTCGAAGACGGCGCGGCGTTCTTCATCGACCAGCCACGACAGTGGCTCGGGAAATACCGATTCCGGGTAGTCTGCCGCCTCGCGCCGTTCGGCCTCCACGAACAGTGCCCAGCCGGAACCGAACCGGCGCAACGCGTTGTTCAATCGCGCCGACGTGGCGATCAGTTCGCCCTGTGTCGCGCTATCCAGGTCCGGCCCGCGAAACCGCGCCGTGCGCTGGAACGAGCCGTCCTTGTTGAGTACGACACCCGGCGCGACCAGCCCAGCCCAGGGTAACCAGTCTGCCAGCAAGGCGGGGCGTTTGCGGTATTCGGCAAGGTGCATCATGGTCTTTGCCTCATACGTCCAACAGCGTGCGGTGCTTGATGTGCCGAGCGAAAACCGCCATGAACTGCGCGTCCAGCCGCGCGCCCCACACGGCCAGCGAGTGCCCGACAATCCACAGCGCCAGCCCAGGCAGCCAAAGCTGCAACCCGAGACCGATCGCAGCGGCCAGCGTGCCGTTGGCAATCGCCACCGTGCGCGGCGCGCCACCCAGCAATATGGGTTCGGTCAACGAACGATGCAGCGGCACTTCAAAGCCAGGTGCGTCACCAGGCAGCGCGTTCATGCGATTACCGCTCCGCCGGCGAAGCTGAAGAAGGTCAGGAAGAACGAGGACGCGGCGAACGCGATCGACAGACCGAAGACGATCTGCACCAGCTTGCGGAAGCCGCCGCTGGTGTCGCCGAACGCCAGCGCCAGGCCCGTGGTAATGATGATGATCACCGCGATGATGCGGGCCACTGGTCCCTGAATGGACTCCAGCACCGATTGCAGCGGTGCTTCCCACGGCATGTTCGAGCCCGCTGCGTGCACAGGCAGCGCCATGCACAGCAACAGCGCCGCCATGACGATGATCTGCATGCCGACCTGAAGCCGGGCGTTGTGCAGAAGCGGATTTACGGAAGTGTGCAAAGCTGTCATGACGGTTCTCCGGGCGTTGATGAAGGTGAGGGGGAAGAAGGCATCAGCTCAGTGGTGAGCTGGTAGCCTTGGCTGTCGAAGCCGGTGACGCGGGCGATTTCCTGCACGCGGCGCGCATGGCCGCGACCGGCGATGTAGACGATCACGTTCACGGCCTCGGCGATCAGGGCTCGTGGTGCGGTCACGGCGACTTCGAGAATCAGTTGTTCCAGCCGCAGCAACGCGCCCGCTGCGGAACCGGCATGGACGGTCGCGATGCCTCCCGGGTGACCGGTGCCCCAAGCCTTGAGCAAGTCGAGCGCTTCGGCGCCACGCACCTCGCCCACGACGATGCGGTCCGGCCGCAGCCGCAGGGTCGAGCGCACCAGCTCGGCCATGGTCACGACACCAGCACGGGTGCGCAGCGGCACGTGGTCGCGTGCCGTACATTGCAGCTCCACCGTGTCTTCGAGCACGATCACGCGGTCGCCGGTGGCGGCGATCTCGTCGAGCAGGGCATTGGCCAGCGTGGTCTTGCCGGTGCTGGTGCCACCCGCGATCAGGATGTTCTGGCGTTCGTACACGGCACTGCGCAGGAAGTCCGCCTGAGCCTCGGTCAGGATGCCGTCGGCCACGTAGGTGTCGAGCCGAATCAAGCTGACCGCGCGCTTGCGCAGCGCGAAGACCGGCCCCGGCGTCACGGGCGGTAACGCGCCTTCGAAACGTTCGCCCGTTTCGGGCAGTTCGGCGGATAACAGCGGCTTGCCCGCATGCACTTCGGCGCGCACATGGGCGGCGACCAGTCGGATGATGCGTTCGCCGTCGGCGGGCGTGAGGCTGACACCCAGCGGTTCGCGCCCACCGCTCAACCGATCGATCCACAGCGAACCGTCGGGGTTGAGCATGACTTCCACCACGTCGGGGTCGTTCAAGGCCTTGGCGATGTCCGGCCCCATCGCCGTGCGCAGCATGCGCACGCGACGTTCCAGTGCCAGCGAGGCCGACAAGCCCTGATCGCGCGGCGGGTTGCTCATGACGGCGCTGCCCCGGACTCGTCGGCAGCCGCTGCGGCGTGAACGCTTTCCGGCTGGCCGAAGAACTGGCTGGGGTCGGGCTGAATCTCTTCGATCACGTCCTTGACCAGGCTGCGCCCGCGCAGCAGATGCCGACCAAGCTGTTCGATGAACTGCTCGAAGCGTGCGCGGCCCTGGGCGCGCGCCGCCTCCTGATGCGCCTCCGGCACCGGGGTGCTGACGGTGAGGAAGTAGCGCACGTAGAGTGCCAACGTCTCGATGAGAATATTCTGATCCCGCTCCAGCTTATCGAACTGGCGAGACAAGCGATCCAGCCGTTTGGCGATGGCGGCTTCGCGCTGGTCGCCGGAGTCGGGTGACAGGAACGAGGCCAGTGCGGCGGCGACGATCGAGGACTTGGACAAGCCCTTCATGGCCGCCAGCTCGTCGAGCCGCTTGGCGTGCTCGTGCTCGATGAATAGGTTCAGGCGCTTACGTGAATAGCCTTGGCTCATAGAGATATCCCGTCATCAGGATCGAGGGCGGCCAGCCGCGCCGTGCGTTGCAGGCGCGGATCGAGCTGGGCGGGCAAGGGCAGCGGCAGGTCGTCGTCATCGAACAGCCCCAGGTCATCCATCGCGTGTTCGGGCTCTGGCGTGAGCACGACTTCGGCCAGTTCCGGCTGCTGCTGGTGGCCACCGTCGTCGATGGACTCCCCGTGTGCGGGGAGGACCAGACCGAGAATCGGTGCGGCGGGTATCGCCAGTCCGGTCCAATCGTCCGGCCGCAATGGCGGTGCATCGGCATAGTGCCCAAGCAGCAATGGCGGCGGCGCCTGCATGCGCGTCTTGAAATTCGCATCCAGGTAGTAGCGGATTTTTTGCGCTTTGATCGGTGGATGGCCAGACACCATCACCACCTCGTCGTCGGGCGGCAGTTGCATGACCTCGCCGGGTGTGAGCAGTGGTCGTGCGGTTTCCTGCCGCGACACCATCAAGTGACCGAGCCACGGGGCCAGCCGATGGCCCGCGTAATTGCGCTGCGCGCGCAATTCGGTTGCGGTGCCCAATGCTTCCGAAATACGTTTGGCAGTACGTTCGTCGTTGGTCGCAAACGCGATCCGCACATGACAGTTGTCGAGGATCGAATGGTTTTGACCATAGGCCTTGTCGATTTGATTCAAGGACTGGGCGATCAGGAAGGCGCGCAGTCCGTAACCCGCCATGAAGGCCAAGGCGGACTCGAAGAAGTCGAGCCGCCCCAGTGCCGGAAACTCGTCAAGCATCAACAGCAGCTTGTGGCGGCGCGCGATGCCATCCGAGCCATCGAGCGATTCGGTCAAGCGTCGCCCGATCTGGTTGAGGATCAGCCGGATCAGCGGCTTGGTGCGACTGATGTCCGAGGGTGGTACCACCAGGTAAAGCGATACCGGGTGATCAGCATCGATCAGGTCGGCGATGCGCCAGTCGCAACGTGAGGTCACTTCGGCCACCGTGGGATCGCGGTACAGGCCCAAGAAACTCATCGCGGTGGACAGCACACCCGAGCGCTCGTTCTCGCTCTTGTTGAGCACCTCGCGCGCCGCGGATGCAACAACCGGGTGCGTTGTTTTGCCCATGTGGCATGTCGTCATCATCCGGTGCAGTGTGACCTCGAACGGGCAGGCCGGGTCGGACAGGAAATTGGCGACACCGCGTAGCGTTTTGTCCTCGCACGCGTAGAGCACATGCAGGATCGCGCCGACCAGCAGTGCGTGCGAAGTCTTCTCCCAGTGGTTGCGCCGCTCCAGCGCGCCTTCGGGATCGACCAGGATGTCGGCAATGTTCTGCACGTCGCGTACTTCGTGCATGCCGCGCCGCACTTCGAGCAGCGGGTTGTAGGCGGCAGACCGTGCATCTGTCGGGTTGAACAGCAGGCAGTGCGAGAAGCGCGAGCGCCAGCCGGCGGTCAAAGTCCAGTTCTCGCCCTTGATGTCGTGGATGACGGCGGAACCGGGCCACGAAAGCAGCGTAGGCACCACCAGACCGACACCCTTGCCGGAGCGGGTCGGCGCGAAGGCCATCACATGCTCGGGACCTTCATGACGGAGGTAGTCGCCATTTTTGCGGCCCAGGAAAACCCCGGCGGGTCTGGTCAGGCCGGAACGATGGATTTCAGCCGGCAGCGCCCAACGCGCCGAACCGTAGGTTGTAACGATCCTGGACTGCCGGGCGCGCCACACCGACATGGCGATGGCCACTATCGCACCGGCGAAGCCGCTGCACGCTGCGATGGCACCGCCGCGCAGGAAGACGTCTGGCGCATAGGCATCGAAGAAGTACCACCACACGAACAACCGCCACGGGTGATAGACCGGCGTACCCAGCAGGTCGAACCACGGTGCACCCAAGCGTAGCTGGTAGCCCAGTGCCGCCGCCGTCCATTGGGTGGCGCTCCATATCCCGAGGATTACGATGGTGAAGACCGTCGTGATCTGGCCAATCAGCACGCCGGTCGGCACCATGCCACACCCCCTCATGTGGATTACTCGATTCAGTCCATTTCGATGTGCCGTCAGCGCGGTATCCGCGAATCAGGATCGGCCTGGCGTCAAGGTTCGAAGCGGCACCGATTCGGCACCGCTTTAGACATCGCAAGTTTGGGGTCGCCGCGTGCAGGAGAAAACCTGCTCCGGCGAAAGTTAGCTAGGAGGGGAGTACGACGATGAATATTTCTGTCGCGGTGCGCTCGTGGTAGTGCCACCGCTCTAGCCGGTTCGAATTCAAGCTTCCCGCCGCCGCGCGGGTTATAGTGTCAATCTGCGGGACGTGTCTCAAGTCGGAGTCTCGGCAATTTTCCCGCAGTTCGGCGCTGCAGTACGCCGTATGACCGGCCTTGGCCAACGGAACCGTCATAGGGCGACCAGCGAAATCAAACCACTGATCGACCGGTTCCGGTCCGATACCGGAACTTCGAGTCCCCCACTGCAGCCATTGTTCTCGATACGGCGACAACATGAATCCTTGAGTTGATTGTCAGGCTCACCTAGTGCGCCTGGACCCGCGAATAATGCTTAACTGCTGTCGCGATATTCCTCCTGCGAACCGTCTGGTACACCGTAACCAGTCCCTTACTATGGCATTGCTCACAACTGGCTACTGCTGGAAAATACGGGGCTTGCCCGGAACCCAAGAACAATGACGACATCCGCCAGATCATGAAGCTCGAACAGCTACAGCCGAATGCTGCTATACGCGGCCTCGTTCCCGATGCGCTGGCAACGGTCGTCAGCGTTCAGTGGTTCGGCTCTGAGGCGCTGGAGCTTACCTATAAGACCGCATCCGGCAAGGTAGCCAACGAGCTGCTCTACCGTGACGACGAGCATCGCCTGGAACTCGTGGAACAGGGTCGGCCGTGGAGTTTTGACGGCGACGGCGCGCTGTTTCGCCTGGTGTCGGAGGCCCAGCGCATCCGGTTGGCCCATCTTTTTGACCCGGTACTGGCGGTACATACGTCCGTCGTCGATCCGCTGCCGCACCAGATCACCGCCGTCTATGAGTCCATGCTGCCGCGGCAGCCCTTGCGTTTCCTGCTGGCGGACGACCCCGGCGCCGGCAAGACCATCATGGCAGGGCTGCTCATCAAGGAGCTGATCGCCCGCGGTGATCTGCAACGATGCCTGATCGTCTGCCCGGGCAGCCTTGCCGAACAATGGCAGGACGAACTTTATCGGCGCTTTCACCTACCGTTCGAAATTCTCACCAACGACAAGCTGGAAGCAGCGCATACCCGCAATTGGTTCCTCGAAACCAACCTGGTCATCGCTCGCCTCGACAAGCTTTCGCGCAACGAGGACGTGCAGTTGAAGCTCCAGGCACCCGATTGCCGCTGGGACCTGGTGGTCTGCGACGAAGCACACAAGATGTCGGCGACCGTGTTCGGCGGTGAGACCAAATACACCAAGCGTTATCGCCTCGGGCAACTGCTCTCGACTCTCACCCGGCACTTCCTGCTGATGTCGGCGACGCCCCACAATGGCAAGGAAGCCGACTTTCAGTTGTTTATGGCTCTCCTGGACGGTGATCGTTTCGAGGGACGCTACCGTGACGGTGTGCATACGGCGGACGTCTCGGACCTGATGCGCCGGATGGTCAAGGAGAAGCTGCTCAAGTTCGATGGCACGCCCTTGTTCCCCGAGCGCATTGCCTACACCGTGCCGTACAAGCTGTCGGCTGCCGAAACCCATCTCTACAAGATCGTCACCGACTATGTCCGCAATGAGTTCGACCGCGCCGAAAAGCTTGAAAACGACAAGCGCGCCGGGACCGTCGGTTTTGCGCTGACCATCCTGCAACGGCGCCTCGCGTCCTCGCCCGAGGCGATCTATCAATCCCTGCGCCGCCGGCGCGAGCGCCTCGAAAGCCGGTTACGTGAGTTGGAAGTCCTTCAGCGCGGCGGGCAGGCGGCGCCCATTGTGGCCGCCAGCGTTCTCGCTCTCGACAACGAAGACTTGGAAGATCTGGAAGAGGCGCCAGACAGCGAAGTCGAAGCGGCCGAGGAAGAGATTCTCGACCAGGCCACCGCCGCCCGTTCCATGGCGGAGCTGCGCGCCGAAATCGAGACCCTCAAGGGCTTGGAAGCTCACGCACTGGCTGTTCGGCGCAGCGGCACCGATACCAAGTGGCGCGAACTAGCCAGTCTCCTCGGCGAAATCTTCAGCACGGAAACCGTGGCTAACCGCGTCGCAGAGCCGGACGCACCCTACGGCAGCGGCGCCATTCCGCCACCCAAGCCGTCTCCCCACCAGAAGCTGGTTATCTTCACCGAGCACCGCGACACGCTGAACTATCTTGAACAGCGCATCACCACGCTTCTGGGCCGCAAGCAAGCCGTAGTCATCATCCACGGCGGAATCGGCCGCGAAGAACGCCTCAAGGTGCAGGAATCCTTCAAGCATGACCCCGAAGTGCAAGTGCTGCTCGCCACCGATGCTGCCGGCGAGGGCATCAACCTGCAGCGTGCGCACCTGATGGTCAACTATGACCTGCCGTGGAATCCCAATCGCATTGAGCAGCGTTTCGGCCGCATCCACCGTATCGGGCAGACCGAGGTTTGCCATTTGTGGAATCTGGTGGCGGACGATACCCGCGAAGGCGACGTCTACCGCAAGCTGCTGGAAAAGCTCGAACAGGCGCGACAGGCGCTGGGCGGCCAGGTATTCGACGTGCTCGGCAAGCTCCAGTTTGAAGGCAAATCCCTTCGGGAACTGCTGATCGAAGCCATCCGGCATGGCGAAAAGCCCGAGGTCAAAGCCTTCCTTACCACCGTGCTCGACATCGCGCTGGATCGTGAGCACCTGCAAAGCCTGCTCGAAGAACGGGTCCTTGCCCATGACGCCATGGATTTCAGCCGGGTCCAGCGCATCCGCGAAGATATGGAGCGCGCCGACGCCCGCCGTCTGCAACCGCACTACATCGAATCCTTCTTTCACGAAGCCTTCAAGCGGCTTGGTGGCACCAGCAAGCAGCGGGAAACGCGGCGTTTCGAGATCACCCACGTCCCCGCGCCGGTGCGCCACCGCGACCGCCTCATCGGTTTTGGCGAACCCGTGCTGCCGCGCTACGAGCGCATTGCCTTCGAGAAATCCCTGGTTGCCCCGCAGGGCGAGCCGCTGGCAGCCTTTGTCTGCCCTGGCCACCCTCTGCTCGAAGCCGTCATCGACCTCACGCTTGAACGCAACCGCGATCTGCTGAAACGCGGCACCGTGTTGGTGGATGAGCGCGATGCGGGCACACTGCCTCGCGTGCTCTTCTACCTGGAACACGCCATCCAGGACGCCAGTACCACCCGCGCCGGCGAACGTCGCGTCGTCTCCAAACGCATGCTCTATGTGGAGCAGGACGCCAAGGGCGTCACCCGTCACGTTCAGTACGCTCCATATCTCGACTACCGCCCCCTGGCGGCGGGCGAGCCCAACGTCGAAACCATCCTCGACCGGCCCGAATGTCAGTGGATCAATCGTGAACTTGAGAGCCAGGCACAGGGCTATGCCATCGCCAACGTGGTGCCGGAACACATGGCCGAAGTACGTGGCCACAAGCTCGGCCTCATTGCCAAGACCGAAGCGGCGGTCAAGGACCGACTCACCAAGGAGATCACCTATTGGGATCACCGCGCCGAGCAACTCAAGCTCCAGGAACAGGCGGGCAGGGCCAATGCGAAGCTCAATTCGGGCGAAGCCCGCAAGCGCGCCGACAACTTGCAGGGGCGGTTACAAAAGCGGCTGGAGGAACTGAAGCTCGAAGCCCAGATCGCGCCGCTGCCGCCAGTCGTTTTGGGCGGCTTGCTCGTGGTGCCGATGGGGCTGCTTGCCGCCATGTCGGGCCGGCAGACGCCAATCCCGACTACGCCCACAGATACCCAGGTTGCAGCGGCAAAGGCCCGCGCCATCATCATGGAAACGGAGCGCAATCTTGGCTTCGATCCCACTGACCGCGAGTTCGAGAAGCTTGGCTACGACATCGAGAGCCGGGTACCGGGAACGGGTAAAATGCGCTTCATCGAGGTCAAGGGCCGCGTTTCCGGGGCCGCCACGATTACTGTCACCCGCAACGAGATTCTGTATTCGCTGAATAAACCAGAGGACTTCATTCTCGCCATCGTCGAGTTCGACGGCGACGATCACCGGGTCCATTACCTCCGCCAGCCCTTCCGGCGGGAGCCGGATTTCGCTGCGGCCAGTGTGAACTACAACTTTGCGGATTTGCTAGCGAACGCCAAAAGCCCGTCATGATTCATTACCTGCCGACCATTCGCAGCCAAGAGCAGGGATTCACGAATCTCGCGATATTGGCCGTCGAAGCGAAGGAACTGACTTCCAGTAGGTTGGAGGTGGACTTCTCGCGCTGCGGGTTTTTCGACGCCAACATGGCAGCTCCGCTGGCGGCCATACTGGCGCGGGTCGCCGATGCTTTCAATGCCGTCACTGTCGTCAATGTGCCATCGGCCATCGAGCGTATTCTGCGCAAGAATCGTTTTCTGGCCGGATACGGTTATGCCCCCATGGACGACGCGAACCGAACGACGTTGCCGTTTCGCCGCATTCAGTTGTCTGAACAAGGTTTGTTTGCCGATTACCTGGAACAGCATATGAATGGGAAAGGCATTCCGCGCATGACCGAAGGCTTGGGCAAAGTCTTTCGGCAGAGCATTTTCGAGGTATTCCAGAATACGGTCATTCATTCCGCCTCGCCATTCGGCGCCTTCGTCTGCGGCCAGTTCTATCCTCAGTATCAACGCTTGGACCTGACGATCTCCGATGCGGGCGTCGGTATCCGAACCAACGTGCGGCGCTATCTTGGCCAGGCCATCTCGTCGGTTGAAGCCATCCGGTGGGCGCTGCAAGACGGAAACACCACCAAGACTGGATCGCAGCCCGGTGGCGTCGGCTTGAAATTTCTGCATGATTTTGTTGCCTTGAACCAGGGCAAGATTCAAATCGCTTCGCGTTTGGGATTCTACGAATATCGCGACGGCAAAGAGACGTTCAAGAAACTCGCTGCGGATTTTCCGGGGACGACGGTCAATCTCGAAATCAACACGGGCGACACCAGCGCCTATCGTTTGAATTCGGAAATCACGGCCAAAGATATTTTCTAGTATTGGATAACGCTATGAGTAAGGAAATTATTGTTCGTGTCTTCGATGTTGTCGGGGGACCCCTCTGCGTGTCCGCCGATGACGGCCAGGCCGTGCACGACAAGATCGTGCCCTTGTTGCGGGAAGACAGCAAAGTGGCCCTCTCCTTCGGGAACGTCGAAACCCTGATATCGGCCTTCCTGAACGCCGCCATCGGCCAGCTTTACGGCGAGTTCCCCGAAGACAAGATTCGAGCGCTGCTTTCGGTCCGCGACATGTCCCAGGAGGATCTGGCGCTACTCAAGCGCGTTGTCGATAACGCCAAGGTCTATTTCCTGAACCGCAAACAGTTCGACCAGGCCTGGAAGGAGGAAGTCGGCGATGAAGAATAGGGCGCACGACCTTACTGCCTACGCCTTCTCCAAGGGCGACGCGCTGCTGCTCGACACCAACGTCTGGCTCTATTTGTTTCCCGCGCCCTCGAACAAGCAGCCAGCCTTTGCCGCAAGCTACTCCGGCGCCTTCAAGAAGATGCTTGCCGCCGGTGCGCATCTGGCGATGGACGCACTGGTTCTCAGCGAGTATCTGAACCGCTATTGCCGCATTGAATGGACTGCTTTGCACAAGGCGGCTCATCCGGATTTCAAACGCTTTCGCCAGTCCGCAGACTATGCGCCGGTTGGGCAGGGTGCGGCACTTTACGCGAAGAACATCCTCAAGCAATGCGCAAGGCATGACCATCCGTTTGCCTCGATCAACGTCGCCCAGGTGGTGGCCGACTTCGAGTCGGGCAGCAACGACTTCAACGATGGTCTGCTGGCCGAGACCTGCCGTATCAATGGCTGGAAGCTGGTGACCAACGACGGCGATTTCACCCAGGGCGGCATCGAGGTACTGACAACTAACCGCAAGCTGATTGCCTCCTGCACGTGACGCCTTATAGGAAGAAACTGATCGAGGTGGCGCTGCCGCTGCCGGAGATCAACGATGCATCGGCCTACGACAAGATGCCGGGCATCGGGCCGCACCCGAAGGGGATACACCACTGGTGGGCGCGACTACCGTTGCCAACCGCGCGAGCCGTACTTTTCGCCTCGATCGTTGACGACCCGGAAGCCCATCCCGAGAAGTGGCCGACCGAAGAGGCACAGAATGCCGAACGCGAGCGGCTCTTCGACCTGCTACGGCAAATGATGGGAAAGAAGCTGCACGAAGCACCCGAAGTCTATGCGGCGGCCCATGCGGAAATGCTGCTTCACTGCGACGGACAACTCCCGGCGGTTTTCGATCCATTTTCTGGCGGCGGATCGATACCGCTTGAGGCCAACCGCCTTGGATTCGAAGCGCATGCGGCCGACCTGAATCCTGTTGCTGTGCTGCTCAACAAGTGCAACCTTGAGCTCGCGCCGCGTTGGGCCGAACAGCCCCCAGTGAATCCCGAAGATCGCGGACGTATTGGCGGAGCAGGACATTGGCGAGGTACAGCCGGCTTGGCGGCGGATGTGCGCTATTACGGGCAGATCATTCGCAGGCGCGCGGAGGCGAAGATTGGGCATCTTTACCCCAAGGTGCGACTGCCGAAGGACTACGGTGGCGCGGAAGCCAATGTTATCGCGTGGATATGGGCACGCACAGTGGCGAGTCCCAACCCGGCAGCGCAAGGTAGGCACGTGCCGCTCGTTAGCACCTATTGGTTGTCAAACAAGAAAAGCAGCTTAGCGTGGTTAAGTCCTGTCGTGGACAAGGCGGCGGGCACCTATCGATTCGAGATAATGACCGGCGAACCCGATGATCGGGACTTGATTTCGGCAGGAACGAAGATTGGGAAAGGTGGCTTTCGGTGCCTACTGACCGACACGCCTATCACCTTCGAACATATACGAAACGAGGGGCAGCACAATCGGCTGGGTTCGAGGATGCTAGCCGTAGTGGCGGAAGCGCGCCGAGGCCGCTTGTATTTGGAGGTGACAGAGGATCAAGAGCGAATCGCTAGATCAGCACAGCCGTCAGGGTACCCGGACACGGACCTGCCAGACGAGGCGCTCGGATTTCGCATCCAGAACTACGGTATTCGCAAGCATTGGCAGATGTTTTCGGCGCGACAGCTGACTGCCATGGTTACGCTGAGCGATTTCGTCAAGAACCTTGGAATAGACGTTCAAAACGACGCGTCGGCGGCTGGACTTTCAAGTGAAGAGTGCGGTGCTTACGGCCAAACTATCACGACGCTCCTTGCTCTAGCGGTGGATCGTTGCGGCGATTTTGGAAACTCTCTCTGTGGATGGAGCGCGACGAATCAGAAGGTGATGCATCTTTTTGGCCGACAAGCGATCCCGATGCTGTGGGACTTCTCCGAAGCCAACATTCTTAGTGATTCGGTTGGTGCTTGGAGCACATGTAGTGAGTATGTTGCCGACTGCGTTGGCGTACTCACGACTGGCACAGCTAGGCTAGGCAGTGCTCGTCAAATTGATGCATCGACCGGCGCCAACGGCATCAGCAATCTCTTGGTTAGCACCGACCCTCCCTACTACGACAACATCGGTTACGCGGCACTCAGCGATTTCTTTTATGTGTGGCTGCGGCGTACTGTTGGCCCGCTCTATCCGGACTTGTTTAGCACGTTGCTGGTACCCAAGATGCCGGAGCTGATTGCATCCCCTGAACGCTTCGATGGCGACAAGCAAAAGGCCAAGGAGCATTTCGAGTCGGGCTTCCGTAGCGCGTTCACGGCCTTGCGTCAGAAGATGGACCATCGCTTCCCGCTTACCGTCTATTACGCCTTCAAGCAGGACGATGAGGACAGCGGCTCCCCAGGCGAAGAGAAGGGCTCGGGAGTAGACCTCACCACGGGCTGGGAAACCTTGCTGGATGCACTCATATCAGGCGGATTTCAGATTACCGCGACGTGGCCGGTGCGTGCGTCTCAAGCGTGGCGAATGCGGGCAATGGGTTCCAATGCATTGGCGTCCTACATCGTGCTCGCCTGCCGCCCGCGTCCGGCGGATGCGCCGCAAACCGCAAGCACGCAATTTCGCCAGGAGCTCAAGCGCAACTTGCCGGCGGCGTTGCGCCATCTTCAGCAAGGCAACATTGCGCCCGTGGACTTCGCCCAGGCTGCAATCGGTCCTGGCATGGCCATCTATTCACGGTACAGCCGCATCCTGGACAATCTGGGAAAGCCGATGAGCGTACGTGCGGCACTGGGGCTAATCAACCAGACGCTGACCGAAGTGCTCAGCGAACAGGACGATGAATTTGATGCAGACACGCGCTGGGCGCTGGCGTGGTTCGAGCAGTACGGCTTTGGCGAGAGCGACTTTGGCGAGGGACAACTGCTGAGTACGGCAAAGGGAACCTCGATATCCGGTCTCCAGCAAGCCGGAATAATTGTCTCCGGGGGGGGTAAGGTGCGGCTTCTTCGCCCCGACGAATTGCCAAGTGACTGGGACCCGAAAACCGACAAGCGGCTCACGATCTGGGAAATGACTCATCAACTACTTCGTGTCTACCATTACCAGAAAGCGGGCGACGCCGCGACTGCCGAGCTTCTGAGCAAGCTCGGAGCACAGGCAGAGATCGCCCGGGATCTTGTCTATCGATTGTTCAATCTGTCCGAGAAGAAGAAACTGTCGTCGGAAGCCATAGGCTATAACGCGCTAGCGCTCGGCTGGTCCGAAACTTCCCGGATAGCGCGGGAAACTGCGGCCACCACACCGCTGCAACACGAACTGATCTGACGGAAAGCTGCCATGGCAATTACCAACCACGAACGTGTCGGCAAAACACTCGATCTGCTAAGGGATGGCTTGCGGCCCTTCATCGAGCGCGAACTCAAATCGCAATACCAGCAGGGTTGGTTCGAGGAAGCCAAGGCCGCGCTTTCGCCGCAGCAACTGAGTTTTGCCGGAACGGAAGCTGAGCCCGAATGGGATATCGCCACCATCCTGGCCTTGATGTGGAACCAGTGGAACGAGGTGTTCCGCAAGACGCTGGGCCAGGCCGAGCGCAGCTTGGTCAACGAACTGCGTACCAGTCGCAACAACTGGGCGCATCAGCGCCCCTTCAGTACCGACGACGCCTACCGCGCGCTGGATAGCGCCGGTCGGCTGCTGGCGGCCGTTTCGGCGCCGGAAGCCGACGAAGTGGAAAAGATGAAAATGGACCTGCTGCGCGTGCGCTTCGACGAGCAGGTACGCACTGAAAAGCGCCGCAGCGCCAGCACCGCCATTGAAAGCCAGACCAGCAGCGCGCTCAAACCATGGCGCGAAGTCGTTAGCCCGCACAAGGACGTAGCCAGCGGTCGCTACCAACAGGCCGAGTTCGCCGCCGATCTCTGGCAGGTGCATCTGGGCGAGGGATCGGACGAATACCGCAAGCCGGTGGATTTCTTCCGCCGGACCTTTCTGACCAAGAGCCTGGAGCAGATGCTCGTGGGTGCGGTGCGCCGGCTCTCGGGCAACGGCGGTGATCCAGTGGTGCAGTTGCAAACCAACTTTGGCGGCGGCAAGACGCACTCGATGCTGGCGCTCTATCACCTGTTTTCCGGAATTGCGCCCAGCGAGTTGCTGGGCCTGGATGTGGTGCTGAAGGAGTCTGGCGTAGAAAAGCTGCCGGCCGTGCGCCGCGTGGTCTTGGTAGGCAACAAGATATCGCCGGGCAATCCGGCGAAGAAGCCCGATGGCACCGTGGTGCGCACGCTGTGGGGGGAGCTGGCGTGGCAACTGGGTGGCAAGAAGGCCTTCGAACGCATTCGAGCCGACGATGAAAACGCGACCAGCCCCGGCGATGTCTTGCGCGAACTGTTCAACGAATACGGGCCTTGCCTCATCCTCATCGATGAGTGGGTGGCCTACGCCAGGCAGCTTCACGACCAGAGCGATCTGCCGGCGGGAAGTTTCGAGACGCACTTTTCGTTTGCGCAAGCGCTAACCGAGTCGGCGAAGCTGGCGAAGAGTTGCCTGCTGGTTGTCAGCCTGCCGGCTTCCGATACATCAGGGTCGCCGCATGCGCAGGCAGAAGACGTTGAAGTCGGCGGCGAACGCGGGCGTGCGGCACTTGATCGTCTGCGCAATTCCATCGGCCGCGTCGAAGCGTCGTGGCGACCGGCCAGCGCTGAGGAAGGATTCGAAATCGTGCGCCGCCGCCTGTTCGAGCCCATGGTGGATCAGGCGCAGTTCGTGGCGCGCGATACCGTGGCCAAGGCGTTTGCCGATCTTTATCGCACGCAGCATCAGGAATTTCCGCCCGAGTGCCGCGATTCGGATTACGAAAAGCGGCTCAAGGCCGCGTACCCGATTCATCCGGAAGTATTCGACCGGCTCTACACCGACTGGTCGACGCTGGTGAAGTTTCAGCGTACCCGCGGTGTGCTGCGCCTGATGGCGGCAGTGATCCATAGCTTGTGGGAGAAGGGCGACCGTAGCCCGTCGATTCTGCCTTCGAGCATTCCTATCGATGATCCGCGAGTGCAATTCGAGTTGACGCGCTATCTGTCCGATAACTGGGTGCCGGTGATCGAGAAAGACGTAGACGGCCCAAATTCGTTGCCCTTGCGTATCGATGGCGATGTACCCAACCTGGGAAAGTTCTCGGCCTGTCGGCGCGTGGCGCGCGCAATTTATCTTGGTTCGGCGCCGACGGCCAAGGCCGCCAACAAGGGTGTGGAAGACCGACGCATCAAACTCGGTTGCGTGATGCCCGGCGAGTCGGCGGCGATTTTCGGGGACGCACTACGCCGGCTTAGCGCAGCGGCCACCTATCTGTATCAGGATTCGGCACGCTACTGGTATTCCACTCAGCCCACGGTGACCAAACTGGCGGAAGATCGTGCTGAGCAACTGATCGCCGATCCGGATGCAGTCGTACAGGAACTTGACAAGAGGCTGCGCGCCGACCTGCGCAAGGAAGGCGATTTCCAGCGCATTCATCCGCTGCCATTGACCGGTCAGGACGTGCCTGATGACCTCGACACCCGACTGGTTGTGTTGCGGATCGAGTATCCATATTCCAAGGAGCCGGAGAGTCCAGCACTCGAGGCGGCTAAGGCGATTCTCGAATCCCGCGGCAGTGCGCCGCGGCTGTATCGCAATACGTTGGTGTTTCTGGCCGTCGACAAGACCCGATTGCAAGATATTGATGAGGCGATTCGGCGATATTTGGCTTGGGATTCAATCGTCAGAGAGAAGGAAACCCTGAACCTCGATCCGCACCAAGTGAAACAGGCGGAGACCCAGAGAGCCAGCGCCGATGGTGCCGTGACCGCACGTATTCCGGAGGCCTACCAGTGGTTGCTGGTACCGACTCAACGATCGCCACAAGCTGCCGTGGAGTGGCAAAGCTTCCGGCTCACCGGACAAGATGCGCTTGCTGTTCGTGCCAGCAAGAAGCTGCGCAACGACGAGTTGTTGGTAACGGGATTTGCCCCCAGCCGGTTGCGGCTCGACCTCGACCAAGTACCGCTATGGCGCGGCGATCACGTCCCGATTAGGCAATTGGTGGAGGACTTTGCACGATACGTCTATTTGCCGCGCCTCAAAGGGCCGGTTGTCTTGCTAGACGCAATACGCGATGGTCTGGGCATGCTCATGTGGCCGCAGGATTCGTTCGCCTACGCCGAAAGCTTCGATGAAGTAGCGGAACGGTATAGAGGACTGCGCGGCGGTCAGTTGGTGAACATTTCCGAGGACAATCTTTCGGGACTGCTAGTGAGGCCTGAGGTCGCTCGCATACAACTGGATGCCGAGCACGCGACTGCGTCCGGCGGGTTGCCGGCTGGTCCACGCGGCGGTGATCAAGGAACATTGCTGCCCGGCGAAATCCCGACAGGAACTCCGGTTGTGGCGCCCGCGCAGGCCCTGCCAAAACGCTTCCATGGCACTGTGAGCCTTGATCCAACGCGCGTCGGACGCGACGCCAGCAGGATTGCCGATGAGGTTATCTCGCACTTGGCTGGTCTTGTTGGTTCGACCGTCAAGGTAACGCTTGAGATTGAGGCCGATGTTCCGTCTGGTGCGCCCGATCAGGTCGTGCGGACTGTTACCGAAAACAGCCGGACGCTGAAGTTCACGAGTCAAGGGTTCGAGAAGGAATAGTGGGCATCATCGGGGAATTCTGGTATTCAACTCTAGTTTTGCAAATGGCCAAGAATAGCCCTACGCCTACCGTCCACGCTGTCGCCCCAGCCCCCAAGTGACCGATGACCCCCGGACGATGGCCGACACCTGCTGCCCCAGCCGCTGTTCCACCACTGGCCGCCACGGCACCAGACTGAAACCCATGCCATCATCTAGCATCGCAAAGCGCCCGCTGGCGAGTTGGACTGAGCGGCGGTAGGTGCCGGTCACGCGCTCGCCGTTGGCAACGGCGCGATGCGTGAGGCCGGTTTCCGCAGCGATGGTTTCGGCTGCATCATCTATCTCGCGTCCACGCAACGTCCCCAACAGATTGCGCGCCAGGATCACGCGCAGTCCGCGTCGCTCGGCCAGCCCTTGTTCAACTAGAAAATCTGATCGCTGCCGTAGTGCTTCGCGCACGTCACCGCCGAAACCGTTGTTGGCGATACCGCCGGCTCCGCCGATCAACTGCTGATCCAACCAGGTGGCGCCGATCACCCGCACTTGGCGCTCGACGGGCAGGTGCGAACGCAGTTCTACTGCCACACCGTCCAGCCGCTGTGCATCGTATCGCCGACCTTGTTCAGGAAGGTCCGTCGGCACACGCCAGACGCCCTCGGCCACTCGCTCCACAATGCCCGCTCGGCGCAGTGCTTCCAGGCGGCGTACATGGGCATTCACCGCCTCTTCGGGATCGCGCTCGGGTGTGGCCTGCACCTTAGCCATCGTCAGGTGATGGTCGGTGCGATACAAGCCATCGACTGCGAGCGCGGCGATGTTGTTGTCGGCGGCGCGGATATCGACTGAACCACGGGCTTCCGCCACGGAGCCGACGGGGTAATGCTCCAGCTCAACCTTGGCACTGAGGGCGACGTAGTGCGCCTTGCCATCGGTGCCATCGACCACGAGATAGCCTCGGTCATGCAATTCGTCCGCCATGCCCTTGGCGGCCACCCGGCCGACGACGGGGCGGGCGTTCTCGCCCGGCGCGAACACTGCCAATTCGCGCGGCACGCCGCCCATGGCCCGCTGCATCGTGCGCACGATGTCGCCGCGCTCGCCCATCGCCCGCAGAACCTGTTCCGCGTCGGCGTGCACGGCCCACACACCGGGTGCCGACTCGTGCGCCAATCCCATACGCTGTAGGCGCTGTAGCCGACCGATCAGAAGCGCGCGTTGTTGCCTGGGCACGGGGTCGTCGGCAGGCCGATTGACGTGAATCAATCCGCCTTGCGTTTCGCGTTGCAGCGTGCGATCCAAGCTGGTCCAACGTTCCTGATCGACCTCCCGCCGGAGGCTCTGGTGGATCTCCAGCTCGGTGCGCGGTCCAAGCCATTCGGTCGCCAGTTCCGAAGCCCGTCCGCGCATCCCCTGCGCGATGTAGTCGCGGGAAATGATCAAGTCCTTGCCCGCATCGTCTTTGCCGCGCAGCACGATGTGCGTATGCGGGTTGTCGGTGTTCCAGTGGTTTACCGCCACCCAGTCCAGGTTGGTCCCCAAATCGGCTTCCATGCGGCTCATCAGATGGCGGGTATAGCGGCGCAGGTCGTCGAGCTGCTCGGCATCCTCCGGCGAGACGATAAAGCGGAACTGGTGGCGGTCTTCCCGGCCAGTTTCCTCGAAAGCCGCCAAGTCAGCGCTGTCCGTTGCCGGTCCAAATGCTTGGCCCGGTTCGCCATCGCGACCGACGCCTTCGCGCTCGATGTAGCGCAAGTGCGTGGCGGTCGAGCGCGGTCCGGCTTGCTTGAGGTTCACCAGCCGGGTCTTGATGGCGACGCGCCGCGATCCTGGCTGCGCAGTGTGTCCAGTAAAACGGGCGGCCACATGCCCCCGCCCAAGGCGTGCTCCAGGCCGCGCGCCCGACTTGCGCACCGACTTGCCGCCAGCCTTGCTGACCTCCTTCAAAACCTGGGAAACGAACTTCTGCTGACGGCTCTTGGGGGCGCCGGGGCGGACGCGGAAACGGTCATCGTCACGACTGCTCATGGCATGAACTCCGGCGCAGCGCTGCCAAGCCCAGCGGGCGAAGCACGCTGATGGACCAATGCGGGCGCGGCCTTGGCGCCGCACACGGCACAGCAGCGCAAGAAGCGCGTGCCGCGCCAACCCACGTGCAGACAAGGCTTTCGACGCGCCGGCGTGCCGCGTCCTTTTATCTTGCCCTCCGTCTTTCCCGATCGCTGGCGCGACCGGCTCCGACGGGCGGGCTGCGACTGTCTGCATGGGTGAAGCACCCCAGCCGCAGGCTGTGGTGCAAGCGACGTGCAGTGACACTGCACGAAAAACGGCATGCAGCGCTGCACGTTCAGGGCCTGTTCCATGTTCCCCACGTCCATAACGGCTGCGCGCTGCCGATCACGGCAGAGACAGCAACGGGACCGAAGTACCGGCTGTCAAACGATGCCGGATTGGTCGCACTGAGCAGGAACAGCTCACCATCATGAAGCCGCCGACATTGTTGCCATGCCGACAGTGGACGACCATGGCCGTCAACTGCACGGACGCCCGTTACTGCCACGCCGTCGATGCGAACGACGTGCTTCTCGACGCACACCTGCTGCGGTGGCAATGCGCCGATGCGCTTGAGCAGCGGGATGTGCTCAGGCAGGTAACCGCGTTGCGCAGCCAGCGCGGCGGCACTAGCCGAAAGCCTGGTGAGCACGATGCTGCCGACGTGCAGCGAGTCAGGCGGGTCAATGCGATACCAGCCAGGCGGTACGCTGTCGCTGGAGTTGTAGACGAGCCGCGCCACCGATGTGTGTAGCGATGGCCAGGCGAGCGTAGCGATGCCCAGGCCGGTGAGCAGCGCGACTACAACGCGATGGGCGTTCATCGCAACACCTCGCCCGCGAGGTAAGCGGTATGCCGCTCAGCGGAGTAGGGCGGCAACGGTAGACGCGCAGACAGCCGGTTGCCCAACGTGCGCCAGTACGCGGGCGACACGGCCGCCGGATCGATGCCCATCATTTCGATGGCGTCGATCTGCGGCAGGACTGACTGCACTTGCTGTTCGCCTTCGGCGTGCATCAACAGGCGCGCGCCCGGTTGGATGCCGGCGATGCGCTGCACGGCATCGAGCGGCGTACAGGCTTGCATCACCAAGAGTTGCCAGCGTGTCGTGCCGTAATCGTTGGATTCCCAGCGTATGCGGCAGAATGGCACGGTCGGCAGGAAGATCGCGCAGCGCCGCCAGCGATCTAGCCGCAGCTCGCGCACCGGATGACCAAAACGTAGGTAGAGGTTGATCCGCTGTGCGACAAACGCCAGCGACACGCGCGTCAGCGGCGTGTCGTGCGTGACGCTCGATAGCACGGTACGTGGTATCGGCAGCGCGTTGCTGGTCTCCTGCGGGAATGCATTCATGGCTGCTTCTCCGGGAATTCGTGTTCCAGCAGGTCACGGAGCATTTCGGCGACGGTGATGCCTTGCGTGAAGGCTGCGACCTTGATACGGGCGCGCAGCGCCGGTGTCACGTCGATGGTCAACCGCGCGGTGTAAAGATCGGTTTTGCCGATGTCTGCACCGTCTCCCTGGCGCACCCAGGCATCCGCGTGCGGGTTTGCAGGCGGGCGTGCTCCGATGGCGACGCGCTTGCCGTTCTTCATGGTGCCATCCTCAAGATTTCATCGGCGAGCGCCGCGATCTCGCGCGCAGCAATGCTGTCTGCGTCGAGTTCGCGTGCCAGTTGCCCAGTCGCCACACTGTCGGCAAACACGATGCGTTGCCGAACCTCCGACAGCAGTGATGGCAATGGTTGATCGGCGAGGGCGCCGCGCGCCTCGCGTCCGATCACCGTGGTGCTGACGCGCCGGTTGATGACGAAGGCCGCGCGCAGCGCCGGCCGGAAGACCTGCGCTTCGCGAATCAGCGACACCATTTCCGCGCTGGCCCATACGTCGTAGGGACTGGGTTGCACGGGAATCAGCACCAGGTCGGCCGCGAGCAGTGCGGAGCGCGCGAGGGCGGCGATCCGGGGCGGGCCGTCGATGACGACGTGATCGCAGCGCCGGGCGAGTTCTGGTGCTTCCTGATGCAGGGTTTCCCTGGCCAGACCGACAGCACCAAACAGTCTTGGCAAGCCATTCTGGTTGCGGCGCTGTGTCCAGTCGAGTGCCGAGCCCTGGGGATCCGCATCGAGCAGGATCACCGAACTGCCTTGCATCGCCAATTCGCCGGCGAGGTGCGTGGCGAGCGTCGTCTTGCCGACGCCGCCTTTCTGGTTGAGCAGGGCGATGATCATGATGCGCCGCCTTCTGCGAGCCGGCTTATCCACAGCGCGCCGGGTCTTTTTATCGTTAGTTTTATGGATTCAAAGTTAGAACCCAAGTTAGAAGGCGCCGAAACCCGCGCCGCACAAGGGTTCTCGACGCGTTCGCACTCCTGATAGCACGACAGTACTACTCCTGATAGCACGAGGATTCCTACTCCCGATAGCACGAGCGGATTCACCGCTTTTCCACAGGCACTGCAATGGCACCGAAGCTGCCACCGGGCCGCAGCGGTGCCGTGGACGGCACGGCGCGAAAGGTCAGTACCTCCGGCCCGTGCCTGGGTCGCAGGATGGCGAGCGTGTAGCCCGGCAAGGGCTGGCGCGCCACGATGCAGCGCAGGTCGTAGGCGAAGTCGGTGAAGCGCGCCAAACTGCCAGACTTGCGGTGCAGTTGCAGAAAGTCGAAGCGCCAGCCCTCGCGCTGCCAGCCGCCGTGCTTGCGTACCAGCCGGTACAGCCAACGCTCGATGCCGCCCGTCAGGCGGAAATAGTTGGCATCGATGGTCAGCACCAGACTCTCGTCGAACACGCCGGCATAGAACCAGTCCGGCAGGATCAGCTCGATGCCCAGAGGCCGGCCCTGGCCATCCGCGCGTTCCTTCCATTCGTTGATCCACGAGAAGCGGTGCAGGCGCCGCGCGTTGGGCTGGCGAATCGAGGTGGCCACGCTGGTGGACTGCAATCGATCCAGAGCGGCCTTGAGGCGCTGGTAGTCGCGCAGCGACGTACCGCGGCCGATGAAGCGCAGGATCTCGTAAGGTGTGGCCGCCATCAGCCGAGACGAGCGAATCCCCGCATCGCGCGCCTCGACGATCTGGCTGGCCGCCCAGATCAGCACGTCGGCATCCCAGATGGTCGCCAGACCATGCTCGGCGGTGCCTTCGACGCGCACCGTCACGCTGCCCGTGCGGAAGTCGATCGGCACCGTGCGTTTGCTCTTGGCCAGCGAGAAGAACGGATAGGCCATCAGGTCCTGCGAATCGCGTGCCGGCAGTTCGCCGGAGAAGGCGTGGAACAGTTCGAGTTGCTCGCGCTGCGGGTCGTGCCCGATGGACATCGGTGAAGGCACTCATCGCCGCTCAGCGCGAGCCGGAATGGCGCGCGGCGCATTGTTTGGTGTACTGGGGGTCGGAAGTCATCTCGAAGCTGCGCGCATCGGCCCAGGATTCGAGATCGGCAACGGCGTACATCACGCGCCGGCCGAACTTGCGAAAGCGCGGTCCGCCGCCGATCACACGCTGCTTTTCCAGCGTGCGTGGCGACAGTCGCAGGAACTCGGCGGCTTCGTCATTGGTGAGATAACGCGCGGGCTGCGTAGCAGCGGGTGCAGCCTGCGGCTGGTTCGGCATCGGTCTCATTGCGGGAGTCTCCATCGGTATGCGTCGCCGACGGACCAAGCGCCGCCGGATGGAGACAGTCTCGGAAAAGGCAGGCGTTCTGGACAGGGTCGTTGTGCGCCCTGACGCCGACGTCCCTATGCGGATGGGTCGATCTGGAGTAGGCGGCGGTAGCCGCCGGTCATGAGTGCTTGGCCGCCTCGGATCAGGCGGCGCACCTGGGCACGCAGATCGCCGTCGGCGTGCCAGCGCTCGGCGACGGAGCGGCTTCCGAACACGGCATTGGCCACCTCGCGGTGCGATGCCCCGGCCAGGATGCCATCGAGCGCCTGCAGCGTGCGCATGTGTGCGAGCGATGAGCGGTTGGGGCGAGGGTGCGACACGACGGGCGGGGCGTCGAGCACGGCGAGTTGCGCTTCGATCGCGCGCCAGCGGGCGCAGGATTGCAGACGGGCGCGCACCGCATAGGTGTAGGGCATGCCGTCTTCCAGGTTGTGTGCAATGGCCATGCGCGCAACCTGGCAGCCGACGAAGCTGGTCAGCCGCAGGTGCTGGCCGTCGTCGCTGAGGATCTTGTGGCCGGGAATGTCCCAAAGACAGAATGGCGGCGCGTCCTCGGGTGGGTCGTCATCGGTACGCACGGGGATGGCGGCATCGATGTCGGCCTGCCAGGCGGGCTGGATCGAACGCGCGTCGCAGCTCGGGTCTTCAAACAGCCGCAGGCCCCAGCGCTGCGGGCTCGCGACCTCTGGTCGTTGGCGTTGCCAGTCGAGTTGGTAGTCTGGATTGCGCCGCAGGTATTCCCACGCCAGCGACGGCCCGTCGAGATGCACGGTGTATAGGTAGGCGGCCGGTGGATGCCAGTGAGTGGCGCTCGAATCTGCCATGGCGATACCTCCTCTCGGTTAGAAAGAAACCAATCGCCACGGAGGACACGGTGGGCAAGACCGCTTCGGTCTTCGACTGTTATGGGTTAATCACATAAACGCAAGGTCTTAAGTTGATGACGATGGGGTGGTAAAGTTCCATCATCGGTTTGCGTCGGCAAGCGTGTTTAGACAGCGTTGTGCCGTTGCTGCACTGAATAGCGATCAGTCGTTGATCGATCCGTCGGCGCGCGCTAGTGCGGCGTATTCGGAGAGCCGCCGCTTTGCCGTGAAATGCAAATCGCGTACAACGGCCAGGTTCTGTGGCCCGCGAATGCCTTCCAGGACGGACAATCGCACATGGCCGAGTTCCGGCGTGCCCATGCCGAGGTCAAACAGGCCGAAGGCGGTGTCGCCATCTTTCGGATCAAGTTCGGTCAACAGCCAGGTCGCGTGCGCGTCCAGGGTGAAGAGCTTGACGACCGGCAGCGGGTCCCGCTTCTCGCCGCGCGCGGCGGCAGCGCCGTTGTCCAGCAGTTGGCCGCGGTGATCGTCGGTGATCAGCGGGGTCATGATCGTATCCTCGCGCAAAAGCGTGACTGGGCAATTGCGCTTCTACGCCAGATCGCCAAAGCGTATTCCTCCGAAACCGTACATGCGCGAATCGACGAATGCGCAAGTACGGAAGCCATGACTTCTGTAGATATGCCTTTCAGGATAGACGCATCTGGCGCAAGCTCAAACAGAGATGCCTAAAATGCACCCTATAGATTGTAGCCCTATAGGGCGCTATCGAGTGTCATCGTCGTTTTACGTGAAACGATTCGATGATATCGAAGAACTCATTCCCTGCGGCGCTCAAGACAGTCAGAAAAGCCCGTGGCCTCAGCCAGGAAGCTTTCTCGGACGTGTCGAGCCGCACCTACATGAGTTCGCTCGAACGGGGCCTGAAAAGCCCGACCCTGAGCAAGGTCGCCGAGCTGTGCGAGGTCATGGACGTGCATCCGCTCACGCTGCTGACGCTGGCCTACGGCGGTGATCGCAAGGGCGTTCAGGAGGTCATCGAACGCATGCAGCGCGAGCTGGCCGCCATCCAAGTCCGACAGGGCAAATAGGCGAGAAGAGGGCGCTGCCCTGCGGCAGCGCCCGCGTGACGGCTACGCCACAATGCGCTCCGCGAGCCGCGCTTCGCGCGCATAGGCACTGATCGCCGTCGTTGCAACGAAGTGCAGATCCCGCTCGACCGGAAGACCAAGGCTACCACGCACGGATTGCAGCTCGGCCAGGCTCACACAGCCTAACTCCGGGAAACCCTGGCCCAGGTCGCAGAGCCCGAAGGCATGGTCGTGGTCGTCAGGGTCGATCTCGGTGAGCAGCCAGGTCGCACCCGCGTCAGGGGTGAACAGCTTAACGACGGGCGGCGGGTCGAAGTCGTCGTTGTCGAGGGACTGCCGGCCGTTGGCCAGCAGCTGCGCGCGTTGTTCGTCGGTGATGAGCTTCGTCATGGTCTTCTCCTTGGAGAGATTCGGGGCGGGATTGCCCGAGACCATGAGGAGCACGGCGCAGCGCAGCCGTCAGGGTTCAAAGACGGCCGCAGGCCGCCAGCGGGCAAAGCACGCGCAGACCTTGACGGCGAGAACGCTGTGATACGTTGAAGGGAACAGCAAGCCAGCCAGTTTCCCCCACCATACCCACCGGATTCTGCAAGCGCAGCGCGCAGGCGTCAGCCGACATAGGTTTACCAAGTGGAGGGAACGATGGAAGCCGAAGGGACGAGACGCCATGGGCGACTCGATGCGCAGCACGACAGCGCGATCCGGCATCGCCGGGGACGCACGGATGTCTTCAATGCCGATGCACAAGGATTCGTAGAACCGAGAATGCGTCTTTGCCCAAACCCACGAACTCGCAGAATCGTTTTCACGCACGTCCGTGAAACGACAGAACCGCGAATCCGTAGAAGCGGCTTTGTGCCCAAGCACGGATACGGATGCCCGGTTCCACGGGATTCCGTACTTTGCCACTCAGCGATTCAGTGCATGAAATGAGACGACCCGCGATGCGCATCGCGGGTCGCTGACGGTGAACGTAAGAACGCCCCGCCGCAAGGGCGGGGCGTCGAGGGCGACGATCAGTCGCCCTTGCTGCGCGACCAGATCAGGTTGTGCGCGCCGTCCTCGCCTTCGACCAGGCGGGCGTAGATGGTGGCCGGGAACGACGGGTCGTCCAGGGTTGCCGAAAGGTAGGGCCGTTCCGCCTTGCTGATCTTCTTCCACGCCGCGCCGATCTCGAAGTTGCCGGCGACGATGCGGTAGTCCGGAGCGTTGTCGCTTTCCTTGGTGTTGGGAACGAATTTGACCTTGACGTTGAGCGTCAGGGTGCGAACCGTGCCGGTGAAGCTGTCGTTCTGTGCGGTGAAGATGCCGATGTTTGCCATGATGTAGTTCCTTTCGGTGAATCAAGGTCGCGCCCATCGCGGCCTTGTCGGTGATCCAAAGGGCGAGGTACGGGCGGGCTGCACCGCAAAGCGGCTGCAACGCAGTGGAGGACCGGGAGGCGCGGCGATTTTGTTGCGCGAGGAAGGCACGCAGTGCCGGGGAAAATCGTTGCGCCGGAAGGTTGCAGCCATGAAGCCCGAGGCGCAGCCGGTGCCTCGTCAGGATTCACGACAAGCCAAGGCCGCCGTTGGGTGCGATCCTCACCGGAAGGCAACATGGCCCTGGCATCCCCGTACAGGCGCTGCGCCGGCACGCACCCCATCGCAGGCAAGGTCTGGTCAGAATCGCCAAGGATGAACGCTCCCCGCGCATTGGCGCGGGCTTGAAGGATTGCGGCATGGATGGCACTGGGCATGGTGGACGGCCTGTCGGTGAGCCACCGTCGGTCATGGCGACCTACCCGCCAGCGTCGGGTAAGGCGCGTGATTGCACAACCGGGCGCAGCAAAGTCTGTCGCACTCCGGCGTCCCGCCTGTGCGGCGGGGCGCGTTTCTTTGGGATTGGAGGGCGCAGCCATCTGCATGTGAAAACGCGCGCGTTGCCCTGACCGAAGGGGAAAGCTTCGCCCCGAAGGTCGGGGCTTCATGATCACGCCTCAGCGTGCATGGACTTCAGCCGACCCCTGGAGAGCAAGCGTAGCGCGCAGGCGTCACCCGACCACAGGGAGGGAACGATGGAAGCCCGCAAGGGGCGAGACGACAAAACCGGCTCGATGCCAGGCACGACAGCGCGGCCCGGCGATGCCGGGAGACGCCAAGAACATTTGAATCCGTGATTAGGATATGCCGGGCATTCTGCGAAGCACAATGCCGGTCTCGGCGGATGCCATTCAAGTACGCTGAGGGCCGTCAGCGTCGTGCCCACCACCGTCATTCGCCTTCGCGATCATCCAGCGACAGGTCTTTGAGGGCATCAGTCACTCAGGCAGCCCAGCCACTGAGTGCTCCTCGGCCAATCCGGCCGTACGACCTGCGTCGAACGAACGGCAGGTATCCGCCCGTCAGCAGAAGGAGTAATACCGCGCCCGATCGGTAACGCTGGTGATACCGGGGAGCAAATGACCGTGGATCAGCACGCGGGGCGCCCAGGTTCCAAAATGGTCGAGGCCACCAATTGATGGCAAAGGCGAAATCAATGCGGTTTCGATTTTCATGCGCCATCCGTACGCTAGGGTGAGGGAGACTGACCAAGTTGGTCTACGGCATCCAAAGCAAGCTCCTCGTCTTCGTCGAACACGCTTTCGAGGATTGCCGCGTGTCTCGGATGGTCTGAAAACCCATGAAGGCAGGACAATTCACTCATGAATGGATCGGACGACCTCATGAGAGCTGGACTGGCCCCATGCTCGGCAAACGACAGCAATGTTGTTTCACCGCGCATCTGCTTCGGTGCGGTCGCCATGCTGACTCCATTCAGATGAAAGACCGCAAGCGCTTGCGATTCAGCATCGGTGAGTTCTCGTGACTGGAAGGTTGCCAACTTACTTCCAGCCCTCATCGGTTGAGCTGCCGCCTGTGCGGCATTTGTACCCAGCAGGAGCAGAGGATTGATATCCCCGCTCGCAACGGCCGTCATAATCGTTGAGTGAAGATGTAGATCTCGAATCTGTCCGGCATGCTTGGCCAATTCAGCCAGCGATTCTTCAGTCGCCAGATAGCTCAGCCGGCCGGCGCGATAACGGAGTTTTGGAATACGGCGCTTACGCTCATATGCAGAGGCCTTGTGGAATCCGTCCATGAGCGCCGCGAACTCGTCCTCATAGGAGCTTCGTAGCCAGAGCGCCTGCTTCACCAAACTATCGATTGATACCGCGCGAACCTTCTTTCGGAACCAGGCTCGTTCGGCCCACTTCGCGATTCTCTCCAGATAGCTGCGCTCGAATATGGCCGACGAATAGTCGCGCACAGGGATTCTTGATCCGGCACTCGCAAAGGCTTCCTGGAGTGAATCACGCGCATTGGGATTGGCCAGCAGAAAGCGTTTCAGATCGCCGACAAATGTCATCCAAGAAATAGGTCGGCGACTGTCGCGAAAGTCGTGTCTACCTACAAGCCATTCGCCGGAGGTCAACCTCAGGCTCTTGGGCGAATCGTCGTCATGGACAGCAAATCCGATTGCATCTACGCGAGCACGTATTTCCCGCAATGCTTGGGTGACGTATTCCCGGGCCCCAACCAAGGTGATGTCATCAACGTATCGGAAGTACCGAACCTTGGCACTTGATGAAAATTCAGCATCCAAGGAGCGCAGCACCAAGTTGGCAATCAGGTGACTAAACATCGGGCCGGTAAGAATGCTTGGCTTGTCGGTGGAAGCGCTTCCGTGGTCCGCGAGAAGCCTTTCTCCCAACTCCCGCCATTTTGGCGCGAGTCCGGCGCTGTCCGCGGCCTGGCGCCACGCGCCTAGAGCAGTAGGAATGGCGATCGAAGGGTAGAACTTTCTTAGGTCGATGTATTGCACGTCCCCATCTGGGGTCTCGTCACAGGCTTTTGCAATCGCTTCGTGCCGGTTACGAAGTCCCTTGCCGTAGTGCTCGAAGATTCCCGATCGGTCATTTCCGGAATTCAGCGGATAGCTGAATACGCAGGGGAGGTTGGCAAAAGCTTGCGGATACCTACTGCACTCATCGAGCAGCGCAGCCTCAGCCAGCGCTTCGTTAGCGCCTGGCAGGAGCATTTGGCGATGATCGACGTCCTGTCGCTGCGATAAGTCCTTGAAGTGAAGGGCCCGGAAATACACGGGGCTCGAACGCGTCAGTACCAAGTCAGTAGCGGCGTGTCGGGCCCAGTGGTCAGTACGGGCAGCGTCATTGTCGAGGTAGTAGCGGAGGGCCAAATAGGTCAGCACGTCACGACGCCGATACTGATTCACGGCCCGAATAGCCAGAACTCCTGGACGCTGGCGCTTTGTCATGAGCGCTCCAAGTCCAAGCGCATGACCGCCAGTCGAATCGGTCGTAGTCGATCTGGTGTCAGTGTCGACTTAAACACGATATCCGAAGTGGCGTATGGCATGGCGTGCCCGTCGTCGCTGATCACGCGAGCGAAGCGATGCCAACGCTCAACGGCCCATCGTCCGATAGAGTGGAGCAGACCCTCCTTCGCCGTGGCAAACCTAATCTGAGGTTCGATCCACACGGCCACATTCCCGGTGCCGGAAGAGTATCGAAACAACTCCTCAAGCTGGGGACTGGCGTCTTTCAATTTGCCCGGAATCGACAAGAATCCACTGAAGTTCGCTACAACCACCAAGCGCTTACGCAACGCAGTGCCTCCCCGAATAGACGCCGTAATCAAGTCGGTCGTGCTCAGAGCATTCGTGACGTCCCAAGGCCGAAAATTAGCTTCGACGAAGATGGCCTGAGATTCAAGATATGGACGCAGTTCCTCCAACATTTCGAATGCAATTCTTCGGGCGTGCCCAGAGATCTCGGCGCCGATAAGGCTGACATCGAGGGGCAAGCGCGGAAGCACCGATTGCGCACGAAGTTCCGCAATCGCACAAAGAAACGCATAGGTCGCCGCGCCGGCACCACAAGGCGCATCGGTAATGCAGATAGCGTTGCCGCTTAATGCCAGAATCAGCGCGTTAGAAACGCTGACGACATCGCCGGTAACATTAGTCAGGGCGAACTGTGCTCTAGCCGCGGAATTGTCGAACTGCTGAGCGAAATGCTGGTCCGTTTCCGCCTTTCCGATACCCCCGGTGGGTGAATCCTGTTCCGTGCGCGAGGTTGCCAGCGCGCGTAGTCTATAGCGGTCGATCAGCCGTTCATAGGCCGCCGCAAATTCCGTAGGCAGTCGGAGGTACTTTCCCTCTGTGTCCCAAAGCGTACTAGGAAGGGACTCGGGATTCAGCAACCGTTCTGACAAGGTCACGCTAAGAGACTCCCATGCGCATCGTTGGCAGCCTTGGTCTTGCGGCCGCGCTTGAACGTATCCGGGCAAAATAAGCGTTGTTTCGCTCAGCAGTCATCGCGCCAAGCCACTATCTGCGAGTAGTGCATCCACACGCTGTTCCTTTGTACCCCATCATTTCGCCGGACCCATTAAACCTCCCAAACTTGGCCGCGTGCAGCCTCCATAAGGATGCCCGGTAGCGACTCTTCCTCCTTTCTTCTTCTGCCAGAAATGAGTAAGTCCCGGAAATAGTCAGTGCTTGTGCAGACCCAGCTTCTCGAAGAGCACCCGGTTGCGGCGCTTTGCGTCCCTCACCAGTTTGTCGTAGGAAATGATTTCGACATATCCGTTGCCCTCGGGGAGCGTGACGAAATATCCCTCGTTGTCGACGGTCCTGTGGTAGCGCATGGCCACCTGCTTCCTTAGAGTCGGGGTGAGGTCGGCGACCAGATACCCCGTGTAGCGCAGGTGGTCAGGATTGATGGGCCGCCCGTCGATGTCTCTTACGGCCCCTTGATCGATTTCCACGAAGCGCTGGACAATCTGGTCGGCCGGATCCTTGTTGTAGTCGTCGCGTCCAGGGCGTTTGAACTCGACGATGACCACACCGCCACCAGCCAAGTTGTCCGGCTCGGCGATCCCGATCGCTGTGTCATAGAAAAACGCAAAGATGTCCGGCTCCCTGCCGGAGGTGCCCTCCAATCCCGGCACCATGTTGAGCTTTTTGTCGGAAGTCAGCAGCGTATGGAAGCAGAGCCGCTCGTCGATCAGCCACAGGTTCTGCTGGTCGAGGAAAACGTCCTTGGACGACGTCCCCATCGGGAAGATCATCTGGTGCAGCACCTTCTCGAACGGATACTTGTCGTCGTCCTTGACGCGTTTGAGGCTTTGATCGACGAGGTCGAGGATGGTGCGCCTGTGCGCCACATAGTCGGCCAGCTTTGCCTTGCCGACATCGTTCATTTCCTCCATGAGGGCCTTGATGCGCTCTTGGTATTGGTCGAAGGATTCCTTTTCGATGAGCGCCGCCACGTGGCGCTCCTCCTTCCGCATCCCGTCCTCGATGTCGCGTCGGATGTGAAGCAGTGCCTCGTCAAGCTGCTCGTCCTTCAGGCCCGGCTGCACACGCTGCTCGATCAGCTGGCGGTATTTCTCGTGGGTCAGCACCCGGTACTCCGGAGCCTTCTCCACGAACCGCGCGATGTGAGCGAGTTTTTCTTCGTTGGTGGTTCTTAGGTCTGATTCCAGAACCGACCGGAGAGTGTCGGCAATTCCTTTGTTTAGGGCTTGACGGGAGATCATCGTCTGCTCAAGCTCAGAATCATCCTCGGACTGGAATGCGATCTTCGTGCGTTCCTGATTCGCGTTGTCGTCCAGATACTCGCCCGTAACCAGAACGATGAGCGTGTACGCCTCCTGATCCTCGTCGACCAAACGATCCGGCAGTTCGGGAAGCAAATCCCGAAGCTTCGACGTCGTCACTTCGCGGCCATTCGCGCAGAGGTGGCAATCGTGTTTGGACCGGTGGTCGCGATGGCGGAACGCCTGCAACGCGAACGTGTGGCCGAGCACATCAAAGAAGCGCTCCGAGATATGGGACTGCACCGAGGACTGGAAGAGCTTGTGCAGATCTATCGGGGCATTCTCCGGCGATTCCAGCGATATCGGTGGGCAGGAACGCGCCGCAAACCGTATCAAGAAATGGCCGATGATTCGCTCGGCCAGAATCTGCGGATCGGAAGGCCATGCTCCCCGGTATTTGTCGACGATGCCACTTACGGCCAGGGTCGTCCCCGTCGGCGATTCCGTCGGTTCGACTTTGTCGGCACTCTTGAGCTCGTCGACGATCGAGAACCCGAAGTTCCGCGCGAAGCGGTGGCCATCCTTCTCGAACACACTGCGCACGTCGCACCGGGCGAACACTTTCAGGAAAGTGAAACGACCAACCCCCTTGCCGCCGACCTTCACCTTGGACATCGTGTAGGCTTCGCCGAACGACGCGATGTTCGCATCGTTGAATCCCGTGCCGTCGTCGACGACTTCGAATCCGTCTATCACTGGGGTTTGGTCCCCGGCCTGCCGGACGAGATCGTCGGACGCCAACAGGCGGATCCTAATTGCGCCGCCCGCCGGGTTCCCGTACTTCTCCTCTATGGCGTCCATTGCGTTGGAGATCGCCTCGAACAGCGGCATGATGCCGCGCGAGGGGGCGAGTTCGAGCCGATCGACCAGACCGCGGATATTGGTGAGCATGGCGGCGCTTTCTTTGTTCGCTGCCCCCGGGCCTGAAGGGGTGAAGGTCGGATTATGCCCCCATCCTTTTTCCAGGTCGACCAACACGCAGCCATTCCGCCAACTCGGGGATTGAATCAATTGAAAGGAACGGATTCCGTTTGCCTGCCAACTCCAACAGATGTCCGATTGGCGTCGTGGCCTGTAATTAGGACACAAGACAATTTGCTATTTGGAATTCCCTGACGTCAGGCGGTTGACCTATCCTTTGCGGACGTAGCTCAGTCAAGCCGCCAATGGCCGCATTGGTCGAAGTCATGTCGTCGGCCTTAGCGGTCCATGATGTCAATGGGCTAGAATGTCCATAACCGGCCAGAAACGGACAGCCATAATTCGAAGACAGGACAGTTGATCCAATTGAGCTTTGGATAATCATGGCGACGGGGAGCGTAAAGGCGATGGCAACCAGATGAGTGCTGATTGGAAGGAGTTCGAGAAGCCATCAACTCCTGCGGCCCCCGTCACTGCCGCACAGGTAGCCACCGGCCCGGTCATGCCGCCCCAGCAGCGGCTCCTGATCTATTCACCCGACGAGTGGGAAGACTTCGTACAGGAGTGGGCGCACTACTGCCTTCAGAATATCTACAAGCAAGTGCAGCGCTTCTCCGGCACGGGCGATATGGGGATAGACGTAGTCGGGTTCGTGGATGACAAACGCCTCGAAGGCGTGTGGGACAACTACCAGTGTAAGCACTACGACCATGCCCTGATGCCTGGTGACGTTTGGGCGGAGTTTGGCAAAGTCATCTGGTATTCGTTCAAGAAGGAATACGTGCCACCCCGTCGGTACTACTTCGTTGCTCCGTGGGGTGCGGGCACGAAGCTGGGCCGCCTGCTGTCAAACGCCACGACGCTGCGGGACGAACTGATCGCCAACTGGAACAAGTCCGTGAAGGACGAGATCACGACGACGCAGGAGGTGCCGCTAGATGCATCGCTACTTGCCTATGTGAATGCTTTCGACTTTTCGATCTTCGAGGCCAAGACGGCGCTCCAGCTTGTAAATGATCATCGCAACACACCGGTTCACGTGGCCCGTTTCGGCGGCGGCCTACCGCCTCGACCCGCCGCTGGCGAACCACCCTTAGCGGTAGAACCGAAGGAAAGTCGCTACGTCACTCAGTTGTTAGGCGCATATGGCGAACACACCGGCACTGCGGTATCCGACCCGTCGGCCATCGCAGCTCCGAAGCTGAAGGCCCACTTTCATCGTCAACGCGAGGCGTTTTATAAGGCCGAGTCACTGCGGGTATTCGCCCGCGACAACGTGCCGGAGGGAACATTCGAGTCCTTACAGCATGACATCTATACGGGGGTCATTGATACGCACGACGGCGACCATGCTGATGGCTATCAGAAGGTTTGCGCCGTCACTAAAGCCGCGCGCGACTTGGAGATCACGGCAAACGCTTTGATTACATGCACCAACCCGCAGGATCGGGATGGCATTTGTCACCAGCTCGTAAACGAGGAGCGACTGCGATGGACGAAGTGAGTGCGATGCATCGCGGGCCCACTACGTTCAACAGCCCTCTTGAGGCCGGAATCCGCGCTGTTTCTATTCTCGGCGCGGCTTACCCACAGTCCTACGACCTACAGCGTCTCGTCGCCTTCGACTACCTACTCGTCCATACCGGAGATGTTGGCGGCCCGAAGAGCCTTCATCCTCCAACCCCCATGCAATCTGCCGCACTTCTTGTTCGACGCAAGCTCGTTGAGCAAGCGTTGCTTCTGATGATGACCCGCGACCTTGTACAGCGAGAGATAACCCCTGACGGAATCAAGTACAGCGCAGGCGAGAACACCATGACGTTCTTGACCTCTTTGACCTCAGCCTACCTTGTTGCTCTAAAAGAGCGGGCAGGCTGGCTTGTTGAGGAGCTTGGTAGTCACACCGATGACAACTTCAAGGGCGTGATGCGCCGTTTCTTCGACGATTGGGTCGAAGAGTTCCAGCATACAGAGCGCAGTTTGGGAGACGAAGCATGACCACCTCGACGCCCGGCTTTCACCTGCGATTCCTCGCCTTCTTTGGGCCTCAAAAACCGCCCGCAACCGTGACGTTCGGACCCGGCTTGAACGTCATCTACGGCGCATCGAACACCGGCAAGTCGTTCATCGTCGAAGCTATCGACTTCATGCTCGGCGGCAAGCCGCCCCTGCGTGACATCCCGGAACGAGTCGGGTACGACCTTGTCCTATTAACCCTCGAAGCCGTTGACGGCGAGATCTTCACGCTATGGCGGAGCATGGACGGTGGCGGGTTCCGCCTCTACGAGGGGATCCATCTAACGCCACCTCCGGCCGACACACCCTACAGGCAACTTGATGAGAAGCACAGCGACAGGAATGATGCAAATTTGTCGTCGTTCTTGCTTGGTCTTTGCTCGCTCAGCGGCAAGCGCGTACGCAGAAACGCCCGCAACGAAACCAACAGCCTGAGCTTCCGCAACATCGCGCGGCTAATGATTGTCGACGAGACAGAGATTACGCAGCAGAGCTCCCCTCTCTTCGACGGGAACCCTGTCGACAACACGCCGAACCTCGCCACATTCAAGCTGCTTCTGACAGGCACAGACGACTCGGCACTCGTGGCTAGCAGCAAGCGTGAGCCTGAGGAGCTCTCGCGCGAGGCCCAATTGCAGCTTCTCGACCAGCTTCTCGACGACTATCGCGACCGACTTAAAGAACTAACGAAGAGTCCCAAGGAGTTGGAAGAGCAGCTTCAAAAAATAGACGATTCACTGCGTCAGCAGGCAGCGCAAGTGAACACGACCGAATCGCAATTCCAAGAGGCCGCCGGGAAGCGGCGCGAATTGCGCAAGAAGCTGGAGGAAAGCCACGAGCGTCGCGCCGAAGTGGGGGCGATGCTCGAACGGTTCAGCCTTCTCGATAAGCACTATGCGTCCGATATTGAAAGACTCCGCGCCATCGAAGAGGGCGGGACTTTGTTCAACGTGTTGGGTTCTGGGCATTGCCCTCTGTGCGGCGCTGCACCCGAACACCATCGCGCCGAGTCCGAGTGCGACGGGAACATCGACGCCGTAGTACAAGCGGCCCGCAAGGAAATCGCCAAAATCGGGGTCTTGCGCTCCGAACTTGCGGCGACCGCGAGCAACCTTGAACGCGAGAGCGCCAGCTTCGACCGCAAGATGCCTGCTGCGCTCAAGGAACTTGAATCGATTTCGGAGTCAGTGGACGAACTCATCTCGCCGAAGCTTTCAAAGCTTCGCAAGTCCTACTCTGAATTTGCAGACAAGCGCGCCGAGGTGCGTGAGGCTCTGGCGCTCTACGCAACCGTTCAGGACATGGAGCGTCGCCGCGCTGATCTAGAGAAGGGCGGCGAAGAAGAGAAAGCCGGAGGCCTTGCCAGTACCGACATCCCGACTACGGTCGCGCATACCTTCGCCAAGACCGTCGAGGGCATCCTGACAGGTTGGCACTTCCCGGAGGCAGGGGATGTGTATTTCGACTCTAAGACGCGCGATCTTGTCATTGCCGGAAAGTCGCGCAGCGCGTTCGGCAAGGGCCTTCGGGCCATAACGCACGCCGCTTTCACACTTGGCTTGCTCGCGTTCTGCCGCTCGCGCCAGACCCCGCATACTGGCTTCGTAGTGCTCGATTCTCCGTTGCTTGCATACAGAGAGCCAGACGGCACGGAGGACGACTTAACCGGCACCGACCTTCAAGAACAGTTCTATGCTTATCTTGAAGCGTTGCCCACTGACACACAGGTTATCGTCGTCGAGAACACCGATCCGCCCGCGAGCATCAGGGCCCGCAACCAATCGCAGATGTTTGGCAAGAACCCGCACCACGGTCGGTACGGCTTATTCCCCAACTAGTTCAGTCCGCTTAAACTCGAAAGCCGCCATCAGTTCGCCACGCACGGACTGACCGCTCCGGCCGACATGCCCGCGTAGGCTGCCTGCCCGATTTCAGAGTGAATCTGCCGATCGAATGACGAATATGCCGAATCGTTGGCCATCAGGTCGTGCCCGACCACGGCCACATCACCGATGTCGCCACTCCCACGGCGGCACTGGTTCCGCATCGGCCCACAACCCCCGTCGTGCTGCTTTAGCTCTCGTCTCCGCGGCCTCGTAATCGACTCTCTGCTGCGGCGTTTGCTCCTTGGCGTACTTCCGGTACCACCAGGCCAAGCCGGCTTCGACTTGGGCCAGATTTGCGTCCTTGCCGCCTATGTACACAACGCAGATGTCGCGGCTATAGCGATCGATCTTGCCGCACACGAGCGTGACGTCCTTGCCAAACACCAAGTCCGACAGGTGCTCCTTTGAGCGCTGGCCGAAGGGCTGCTTCTTTTCCGGAGCGTCGATCCCTGCGAGTCGGACTTTGTGCTGCTCACGATCGGCATCCAGTATGGTGATGGTGTCGCCATCCGTGACGCCAACTACATGCGTAGCGGCATTGTCGCCGGAGGCGATCGACGTCAGGCACCACAGAAACAGGACCAAGTAGCGAAGGTGCATCGCTGGCTCCAAGTGGGTTAAGGGCGCCCGGCGAGTGCCGCCCGAAGCTCTTCAACGGCCGGCATCGCCTGCACCTTGAATCGGATGATCGGATGGCCTGCTACCCTCAGAGCCACGTCTTTGGCGGTATCAGCGCGCTGTCGATCTGACCGCGTGTGACTGATGTCGTCGAGTTCGATTACGGCCACTACCGTAAAGTCTTGCGGCAGACAGAGCACGAAGTCGACGCTCTTCTGCGAGATACGATTGAACCAGCGGCGCCAGTCGTCCCGTTCTTTGACGCCCACCAGTGACGACAAGGCCACCTGGGCGAGCACGACGCATTCGGGCATGGCTTCTTGTAGCCGGGCGAACATCTCGCGCTCCGGATCGGTCAGGGGCTTCTTGGCGAAGTACGGCGGGTTTGCTTCTCGGCCAGAATCGCCCTTTAGCTTCGGCAACACGAAGCGCACGACAAGCACGAGGACGGCGAACAGAACGACTAGGATCGGCAGGGACTTCATGGGCGACTCCGTGCAGGATAACCCATTATGCCCCATGCATGCGCCAAGCCGCACTATTGGTCGATGCGCGCCACCAAGTCGGGACCATCGTCGCCGCGGCTACTGATCTTCCGGGACACCGGCCACGCCGTCATTGTGCTGGTGTCGGCTGGTACGAGTAGCGGGGCAATGCGCGCCGAATCCGTTGCAGGATCAAGCCATGCGGTCCACGTGTCGCGTGGCAGGATTACCGGCATGCGGTCATGAATCGGCGCCATCAAGGCGTTCGCTTCCCCGGTGATGATGCAATAGGTACGAATGAGTTCTCCGTTGGGATTCGTCCATGACTCCCAGAGGCCACCCATCGCCATTGACTCTCCACTCGTGGTGGTGAAGTAGTAGGGCTGCTTCCAGTTCTGGCCGGGCACGGCTTGCCATTCGTAGAACCCGGACGCCGGCACGATGCAGCGGCGGCGACGGTAGGCCGATCGGAATGACGGTTTGTCCGCGACGGTCTCGCCGCGGGCGTTGATCAGTTTGCGGGCGATGGTCTCGTCCTTGGCCCAATGGGGGATCAGCCCCCAGCGGAGAAGGTCAGCGACCCGACGGCCATCTGGTGCCTGCCGGATGATGGGTGCCAAGGACGCGGGCGGGATCTTGTAACGCTCGGGAAACTCCGGCCAAGCATCGACCGCGAAGTACTCGCGGTGGCGCGAACTGGGACCGAACATGGCATAGAGGCCGCACATTTCTGAATTATCGTCTGACGGAGGCCGTAGGAACACCCCTGTCGAATTTGCCAGCCAGTGTTCCGTTAAGTCGAGCAGCTGTCGTGTCGCCTCGACGGGCGTGGCATCGGCATGCTCGACACAGATCTGCTCTTCGGTGCAGTGATAGCGGGTAACGAAGTATCGACGTCGGGCTTCGTCGTAATAGCGCCAGCGGTATCGGATGACTGTCGGCATACAAGCATGCTACCGGCCCACTGGCTCATCACGTGAGATCATCCCCAACTGACCGATCGGCGATAGTCCCGCTTGTGGCTCTACTCGGTGACTTCTTGCTCGTCGCCGAGGTGAAGGCGCTTTATCGTTTGCCGCTCGTCGGCCAGCGCGGTCGGCGGTGGATCAAGCGAACCTCGTCCGCAATGAAACGGCAAGCGGTCGTCCGCGAACCACGGAGCAGGTCAATAGCCGCGCCAGGGTCACCTTCTACCTATTGAAACTTCTCAGGACAGTCTGGGTGTAGGCCAGCCCAGCCAACAAACAGCCATCCTTGGTACCTCCATCCGCGAGACACGATTCTTTCCAAGTGAGGTACTCATTTGTGCACTTGTCCAGGAGGATCGTGCCAGCTGATTTCCCGCCGTCGTACGACGAATACTGCCCGTATTGCGCAGCCGGTACTACGCAATACGACAGCTTGTCGAACAATCGCTTTGTCTTTGAGTCTGGCACTCTCGATGCTGAATTAGTGAAAGGCCGAAGGCAACGTGCGGGGTCTCCAGTGGGGCCGGACAAGACCGAGAACTGGCTACCATCCGCATGAGGCACTTGATCGAGAACAACGACATTGCCCTCTGCATTGTTCCAATACAGCCCTTCGCATCCCCCGTAGCGATCGGCGGTCAAACGATCAGCAGAAGAAAGCATCGCCTCGTCGCAGTTCGTGTCTGTCCTTGGTGTTCCAAACCTCTCAAGGAATGCTTGTCTCACCGCACCGAAATTATTCTGCGCAAATATCCCGCTCATACTGATTAGCTTGTCGTCATGGAATCCAAAGGTCACGTTTATGAATACGCCGTCGACTAACTGGATTTGGCCTTTACACGTTGAGCCCTCTTTGTCGCCAAGCGGACTCATTTCACATGGAGGCGGAGCGGAGAATGTCTTTGTGTAGACTCCCCTGACTTCCTCCATTGTCATTCCCGTCTGATACTCGCCGATCAGACCACATTGAGAGGTGCGCGATGTCTTGCGCGGTTCGTAAGTCTCTGCACTTCTCTTCACTCGCAGTTCTTCGCGCCGTATGGCCTCCTGTGAGAAAGCGACTTCTCTTTCGTGGGCCTGCGCGGCCGACTCCTCTCCTTCTCGCTCGACGTACCTCTTGACACCGATCGCCACGATGAACACGGCGACTCCAATGCACACCGATCCGACGACTTTCCCGGTTTGCGTTCGGCTATACACAACGACGGCCAGACCAATAACGAAAAGTATCAAGACCAGCATTGTCATGGTTCGTACCCTTGGGCCGAGCTCTTGGCAGGAGTGCTTCTTGAATGTTACCCGCACGACATTGCTGAGTGTCCATTTTGGGTGTTTAAGTTGCCGTACGACGAGTGGCAAGCGTAGGACGGCAATGGCCAATCAGTGTGAATTGACCCTTTGGCAGGTCTCGAAGTACGGCGGTCGCTCGGATGGCAGCTTCGTGGAAACAGCGAGCGGCGGCAGCTGGCCGGACTAGGACTGACCCGCTAAGACCGAACTAGCGATGCTGTATCGCACAACGAAAGATCAGTCACGGATTGGGGATACCCAAAATTTGTGCGGGATCTTCGGATTGCCCAACCCAGGGCATGCCGTACTCGTTGGACAGACGAACAAAGACAGGGATGGCGAAAGTCATGCCGCCATCGGGCAGTCGCTACCCGACTGCCGCCGCGCCGCCCGGCTTTGTCAGTCCGGGCGGCGCGGCGCGTTGAATGGCCACTCGCTGCTGCATTACCTCGAAAAGAGAGGAGGAGGGGGCAAAGCCCCCTCGCATGTCAGCCTTTCAGCCGTTTCATCTCGTCGGCCAGTATCCACAGCGCACGGTTGATCTTGACGTTCTGGTCAATACCTTGGATAGCGCGGGTGCGGTTCCTGCGCCCGTTGGCCATGCGTGCGGACAGCCCACCCTGAACCAGATTTTCCTGCACGCGGTTGAACGTGCTCCACAGGTCGGGCCGGTCGTCGTCCCGGCGTCGAGGTTGTAGCAATTGTGTTTCCGTGATGGGCGCAGATTTGACCGGGTCATCGTATTTCAGCGACAACGCGGCGCGGGCAAATACCTCTGATTCGCCGTGGTTCAGCGTGATGGCGCGCATACCTTCCTGACCTCTGCGCACCAGTTCGAACCCATCCAGTACATCGTAGGCACCTTCGACCACGTGGCCGATCACGTCGCCCTTGTGAGGGATGCGCAGGTCGGCCACGGTATCGCCGCACACCAGCCCATTGCTGCAAACGAAACGGAACATCCCCGCCAGCATCTGATAGCTGCTGGTGCCGTCGTGCGAGTTCAGCAGAATGATTTCGTTGGCCTCGGCGCCGTCAATTTGTTTGGTATGGCGTAGCCGCAGCATGTGCTTGGTGTGTTCACGCTTGCCGGTATCGCGCACGCGCGTCTGGCAAACCATGAACGGTTGGAAGCCTTCCTTTCGCAGGGCACCCAATACCTCTCCAGTCGGAATATAGGTGTAGCGGTCGGATCGGCTCTGGTGCTTTTCCTCCGCGAAGATGGAAGGGGCTACGCTGCGAATCTGGTCGTCCGACAGCGGATAGTCGGCGCGCAAGATGGGGGAAGCCTGTGCGAAGCGGGAACTGAGTTGCATGGTATTTCTCCTGTGGTTGCAAGCTGTGGTTTGAAAGTCGACCGGATTCCAAGATTCGGAGCCCGGTGTTGGCTTCGGTTGATCCGGCGCAGTGACCTGGGCTGGTCGCCGTTGCCGCCGTCTTTCCTGAGTTCATCGCCCGCGAAAAAAGCCGGGCCGGCGAGGGCGTGGCGGTCAAGGAAGAAGCGCAGGGTTGGTGCGGCCCGCAGCCGCAGGCGAGGACACGGCCCTGCGCGCCTTGACGGACAGGCACCGCGGGCTACGGTCGCGGGATCAGCGATGAATGAGAGGAAAGCCGGATGACCGGCCTACGGCCAGAGACGCGCTGGACCGACGCCGCGCGGCGAGCGCTACTGCGTGCCGCAGGCACGCCTGGCTGAACGTGAGCAAAGCGCGCAGCGCGACATCTATGCCGTGTGCAGGCCGATCAGGCATCGCCTGTTCGGCGGACTTTCGGGGCGCCAAGCCTGCGCGGCGGGGTGGGCGTCAGCCGACCCCTGGAGGCAAGCGCAGCGCGCAGCTTCTCCTCGACGCCAAGAACACAGCAAAAAAAGGGGGGCAAAGCCCCCTCGGACTACAACAACCCGCGTTCCGCAAAACTCAGGATGGCGCTACCGGCGACGATCAGGTGATCCAGGACCCGTACGTCCACCAGCGCCAGTGCCGACTTCAGCGTCTGCGTCAGCATCTCGTCGGCGCGCGAGGGTTCTGCCGCACCCGACGGATGGTTGTGCACCAGCAGCAGCGCAGCGCTGTTCCTGGCCAAGGCATCCTTGACCACCTCGCGCGGGTACACCGATGTCTGGCTCACCGTGCCGCGGAACATCTCGACGTATTCGATGACGCGGTTCTGTGCATCCAGATGGATGGCGGCGAACACCTCGTGCTCCAGCGCCCCCAGCTTCACCCGCAGGAAGTCGCGCACCACCTGCGGCGAGGTCAGGGCGTCGCAGTCGCGCATTTGTGCTGCGAGCACACGCCGCGCCGCCTGCAACACCTCGTCGGCATTGGCTGGGCGGTAGTCGCCCGTGACATCACGAACGAGAAGGGAAGAATCGAGAGAATGAGAAAGTTGCGACATGATCGTGCTCCAGTCCGAATCGGGCGGAATTGCCCGGAACCGGAGGAACACGACGCAGCGCAGCGGTCAGGGGTCGCAGACGGCCGCCAGGACGCCAGCGGCCAACCGCAGGGCAGGGCGCGCAGCCCTTGACGGCGAGAACGGCGTGGTACGTTGAAGGGAACAGCAAGGCCGCCTCCCACACACCCCACACTGCCTCTTGGGCAAGCGGCGCGCGCAGGCCCAAAGGGCCGGAGGCGTCAGGGATCAAAGCCGAATGGGCGCGACTCGGCACGAGGCGCGGGGCAACGCCCGCGAGCCCGACGGCGGTACGCCGGGACGCCTGGGGCGGTCGACAAAGATTCACTGCTCAGTAAATATTGCTGCTTTGTCGAATATCGATACGGACAAACTAGAACGGCAAGTCGTCATCGGGTGCCGCGATCGTTATCGGCGTAATCGCGTGTTTCGTTCTGGCTTCGATTGATTTGATGAAGCGGATCGAACTGGCAACGTGGTTGAAGATGAGCAGGCTTTCCTCGTAGTTGAGGATTGGGTTGTCATGGGCCAGGCTCTTGTTGTTGCGAACGTCACTGAAGGCTTCGAGCACAGAAATGCTGGACTTCAGGATGCGCTCGGTCATCAATGATTCAAGGTGACCAGCGTCGCGCAGGCGCTTCACATACTCGCCGAAGATGCTGTGCAAAGCTTTGTCGCGGTTGACTTCAACTCCACGCTGTTCGCACAGTGTGCGCACGTATTTGATGACGAACGTGTGCAGCCGATCCAGAGCCGCTTCGGGCTGGTTTTTCTCGATGGCTTCGCGCACGTGTTGAGCAACCGCTTCAAAGTCGCGCTCGTCGACTGTGGCGGTCAGTGCGTCCAGCTCGGCGACGGGTGTGTCGCGCATCATGCGGCTGGCGATTTTCCAGCAATCGTCGGTCAGTTCGGTCAATCCCTGCTCTTCGCCGAGACAGTTCTCAGCCTGACCGTACAAGATCAGTGCCTGGATGACTTTGCCGACCAGATGGTTGCCTTCGACTGCCCAGAATCCGCGCATGCGGTTGGCTTTGGAGGTGCCACGCTCGCGGTAGACAGCGGCATCGATGTCACGGCGCGTGTGTTCCTCGAAGAACTCGCTGAATGTGCGATCCGAGAAATCGAGCACGTAGCCGCCACCCATGCGGAATAGTCGTTCCAGCTTGCGTCGTTCTATGGAAGACAAATCGGCCATGGGACTTCTGCTTGGTATAGGTGTTGTGCGCAGCGGAAGCAGCGTCTTTCAATTGAATTTCATTGTGGTGGTTGCTTTGTATTGGCTTTCTGCTGAATTGCTCGGCATCGCTCCAGCAGAGCGTCGAAAGGTTCGGCGTCATCGAGAAACAAGCCGTCATCGACCATGTGCTGATAGTCGGCAGCCAATTTGGCCAACGCGCTGTCATCAGGTACAAGCTGGAGCCCACCGGCGACGGCAGCGTGATAGTCGATGACATCGCCATGCGTGTTCTTTTCTGCAAAGAACACGCTCTTGTGTTCGGCAACTGCGCGAGCGAGGGCTTTGTCCGCGATGGCTGCGTCGGCGAAGCCGGCGGCATCCAGTCTTGTCACGTCGTGCCAGTGACGCGCGAAGCGGTCACCACCCCGGAACTCGCCTTGTGCACAGAAAACGTGAATCGCCGTAGCCTTTTCCCAGAAGGTGCGCTCGGCGCGCATCACCTGTGGTGTCGCGCTGGGAAACTCCACCCCCTGCAGATACGCGGCCGCATCGCAGCGGATAGCGCGTGGTTCGCTGGGCTCGCCGGTCGAGCGGGCGCCGAACTCCAGCATGACGGCGGGCGCGACATAGCCGGTACCGGTGGCCAATGGTGCGTAGTCGATGAACACTTTGTCGCCCTCGGCCCGAACGGTAGCCGGTAGGCCATATTGCTCAAGGTCATGCTCGAGACGGGGCACGATCTCGGCGCCGACCCAGTCCGACAGGCGCGCACGAATCTCCTTGCTCCACTTCTTCTCCTGGCTCTTACTGGTCGGCAGTGGTGCATCCGCATCGCCCACCACATCGCTGGCGATGGCGCGGATGTCGTAAGTCAGGTCCACGTCTTCGGAGAAGCGCCGGATGACCCCGTAGGCCTTTGACAAGGATGTGCCGCCCTTGAATACCAAGTGGTCAGCGTAGGGGCCGGCAAAGAGGTGCCGCAGCGACCAGACCACCCAGATGTCTTTTTCCAGCAGATGGGGCAGGAGGCCCGATGTGTTGGCTGCCGCGTCGAGTGCGTCCAGGCGGTCGGCGGTGGAGAGCTGGAAGAACTCAGCCATGGGCCACCAGGGCGCTGACCTCTTGGGCCATCCACGTTGGCAGGCGCGACCGCGCCGACACGACTTCTTTCAGCTCCGATGGTGGCAGCTTGGCGCGCAGCTTCCGGATCGCTTCCCCGGCTTTTCCCGGGCCCAGCCAAGCCAGTGCCCGCACTACTTCGCCGGCGGCCCGCCCAGGAAAGATCAGTTGCCAAATCGGCGCGTGCCGGAACTCGACCATTTGCGCGCCCAATTTCAAGCGGCGGCTAGGGCCAGACGTGAGATAGACCGCCCGCATCGGCACCTGCGTGGTCAGGCCCAGCGCGTTGGCTGCGGCGGCACCGTGCGACACGATGGTTTCCCCACGCTGGTTCGCCAGGCCCTCGACCATCTTGACGGCCGATGGCGCACGGGTGCCAAAGCGGCTCTCGACGGGCAGGACATAGATCCCGCGACCCGCGCGCAGCAGGTCGCCGCGCTGCACCAGGCGGGACAGTACTTGATCCACGGCTGCGCGACTGCCCAGGTGCAACAGTTCTTTGGCGACCAAAGGCGTGCCCTCCGGCAATCCCGTGGCGCGTGCTAAGACTTGTTTAGCGAGGGTCTGCATGACGATATCTCCTGACTGGTAGAAGTATGAATCTACTTCTGACACTTTGCAAGCCCTACGGCGGGTGACAAGGTCATCACTGTGCATAGCATCCGAGCGGCAAAGGCAGTGCTGGATCACATTGAGGCATACCTGCCACCGAGTCAGGGCATGGTCGTGTTGCATTGGTTCGCCGGCAGCAAGGCGGAAGCGAAGCGTGCCGTCGAGATGGGTTGCTACTTCTCTATCAACGCATCTATGTTGGATAACGAGCGACATGCAGCGATGGTTGCCGCCATTCCAGTCGACAGGCTGCTGACTGAGACGGATGGTCCGTTCACCAAGACAGCGGAGCGGCCTTCGAAGCCGGTCGATGTGGCTGTAGTTGTAGAAGCGCTGGGCCGCCTACATGCTATGTCGGCGCGGACGTTCGCGACGACGGTCCGGAGCAACTTGCGTAGATTGCTGGAACAGAGCGGAAAGGGCGCTTGACATGAGTAGTGCGGCGAAGTGCAGCGTCGAAGATAGGGCGACGGCCAAGTTCACGGGCAACCCTCTCTTTTTGACGGTAAAAGAGACGGTACACTGTATTCATTCCGCTCTGAAACCCAGTATCCATAGGGGTGTTCAGAGCTAGTTGATAATCGAGTGGGAGTAAACGGCCAGCGCCCGGTCGAGCCGGGCGCTGCCGAAAAGTCAGCCGTGGTGGTACGCCGAGTGGGTTCGGTGATAGCCAATTTCGCTGGCGTTGCGGATGATCCAGGTCGGATTCTTCGATTTCAAGGTGCGACGGGCTTGTCAGGGCCTTTTCAGGCAAAGAGTGGTGCCATCGTGCGGGCAAAGTTGTCGGACTTCAGCCAATCATGCAGCACTGCGAATGACTGCCGCGCGATTCGGGTGCGAAGCCTCTCGTCGGCGCAGAGCCGGCGCACGGTCTCCTCGAAGTCATCAAGGTCCCAGCGGATCGGGACGTAGGTTTCCCACGGCACGAAAATGTCGGGTGCCGTCTCGACGTGGCCCATGTCAGGTTTCAGCAGCACCGCCCCGTTCGTCACTGCCTCGTAGTCGCGCCAGCAGACCTCGCCGTAACCGAAGGGCGAGAAGCAGATCTTGGATCGCCGCATCTCGGCCATGAAGCGCGACAACGACGCCGTCCCTTCGCGCACCATAGTCAGACCGTCCAACCGGTCCAGCGCTGCCTCGGCCTCGCCACGCATCGCCTGGTACCAGGGGGTCCCATCGACCGCAAAGCGGGTGTGCAGGTCGATTGGGCGCGGCCCGGCGGGGGGCGGCGATTCCAGCAGCGTGGGCAAGATCAGCGGCGCGGTCAAGAAGGAGGGACCAAGGAGTAACTTGTCGAAGAACCCCGGTGGGATGGGGAATCGGTGCTCTGGCTCGTCGATGCAATAGCGGCGGTCAAAATAATCGGTCAGGTTGGTGTCGCCGAGTCTGGCCTTGTCATAGGCCGAGCGGTCGCGTAACAAGTGCTTCTTGATGTAGACGTCGACCAGTGGGTCCATCCGTTCCGCGTTGCGCAGGTCAGTGGGAGCAAACCAGTCGAGACAGGCGATCCGCGCGCCGGGATGGTTGATGTGGATCCGATCGATCAAGCGGTGAAGGTCGGCGTCGGAGATGTCAAACGGCGTCTGGAAGGCGACGACGGTCGCTTCCTTTGCCGCGACCTCGGCGCCAGCCAGCACATCCCAGACGTCGGCTTCGCGGACCTCGGCGCCGTAAAGGAGGCGCAAGTCGGAGGCGTAGTGATGGAAAGGGAATATCTGGCTTTGCGGGATGCGCTCGGGTTGGCTGATCAGCAGCAGCCGCGCTTTTGCGTCAGCCGGGAACGGCCACGCCATCGCGGTTGCGCGCAGGCGCTCGGCACGTTTGCGGCGCGCATAGTGCCTCAGCTTGTTTGCCAACACGCTACCGCCGATGAACATCGCTGACGACCCTCTCCCCCTTTGGTGCAGCATTCCGCAGGCGCTGGTCCAGTGCGATCAGGCGCTGGTCCAGTGCGATCAGGCGCCGCGCTTCGGTGGCGTTCATGGCGCCGACAAAATTGCTGTGCAGGCGAAAGACATCCGACGGGCCGCGCTCGAGCGGCGTGGTTCGCAGGGCTGCGCGTATTCCGGCTATGGCGTTGCCAGGAGTGGCCTGCACCGCGACGCGAAGCGTGTCCAGTATATTGGTGAACCGGCTGGTACGGAACCGCGACAGCGGCTGGCTGGTGAAAGCTTCGGCAAAGGGGACATCCGCGAACCGGGGATAAGCGCGGGCAATGGCATCGTCGTGTAGCTTCTTCTGGTCGCAGGTTACCGACCAGGGCAGTGACAGGCCGAGCGCGACGAATTCCGGGTCCAGGTAGGGGCTGAAGACCGTCGTCGCTCCGCCAAGAATAGCGGTGGATACGAACGAGATTTCGCGCCGCGTGTAGTTCCAGAATTCGAATGCCTTGCTGGGGACTGGCCAGTCGGCACAGGCGCGGAGCGCCTGGGTGATGCGGTCAATGGCTGCCTCTTCGAGATCGGGCGAGAACAACGGTCCGGCGCCCCCTTTGTGTCCGTGACGGCTGATTACCGTGGCGTGACCACTCATCATTCCACGGGCTATCCCCTCGAAATCGTCGCGTGCCGCAAGTTCCATGTAGGCGGCCGCATCGCTGTCGGTAGTAGTCAGGTTATCACCGGCGATACCGTCGATTGCGGCATAGGCGCTACCAGAGAAGAAATCGTGCATCGGCATCATCTGCGCATGCTCGTCGGAACAGAGCTGGGTCATCAGTATCCCGCGCAGGCTGTCGCGCAGACGCATTCTGGGATGCCCCAGGATCGCGTGGCGTACGTTGGCGCGGGCGGCTACGGCGGAGGCCGCCTGAACCTCCGCATTCAGC
>JAHJPX010000003.1 GCA_018819515.1 Gammaproteobacteria bacterium
AAAGGGGTCAGTGTCATTTGACTTTCCAGACACCTGACATGCCTCGCCGCCCACGCCTTCTACTCGCCGATCACCCGCTGCACATCGTTCAGCGCGGCATCAACCGCGAGCCCTGCTTCTTCGCCGAAGAAGACTACCAGTACCACCTCCACTGGCTCGAAGAAGCGGCTTGCGCCGCTATGGGATCGGTTGCTCGCTTGACGCGCGTCGGCTAGCGGGTGTCCCCTATTGTTCAGGGCGAGCGGTGGAGTGGGCAAGCCGGGCCAGGTTCTCGACCTGACGTCTCGAGATCAACGCCCTCATCCCGGTGCTCCCCTCCGCCCGAAAGCGGGGGGAGAAGGAGGTCAATGCACGTGCTCCGACGGTTGTGAGGAATAGTCAGCCGTGGCGGTACGCCGCGGACGACGGTTCCACCCGCCGGCCGATGCCGCAGTAAGAGCGTCGTAAGACTATTCGACTTTAATAGGACGTAAAATCGGGCTTCGGCCGGCATCCCGCCGGGCGCTGGCCGCAAATCGCGTACGTGAGAGGAGAGGAAGAACATGTCTGGAATCGAATCGGTTCTCCAGGAAAACCGGGTATTCGCGCCATCGGAAGAAACCGTCAAGCGGGCCACCATCTCCGGCATGGCCGCTTACGAGGCGCTTTGCCAAGAGGCCGAGAAGGACTACGGTGGCTACTGGGCGCGTCTGGCCAAGGAGCATCTGGTCTGGAAACAGCCGTTCACGCAGGCGCTCGACGAATCGAACGCGCCGTTCTTCAAGTGGTTCGCCGACGGCAAGCTGAACGTTTCCTACAACTGCCTCGACAAGAACGTCGAAGCGGGTTTGGGTGACAAGGTCGCCATCATCTTCGAAGCCGACGACGGCAAGGTGAGCAAGGTCACCTACAAGGAATTGCTGTCGCGCACGACGAAATTCGCCAATGCGCTGAAGGCGCAAGGCATCAAGAAGGGCGACCGGGTCATTATCTATTTGCCGATGTCGGTCGAGGGCGTCGTCGCGATGCAGGCCTGCGCCCGCATCGGCGCCATCCACTCGGTGGTGTTCGGCGGCTTCTCGGCGAAGTCGCTGGAAGAGCGCATTCTCGACGCGGGCGCCGTCGCCGTGATCACGGCCGACGAGCAGTGCCGCGGCGGCAAGAACATCCCGCTCAAGCCGGCGGTCGATGAAGGCCTGAACCTGGCCGCCAACCACGCGGTCAAGACCGTGATTGTCTACCAGCGCACCGGCGGGCCGTGCAACATGGTCGCCGGCCGCGATGTCTGGTGGCACGACGCCGTCGCCGGCCAGAGCGAAACCTGCGAACCGGAATGGGTCGAGGCTGAGCATCCGTTGTTCCTGCTCTACACCTCCGGTTCCACCGGCAAGCCGAAGGGCGTGCAGCACAGCTCGGGCGGCTACCTGCTGCATGCGGTGCTGACGATGAAATGGACCTTCGACATCAAGCCGGAGGATGTGTTCTGGTGCACCGCCGACATCGGTTGGGTTACCGGCCACACCTACATCACCTACGGTCCGCTCGCCTGCGGCGCAACCGAGATCGTCTTCGAAGGCGTGCCCACCTATCCCGATGCCGGCCGCTTCTGGAAGACCATCCAGGATCACAAGGTCAACATCTTCTACACCGCGCCGACGGCCATTCGCTCGCTGATCAAGGCCTCGGAAGCGACGCCGGCCACCCATCCGCGCAACTACGACCTCAAGTCCCTGCGCATCCTCGGCACGGTCGGCGAGCCGATCAATCCGGAAGCCTGGATGTGGTACCACAACAATATCGGCGGCGGCCGCTGCCCGATCGTGGACACCTGGTGGCAGACGGAGACCGGCGGCCACCTGATCACCCCGCTGCCGGGCGTCACGCCGCTGGTGCCGGGCTCCTGCACGCTGCCGTTCCCCGGCATCGCCGCGGCCATCGTCGACGAGACCGGCCACGACGTCGAGTGGGGCAAGGGCGGCTTCCTGGTCATCAAGAAGCCGTGGCCGTCGATGATCCGCACCATCTGGGGCGATCCGGAGCGCTACAAGAAGTCCTACTATCCCGACGACTTCCACGGCAAGCTCTACCTCGCCGGCGACGGCGCGGTGCGCGACGCCAAGACCGGCTACTTCACCATCATGGGCCGCATCGACGACGTGCTCAACGTCTCCGGCCACCGCATGGGCACGATGGAAATCGAGTCGGCGCTGGTGTCGAATCCGATGGTGGCGGAAGCCGCCGTGGTCGGCCGTCCGGACGACATGACCGGCGAGGCGATCTGCGCCTTCGTCGTCCTCAAGCAGGCACGGCCGAGCGGCGAGGAGGCGAAGAAGATCGCCACCGAACTGCGCAACTGGGTCGGCAAGGAGATCGGTCCGATCGCCAAGCCGAAGGACATCCGCTTCGGCGAGAACCTGCCCAAGACCCGCTCCGGCAAGATCATGCGCCGGCTGCTGCGTTCGCTGGCCAAGGGCGAGGAGATCACGCAGGATGTGTCGACCCTGGAAAACCCCGCGATTCTCGATCAGCTCAAGCAGGGAATCTGAACCCGGGTGCGGCAACGAGAAAGGGCGCTTCGGCGCCCTTTCTTTTGTGCCCGAGAAAAGCGTGGGGCGTTACCCCGTCCTTCGCCTTGCTCGGGACCGCCACTTCGTGGCGTCCTGCGTCCTTCGGCCCGGTCAGCCGTGGTGGTACGCCGCCAGATCGTCGCGGGTGTTGATGTTGGCGAAGGGCGCGGCGTCGGGGAAGTCGACGATGGCCAGCGGCATGGCGCGGAAGCACTCCGCGAGCGCGTGGCCGCCGCCGGCGAGGAAGGCGTCCACGGCCGACAGCACCTCGCGGCGCAGTAGCGCGAACACCGGTTGCAGGCCGTCCGCCGTCCGCGGTACCGCGACCAGCGCCTCGGCGGTCAGGCCGTCGCGCAGCCGCGCCACCAGGTCGGTGGGCAGACGCGGCGAATCGCACGGTGCGCAGGCGAGCAGGGGGGTGGTGCATTCGCGCAACCCGGCCTGAATTCCGGCCAGCGGTCCGGCGAACCCCTCGATCAGGTCTCCGACGACCGGATAGCCGAACGCGGCATAGGCCTCCGCGTTGCGATTGGCATTGATGATCAGTTTGTCGACCTGCGGCGAAAAGCGCCCGATGACATGGGCGACTAGCGGTTGTCCGTCGAGCATTTCCAGGCCTTTGTCGCCACCGCCCATGCGGCGACCGAGGCCGCCGGCCAGGATCAATCCGGTAGTGGGAGTGGTGGGCGTCGACATTGCTCGATTGTACGGATTTCGCTGCCGATGACTGGCATATAGAATGGTGCGCATGAACGCCCGTTTACGATTCGTGCTGGCCGTCGTTGCCCTGGGGTTGCTGATGACGGGGCCGTTCCTGCTTACGGCGGCGGTACTGGTCGCCGAGTTGAAGCCGGCTGAACTGGCGGAACTCGAAAAGGTGCTGCTGCCGCGCCTGCCGATCGGTGTGCTGATGACCGTGCTCGGCCTGGGCATCGGCATTGCGGTGTTGCGCAACCTGTTCCGCCAGTATGTCCAGGGGCTGCTCGGCATGGCCGAGAAGTTGCGCCTCATGCATTCCGCCAATCGCAGCTTCCGCGTCGAGGTGGCGGGACCGCCCGAGGTGCGCCAACTGGCCGAAGCCGCCAACGAACTGGCGCAGCAGCGCGACGACCTGTTGACCGACGTCGATGCCATGATCGCCCGGGCGCGCGCTTCCGTCGAGGAGGAAAAGAACCGGCTGGCGGCGCTGGTCGCGGACCTGCCGCAACCGGTGATCGTCTGCAATCTCGACGGCCGCATCCTGCTGTACAACAATCGCGCCCGCCTGCAGGCGCGTGCGCTGGTGCCGGACGCGAAGGCCTCCGGTGCGCTGATCGGGCTTGGCCGCTCCATCCACGCCGTCTTCGACCCGTCCTTGATCGGCCACGCCCTGGAGACCTTGCAGCATCGCCTGGAGCGCAAAGGCAGCCAGCCGCTGGCGCACTTCGTCACCGCCACGCGCGCCGGACAGTTGATCCGCGTGCAGATGGCGCCGGTGCTGGGGGCGGACCCGACGGAGCGCAACATTCGCGGCTACGTACTGATGCTGGAGAACATCTCCCGCTTCATCGAGGCGGACGCCGCCTGCGACCATTCGGTGCAGAAGCTCGCCAACGAAAGCCGTTCGGCGCTGGCGGGCATCCGCGCCGCGCTGTCGCGCAGCGGCGCCTCGCCGTCGTTTGCGGCGGACATCGCCCGCGAAGTCGATACGCTGACGCAGCGGGTCAACGAGGCGACCAGCGAATACGCCGACTCCGTCAAGGCGCGCTGGCCGCTCGAGGAAATGCGTGGCGACGACCTGATCTCGGCGATCCGGCGCCGCATCGAAATCAAGACGCCGCAGAAGGTGAGAATCGACAGCGTCGCGCCGGAACTGTGGGTCAAGGTGGACAGCTATTCGCTGGTCCAGGCGGTGACTTTCCTCGCCGCACGGCTGGCCGACGACTACGATGTTCGCGTCGTCCGGCTGCGCATCGAGAGCATCGGCGCCATGGTGGCGGTCGACCTGCTGTGGACGGGAACCTCGATTTCCACGGAAATCCTGATCGGCTGGCAGATGGAAATGATGAGCGTCGGCGACGACAGCAGCCCGCTGACCCTGCGCGACGTGACGGACCGCCATGGCGGTGAATTGACCTGTAGCCGCGAGTCCGCCTCGCAGCAGTCGCGCTTCCGGCTGCTGATTCCGGTTGCGGTTGGCCAGGACATATTCGAAACGCCGCTGATGAGCATCGAGAGCCGTCCCGAGTTCTACGACTTCGATCTGTTCCACCGTGGCGAGGAGGACCACGCCCTCGACGACCGGCCCCTGCGCGAACTGGCCTACACGGCGTTCGACACGGAAACGACCGGACTGGAGCCTTCGAACGGCGACGAGATCATCCAGTTCGGCGCCGTGCGCATCGTCAATGGCCGGCTATTGCGGCACGAGTGCATCGACCAGGTGGTCGATCCGCAGCGGCGGATCAAGCCGGAAGGCATCCCGATCCACGGCATCACGGAGGAGATGGTGGCGGGGCAGCCGACGATCGCCACTGTGCTGCCGCAGTTCCACCGCTTCTGCGAGGACACGGTACTGATCGCCCACAATGCGGCTTTCGACATGCGTTTCCTGCAGTTGAAGGAAGAGGCGACCGGCATCCGTTTCAACCAGCCGCTGCTCGACACGCTGCTGCTTTCCGCCGTCGTTCATCCCAACCAGGAATCGCACAAGCTGGAGGCGATCGCCGAACGGCTGGGCATTCCGGTCATCGGCCGGCACAACGCGCTCGGCGACGCCATCGTCACCGGCGAGATATTCCTGCGGATGATTCCGCTGCTGGAGGCCATGGGCCTCAAGACCTTGAAGCAGGCGCGCGAGGCCGCCGAAAAGACCTACTACGCCCGCGTCAAGTACTGAGCGCTACTATTCGACGCGCTTTGCGGCCGGGCCACAGGCCGCCTTGCACGGGTGGTATTTGTCCATGCAGCCTTCGCAGGCGGTGCCACCGCAATTCTGCTGCTGGCAGGCCCACAAGCGATCGGCGCAGGCGCGCACACAGTCGTTCCAGGATATCTGCTTCTCCGAAGGCGGTGCATCGGGAGGCAGGCGCAACGCGCCGCCGCCGGTCGACGGACAGTGGGCGAGGTCGAAAGCGCGTGGCGGCCCCGGCAGCAGCGTCCATTCCTGCTCGGTGAAGGAAAGCTCCGCCTGCAGCGCCGGCAGATCCTCGCGCTTGACCATGTCGCTGGCGAGAAGGGTGTTCAGGCCCATGCAGTCGGCCAGCCGCGCATAGGCGGCGGACATTCCGCGGCGCGGGCCACCAAGTCCATAACGGGCGCACTCGTGGGAGTAGAGGAACAGGCGCGCCGCAAAAGTCAGCCGTGGCAACACGCCGGGGTTGTAGTGGATCTTCGGCTGGCCGTCCTCGATGACGGTGCGCACCAGCATGGGCTGCTGATCGTCCGCCTCCGCCGCCAGGGTGCGACCGCGGCCATCGACACAACTCTCGAAAATGGTGACATCGGTGAGGTCGGCGGCCACCGCCGACCATGACATGATCAGGGCAACTGCGGCCCCGAGCAAATTCCGCTTCTGAATGATCGACATAGCGCTTTCGTCCAAGGGAGTGACGACAGGCGAAACATACTCGAAAGCGGGCTTCGGGAAAACAGGCTTGACAAGCTTGACCGATCGGCATTCAATGAATACCGCAGTAAAAAAGTACACTACTTGCAAAGGAGTACGCCATGTATGACGACAATACAGTCATGGTCGACGAGCGCTTGCAGACGGCGGATTCCCCCGATTACATGGCCGGTCTGGGACATTGGTCACCGCTGGTCGCTGGACGGATCGCCGAGGAGGAGGGCCTGACGCTTACCGAGGCGCATTGGGAAGTCATTTTTTGTTTGCGGGAATGGTTCCGGGAATACGGCCCGGACTGGACCGCGCGGCAAATCACCCACCAGATGGAAGCCGACTACGCCGATGTCGGCGGTCTGCGCCATCTCTACGAACTCTTCCCGCACGGGCCCTTGGCCCAGGGTTGCCGGGTGGCCGGGCTGCCGCTGCCGCGCGGCACGATCAGCACCTCGTTCGGCAGCGTCCATTGATGCGGGGCCGGTGTTGAACGCGAGGTTGCCCGAAGCGGCGTCGCCGCCAACCGCGACCGGTACCAAGTGGCGGGAGGAACGCGTCCTCGACTACCGGTACTGGACGCCGCGGCTGGTGTCGTTTCGCATCACGCGCGATCCGGGATTTCGCTTCGTTCCCGGCCGCTATGCGCGGCTCGGCCTGGTCGGCGCGGACGGCGAAGTCATCTGGCGTCCGTTCTCCATGGTCTCCGGCGCACAGGACGACTTCCTGGAATTCCTGGCCGTGCTGGTCGAGGGCGGCCAATTCTCGCCTCTGCTGGCTGCGCTGAAGGCCGGCGACCCGGTGCTGATCGAGAAGGCCGAGTTCGGCTTCCTCACCCTGGATCAGCTCGCGCCCGGCGATAACTTATGGATGTTCGCCAGCGGCAGCGGCCTCGGTCCGTTCCTTTCCATCCTGCGCGAGCCGGCGCCGTGGCGCACCTTCAGGCACCTCGTATTGGTGCATAGCGTGCGCTATTTGGACGATCTGGCCTATCGCGCGGACATTGAGGAAATCCGCGACACTGTGGCCGGCATCGAGGGCAATGCCGATCTGCGCTACGTCCCCGTCGTGACCCGGGAGAGCGGCGGTACGCTTTCCGCGCGCATTCCGCAGTTGATCGAGGATGGCCGGCTGGAATCGGCGGCCGATATCAAACTGGATGTCGCAACGTCCCGCGCGATGGTGTGCGGCAATCCCGATCTCACTCAGGAGATGCGCAAGCTGCTCGCGGTGCGCGGATTCGCGACCAGCCGGCGCGGCGTGCCCGGGCAGATGGCGTTCGAAAAATACTGGTAGCGGCTTCCGGTCGCTGCCGCCGCCCCCGACGCTATGGCGTTACGGTAGCGCCCTTGGCGCTGGCTTCGTGGGGAGCCGCGAGCCATTGCTCGGCTGCCGCGACCGAGTTGAAAACGCGCAACGGCAGCCCCCGGTTGCTGGTCACGTTTCCGATGAATTCCAGCAGTTCGGCCGGCGCCTTGACGTCGACATACGCAATGGCCCGGAACGCGCCTATCACGGTCCGGCCGTTCTTCGCCGCAATCTCGAAAATATCCCAAAGCGGCAATCGCGGTCCCTGCAGGCGTGCTTCGATCAGGACCCGGGAATAGCCTCGTGCCGTGCATTCGCGGACGCCTTCAGCGAGGTACGCGGCTACGGTTTCGCGGCAGTTCTGCCCCGTGACGATGCCGTGCAGATAACCGGCCTTTTGTTCGATTTTCAGTTCGTAGTCCATGATGGACTTCCAAAGCCGAATCTTGATATACGTACCTTACTACGATCCCATTCGAATAGGCAACCGGAATACGCGGTCTGCATGAGGGTACGTAAATCCGGCGTCGCAAAGGAGGCCGCACGTGGTGGCCGGACGGACCTGGGCGGGTCTTTTGTCGCAGTCCCGTAGGTGCCGCCCTTCGGGCGTCCGACCATATTGGCTGCGTAGCGGGGAATGGCCTGCTTGCGCAGGCGCGTTGTCAGCCCTCGTGGGATGCGGGGCAGGATTGCGCGGTGCGGGGCAGGTTCGAAAAATGCTCCGCCTGAAAGCCGCCCCAAACGGCGAGGGTGAGAAACAACACGACTGGCAGAAAGTGCAGGTAGCCCAACAGGCGGGACTGCCAGCCCTTTCGTATGCGCGTCGGACGCAGGACCTTTTCCCCGATGGGAGGAAACTGCCCGTCGCGCAACACCTTGTAGCCCGTCACCCCGAAGATGCCCCCGACCAGCATCGCCGAGATCACGGGAATCCCGACGAAGACGCCGAAGAAGAGCACCGCTACCCCGTCGAAGCCGAACACCGTCGTGCATGGAGCCACCTCGACGTATTGCTTGAACGCCGGGAAGAACCACAGCTTAAGGAACGCCACCGCCAGCAGCCAGATCGCCCCCCAGATCAAGACCAGCCGGATTCGTTCTGCCTTCGAATAGAGGGGCGCGAATTCGGACGACGCGCTCGATTGCGGCTCGGGCGTTGCCACCGTTAGTGCCTGATCGTATGCGCCTTCCGGTCCGCCATGAGTTTCGCGTGACCGTCGAGCCCGAGCTGCCTGATCTGCTCGATGCAGGCGGCGCGGTCGGAGCGGAAGATCAGCCCGAAGATCTTCGACATGAAGTTGTTGAACTTGCCGCAGGCGCGCGGGTCCGCGAACTCCGCGCATTCGGCGCAAGTGGCGATCCCCTTGTCCGAACAGCAGGTGCGAATCGTGCACCAGGTCGCGCGCGAGTTCCCGCGGCAGCCTGGACACTTCCCGTTCAGACAGGACTTGCACGCGCCGCAGTAGAGTCCGCAACGGGCAACCAGTTCAGGTGTCGCTTGCAGTTCCGTCATCGCTTCGCTCCTTTCTCGTCGAGGTCGGCCCGACGCCGATTGTGGCCCGTCGCCGCGCAATGCAAGGTCAGCCGTAGCAGCATGAAATGCTTCGCATGGGGTACGGCGGGCGAGGCAAACTGGCGCTCAATCCGTTCCTTTGCCCGCCTCGACCTTGCCGTTGCGCACCGCGTCGATCAGCTTGTCGATGTTGGCGCTGCCGGGAGCCTGCTTCCGGTACGCCTCCAGGTATTCCAGTGCCTTCGTCTTGTCGCCCATGGTCAGCCAGGTCATGCCGAGCGCGTAGCCGGCATCCACGACGCCCGCGCCGAGCGCCTTCTCCAGATACGGCAGCGCCTGCTTCGGCTGGCCCGCGCCGGCCAGGAAGGTGCCGTACAGGTAGTTGCCTCGCGCGTGCCCCGGCGAAGCCGTCAGCAGCCGCTGGAAGATCGTGTTGGTCTTCTCGGCTGACCCGGAAATGTCCAGGTTGTAGCCGATGCTGTTTACCTGTCCGGCCCGCGACAGCAGTTCAGGGTTCGGTGTCGGCCCGTCGATCGCGATGTCCAGCATGCCCGAGAGCGCTCGCACATCGCGGATGGCGCGCGCCTTGTCCTGCGGCGTGTCGAAGCGCGGCGGATAGTTCGCCGCGTGTCTTGCCAGGTCCGCGATCATCGTGTCCAGATACGTCCCGTCGAGGCCGTGCTTCTTGCCGGTCGGCGAGTCCCTCTCGGTGAGGATGCGCTGCGGATCGTAGTTGCCGTATTCGGCGGCATGGGCCGCAGGGAGCAGGAGAAGAAACGACAGGGCGAGGAGTTGGCGCATGCGGGCGTGTCCTGGGTGAATGATTCAGACTAGTATCGTTGGTCGATTCTCGCATAGCCGGAATCGAGCGAGTAGGCCCAGTCCTTCATTCCGCGCGACCGCGCAAGCTCGGCCATTTGCCGGTATGGATACGGCACCGTGATCAGTTCGGCTGACCACGCGCCAGCCACTTCCTCCAGCAGCGCGTAGCGCGCGTCCGGCGAACCGGTCTCGATCACGTGCGGGTGGCAATAGTCGTCGTCGAAGGCCGGCAGGCCGACGCTGCCCGGATTCACGATCAGCATGCCCTGCGCCCTCGCCGAACGGGGGAAATGGGTGTGCCCGCAAAGCAGCACCCGCGACTTCGTTCCGCCCAGCCGCGCCGAAATCTCCTCCGTCGAAGCCAGGCGGACGCCGCTTCGTTCCACCGTCTCCAGCAGGTAGTCGCAATCGCTCGTCGGTGTGCCGTGGCAAAGCAACACCTCCGCCGACAGTGCCATGCGGTCGCGCAACGAAGCGATCCAGGCGATCTCCCCCGCGCCCAACTGCCGGAACGCGAACTCATCGGCCGCCGTGCGGGCGCCTTCGTCGAGAATCTGTCGCTCGTGGTTGCCGGCAAGCTGCGGCCAGTCCTGCGCCATCAGGTATTGCGCCGTCTCCAGCGGCAGCAGCGGCCCGGACAAACTGTCGCCGAGATTGACGATCAGGTCCGCGCCCCGGCGGCGGATATCCTTCACCACGGCCTCCAGCGCGGGCAGATTGCCGTGGATGTCCGATACGGCGGCGATGCGCATCCGTTTCCTCCGTCAGCCGGAACCTCCGGTCATCTTGGTCACCTTTCGATCCACGGCAACCACCTCCCACTCGGCCACGCCGCCCGGCACGATGCGGAACAGCGGGTGCGGCGTTGGCCGTTCGATGCCCTTGAGCCGCTCCAGCACTTCGGGGGCGCGCACGCGCAGCTTCGCCTTGAGGTGTTCCCATTCGTAATCGAGCTGGCCGCGTGGCGTCGCGATCCGGTCTTCGTGGCGGCGCGGTGCGATCTTGCCGGCATCGAAGCGGTAACCGCGCTGCGTCGCCTCGGCATGCACTACCTCGAGGTAGGAGGCAATCGCCGCGGCCGGGTCGGGCGCGGCCTTGAAGCGAATCAACTGCGGATGCTTCGTGTAGCCGCGCGTTTGCCCCGAGAGCACCGCCTGCGCCAGCAGCGCTTCGCGCCACAACGCCACCAGGCCCCTGGCATCGAGGTATTTCGGGTGCAAGGTCCAGATGCGCATGGTGAGCCGGTTACCCGTGCTTCTTTGGAACGGCTTCGATCAGCTTCACCAGTTTGCCGAACAAGGCGGCTTCCGCGTCCGCGTCTTGCGGATGGCGGCGTTTCGAGTACTCTCTCGCTTCCGCCATTACCTCATCGCGACGGTCGCAGGCCGCACGCGCCGCGATGCCGAACACGCCACCGCCCGCTTCGCCGCTCTCCACGAGTGCGCTCAGCGAAGAACGCGCGTCCAGCCACGGAACGGCCCTGTCCAGCAGCGGAACGAGTATTTCGGCAGGGTCGGGAAGCTGTGCTGGCTCCGCATTGACCGACCACCAAGTGTCCTGCGGCTCGTCGAGGAGCATCCCGAGCCGCTCCCGCACCTGGCAGACCACGATGTCGGGCTTGTTCAGATAGGGACGATGGAACGCAAACTCGTCGAGCTTTGCCACTTCCGCAAGCATGTCCGGAAAGCAGATACCGAACTCGATGGTGAAGCGCGCCTGCGCCGGGTCGTTGTACTTCCAGTTCTGGATATCCACGAGCTGTATCCCGTCGTCCTTCGAGCGCGTCCACACCCGCCCCTTGCCATCGAAGCCGATGTTCTTCAGCGCTGGAACGATGGACTTTTTCAGAAAGTCGTTGAGCAGTTTCGAGGCGGGAACGGTCATGTCGAAAAGTCAGCCGTGGTGGTACGCCGGGCATGAGCGCAGTGTTGCCCCTGTACGTGATCGCCAGCCGACAGTCAGGCCGTCGCCCGCAGCAGCGCGACGGCGGCGAAGACGCACGCAACCAGCACGGCGACGAACAGCCAGCGTAGCGAGCGGCGCTGGCTTTCGAGACGGGCGATCAACTGCGCGTTCTGCTCCGCCAGCGACTTGATCAACTCCGACGAAGCCAGCATCTGCTCGTGCAGATCGTCCGTCGCTGCCTCCAGCGCCGCTGCGCGCGCATTCAGCGCGGCGAGCGCCTCCGCGTTGGGCGACGCCTGCGACGCCGTCGCGTCCGCGGGCGCTTCCTGCAACTGCGCCTCTTCCGCCGCCCGCTTCCCGGCAACCGTCTTCCACAAATTCTTCGCGCCATCCGCCACCTTCGGCGCGGTCGAAATCACCTCGCTCCAGGGGACGTGCTTCAGGACAGTCAGCCAGTTCAGTGCCATGTCGGATGATCCTGAGTTGAGAGTACAGCGCCAATACTAACGCGCTCGCGAAGCTCGGAGCCATCGATAGCGCGGTGCGAAAAGTGTGGAGCTTCGCTCCATCCCTCGCGTTGCTCGGGACCGCCACTTCGTGGCGTCCTGCGCCCTTCGGGCTGGTCAGCCGTGGCGGTACGCCGTATAGGGGCGTTCACGAAACCGTGGTACGCGCCCTATTGTTGTGCAGTTGCAGGATACTAAATGTCTCCGACCCCTTAGAATCGCACTTAGAGCCTTACTGTTCCCGTCACCTGAAACGTCGCGCATGGCATCCCGTTGCGCGTGGAAAACGCCTGCGCGTGATCGAACACCTTCTGGATCAGGGGCGTGAACTTCGCGGATTGGTCGGTGGCCATGAATGGAAAATTGAATATTCTTACTGCCTGTCCCATTTTCCATTGGCGTAGGCATAGCGATGGCCATTCTTGAAGACAAGCGTGGATCCGTCGTCTGGCAGGACGCTGGTCGCCTTCGCAATCACGAAGTCGCCAAACATACCGTCGCCGCACTCATAGTAGAAAGTGGCGCTTACCTTCGTTGATGGATCCTCAAGAACGATCCACTTGCGCTTGTTGGATGGAAGATTCGACACATACATTCCGGCCCGCGGGAGATTTACCGTCGCATCGTAGTTCAATCCGTTGACGCTCTTCAACTGCGCATCCCCGTTCCCAGACAGGAATGCCGCAAAGTGCTCTGGTAGCTTGCGAATCTCGTCCAATTGTTGACACTGTTCCAGCATGCTCTTCGCCTCCGCCAAGTTGGACGCATCTGGATATTCCTGTAGGTAAGTCTTGACTGTCTCCGTGTCCATCGAGCTTGACGCATTTTTCCACTTGATATCTCGTATCCGTTCTCTTGCGTCTGTCGCGTACTCGCTCGCGGGGTATTCCTGCAGAAACGAAACGTAAGACTCCACGGAATTGGTCTCTTTAGCGCGGCTCCAAGCCCGCGACTCCCCGCAGCCGGAGAGGAAAAGCGACAGTGTTACGAGCAGCAGTGATATGGAAAGTGTGCGGATCATGGGAGCCTCCTCGTGTGTCCGTGTGTCAAAGTGGCCAAAGGTGGTGGAGACATTTGCTATTTCCAGTAAACCAAACGACTCCCACCCGTTAGAACGTGGTTACGGAAAGCGAATGGTGTATTGATCCCGGTGGTTTGCGTCTGCCAGCTTGTCATCGACGGCGCATCGCCAAGCCAGATCAAAGAATTCATGTTCGGACGGCGTGTAATTCAAGCCACCAAGCACAATCGGGTAGGTGCCCAATAACCGCCCCGTCTTAGCTTCGATGATCTGCACGTCCATAGCACGCTCCTGCTTGTGAGCATTCACGATTTCGGGGAACCAAACGAGATTCGAGCCAGCAGAAGAGTCAGCCATGGCGGTACGCCTCCCATGCGTACCTTGTTATCCTTTTGTCACATGACGGAAGCTTACCCCATGACGTTGTCGTGGGCAACGGGTCGTGGCCCGCTGGCGGGGCCGCTCGGGTAGACTGCCGGCGATGAATCCCTCCGTCTCGTTCTCCGTTCCCGCCGATTTGCAGTTGCTGCTGGCCTTTGCCGTCGGGCTGCTGCTGGGCGGCCTGCTGGTGTTCTGGCTGCTGCGCACACGGGCGCGCGAGGCGGCGGCGGAGCACGAGGCGTTGATGAACGCGTTCAAGGCGCTGTCGGCGGACGCGCTGGAAACCAACAATCAACGCTTCCTGGAACTGGCGAAGCTGTCGCTGGAGCGGCAGCAGATGCAGGCGGCGGGCGAACTGGAAAAGCGGCAACAGGCGATCGGCGAGCTGGTGGCGCCGATGAAGGGCACGCTGGAGAAGTTCGAGCAGCAGATCGCCGGCATCGAGAAGCAGCGCATCGACGCCTACGCGACGCTGACGCAGCAGGTGCGGTCGCTGGCGGAATCTCAGGGGCAGTTGAAGACCGAGACGGCGAACCTGGTCAAGGCGCTGCGCGCGCCGCACACGCGCGGGCGCTGGGGCGAGATCCAGTTGAAGCGCGTGGTCGAGATGGCCGGCATGATCGACCACTGCGATTTCTTCGAGCAGGAGTCGACCGACGGCGAGGAGGGCCGGCTGCGCCCGGACATGATCGTCAAGCTGCCCGGCGGCAAGAACATCGTCGTCGATGCGAAAGCGCCACTGGCGGCTTATCTGGAGGCGCTGGAGACCGAGGACGAGGCGGCGAGGAAGCGCCACTTCGCCGACCACGCGCGCCATGTGCGCGACCACCTGACCAAGCTGGGCCGCAAGTCCTACTGGGAGCAGTTCCAGCCTTCGCCGGATTTCGTCGTGCTGTTCCTGCCCGGCGAGACCTTCTACAGCGCCGCGCTGGAAGCCGACCCCGGCCTGATCGAGGCGGGCGTCGAAAGCCGCGTCATCCTCGCCACGCCGACTACGTTGATCGCGCTCTTGCGCGCCGTCGCCTACGGCTGGAAGCAGGAAGCGCTGGCCGAGAACGCGCAGAAGATCAGCGAACTCGGCAAGGAACTCTACGAGCGGCTGGCGACCATGGCCGACCACTGGGGCAGCGTCGGCAAGAACCTCGGCGAAGCGATCGGCGCCTACAACAAGGCAGTCGGGTCGCTGGAAACGCGGGTGTTGTCCACGGCGCGCAAGTTCCGCGATTTGCAGGCCGTGACTGAGGGCAAGGAAATCCGTGACCTGACCCCCATCGATACCGCCGCGCGGGTCTTGCAGGCGCCGGAGATGCTGGCCGATACAGAGGATTCCGGCAGGCTCACGCCATGAGCCGCGTGGCGCCGAGAATGACTTCCGTCATCGTTACGGAGGTTGTTCGCCATGCGCTTTTTCATCGAGCCCGACGCATTCGTTTTCTGGGGCACCACGCTGTTGTTTTCCCTGAGCCTGCTGTTCTGAGCCATGCCTGAATCCGGCGACGGCGTCATCCTCTGCGCCAACCAGCGGCTGGTGCGCCATCTGCGCGCCGGGCACGACCGCGGGCAGATCGCCGCCGGACACACGACCTGGCGACCGCTGGCGGCGCTGACCGTCGGCGCGTGGCTGGACGGAATCGTCGTCGAGGCGCTGCTGTCCGGTGCGATTCCCGCCGCGCAGGCGCCGAGGCTGGCGCTTTCCGACATGCAGGAGCGGCTGCTGTGGGAAGCCGCCATCGAAAGCCGGCTGGCCGATGGCGAGGATCAGCTCTTCGATCGCGAGGGTCTTGCCGCTGCTGCGGCGGATGCGAGCGATCTTTGCGAAGTCTGGAACCTCCACCCTGGCGGCGACGCCAGCGAGGAGACGCAGCGCTTCCTCGATTGGCGCCGCCATGTTCGCGCCGAATGCGAGACGCGCGGCTGGCTGGAACCGGCGCGGCTGCGTGCTTGGCAGATCCGCTGCCTGGCCGAGGGCGCAGGGCGGCTGCCGGCGAGCGTCGCCTTCGCCGGCTTCGACCGCGACACGCCGCAGGACAGGGAACTCAAGCGCGTGCTGGCGGCGCGCGGCGTGGCGGTGAGCGAACTGCCTCTCGGTCGTAGCGTAGCGGGCGAGGCACATGTCGTCGCCTGTGCCGACCGTCGCACCGAATGCCGCGCTGCCGCCGCATGGGCGGCCGAGCGCTTGCGGGCGCTGCCGGAGGCGCGACTGGGCATCGTCGCGCCGGAACTCGGCAATGTGCGCGAGATGCTGGTCGCGGCACTCGATGACGCGCTGCATCCCGAGGCGTTGCTGGCGGCGAATGCCGAGCAGCCGCGCCGCTACAACGTTTCGCTGGGCACGCCGCTGGCGCGGCAACCCGTCGTCGCCGTGGCGCTCGAATTGCTGCAACTTTGCGCCAACCCGAGGCGGGTCGAGCAGGCGCGGCTGGGTGCGCTGCTCACCGGGCCGTACTGGTCGGCGTGGGAAAGCGAAGCCGACGGCCGCGCGCGGCTCGATGCGGCCATGCGCCGCCATTTGCCGCCCCATATCGGCGTACCGCCATGGCTGACTTTTCTCAAGCGCTTCGAGACGAAGGGGCTGCGGTTGGCGAAGACGCGCGGTCACGTCGAAGCGCTGGTGAAGGCCATCGACGGCAACTCGGGCAAGCGCCTGCCGTCGGCCTGGGGCGAGGTTTTCCTGACGATGCTGGCCGAGGCGGGCTGGCCGGGCGAGCGCACGCTGTCCAGCCGCGAATGGCAGGCGCGCGACGCCCTGCGCGAAACCATCGAGCAACTGGCCGGGCTGGACGCCATGCTCGGCAAGGTGACGCTCGCCGAGGCGACGAAGCAACTGGCGCGTCTGGCGCGCGAACGCGTGTTCCAGCCCGAGACGGTGGGTACGCCGAACGTCGAGGCGATGGGGCCGCTGGAAGCGGCGGGCCTCAGCTTCGACGCGCTGTGGGTGCTGGGCATGAACGACGACGCCTGGCCGCCCGCCCCGCGCCCGAATCCGCTCCTGCCCGCCGACATGCAGCGCCGCGCGAAGTCGTCGAATGCGTCGGCCGAAGTGCAGCTCGAATTCGCGCGCAGCGTGCAGCGGCGGCTCATGCATGCCGCGCCGGAAATCGTCTTCTCGTGGGCGCGCGGCGAGGGCGACCGCCAGTTGCGGCCCAGCCCGATGCTGGCCGGCTTGCCGGAACGCGATGCGCCCGCGCCGGTGGTGTCGGCAATTGCGGCGCGGTTGGGCGGCGGCAAGCTGGAAATGCTCGACGACCATCGCGCGCCGCCGGTGGGCGAGGGCGAGAAGGTCGAAGGCGGCACCAATCTCCTCAAGGCGCAGGCGCTGTGCCCGGCCTGGGCCTTCTATCGCTATCGTCTCGGCGCCAAGCCGCTCGACGCGCCGGTCGAGGGGCTGGACGCGATGGATCGCGGCACGCTGCTGCATCGGGTGATGGAAAAGTTCTTCGCCGGACGCACACAGTCGGAACTCGCGGCAATGCGCGATGGCGAACGCAACGAGGCCGTGCAGGCGGCGGTGGCGGCGGCGCTGAATTCATTCAACGCCGAGCGCGAAGAACCGCTGTCGGCCCGCTTTGCGGCGCTGGAACAGGCGCGGCTGGAAACGCTGCTCGGGCAATGGCTGCAACTCGAACTGGCGCGGCCGACGCCTTTCACCGTCGTCGCCTGCGAACGCAAGGAAGAGGTGACGATCGAAGGCATCAAGGTCGCATTCAAGGTCGATCGCATCGACGAATTCGCCGACGGCCGGCGGCTGATCATCGACTACAAGACCGGCGACCCGAAGACGAAGGAGTGGGATGGCGAGCGCATCGCCGAGCCGCAGTTGCCGGTGTACGCGACCTACGTCGATGGCCATCCCGCCGCCGTGAGCTTCGCCAAGGTGCGCGCCGACGACTGCGCCTTCGTCGGCCTGGGGGCCGAGGCCGGGATGGTGGATGGCGTGAAACCGGCGCCGGACTGGCTGGCGACGCTCGAACAGTGGTACGCCGCGATCACCAACGTTGCATGCGAGATCCGCGAGGGCCACGCGGCGGTGACGTTCGCGCGCGAGGAGGATTTGAAGTATTGCGATGTGCTGCCACTGTTGCGGTTGCCAGAGGTCAAGATGCAGGAGGAGCAATCGTGAGCGACGACGAACTGCTCGCCCTCGACGCAGCCAGCCGCCAGCGTGCGCTGGAGCCGGGCTCGTTCATCGTCGAGGCGCCGGCCGGCGCGGGGAAGACGGAGCTGCTGACGCAGCGCGTGCTGATGCTGCTCTCGCGCGTCGACGAACCGGAAGAAGTCGTCGCCATTACCTTCACCAACAAGGCGGCGGCGGAGATGCGCCATCGCATCGTCGAAGCGCTTCAGCGTGCGGCGCGCGGCGAGGTGCCCGACGCCGCCCACAAGCGCATCACCTTCGACCTGGCCACTGCCGCGCTCGCTGCTTCCGTGCGGCGCGACTGGAACCTGCTTGAACATCCGGGCCGGTTGCGTGTGACGACCATCGACGCCTTTTGCGCCGGGCTGGCGCGGCAGATGCCGGTACTGTCGCGCTTCGGCGCGCAGCCGCGCACGGTCGAGGATGCGCGTCGCCACTACGAGGATGCGGCGCGGCGGGCGCTGGCGCGGCTCGACGACGATGGGGAATTCGCGGTTGCCGTGGCGCGGGCGCTGGCGCATGTCGACAACGACGCGGCGAAGCTCGCCGGCCTGCTCGCCGACATGCTGGCGCGGCGCGACCAGTGGCTGGCGCATGCGTTCGAGAAAAGTCAGCCGTGGCAGCACGCCGAGGCGGGGCTGCGTGAGCTGGTGTCGCGCGACATGCGGCGCGCGGCGGCGGCCTTGCCCGGTCGCACGCAGGAGGCGCTGATGCCCGTCGCGCGTTTTGCCGCCGGTAATGTGGGAGAAGATCATCCGCTGGCACCACTGCGCGACTGGCAGCGCGTACTGCCGGCCGAGCCGGAGGAATTGGCGATGTGGCACGCGGTGGCGACGCTGCTGCTGACCGAGCAGGACACGCCGCGCAAGGCACTGAACAAGAACATGGGTTTCCCGCCCAAGGTTTCGGATGGACAGAAGCAGGCATTGCTGGAGAGCCTCGCCGGCCTTTCGGAGCGCGACGTCGCCGCGCTGGCGCAACTGCGCCGCCTGCCCGATCCGGCCTACACCGAGGAGGAGTGGGCGACGGTGTCGGCGCTGGCGACGTTGCTCAGGCTGGCGGCGGGCGAACTGTGGGGCGTGTTCCATGTGGCGGGCGAGGTCGATTTCATCGAGGTGGCGAGCCGCGCCGTGCAGGCGCTGGGCGACGCCGAGGCGCCGACCGATCTCGCGCTCTCGCTCGATTACCGATTACGGCACCTGCTGGTCGACGAATTCCAGGACACCAGTCCCGCGCAGGTGACGCTGTTGCAGAAGCTGACCGCCGACTGGCAGCCAGACGGACAACTTGGCGACGGCCGCAGCCTGTTCCTGGTCGGTGATCCGATGCAGTCGATCTACCGTTTCCGCAAGGCCGACGTCGGCCTGTTCCTGACAGCGGCGGCGCAGGGCATCGGCACCGTGCCGCTGGAACGGCTGAGCCTCTACCGCAACAACCGCTCCTGCGCGCCCGTGGTCGAGTGGGTGAATGCCACCTTCGCCGATGTGTTCCCGCCTGAGGATGATGTGGCTGCGGGTGCGATTGCCTATCGCAAGTTCGCCGCCGCGCACGAGGCCATGGCCGATGCCGGCGTGACCGTGCACGGCCTGGTGGCGGCCAAGGAGGACGACGGCAATGAACAGGAAGCGGCGCGGATTCTGGAAGTCATCGACGCCGAGCGATCCTCCGAGTCCTCACGCAAGATCGCGGTTCTGGTGCGCGCGCGCAAGCACCTCGACTCGCTGGTCGCGCGCATCCGTCGCCAGCGCCCCGAGCTGCGTTTCACCGCCGTCGAAATCGAGTCGTTGGCCGCGCGTCAGCCTGTGCAGGATCTGCTCGCACTGACGCACGCGCTGTACCATCGCGCCGACCGCGTGAACTGGCTCGCCATCCTGCGCGCGCAGTGCTGCGGGCTGACGCTTGCCGACCTGCATGCGCTGGCAGCGGACAATTTCGATGCGACGATCTGGTCGCTGCTGAACGATGCGGGGCGGATCGCGCGGCTTTCCGTCGATGGCCAGGCGCGCGTTGCGCATGTTCGCGAAGTACTTGGTGTCGCGCTGCGGCAGCAGGGCCGACAAGGTCCTGCGCGCTGGGTGATGGGCGCGTGGCTGGCGCTGGGCGGGCCGGCCTGTCTCGCCAGCGAAACGGAACTGGCCGATTGCGATGCCTTCTTCGAACTGATCGAGAAGCTCGACGCGGCGGGGCGCTTCAGCCCCGAGCAGCTCGAAGCGGACATGGCGCGGCTCTATGGCGCGCCCGACAGCGCGGCGGACGGCTCGCTGCAATTCATGACGCTGCACAAGGCCAAGGGGCTTGAGTTCGACACCGTGATCCTTCCCGGCCTGCACCGCAAGCCGGGTGGCGGCGACATGCCGCTGATGCGCTGGGAAGAGGTGATCCTCGACGGCCTCGACGAACACCTGATCGCGGCGCCGATGAAGCGGCGCGGCCAGAAGGATGTGGTGACGCCCTATGACTACCTCGGCGTATTGGAGCGCGAGCGCGCGGCGAACGAGGACGCGCGCGTGCTCTACGTCGGCGCGACGCGGGCGATCCGTCACCTGCATCTGGTCGGCGTGGCGAACCTGAACGCGAAAGGCGAGGTCAAAGCGCCGGCCAACACCTTCCTCGACCTGCTCTGGCCGGCGGTGGCGGATCGCTTCGTCGTGGCCGACGAATTGCCGGCTGCATCTGCCGAAACGTCGGCGCCGTTCATTCCGAAGCTCGTTCGCCTCACCGCGCCCGTGACGGTGGAACTGACGGTTGCCGCGCCCCTTGTGTTCGAGGAGCCGGTACGTGGCGACAATGAGGAAGACGGCAGTCAGTCGCTCGACGCGCTGGTCGGCACGCTGGCGCACTTCTATCTGGAGATGATTGCCAACGATGGCCTGGACGCGTGGCCGGCGACGCGATTGGGCGGTCTGCGCGGCGCGATGGAAATCTGGTTGTCGCAACAGGGTTGCGGCGACCGCGATGCGGCGCTGGGCGCGGAGCGCGTCGGCGCAATCCTGGCGGCGACGCTGGCGAGCGAGGACGGCCGCTGGGTGTTGCAGCAACGCGAAGGCGCGGCCTCGGAACTGGCGCTGCAAAAAGTCAGCCATGGCGACACGCCGACCCAAGTGGTGGACCGCACTTTCGTCGAGGACGGCACACGCTGGATCATCGACTACAAGACCGCGCAGCCGGCGGGTGATCTGGCCGCGCATGCGGAGCAGTACCGGGAGCAACTCGAACGCTATGCGGACTTGTTCGCGAGGGAGGGCCTGCCCGTCCGCGCCGCGATCTTCTACATTGCGCCGGGGCGGCTGGTCGAGATCGCCTTCTCGAAGTCCTCGACGGCGACGGGCTTGCCGAACAGGTAACCCTGGTACTGTTTGCAGCCGTGCACGGCGAGGAAGTCGCGCTGGCCTTCCGTCTCCACGCCTTCGGCGATGACGCCGATGCCCAGGCTCTGGCCGAGCGCGATGACGGTGCGGACGATGGCGGCATCGTTGGGATCGGTCTCCACGTCGCGCACGAATGACTGGTCGATCTTCAACTGGGCGAGCGGCAGCCGTTTCAGGTAGGACAGCGACGAGAAGCCGGTGCCGAAGTCGTCGAGCGAGAAGCGGATGCCGCGTGCCTCGAGCGCCGCCATCTTGGCGATTACCGTCTCGGCGTTTTCGAGCAGCATGCTCTCGGTCAGTTCGAGCTTGAGGCGGGAAGGGTCGGCGCCGGTGGCGTCGATGGCGGCAAGCACCTCCGCGACGAAATCGGGCTGGTGGAACTGGAGGGCGCTGACGTTGACCGCCAGCAGCAGATTGCGCGTGGCGGGGTTGGCCTCCCAGCGCTTGAGCTGGTGGCAGGCTGTTTCGAGCACCCAGCGGCCGATCGGCAGGATCAGGCCGGTCTCCTCGGCGAGCGCGATGAACTCGCCGGGAGCGATCAGGCCGTTCTCCGGCGATTGCCAGCGGAGCAGGCATTCGGCGCCGAGCAGCTTGCCGTCATCGTCCACCTGCGGTTGGAAGTGCAGGCGCAGTTCGTCCGGGATCGCGCGCCGCAATGCCGCTTCCAGCATCACGCGCATTTCGAGCGCGCCTTGCATCTCGGGATCGAAGAAGTGGATGCGGTCCCGCCCCAGCCGCTTGACCTGGTACATCGAGGCATCGGACTGGCGCATCAGTTCATCGACGGTCGTTGCGCCGGTCCTGAACAGGCTGATGCCGATGCTGGCGGTGCACCGGTAATCCTCTCCGGCAAGCGCCATCGGCGGCCGGATCGCCGCCTGGATGCGTTCGGCGGTATCGCTGGCCCGTGCGGCGGCCTGGTCGGCGTCCGCGCCGAGACCTTCGAGTATCACCGCGAACTCGTCGCTGTTCGGCCGCGCCACGTTGTCGTGGCCCGGCACGCAGGCGCGAAGGCGCGCGGCGACTTCCGCCAGGGCGATGTCGCCGATTTCGTGGCCGCGCGTGTCGTTGAGGGAACTGAAATCGTCGAGGTCGATGAACAGCACGGCGCCGTACCCTCCGCGTCTATCGGCCTGCAGGGCTTCCTTCAGCCTTTCCACCATCAGTCGGCGATTCGGCAACGCCGTCAGGCTGTCGTAAAACGACAGGCTGTGTATGACCTCCTCCGCGCGCTTGTGCCGCGAGATGTCCGAGAAAGCGCCGATGTAGTGGGTGACCTGGCCCGCGTCGTCGAGCACCGCCGAAATGCTCATCAGCACCGGGACGGTATCGCCGCTCCGGTGCCGGTTCCATATCTCGCCCTGCCAGAAATTGCGGCTCCGAAGCGCCTCCCACATTTCGCGATAGAAGTCCGCATCGTGTTGGCCGGACTTGAGGAAGCGCGGGGTCTTGCCGATGGCTTCGGAAGCATCGAAGCCGGAGATGTCGGTGAAGGCCTGGTTGACGCGCAGGATCCGTTCCTCGTGATCGGTGATGATCATGCCGAGCTGCGATTCGAACGCGGTGGCGGAGATGCGTAGTTCGCTCTCGATCAGCTTGCGGTCCGAGATGTCCTCGGAAAAGATGAGGATGCCCGCAACGTCGCCATCGGCGCCGTGCCAGGGCCGCATCTCCCAGCGCAGCCAATGCACGGTGCCGTCGGCGCGCTCGAAGCGGTCTTCGTCGGCGCGAATGACCTCGCCGGCCAGGCCGCGGCGATGGGCAGTCTTCAACTTTTCCGGCAGGTCCGGAAAGACCTCGTAGTGTGACAGGCCGACAATGTCGCGCTCGCCGAGCTTGAAATTCTCCATCCAGCGCCGGCTCACCGCGATATAGCGCATGTCGCGGTCGAACATGGCCAGTGCGGCGGGCGCATGTTCGACGAACAGCCGCAGGCGCTCCTGGCTTTCCCGCAAGGCGCGTTCGGCCTGCTTGCGGCGGGTGATGTCGCGCGAGATGCCGAAGGTGCCGAATATGCGGCCGTTCTCGTCGCGCAGGGGCCCCTTGGTCGCCAGGAAGGTGCGGCGACCTTCCGGAGTATCGAGTTCTTCCTCGGCGGTCGTCTGCTGCCCTTCGGCGACGATATGGCGGTTGATGTCGAGCAGCATCTCGGCCTGCTCCGGCGGGAATGCCGAGTGGTCGTCCCTGCCGATGATCTCGTCGGCCGACTTGCCGACGAATCGGCAGGCGGCCGGATTGCAGATCAGGTAGCGCCCCTCGGTGTCCTTGGCATAGATGGCGTCACTCGAAGCGCCCGACACCGCGGAAAGCAACTGGATGGCCTCATGCCGCTCACGCTCGGAGTCGAGTTTGCGACGATGGGCGGCGTCGATATTGCTGACCAGGCGCGAGACGAGGCCATAGAGGAGCAGGGCGGTGACGGCGACGAACGCCCAGCCCTTGACGATGCTTGCCTGCACGAACAGATCGTGGTCGGTGACGAACAGTCCCAGCAACGGGTCAGAGAAGAGAATCCACAGGCCGGCGAAGATCCCGTAGGTGACTACGATCTTCAGCGATTCCTTCGATGTCGAAAGATCCGGGTCCGAGCCAGAAACCATGCTTTCTTGCCGTCCTTTAAGTAACTGTGGCTATGCCCATGCTGGACAACGTCATATTGCCTTCAAGCCGGCATTTTCAGCGAATAATCGCATCGGCGGCAATAGCCTGAGTGGACGGATGTCAGTCCAGCACCTTCAGCTTGAGCTGGAAGGAGATCGCGCCGTAGAGGCGGTCCTTGTAGGTCGGCACGATGGCGACGTTGAGGCCGACGCGGCCGTATTCGTAGCTGAGCACGGGAATCGCGGCCAGGAACCAGCCGCCGTCGTGCATTCGCGGATAGCCGTTGAAGCCGCCGACCACCGCGCCGATGCGGACCGGGCCGATGGCCCACGGTTGATAGTAGAAGCCGGCGTAGTTCGAGTATTGGCGGTCGCTGTTGTAGAAGCGTCCGGCGGTGACGGACGCGACAGTGGAAAAGCGGTACTCGGCGCCGAGGCCGGAGTTGCTGTCGTTGAGGTTCCTGTCGCGGTCGTAGTGATAGGAATACATGCCGGCGTTGAGCCACAGTTCGCCGAGCGGCTGCGAGTCGATCGTGGTGACCAGATCGTCCGCCTGCGCGGTGGAGGCGAAGCCGGCGCCAAGGAAAATAAGGGCGGCGATGCGGCCGCACGGTTTTCTGAATGAGGGTGTCCTACAATGTTCGGGCTGGATCATGGAGTTCCACCTCGTTTGTTTGAATAAGGGTTTGGCGAATGGCCACACAACCGGACATTACCAGCATGGCGCTATTCTGCGACTTTGAGAATATCGCACTCGGCGTTCGCGACGCGAAGTTCGCGCAGTTCGACATCCGCAAGGTGCTTGAACGCCTGCTGCTCAAAGGCAGCATCGTGGTCAAGAAGGCCTATTGCGACTGGGAGCGCTACAAGGAGTTCAAGGCGACCATGCACGAGGCCGCCTTCGAACTGATCGAGATTCCGCATGTGCGGCAGTCGGGCAAGAACTCGGCCGACATCCGCATGGTGGTCGACGCCCTCGACCTTTGCTACACCAAGGCGCACGTGGACAGTTTCGTCATCATCAGCGGCGATTCCGATTTTTCGCCGCTGGTCTCGAAACTGCGCGAGAACGACAAGTATGTGATCGGCATCGGCGTGCGGGCGGCGACATCCGATCTGCTGGCGGCCAACTGCGACGAATTCATCTACTACGACGATCTGGTGCGCGAGCAGGAAGCCAAGCGCAAGCGCGCCGAGAAGAAGGCGCCGAGGACAGCCCAGCCGAAGGCAAGGAAACCGGCGGCGAAGTCGGAAGAGAAGGTGGATGAAAAGGCCGACGAGAAGGCGGAGGAGCGGTCCGAGGAGGCGCTCGACTTCCTCGTCGAAACGGTGGAAGAGCTGATCGCCGAGCGCGGTTCCGACGAGAAGATATGGGGCTCCATGGTCAAGCCGACCATGAAGCGCCGCCGACCCGGCTTCAGCGAAACGGCCTACGGCTACCGCTCGTTCCGCGAACTGGTCGAGGAAGCCGAAAAGCGCAAGTTGCTGGTCGTCGCACGCGACGACAAGTCGGGCCAGTACCTGCTGCGGTTGCCGGCGCCAGAGGAGCAATAGGCACCATGGCCGTTTCCCTGGAAGGCAAGCTGGTCGTCGCGCTGTCGTCGCGCGCGCTGTTCGATTTCGAAGAGGAGAACCGCGTCTTCGAGGAGAGCGACGACTCGTCCTACATGGCCGTGCAACTCGACCGCCTGGAACAGCCGGCCCGGCCGGGTGCGGCGTTTCCGCTGGTGAAGAAGCTGCTGGCGTTCAACTCCGATGGCAGGCACCGCGTCGAGGTGGTGATCCTCTCGCGCAACGATCCTGTGTCCGGGCTGCGCGTGTTTCGCTCGGCCGAGGCGGCCGGCCTCACGGTGGAGCGCGGCGTGTTCACGCGCGGCAAGGCGCCGTACCATTATCTGGTTCCACTCGGTGCGCATCTGTTCCTTTCGGCCGACGACGGCGACGTGCGCGCCGCCCTGGCCGCCGGCTTCCCCTCGGCGCGCGTCTATCCGCAATCCTTCGTCGACGCCGCCCGCCATCCGGACGAAGTGCGCATCGCCTTCGACGGCGACGCGGTCCTGTTTTCCGACGAAGCCGAGCAGGTCTATCAAAAGGACGGCTTGCCGGCCTTCGTCGCACACGAGAAGCATCACGTTCGCCGGCCGTTGCCGGCGGGGCCGTTCAAGCCGTTGCTGGAAGCCCTGCATCGATTGCAGGCGGCCAGCGCCGATCTGCCCATGCGCATCCGCACCGCGCTGGTCACCGCGCGCAGCGCGCCGGCGCACGAGCGCGCCGTGCGCACGCTGATGGACTGGCACATCGCGGTCGACGAGGCGATGTTCCTCGGCGGCCTGCCGAAGGGGCCGTTCCTCAGGGAATTCCAGCCCGACTTCTTTTTCGACGATCAGGCTGGCCACTGCGAGTCCGCCGCCTCCGCCGGCCCGACCGGGCAGGTGCTTAGCGGCGTGATGGGCGGCGCGGTCGGGAGCTGAACAAAAGTGTGGGGCTTTGCCCCATCCCTCGCGTTGCTCGGGACCGCCACTTCGTGGCGTCCTGCGCCCTGTGGGCTGGTCAGCCGTGACGACACGCCACTTGCCTATTGAAGCAACGCACTTCGCGCCGCGTCGCGCTGTTTGCGCGCCACCTCGATGTTCTTCATCTTGACTACACCATAGCCGCGCACCTGCTCGGGCCAGGAGAGGAGGGCGCGCACGGCATCCACCTTCTCGGGTGAGTCGTTGGCCAGCGCGAGATCGAGGTCGGCTTCGTAGTCGGCGATCAGTTGCCGTTCGGCGCGGCGCTCTTCCGTCTTGCCGAAGGGATCGAAGATCGTGCCGCGCAGAAACTTGAGCCTGGCCAGTCCGCGGAAGGCGCCTCGCAGCCACGGGCCGAACACGTGCTTCCCCGGCCGGCCGGTAGCCGGATCGACGCGCGACAGGATCGGTGGCGCGAGGTGGTAGCGGACTTCGTAGCCGCCCTCGAACAGGTCGGCGACCTCGTCCTCGAAGGCCGGGTCGTTGTAGAGGCGCGCCACTTCGTATTCGTCCTTGATCGCCAGCAGCTTGTAGTAGTTGCGTGCGACCAGTTCCGAAAAGTGCCGCCCCTCGGGCGTCCAACCAGTTTGGCTGCGCAACGAAGCATTGCCTGCTCCCGCAGGCGCGTTGTCAGCCGTGGCGGGACGCCATCTGTCGACGCGCTCGCGGTAGCGGCGCGCGTAGGCGGCGTTCCGGTAAGCCGTGAGGTCGGCGGCGCGGGCGTCGATCAGTTCCTCGACCGTTCGCGGCGCGGGCGATTCACGACGATGGGGCATGGCGTACTGCTCCACGCCCGCCCGGTTCAACGCGGCGCGCCGGCCCCAGAGGAAGGCCTTGCGGTTCATCTCGACGGCGGTGCCGTTGAGTTCGATGGCGCGCTCCAGCGCCGCGCCGGTAACCGGCACCAGGCCCTGCTGCCAGGCGAGGCCGAGCAGGAAGAGGTTGGTGGCGATGGCGTCCCCCAGAAGGTGTGTCGCCAGCGCCGTGGCGTCGATGAAGGTCGCCGCCGATTCGCCGGTGGCAGTTCGGATCGCCTCCTGCATTTTTGCCAGCGGGAACTGCCAATCGGGATCGTGCGTGAACTCGGCGGTCGGCGTCTCGCAGGAGTTGACCACTGCGCGGGTGCGTTTGCCGGTCATCTTGATCAGCGCCTCGCGGCTGGCGGCGACGATGATGTCGCCGGCGATCACGGCGTCGGCTTCGCCGGTGGCGATGCGCACCGCGTGCAGGTCGTCGGGCGAGTCGGCGATGCGCACATGCGAGAACACCGCGCCGCCTTTCTGGGCCAGGCCGGTCATGTCGAGCACCGAGACGCCCTTGCCGTCGATGTGCGCGGCCATGCCAATCAGCGCGCCGATGGTGATGACGCCGCTGCCGCCGACGCCGGTGATGAGGATGTTCCAGGGCTCCCCGGTGTCGGGCAGCGGCGGTTCGGGCGGCGGAACGAAGCTCGATTCGTCGCTGCGCATGGCGCGGCCCTTCTTCAGCGCGCCGCCCTCGATGGTGACGAAGGCCGGGCAGAGGCCGTCGAGGCAGGCGTAGTCCTTGTTGCAGGCCGACTGGTCGATGGCGCGCTTGCGGCCGTATTCGGTTTCGCGCGGCACGATGGCCATGCAGTTCGACTGCACGCCGCAGTCGCCGCAGCCTTCGCAGACCCGCTCGTTGATGAAGACGCGCACGGCCGGGTCGGGAACCTTGCCGCGCTTGCGGCGGCGGCGCTTCTCGGCGGCGCAGGTCTGGTCGTAGATCAGCGCGGTGACGCCCGGCACCTCGCGCAGTTCGCGCTGGATCGCATCCAGTTCGTTGCGGTGGCGCATCTCGATGCCCTCGGGCAGGTCGCGTTTCGCGTAGGCGCGCTCGCTGCCGTCGGTGACGACGACGATGCGCTGCACGCCTTCGGCGCGAATTTGCGCGGCGAGCTGCGGCACGGTCAGCGTGCCGTCGAGCGGCTGGCCGCCGGTCATCGCCACCGCGTCGTTGTAGAGCAGCTTGTAGGTGATGTTCACGTTGGCCGCGACGGCGGCGCGGATGGCGAGCAGGCCCGAGTGGAAGTAGGTGCCGTCGCCGAGGTTCACGAACATGTGCTGCCGCTCGGTGAACGGCGCCTGGCCGATCCAGGCCGCGCCTTCACCGCCCATGTGCGAGAAGGTGGCCGTGTTGCGGTCCATCCACGTCACCATGTAGTGGCAGCCGATGCCGGCCAGCGCCAGGCTGCCCTCGGGTACTTTGGTGGAGGTGTTGTGCGGGCAGCCGGGGCAGAAGGTCGGCGTGCGCTGGATGGCGATGACGGGACTCGCCAGTGCGCGCTCCCTGGCTTCGATCAGTTCCAGGCGTTCCTTGATGCGCGTCGAGGTGAAGACGCGGTCGATGCGCTCCGCGATGACGCGGGCGATCTGCGCCGGCGACAGTTCCGAAGTGGCCGGCAGCAGCCACTTGCCGTGCGGCAGCGACCACTCGCCCTTCTCGTCGAACTTGCCGATCACGCGCGGCCGCACATCCTCGCGCCAGTTGTACAACTCCTCCTTCAACTGGTATTCGATGAACTGGCGCTTCTCCTCGACGACGAGGATCTCGTCCAGCCCCTCGGCGAAGCGGCGCACGCCGTCGGCCTCCAGCGGCCAGACCATGCCGACCTTGTAGAGGCGGATGCCGATCTCGGCGGCGAGCGCGTCGTCGATGCCGAGGTCGTCGAAGGCCTGGCGCACGTCGAGGTAGCTCTTGCCACAGGTGATGATGCCGAGCTTGGCGTCCGGCGAGTCGATGACGACGCGGTTGAGCTGGTTGGCGCGGCAGTAGGCGAGCGCCGCGTAAAGCTTGTGGTTGAGCAGCCGCGCTTCCTGCACCAGCGGCGGATCGGGCCAGCGGATGTTGAGGCCGTCGGGCGGCAACTCGTAGTCGTCGGGAATGACGATGCGCACGCGGTCGGGCGAGATATCCACCGAGGCCGAAGACTCGATGGTGTCCGCCACCGCCTTGAAGCCGACCCAGCAGCCCGAGTAGCGCGACAGCGCCCAGCCGTGCAGGCCGAGGTCGAGGTATTCCTGCACCCCCGAGGGCGCCAGCACCGGCATCATCACGGTCTTGAAGGCGTGTTCGGACTGGTGGGCGACCGTCGAGGAGCGCGCCGCATGGTCGTCGCCGGCAACGACCAGCACGCCGCCGAACTGTGAAGTGCCGGCCGAGTTGGCGTGCTTGAAAACGTCGCCGCTGCGATCCACGCCCGGCCCCTTGCCGTACCACATGGCGAACACGCCGTCGTACTTCGCGCCGGGGAAGAGGTTGACCTGCTGCGTGCCCCAGATGGCGGTCGCGGCGAGGTCTTCATTGACGCCGGGTTGGAAGCGGATGTGGTGGGCGGCAAGTTGCTCACGCGCCTTCCACAGCGTCTGGTCGAGGCCGCCGAGCGGCGAGCCGCGGTAACCGGAAATGAACCCTGCGGTATTGAGGCCGGCGGCGAGGTCGCGGCCGCGCTGCAACATCGGCAGGCGGGCCAGCGCCTGTATTCCTGTCAGGTAGATGCGGCCGGACGCTATGGTGTATTTGTCGTCCAGCGAGATGCTGCGCAGCGGCGCATTCATGGTCTCCTCCTCGTCGTGGTCACCGGGCCGGGTAAGGCCGATGCGTTGCGGGTTGCCGCGCGCCTTGTGGGCGCCGCGGCTCAGCTATTTGACCGCAACGAGGGGAGAAATGTCCAGAAAAAAGTCAGCAGCGGCGAGACGCCACCTTCATGCCTGTATCCAGCGCGCGATCCGGTCGACCAGCGCCGGCTCGATGGGCAGGCCGAGCAATCGGGCCGAACCCGTGATCGAGGGCGGGCCTTCATCGGTGCGCAGCACATGGGTCATGTTGTCGACCAGCCAGGTTTCCGACTTGGCATCGCTGACTTCGGCGATGCGGAATACGTCGTCGGGCCTGCACTGCATGTCTTTCTCACCGCCGATGAGAAACATCGGCGTCGTGGTGGCGGCGAAGATGGCTGCCGGATCGACGGCCATCAACTCCCGGAACCACTTGGCCGGAACCTTCCCCAATCCCAAGCGGAATACCGGGGTCGAGGTGGTCTTCAGTTTCCGGATCAGGCGCTGCTGCCAGGTCAGCGGGTCGCCGAAAACCCGGCACATCAGCCTGTTGATCAGGCCCGTGAAGCCCGGCAATTGCCCGAGTTCGTTGCGCACCTGCGTGGCCTGCCTGATCAGCACCGATTCCATCGGTTCGATGAACGGGCACACCAAGATCATCCCCGCCACCTGGGGGCGACGCAGGCAGACTTGCGGCGCGATGATGGAGCCTTCGCTGTGTCCCAGAACGAACACCTTGTCCGCGGCCACGCCGTCGATCCGGCAGAGCGCATCGAGGCAATTCACGGCATCGGCTACGAGGTCCTCGTGGCCAGTGTGGAGATAGTCGCCCATACTCGCTCCACAACCGCGCTTGTCGTACCGAAGGCTGGCGATGCCGCGTGCGGCGAGGCCGTGGGCAAGCGCATTGAATACGTCCAGGCGCTGCCCCTTGAAATTCTCGTTACGGTCGAGCGGGCCGCTGCCATGGATCATCAGCACCGTCGGGAAGCGGCCGTTCGGCGCAGGGCGGCAATACGAAGCCGCCAGGCTGGCGTTCGCCGATTGAATCCGGATTTCCTCTTCCAGCATCGATGCTCCTCGCGATCAAGCCGCCAAAGTCAGCCGTGGTGATACGCCACCTCCCCAATTGCCGACATGCGGTTGGCCCCTCAACTGATGTCGGTGATTTTCGAGATCGCGCCGTTGCAAAACTCGAATTCCGAACGGCCGGTCAATTTCAGGACCTGTCCCTTCTTCAAACCATTTGGCAGATCGTGGGCAATGACCGCACGGAATCCGATGGAAGCCACGGCCTGAGTTTCAGTGGAATTAAAGGAAAGAACATCCTGGTGTCGCTCGCTGAACAGCGGCAAGGATTGCTCGGCAAGTGCTCTCAGTTCGGCAATTCCTTTGGCACTTGCATTGACGCTGCCACCGGAGATGTTGCGGAACTCGACGTCAGGATGAACCACAAGAAGCATGGCAGCAACGTCCATGCGGTTGTACGCGTCGATGTACTTTTCAACCAGCGCTCGCATTTCGGAGGATTTCATTTACGCATCATGACTTGCGGTTCAGAAAAGTCAGCCGTGGTGATACGCCACCTGCGTGGCTAGTCGGGCAAGACCTTGCCCGGGTTGAGGATATCGTCGGGGTCCAGCGCGCGCTTGATGGCGCGCATGGCGGACAGCGCTGCCTCGCCGTGTTCCTGCGCCATGTACTTGCGCTTGCCCATGCCGATGCCGTGCTCGCCGGTGCAGGTGCCTTCCATGCGCAGGGCGCGTTCGACCAGGCGGTTGGAGAAAGCGCGGGCGCGTTCGTTTTCAGCGGCGTCGTCCGGGTCGGCGAGCAGCAGCAGGTGGAAGTTGCCGTCGCCGACGTGGCCGACCAGCGGCGCGACGAGTTTGTTTTCGGCAATGTCGGCCATGGTCTCGGCGATGCAGTCGGCCAACCGCGAGATGGGCACGCAGACGTCGGTGGTCAGCGAGCGCGAGCCGGGCTTGAGGCCGAGGCAGGCGTAGTAGGCGTCGTGGCGCGCCTGCCAGAGGCGCGAGCGGTCTTCGGGCCGCGTCGCCCAGTCGAAGTCCTGGCCGCCGTGGTCGGCGGCGATCTCCTGCACCGTTTGCGCCTGTTCCTTGACACCGGCCGGCGAGCCGTGGAATTCGAAGAACAGCGTCGGTGCGCAGCGCAAGTGCGTCTTGCTGTGGCGGTTGATGGCGGTGATGGCCAGCGCGTCGAGCAGTTCGATGCGGGCGATGGGCACACCGAGCTGGATGGTGGCGATCACGGTTTCCACGGCGTCGTGGATGGTCGGGAAGCAGCAGACCGCCGCCGATATCGCCTCGGGGATGGGGTAGAGCCGCACGGTGAGTTCGGTGATGATGCCCAGCGTGCCTTCCGAGCCGATCAGCAGGCGCGTGAGGTCGTAGCCGGCCGAGGACTTCTTCGCCCGGCTGCCGGCCTTGACGATGCGGCCGTCGGCCAGCACGGCCGTCAGGCCGAGCACGTTCTCGCGCATGGTGCCGTAGCGTACGGCGTTGGTGCCCGAGGCGCGCGTCGCCGCCATGCCGCCCAGGCTGGCGTCGGCGCCCGGGTCGATGGGGAAGAACAGGCCGGTGCCGTTCAACTGTGCGTTGAGCGCCTTGCGCGTCACGCCAGCCTGCACCGTGGCGTCGAGGTCTTCCGGCCGCACGGCCAGCACCTGGTTCATGCCCGAGAGGTCGATGCAGATGCCACCACGCACCGCGTGCAGGTGGCCTTCCAGCGAAGTGCCCGTGCCGTAGGCGATCACCGGCACCTTGTGGGCGGCGCACAGTCGCACCGCGTCGGCCACGTCCTCGCTCGACAGCGCGAACACCACGCCGTCCGGCGGCTGCGGCGCGAACGAGGATTCATCCTTGCCGTGGTGCTCGCGCACCGCGGCGGAAACTGAAAAGCGCTGGCCGAAGCGTTCGGCCAATGCCGCGGCCAGCGGTTGCGGCAGCGACGGGCGGGTGTCGGGTGCGTTCATGCGCGGATGCTACCGCGAGTTGGGAACGCAGGGGAGGGCTCGGGGAAAGTCGGGCGTGGTGGTGCGCCACATGAAGGGAGTTACCGGGATAAAACCGTAGTTTGTCGCCAATTGTTCCCTTTGGGGTGGGGCGGCTATCGGCAAGCCGGAGGTAGCGGTGCCGCCTCAGATTTGTATCCGAGAAAGAAGGCCCCCTCTTTCTTAACGAACATGTTCTTTGCCTGGCCATTACAGATAGTAGGTTCGGCCGTAGATTCGCATTCTGCGACGGTTGCACAACGCCATTCCGTTTCTGCTTTGTAGATCTGTCCATGTTTGCAGGTTCGTGACGGCGGTGGAGCGACCGGCGAGAATTTCTCGTTGGCCCTTTTCTGAATGTAGTAGTGGCAGATTTCCCTCGTGCCTTGGCTGAGTCCGTCTTGTGGAAAAAGAAACACACTTACGGCTGCGAGTAATGTCAAAGCAATTATTGATTTCATTGTTACTCTCCTTCCGCATGTTGTTCGGGATGCTAATAGTGCTAATCGGGGACAGTCCACGTTTTCCCTGAACTCCGACATTGGGTTTGGAGATACGATGCGAAAAACCGTGGTCTGTCCTTGATCGATTACGTACCGATTATGTGGGCTACTCCGCCATGCCGAGTGTCAGGCTAACTGACGTATGCTTTCTCTTCTCAGGCCAGTTGGTCTGTTCGATCGCCAATGCGGAAAGGCAAATGCCGCTGCCGGCAAACCGGGGGCTGACGAACTCAGTTGTCGAGCATTTGCCCCAGACGATGAACTCGCCATTCGCGTCCGGGAGTTTGGTTGCTGAGTACGGCGCTCCGTACTTGGTGATCAACTGACCACGTAGGGAAGTCCATGTCGCGCCCGGGAAGTCCTGGAGGATGTCCGGCACCATTGCTTGGACACGAATTACTCCTTTACCGCCCCCGGTTCTGTTGTGCCCCGTTTCGAGCTGCACATTCACCTGGCTAAACTGTGTGGTCCAGAATTTGGCAAGCCAAGTCGTTGAATCCCCTTGCCCGGCGATGTTGATGGGGCGCCACCCTCCCCAACCTGGAGCACCATTCTGTGGCGAAATGTGAGCTTCAATAACTGCCGAAGCCTCAGGCAGTGTCATTCCGCACTTGAGACCCGCCAACTCAAGATTCGTCGAGGGCGCACAGGCGGCCAAAGTTGGAAGTATGAGCAAAGCTCCAAGAGATCGGGGGCTCAACCTAGGCGGACGCATGCTGGTTCTCCCTTTCAGAAAATAGTCATTGGACGAACCGACGGGGACAGACCACGCTATTCAGTAATGCTGCAAATCATCGCATGGGCATATGCGCATGGCAAGCCGTGAAAAGTCAGCCGTGGTGACACGCCACCTATGGCCGCTTGAAACGGCTTTTCGCCCTCGCCGAAATCAGCCCGCCCGCTGCAGCGGGTCCTGCCGGTAGAAGCGCCGGAGTTGCTCGTACACCGCCGGGTATTCGTCGTGCAGGACGTCCGGGGTTTCGAAGAAGGCTTCGGACATGACGGCGAAGAATTCGGCGAGGTGTTCGGCGGCGTAGGGATCGAGCCGGGTGTCCTCGTCGCTGTCGACGCGGGTGCAGAAGTTCTCGTAGGCGGGTTCGAAGGCGGCCAGCCAGTCGTGACGCGACATGTCGGCCGGCAGGCGGGGCAGGCCGTCGGCGGTGCCGTTTTCCATGTCGAGCTTGTGGGCGAATTCGTGCAGGACGACATTCACGCCATCGGCGTCCTTGGGGTCGTCGAACCAGGAGACCAGCACCGGCCCGCCTTCCCAGGCTTCGCCGAGCACGGCATCGTCGTATTCGTGCACGACGCCGGCATCGTCGATGAAGTTGCGCGGAATGACGAAGTCGCCGGGGTAGATGATGATGCCGACCCAGCCGCGGTAGCGTTCGAGGCCGAGGTTGAGAACGGGCAGGCAGGCCTGAAGCGAGATGGAAAGCTGGATGTCCGGCGTGAGCGTGAGGCCGGGGCCGGCGCTCCATTCCTTTTCGGCGAGGAACTCGTGGGCCATGGCGCGCAGGCGGCGGCGTTCGGCGGCATCGAGGTGGCCGAGGAACGGCAGGTGCGCTTCGGCGGCGTTCCATTCGTCGTCGCTGACCCGGACGCGGTCGAGCGTAACGCGTTTCCACCAGTTGCGAAGTAGTCCGATCACTTTCTCCTGCGGGTATTGAGCCAGATGCCACCGAAGATTAACACGATGCCGAGCGCATGATAGGGCTCGGGTTTTTCGCCGAGGATGGCGATCGACAGCAGGATGCCGAAGGCGGGCATCAGGTGGATGAACAGGCCGGCCCTGGCGGGGCCGACTTCGGCGACGCCCTTGTTCCAGAACACGAAGCCGAGGAAGGCGGGGAAGATGCCCGTGTAGAGCGCGGCGCCGAGGGAAGACCAGGAAAAGCTGATGTGGCGCCCGTCGGCCAGCTCCCACAGGTAGGCGGGCAGCAGTTCAACGCAGCCGAAGATGGCGATGGCGGCGAGGAAGCTGAATGGATGCACGTCGGGCCGGTGGGGCAGCATCAGCGTGTAGATGGCCCAGGCGAACACCGAGATGAGGATCCAGATGTCGCCGACGTTGAGTTGCAGGCCGGCCAGCACCGCCGGGTCGCCACGGGCGACGATGGTCATGACGCCGGCCAGCGAGGTGAATACGCCGAGCGCTTCGATCGGCCGCAGCCGCTTGCCGAGGAAGACCCAGCCGAGTGCGACGATGGCGACGGGAATGAAGGAGTTGAGCAGCAGGCCGTTGGTGGCGGTGGTGTATTGCAGGCCGACGTAGGCGAGCGCGTTGTAGGTGGCGGTGCCGAGGAAGCCGAACAGGGCCAGCCAGCGCCAGTTCGGCGCGAGGCGCGGCCAGTCGCGCCGCAGGTGCGGCCAGGCCAGCGGCAGGATGAAGACGAGCGCGATGATCCAGCGCCAGAACGACAGAGCCAGCGGCGGAATGTCGCCGCGGATGCCGCGGCCGACGATCCAGTTGCCGGCCCAGAACAGGTTGGCGAGTGTCAGCAGGAGATAGGGTGAAACGCGTGAGTGCATTGGCGGGTGTCAACGAAAAACGGGGGCCGCGGCCCCCGTTCCGATTGAGGCAGGGCTCCCCTACTGTACCTTGGCTTTGGCCCGCAGTTCCTGAACGTGCTTTTCGACCATCTTCTGCTGCAGGCGCTGGGAGAGTTGCGGCTTGATTTCCTCCACCGTCGGGGCCTTTATGTCGCGGACGTCGTCAAGCTGGATGATATGCAAGCCGAAGTCGCTCTTCACTGGCGTTTCGGTGAACTTGCCCTTTTCCAGCGCGACCATGGCGTCGGAGAAAGGCTTGACGTAGGACGCCTTGTTGGACCAGCCGAGATCGCCTCCGCGTTCCTTTGAGCCGGGATCCTTGGACTGCTTGGCCAGTTCCTCGAACTTTTCGCCGGCCTTCAGCTTGTCGATGACGGCCTTCGCTTCTTCCTCGGTGCCGACCAGGATGTGGCGGACCTTGTATTCCTTTTCGCCGAGCGTCTTGCGCAGGTTGTCGTATTCGGCCTTGACCATCTCGTCGGTGACCGGGTGGTTCTCGACGTAGTTCTGCAGATAAGCGCCGATCAGTACACCCTGGCGGGTCATGGCGATTTGCGATACGACGTCCGGCTTCTTGTGGAAACCCTTGCGTTCCGCCTCCTGGGTGAGCACTTCGCGCCGTATCATTTCTTCGCGCACGGCGTTGCGCAGTTCCGGGGTATCGGTCTGCCCCTTGGCGACCTGGGCGGAAACCAGCGCGTCGATACTGGATTGCGGAATCGTCTTGCCGTTCACTTTCGTCGCGGCGGCGGGCGGGGCGGCCTGGACGGCGGCGGCCATTGCGATGAGGACGACAGCGAGCAGGGGCGCGTGCATCGTGCGGTTCATGAAAGTTCCTTCATTGTTGTCAGCGGGAGTGTTCTTCGGGGGTGCGGGCGGTAATGCTGAGTGCATGAATCGCGGGCCCCATCAGATCGCCGAGCGCATCATACACGAGGCGATGGCGCGCCATGGTGGCGAGTCCGGCAAAGCGTTCGGAGACGATCTGGAGGCGATATACGCCGGCTTCGCCGGTGCCGTGGCCGGCGTGCTTGTAGGAGTCGTCGATCAGTTCGAGTTGGACGGGGTCGAGCGCGGCGAGGCGTTGCTTCATGGTATCGATGATGGTCACGCTGGCTCCGTGTTCAGGGTTGTTCGGGTGGGACAGGTTGATCGGCCGCCGGTTCCTCGACATAGCGATTGAGCCAGAACCCCTGGGCCAGGACGAAGGCGAACATCAGGCCCATGGTGCCGAAGAGCTTGAAGTTCACCCAGATGTCGGTGGGGAACGACAGGGCGACGAACAGGTTGGCGACGCCCATCAGGGCGAAAAAGGCGGCCCAGGCCAGGTTGAGCGTGGTCCAGACATGGTCGGGCGCATGGACCTGGGCTTCGAGCATGGCGCGGATCAGATTCTTGCCGAACACCTTTGCGGAGAGCAGCAGGACGACGGCGAAGATCCAGTAGAGGACGGTGGGCTTCCATTTGATGAAGGTCTCGTCGCGCAGGGCGATGGTCAGGCCGCCGAGTACGACCACCAGGCCCAGGCTGATCCAGAGCATTTTGTCCACCTTGCCATGTCGCCACCAGACCCAGGCGATCTGGGCAAAGGTGGCGAGGATGACGACAGCGGTGGCAAGCAGGATGGGCGACTGGTCGAGCGGAAACGCACCGGGCAGGCCGAGTGCGCCAAAGACGCTGCCGAGCAGTCCGGCGGCGGCTTCCTTGCGTCCCTCGGCGACCTTGAAGGCGGTGAAGAACAGGATGACCGGGAACAGGTCGAAGAGGAGTTTCATGGGGTCGGTTCAGGGGGCGCCTAATTGAGGGTACGCGACAAGGCGACGCGGAATTCTCGCACCAAGTCGTCGTATTGCGGTTGCGGCGCGAGCAGCGTGAACAGCGTCAGCATGGTTTTGCGGCCGGCTTCGTCGTTCCAGTTGCGGTCGCGGCGGACGATTTCAAGGAGCTGTTCCATGGCCGGCCTGTAGTCGTGCGCCACGGCCAGCCCGTTGGCGAGCTGCAGCCGGGCGTCGAGGTCGTTCGCGTCGGCCGCGATGCGCGCCGCCAGCGCGGACGTGTCGCCTCCGCCGGCCGATGCAAGCTGCAACCGGGCTTCCAGCGCCCGGAGCCGTTCTTTGTCGCGGCAGCGACTACGCACGGCATCGAGCACTTCCTTCGCCTCGTCCAGGGCACCGGTTTCGATGCTCAGTTCGATGTAGTCGAGATAGCTCTGGTCGTTGCGCGGATCGACCTTGATGGCCTGCGCCAGCAGCTTGCGGGCGGCGTCGGCATCGCCCCGGCCGGACGCGGCCAGCGCTTCGCGGCGCAAAGGTTCGGCCGGCGACGGAATCAACCCGTCGATGAACTGCCGCACCTGCGATTCCGGCAGCGCGCCGGTGAATTCGTCGACCATTTCGCCGTCGACGAAAGCCTTGACCGCGGGAATGCCGCGCACGCCGTAGCGTTGGGCCAGTTCCTGGTTCTCGTCGGAATTCACCTTGGCCAGGATGAAACGGCCGCCGTACTCGGCGGCGAGCTTTTCGAGGATGGGTTTGAGGATGCGACAGGGCTGGCACCAATCGGCCCAGAAATCGACGACGACGGGAACCTTACGCGAGGTTTCGAGCACCTTCCTGGGGAAATCGGCAACGCTGACTTCGTAGCTGTAATCGTGGCTGCTGGCGTTCATGGCATGCGGGAATCGGGAAACGGTCGCAGAGTATAATTCCTGGCTGTCAGATCGCGCCTTTTCGCTCGCATTTCCGCCCCGCATTTCGCCCATATCCCTATTTCCATGTCCCGAATTCTCAAGCTGCGCGGCGACGCCGCTTTTTCCGCCTCCCGTCTGACTCGTCTACAAGAAACCGCCGGCACCGCCTTCGCCGCCGAACATTGGTTTTTCGTGGAATGCCAAAGCGATCTGACCGCCGACGAACTGGTCCGACTCAAGGATTTGCTGGGAGTTCCGGCAACGTTGCCGGCGGAACCGAAAGGCGCCCTGGTGCTGGTGACGCCGCGGCTGGGTACTATCTCACCTTGGTCGTCGAAGGCGACGGACATCGTCCATAACTGTGGTTTCGACAGGATCAAGCGAGTCGAACGCGGCATTGCCTATCACTTCACCAGCGGCGAAAAGTCAGCCATGGCGGTACGCCACCTGCACGACCGCATGACCGAATCGGTGCTCGACTCGCTGGATGCGGCGGACGAACTCTTCCACCACTACGAGCCGCAGCCGCTGACGACAGTCGATATCCTCAAGGGCGGTCGGGCGGCGCTGGTGGCGGCCAACGGCGAACTCGGACTGGCGCTCTCCGAGGACGAGATCGACTACCTGGTCGAGAACTTCGGCAAGCTGGGTCGCAACCCGACCGACGTCGAGTTGATGATGTTCGCGCAGGCCAACTCCGAGCACTGCCGGCACAAGATCTTCAATGCCACCTGGACGGTCGACGGCCAGGACCAGCCGCTGTCGCTGTTCGGCATGATCCGCGAGACGCACAAGGCGCATCCGGAAGGCACGGTCGTCGCCTATTCCGACAACGCCTCGGTGATCGAGGGCGCGACGATCAAGCGTTTCGTCCCCGGCACGGGCGGCAAGTACGAGTATGTCGAGGAGAAGACGCACATACTCGCCAAGGTCGAAACGCACAACCATCCGACCGCCATCTCGCCCTTCCCGGGGGCGGCGACCGGTTCCGGCGGCGAGATCCGCGACGAGGGCGCGACGGGCCGCGGCTCCAAGCCCAAGGCCGGCCTGTGCGGCTTCTCAGTGTCCGACCTGAACATTCCCGGCCATGCCCAGCCCTGGGAATCCGGCTATGGCAAGCCGGACCGCATCGCTTCCGCGCTCGACATCATGATCGAAGGCCCGATCGGCGCGGCGGCCTTCAATAACGAATTTGGCCGGCCGAACCTGGCCGGCTACTTCCGCACGTTCGAGCAGAAGTTCAACGGCGAGGTGCGCGGCTATCACAAGCCAATCATGATTGCCGGCGGCGTCGGCAACATCGCCGAGCGCCACTGCTTCAAGAACCAGTTTCCGGCCGGCACCCAGCTGATCCAGCTCGGCGGGCCGGGCATGCTGATCGGCCTGGGCGGCGGCGCCGCCTCGTCGATGGCGACCGGCACCAACACTGCCGACCTCGATTTCGCCTCCGTGCAGCGCGGCAACCCGGAGATGCAGCGGCGCGCGCAGGAAGTGATTGATCGTTGCTGGCAGATGGGTGAGCAGAACCCGATCCTCGCCATCCACGACGTCGGCGCCGGCGGCATCTCGAATGCGATGCCGGAACTGGCCAACGACGCCGGACGCGGCGCGCGCTTCGAGTTGCGCAACGTGCCGAACGAAGAGCCGGGCATGTCGCCGCGCGAGATCTGGTCGAACGAAGCGCAGGAGCGCTACGTGCTCGCCATCGGCCCCGAGCGGCTGGAGGAGTTCAAGGCGTTGTGCCAGCGCGAACGCTGTCCGTTCGCGGTGCTGGGCGAAGCGACTACCGAGCGTGAGCTCGTTGTTGCCGACAGGCATTTCGATAACAAGGCCGTCGACATGCCGATGGAAGTGCTGCTCGGCAAGCCGCCGCGCATGCATCGCAACGCGACGCGCAAGCAGGTGAACATGCCCGCGCTCGACGTCGGCAGCATCGACGAAATGGGCGGACTGAGGGACGCCGCCTTCCGCGTCATGCGCCTGCCGGCCGTGGCGAGCAAGAGCTTCCTGATCACCATCGGCGACCGCACGGTCGGCGGCATGACCGCGCGCGACCAGTTCGTCGGCCCCTGGCAGGTGCCGGTGGCCGATGTAGCGGTAACCACGATGGGTTACGACACCACGCTCGGCGAGTGCTTCGCCATGGGCGAGCGCACACCGATTGCGCTGCTCGACGCGCCGGCTTCCGGCCGCATGGCGGTTGGCGAGGCGATCACCAACATCGCCGCCGCCGATATCGCCGGCAACTGCGGTGACATTTCGAAGATCAAGCTCTCGGCGAACTGGATGGCAGCCGCCGGCCACGAGGGCGAGGATGCGGCACTGTTCGATACCGTCAAGGCCGTGGGCCTCGATTTCTGCCGCCAGCTCGGCGTGTCGATTCCGGTCGGCAAGGATTCGCTGTCCATGCGCACGCGCTGGGAAGAGGGCGGCAAGCAGAAGCAGGTGGTGGCGCCGCTCTCCTTGATCGTCACCGCCTTCGCGCCCGCCGCCGACGTGCGCAGGACCATGACGCCGCAACTGCGCCGCGACGACGAGAAGGGCGAAACCGAACTGATCCTGATCGACCTCGGCGAAGGCCGGAACCGCCTCGGCGGCTCGGCGTTGGCGCAGGTCTATGGCAAGTCCGGCGACGTGCCGCCGGATGTCGACGCCGACAAGCTCAAGGCCTTCTTCGCCATCATCCAGCACCTCAACCGCGCCGGCATGATCCTAGCCTATCACGACCGTTCCGATGGTGGCCTGTTCGCCACCGTCTGCGAGATGAGCTTCGCCTCGCGCCTCGGCGTCTCGCTGAACCTCGATTCGCTCTGCTTCGACCCGCTGATGAACGACGTCGATGGCATCGAGCGCCACCCTGAAATCGTCGACGGCCGCATGCGCGACCGCATGATCGCCGCGCTGTTCAACGAGGAACTCGGCGCCGTGATCCAGGTGCTGCGCGACGACCGCGAGACGGTGATGCACGCCTTCCGCGAAGCCGGCCTCTCTGCCTGCACGCACATGATCGGCACGCTCAACAAGCGCGACGAGATCCGTGTCTGGCGCAACGCGAAGCTGGCCTTTGGCGCGACGCGCACCGAACTGCAACGCGCGTGGAGCGAGGTGAGCCACCAGATCGCGCGGCTGCGTGACGATGCGACCTGTGCCGACGAGGAGTTCGCGGCGCTGGCCGATGCCGAGGATCCGGGCCTCTCGGCAAGTCTTACTTTCGATCCTGCCGCGCCCTTCGTCGCCACTGGTGCGAAACCGCGTATAGCCATCCTGCGCGAACAGGGCGTCAACGGCCAGGTCGAGATGGCCGCGGCTTTCGACCGTGCCGGCTTCGAATGCGTCGATGTCCATATGTCCGACCTGCAAGCGCGGCGTATCGCCATGGCTGACTTTTCCGGCTTCGTCGCTTGCGGCGGCTTCTCTTACGGCGACGTGCTCGGCGCCGGCCAGGGCTGGGCGAAGTCCATCCTGTTCAACGACCGCCTGCGCGACGACTTCGCCGCCTTCTTCGCGCGGCCCGATACCTTCGCGCTGGGCGTCTGCAACGGCTGTCAGATGATGAGCAACCTGGCGTCCATCATCCCGGGCGCCGAAGCGTGGCCGACCTTCCACCGCAACCGCTCCGAGCAGTTCGAAGCGCGCTTCGTGATGGTCGAGATACCCGATTCGCCCTCGATCTTCATGCAAGGCATGACCGGATCGAAGCTGCCGATCGTCGTCTCGCATGGGGAGGGTCGCGCGGTGTTCACTGGCGATGCGAAAAAGTCAGCCGTGGCACTACGCTACATCGACAACCGCGGCGCTATAGCGACGAACTACCCGTTCAATCCAAACGGTTCGCCCGACGGCATCGCCGGCGTGACCACGCCGGACGGCCGCTTCACAGTCATGATGCCGCACCCCGAACGCATCTTCCGCACCGTGCAGATGTCCTGGCATCCGGAAGGCTGGGGGGAAGACAGCCCTTGGCTGACGATGTTCCGCAACGCGCGGAAGTGGGTGGGGTAAGCGAGCCGATATGGTTGCCGTTGTCCATGGCTTGACCGATGCGGGCATCGACGACGAGGCGGTGCTGAAACGCCTCGTCGACAATCTGCCCGAGGACCAGCAAAAGGATATCGGCACCGCCCTCGACATGGCGGCGGAACTCTATGCCGGCAAGAAGCTCGGCACCGGCGAGGATGTGCTCCAGCATGGCGTCGGCATGGCCCTGCAGGTCGCGGCGCTCAATCTCCATCGCGACAGCCGGATCGCCGCACTGCTGTATTCCGCCAACGATTTCCTGCCCGATGCGAAGGAAACGCTGACTGCCAAGTTCGGCGGGCACGTGGCCCCGCTGGTCGACAACCTGTACCGCCTGAAGGATCTGCGGCCGCTGACCGAGGCCGCGTCGCATGACCGTGGGGGCGACGCGGATGCCAAGGCCCAGGCCGAAATCCTGCGCAAGATGATGCTGGCGATGGTGGACGACATTCGCGTCGTGATGCTGCGACTGGCTTCGCGGACGCAGACGCTGCGCTGGTTCACCGACCACGACACGCCCGCGCGGCGGGGCATGGCGCGGGAAAGCCTGGAAATCTACGCGCCGCTGGCCAACCGGCTGGGCGTCTGGCAGATCAAGTGGGAGATCGAGGACTTGTCCTTCCGCTTCCTCGAGCCAGACACCTACAAGCGCATCGCCAAACAACTCGACGAGAAGCGCGTCGAACGCGAGAACTTCATCGAGAGCGCGACCGTGCGGCTCAAGGAGGAGATGCGCAAGGCAGGTTTCGAGGCTGAAGTCTACGGCCGGCCCAAGCACATCTACAGCATCTGGAACAAGATGCGCGCCAAGCATCTCGATTTCGAGCAGGTTTACGATGTGCGTGCCATGCGCATCATCGTACCGGAAGTGAAGGACTGCTACGCGGCGCTGGGTATCGTACATGCGCTCTGGCACCCGATCCACGGCGAGTTCGACGATTACATATCGCATCCCAAGGGCAACTTCTACCGCTCGCTGCACACCGCGGTGATGGCCGAGGACGGTCGTTCGCTGGAAGTGCAGATACGCACGCCGGAAATGCATCGCCACGCCGAACTGGGCGTCGCCGCGCACTGGCGCTACAAGGAGGCCGGCGCGCCGGCGCGTGCCGAGTCGGCCTACGACGAGAAGATTGCCTGGCTGCGCCAGCTATTGTCGTGGCGTGAGGAAATAACCGATTCGGCCGCCTGGGTAGAGCAGTTCAAGCGCGCCTCGCTCGACGACACCATCTACGTGCTGACGCCGCAGGGGCGTGTGCTCGACTTGCCGCAGGGCGCGACGCCAATCGATTTCGCCTACCGGCTGCACACCGACATCGGCCATCGCTGCCGCGGCGCCAAGGTCGACGGCCATCTGGTGCCGCTCAACAAGCCGCTGGCCAACGGCCAGCGCGTCGAGATCACCACGGCCAAGACCGGCGGTCCGTCGCGCGACTGGCTGGCTCCAGGCTACCTGCATTCATCGCGTGCGCGGCAGAAGGTGAAGGCCTGGTTCGCCGCGCAGCAGGAACAGGAAATGCTGGCGCAGGGGCGCGCCTTCATCGCCAGGGAGTTGCAGCGCGACGGCTTCACGCAGGCGAACCTCGATGAGTTATCGCACAAGCTCGGCTTCAAGAACCCCGACCAGATGTATCTGGCCGCGGCGCGCGGCGAGGTCGGGCCGCGCGCGGTGCGGGTGGCCTTGCGCGGCACGCCGGATGAAGCCGAAGTCGTGCCGGAGACGCTGGCGAAACAGTCGAAGGTAAGCCAGTCCGGCGATAGCGGGCGCATCCTGGTGGTTGGAGTCGATAAATTGATGACGCAGCTAGGACGCTGCTGCAAGCCGGTGCCGCCCGATGCCGTCGCCGGCTTCGTCACGCGCGGCCGCGGCGTCTCCGTGCATCGGCTCGATTGTGCCAACTTCCGCAACATGGCGGCGAAGAATCCCGAGCGCGTGATCGATGCGCAGTGGGGCGGCGCGCAGACCGGCATCTACGCAACCGACCTCCAAGTCGAGGCCCATGATCGCCAGGGCCTGCTGCGCGACATCTCCGAGGTGCTGTCCAAGGAGAAGATCAACGTTACCGCCGTGAAGACCCAGTCGAAAGGCGGCATGGCACGCATGGCCTTTACCGTCGAACTCGGCAGTGCCGAACATCTGCAACGCATGCTCGACCGCGTCGGCGAAGTCGAGGGCGTGACGCTCGTGCGGCGAGGGTAGGCGTAGCGAAAAGTCAGCCGTGGCGGTACGCCGCAAAACCGGGGACAGAGTGAGCTGCCCCGGCTTCTCCGGACACATCTGGTCCGCAGGGGTCCGCAAGCGTCGGTGTAACCGCCTTAGGCGTGTTTGAAGAACAGTTCGTAGAGCGTCAGCAGTATCTCCACGACGATAAGGATGACGATGTACCACTCGACGCGCAGGGTGTGACGGTCCTGTAGCAGACCGAGCAGAGTCTCCGCGGTATTGCCGATTACTTCAAGCTTGCGATCGAGGGCCGCCTGCCGTTCGCTGATCTCGAATTCGCTTTCCAGGCGGCGCCAGAGGCGCTCGAGTTCCGCGTGCTCCCACAGCACTTCCGGTTTTTCGCCCACTTCGGCGCGGCCGACCAGGCGGTGCTGGATCTGCAGAATGTCCCCGATATAGCGCATCAGGTGATGCTCCTGCCGCGGCAGGCTGGCCCGCGTTTGCAGACGTTCGGCGAGGGGTTCGATACGGTCGAAGACGTCGGCGGCATATCGTTCGTAGGTATCCAGCAGGACGCTCTTGGCGAGGATGTCCGCGATCACCTGCACCCTCGGCATGGCGAGGTCCGGCACGATGAGGGTGTCCTCCTCGATGTGGGCAACCACCTCCCCGACCACCCGCAGGGACAGCTCTTCGATTTCCGGTTGCTCGAACGGGGATCGGATATGCGTCTGCAACTGCGCCAGCAAAGCCGCCTCGCTTGCCGGAGAACCGCCGAACATCACGACTACGCCGAAACGGAAGAGCACGGCGATTCCCTCGTCCGCGAGCCCGAGGGTGAGGGGATCCCTCGCCAGCACCTGCGGCGGGTTGTAGCTGCGCAGGTCTATGCCCTGGCCGACCAGCAGGGCGCGCGCATTGACGTTGGAAGGAATCATCATGGCTCTCCTCGATCGCTCACAGGATCAACCTTGTCATTCCGGCGTCCCGCCACGGCTGACTTTTCCGGCGGGATACCTCAGCCAGCCCCTAGTCTTCTGTCGCCAGCAGCGCCAGCAGCGTTTCCTGCGCGCAGGCGCGCACGCGACGGGTCGGGTGGATCGCATAACGTCCGTCGCTGTCCATTTCCCAGGACTGGCTGTTGTCATGCAGGTAGAGACGCAGGCCTTCCTTGAGAACACGCCGCTTGAGCTTGGGGTCGAGCACCGGGAATACGACTTCGATGCGACGGAAGAAGTTGCGCTCCATCCAGTCCGCGCTGCCGAGATAGACCTTGTCCTCACCGCCGGCGTGGAAGTGGAAGATTCGGTGGTGTTCGAGGAAGCGGCCGATCACCGAACGGACGCGGATATTGTCTGAGAGGCCCTTGACCCCGGGCCTCAGCGCGCAGACGCCGCGCACGATCAGGTCGACATGCACGCCCGCCTGCGAGGCCTCGTAGAGCGCCTCGATGACTTCGGGTTCGAGCAGCGAATTCATCTTCGCGGTGATCTGCGCCTTGCCGCCGGCTTTCGCGATGTCGGTTTCGGCGCGAATGGCGGCGATCATGTTGTCGTGCAGGGTGAAGGGTGCCTGCCAGAGGTGCTTCAGTTGTCCTGCCTTGCCGAGGCCGGTGAGTTGCTTGAAGACTTCGTTGGCATCGGCGGCGATTTCCTCGTTGCAGGTGAGCAGGCCGAAGTCGGTGTAGAAACGCGTCGTGCGCGGATGGTAGTTGCCGGTGCCGAGGTGGACGTAATGGCGATAGCCGTTGTCTTCCCGGCGCAGCACCAGCAGCATCTTGGCGTGCGTCTTGTAGCCGAATACGCCGTAGACGACATGGGCGCCGACTTCTTCGAGGCGGGCGGCGATCTTGAGGTTCGCTTCCTCGTCGAAGCGAGCCATCAGTTCGACGACGACGGTGACCTCCTTGCCCTTCTGCGCCGCGCGCACCAGGTGTTCGAGGAGCACGGAGTCGGTGCCGGTGCGATAGACGGTCATCCGGATCGCCACCACCTGTGGGTCATCGGCCGCCTGTTCGAGCATCTGGATCACCGGCGCGAAGGACTGGAACGGGTGATGCAGGAGCACGTCTTCGCGGCGCATGACGTCGAAGATTTGCGGACGCTTGGAGATGGCTTTGGGCAGGCCGGGCTGGAAGGGAGCGTACTTGAGGTCGGGGCGCTCGACGCGATCCGGCACCGACATCAGCCGGACGAGGTTCACGATCCCCGGCACACGATAGAGGTCGGCCTTGTCGAGGCCGAACTGCTGGAGCAGAAAGTCCGCCATGACTTCCGAACAGTTGTCGGCGACTTCCAGTCGCACAGCGTCGCCGAAGTGACGCTGCGGGAGTTCGCCTTGCAGCGCGGTGCGCAGGTTCTTCACTTCTTCGTCATCCACCCACAGGTCGGAATTCCGCGTCACCCGGAACTGGTAGCAGCCGTGCACGTTCATGCCGGCGAACAATTCGCCGACATGCTGGTGCAGGATGGACGAGAGGAAGACGAAGCCCCAGTCGACGTCGGTCAATTCGCGGGGCAGACGGATCACGCGCGGCAGGGCGCGTGGTGCCTGGACGATGGCAGCGCCGCCGGCACGGCCGAAGGCATCGCGCCCTTCCAGTTCGACGGCGAAGTTGAGACTCTTGTTGAGCACGCGCGGGAAGGGGTGCGCCGGATCGAGACCGATCGGCGTCAGGACCGGCATGACTTCGCGGAAGAAGAAGGCGCGGATCCAGTCCGCTTGCTCGGTCGTCCAGGTGGCGCGCTTGTAGAACCGGATGCCCTCTGCCGCGAGGGCGGGCAGGATGGTCTGGTTGAGCAGGGTGTACTGCTCCGCGATCAGTTCGTGCGCCTCACGGTAGACGCGCCGAAATACTTCGTGTGGCGGTATGCCGTCGAACCCGGCGACCTGGCCGCCGAGCTTGATCTGTTCCTTGAGGCCGGCGACGCGGATCTCGAAGAACTCGTCGAGGTTCGATGAAACGATGCACAGGAAACGCAGCCGCTCCAGCAACGGGACACGCGCATCGGCGGCCTGGGCCAGCACGCGGCGGTTGAAGGCCAGCAGCGACAGTTCGCGGTTCAGGAAATGGTCGGCGGGGGCGCGGAAGTGGGTGTGCGGGCCGTTCATGGTCGGGCGCTGTGGTTGTGGTGAGTCCGGCAATACTATGACATTTCTTCTACGGCCGCATTACAGGGGCGGTGTTCGTCGAAGCAATCGAAAAGACGCCTGCTAGAATCCGCCCGTTCCGAAATCCGGGTTTTGCCATTGTGCCGCACGAGGTCATCGCCGCCGTAGACTTGGGCTCCAACAGCTTCCGCTTGCAGGTGGGACGCGTGGTCGGCAACCTGATCTATCCGCTCGATTCCCTCAAGGAGTCGGTTCGGCTGGCGGCCGGTCTGACCCCCGAGAAGGTGCTCGACGACGATTCGCAGACTCGGGCGATCGAGGCGCTTTCCCGTTTTGGCGAGCGTCTGCGCGGTTTCGACGCGAAGGCCGTCCGGGCGGTGGCCACCAATACCTGGCGGGTGGCGAAGAACGTGCCGCAATTTCTGCCGAAGGCGGAAGCGGCACTGGGGTTTCCGATCGAAGTGGTGGCGGGACGCGAGGAGGCCCGGTTGATCTATCTGGGCGTTGCGCACAGCATGGCAAATCCCGGCCGGCAACAGCTGGTCGTCGATGTCGGCGGCGGTTCCACCGAGTTCATTATCGGCCGTCAGTTCAAACCGCTACAGCTCGAATCGCTTTACATGGGCTGTGTCAGTTTCAGCCTGCGCTATTTCCCCGGCGGCAAGGTCGACAAGAAGTCGATGAAGGAAGCGGAGCTCGCGGCGCGGCGCGAATTGCAGACCATCGTCTATCCTTACAGGGAGACGGGATGGGAGGTGGCCGTTGGTTCGTCCGGCACCGCCAAGGCGCTTGTCGATCTGATCGAGCAGAATGGAATGTCGGCAGGTGGAATAACACGCGATGGGCTTGACTCGCTCAAGAGTATGCTGGTGCGGGCCGGAAATGCCAACCGCCTGCAACTCGACGGATTGCGGCCGGATCGCGTTCCGGTATTGCCGGGCGGCGTGGCCATCATGTCAGCCGTGTTCAAGGAATTTGGCCTGGAGCATATGGTATTTTCGGAGGGAGCGTTGCGCCTCGGAGTCCTCTACGACCTGCTCGGACGCTATCACCACGATGATCTCCGCGAGGCGACCGTCGATGACTTCATGCGGCGTTACGCCGTCGATCGTTTGCAGGCTGAGCGGGTGGGGCGGACAGCGATCGGCTTGTTTACGCAGCTGGTACCCGATGCGTATTCGGAGTCGAACGAGGACGACGCCAGTGTCCTGCTTTGGGCGGCGCGCCTTCATGAGGTCGGCGTTTCTCTTGCGCATTCGAGTTACCACAAGCACAGCGCCTACATTCTGGCCAACGCCGACATGCCGGGGTTTTCGCGGCGCGATCAGGTCCGTTTGTCAAGACTGGTACTGGCGCATCGAGGCAAGCTGGAAAGAGTGCAGCCCGACGTGACCGACGCGCGCGACTGGCTCATGATCTTCGCCTTGCGACTGGCAGCGCTGCTCAATCGAGCCCGGGACGGCAACGCGGAGTTGCCGGTTCTCGTCGCGATGTCCGCGCACGGGTTCAATCTGCAGGTCGAAGCGGGTTGGCTCGCCGAGTCACCGTTGACCGCTGCCGCGCTGGACGAGGAAGTGCGACAATGGTCCGGCATCGGGATGGACTTGAAATTGAAAACCTATAAGCAAAAGGCGGACTGACTCCCGCCTGAAACGGAGAGGAGATCGCATGTCCGATCCACTGTTGCTGCGTAACGTCGATGGCGGGGTGGCGACGCTGACCATGAACCGCCCCGACCAGTTCAATTCCCTGTCCGGGGAGTTGTTGGCCGAACTTCAGCATGCACTCGACGACATGGCCGCGGATTCGTCGGTGCGAGCGGTTGTGTTGGCCGGCGCGGGGAAGGCGTTCTGTGCGGGCCATGATCTCAAGCAGATGCGCGCCAATCACGACAAGGAATACATGCGGCGGTTGTTTCGCCAATGCGGAAGATTGATGACCAAGATTACGAGCATTCCACAGCCGGTGATTGCGCGTGTGCATGGAATCGCAACCGCGGCGGGATGCCAGCTTGTCGCCAGTTGCGATCTGGCAGTGGCCGTCGAGACGGCTCGTTTTGCGGTGTCCGGCATCAATGTCGGCCTGTTCTGTTCGACGCCCGCCGTGGCCTTGTCGCGCAACGTCGGGCGCAAGCAGGCGATGGAAATGCTGCTGACCGGAGAGTTCATCGATGCTCCGGAGGCGCAGCGTCGCGGGCTGGTCAATCGCGTCGTCAAGCCGGACACGCTGGATGAGGAAATTCGCAAGCTGACGGCATCGATTTGCGAAAAGTCAGCCGCGGCGGTACGCCTCGGCAAGCAGCTCTTCTACCGGCAGTTGGAGATGGGTATCGACGCCGCCTATCAGATGGCGTCGGAAACGATGGCATGCAACATGATGTTCGATGATGCCGGGGAGGGGATCGACGCTTTCATGGCCAAGCGCAAGCCGGAATGGAAGAATCGTTAGCCGGCGATTCGCCGTGCGATCCAGGCTCGGGTTGACTCGGTGTCTTTCAGGAACCTGTCACAACGCATCAGCGAATAGCCAAACACGTAGGCGTACAACATCACGCTGCGCGCTGCCGCCTCGCCGTCTTCGAGTCCCAGGTTTACAAACAGGCGGGTGGCGCAGGCCAGCCGTTCCGCATCGACTTCCTCGACGACCTCCGCTGCGCGCGCATCGCGAAGCGCCCATTCGCGAACGGCAAGCTCGATCGGCAGCCCTTTGCGGTTCCGGCTGGCGGAATAGACTTCGATCGTGTGACGCAGGGCGGCCAGTTCCTCGCCCGGACGGGCGGCGGTCTGTTTCTTGATGTCGGCGATGCGGCCGAGTTTCCATTCGTCGAGCACGGCGTCGAGCAGGTCGCGTCGGTCCCGGAAATGCCAGTAGAAGCTGCCTTTGGTGACCTGTAGCCGCTTCGCCAGCGTCTCCACGCGCAATCCGGCGTGACCTTCTTCCGCCAATGCGGCAAATGCTCCCTTGATCCATGCAGCCCGGTCCAGTGCCGGGAGATGGCTGCGGCGGGTAGGTGTTCCCATACGGTACGGTATTGAAAAGTTGGCGGGGCTCGGTTAGCATAGCACGCACCATACGATACCGTATGGCGTTCCTGCCGCTAAACTTGCATCAAACCTACAAAGGAGAACCGGCTTGAAGATTCTCGTTCCCGTCAAGCGGGTGGTCGACTACAACGTCAAGGTCCGCGTCAAGTCAGACGGCACCGGTGTAGAGCTCGCCAACGTCAAGATGTCCATGAACCCGTTCGACGAAATCGCCGTCGAGGAGGCTGTCCGGCTGAAGGAAGCCGGCGTCGCAACAGAGGTTGTCGCCCTCAGTTGCGGGCTGACCGTCTGTCAGGAAACCCTGCGTACCGCGATGGCCCTGGGGGCCGATCGCAGCGTCCTGGTCGAAACCGATGTCGAGTTGCAGCCCCTGGCGGTGGCCAAGCTGATCAAGGCCCTGGTAGACAAAGAACAGCCGAAACTGGTCATCCTCGGCAAGCAGGCGATCGATGACGATGCCAACCAGACCGGCCAGATGCTGGCTGCCTTGCTCGACTGGCCACAGGCCACTTTCGCCTCCAAGGTTGTCGTCGTGGGAGACTCCGCGACGGTGACCCGCGAGGTTGATGGCGGGTTGGAGACGATCGAAATCGCGCTTCCGGCTGTGGTGACGACCGACTTGCGCCTGAATGAGCCGCGCTACGCGACCCTGCCCAACATCATGAAGGCGAAGAAGAAGCCCCTCGAAGTCGTGAAGCCGGCCGATCTCGGTGTCGATCCGGCTCCGCGGCTGATGACGCTGAAGGTCGTCGAACCGCCCAAACGGCAAGCTGGAATTCGTGTCGCCGATGTCGCCGAGCTGGTGGCGAAACTCAAGAACGAAGCGAAGGTGATCTGAACATGGCCATCCTGCTCATTGCCGAACACGACAACGCCGCATTGAACGCGGCGACCCTGAATACCGTTACTGCGGCCGCCCGCATCGGCGGCGACGTTCACGTCCTCGTCGCCGGCCAGGACTGTGCTACGGTGGCAAAGGCGGCGGCGAAGATCACTGGCGTGGCCAAGGTGCTGGTTGCCGATGCCGCCCATTACACCGATCAGTCTCCCGAGGACGTCGCTGCGCTGGTCGTGCCGATGGCCGCTGCTTACAGCCACATCCTCGCGCCGGCGACCAGCCATGGCAAGAACCTCCTGCCACGCGTAGCCGCCTTGCTTGATGTCGCACAGATATCAGACATCGTCGCGGTGGAATCGCCCGACACCTTCGTCCGTCCCATTTATGCCGGCAACGCCTTGGCGACGGTCAAGTCGGCGGATCCGATCAAGGTGATCACGGTGCGGACGACGGCCTTCGATGCAGCCGACGCAGGTGGAAATGCCGCGGTCGAAAACATTGCTGCCGGCCCCGCCACGGGCAAATCCAAAGTGGTCGGACGGGAGATCAGCAAGTCGGAGCGGCCGGAACTCGCTGCCGCGAAAGTGATTGTGTCTGGCGGCCGTGGTCTTGCTTCGGGTGAGAACTACCACAAGCTGCTGGAGCCGCTGGCCGACAAGCTTGGGGCGGCTCTGGGTGCTTCCCGGGCGGCGGTGGATGCCGGCTTCGTTCCAAACGACTATCAGGTCGGCCAAACCGGCAAGATCGTCGCGCCCCAGCTCTACATCGCGGTCGGTATTTCCGGGGCGATTCAGCATCTTGCTGGCATGAAGGATTCGAAAGTGATCGTGGCAATCAACAAGGATCCCGATGCGCCGATCTTTCAGGTTGCGGATTACGGACTCGTCGCGGATCTCTTCCAGGCGGTGCCGGAGTTGACGGCTTCCATCTAGATGCACCTCCGGCGATGAACTTCCCCCAGGGCCTGTTCCCGATCACGTGGGCATGGGGTGCCTTCGTGCCGGCGGTCCTGGTCTGGTTGTGGTGTCTTCGCACGGCGCCGTGGCGGCGGCTGGCAGATTCCTCGCAGTCGAATGTCTGGTTCGGAGCCATCGTCGTGATCATGCTGATGTGGAGCATGAAGGCGGGTGTCAGGCCCGGCCTCAATCTGCATCTGCTTGGCGCTACCGCCTTCACTCTGATGTTCGGCCGGCAACTGGCGATTCTCGGCCTGTCTGCCGTCATGGCCGCGGTGACGTTCAATGGAGCCGCCGGATGGGAAGCCTACGCGCTCAACGTATTGCTGATCGTGGCATTCCCGTGTTTCTTCGCCGACGTGGTATTGCGAATCTTCGAGCGCCATCTGCCGCAGAACTTCTTTTGCTATCTCTTCTGCGCGGCGTTCTTTGGTGCGGCGCTGGCCATCGTGTCGACCGGCTTGCTGACGACCATGGTTCTCTGGCTGGCCGGCGTCTACAGCGCAGACACGCTATTTACCGACTATTTCCCCTATTTTGCGCTGCTTGGGTTTGCGGAAGCATGGCTCAACGGCGCGGCCATCACCCTGATGGTCGTCTATTACCCGCACTGGGTCGGCAGTTTCGACGACAGTCGCTATTTTCCGAAAAGGTAAGGAGTCAGAAGAATGAGTTACACCGCCCCCGTCAAGGACATGATGTTTGTTCTCAAGGAAATGGCAAAGCTGGATCAGGTCGCCGGTTTGCCCGGCTATGAAGAGGCAACGCCCGATTTGGTCGAGGCGATCCTCGATGAGGCAGGGAAGTTCGCCGGTGGCGTGCTGGCGCCCCTGAATTTCGTCGGCGATCGGGAGGGTGCCGTTTGGCACGACAAAGAAGTGACGATGCCGAAGGGATTCAAGGAGGCGTACACCCAGTTTTCCGAGAGCGGTTGGACGGCCCTCGATTGCCACCCCGAATACGGCGGCCAGGGCCTGCCGCGCGTCGTTTCCGCCGCCGTTCGCGAGATGTGGAAAGCTGCCAACATGGCCTTCTCGCTGTGCCCGCTACTGACCAACGGTGCCATCGAGGCGATCGAGTTGTGCGGTTCCGCCGAACAGAAACAGACCTATCTGCCGAACATGATCTCCGGCAAGTGGACCGGGACGATGAACCTCACCGAACCCCAGGCCGGTTCGGATCTCGCGGCGATTCGTACGCGTGCGGAGCCGCAGGGCGACGGCACTTACAGGATATTGGGCCAGAAGATATTCATCACCTACGGCGAGCACGACATGGCGGAGAACATCATCCACCTGGTTCTGGCGCGTTTGCCGGATGCGCCTGAAGGCGTGAAAGGGATTTCGCTTTTCGTCGTGCCGAAGTACCTGGTTAACGCCGATGGCAGTCTTGGTGCGCGCAATGATGCCTGGTGCGTTTCGATCGAGCACAAGCTGGGCATACACGCCAGTCCGACTTGTGTCATGGCATTTGGCGACAATGGCGGCGCAGTCGGCACGTTGATCGGCAAGGCCAATGAGGGCCTGAAGTACATGTTCATCATGATGAATGCGGCTCGCTATGCGGTCGGCCTGGAAGGGCTGGCACTGGCCGAGCGCGCCTATCAACTGGCGCTGGCTTATGCGCGCGAACGGGTGCAGGGGCGAGCCATCGAAGGCTCGGCGGCTCCGGTGGCCATCGTTCATCATCCGGATGTCCGGCGCATGCTGATGACGATGAAGGCGCAGATCGAGGCCATGCGCGCGCTTGCTTATGTCGTCGCCTCCGCGCATGACATGGCGTTCCACCACCCGGATGAAGCCGAACGCAAACGCAATCAGGCGTTCGTCGATCTGATGATTCCGGTGGTCAAGGGTTGGTTGACCGAAACCGGAAACGAAATCGCCTACCTCGGCGTGCAGGTGCACGGCGGCATGGGCTTCATCGAGGAAACCGGCGCCGCCCAGCACCTGCGTGATGCGCGGATCACGACCATCTACGAGGGAACCACCGGCATCCAGGCCAACGACCTCATCGGGCGCAAGCTGGCTCGTGATAATGGGGCAACGCTGAAGGTCGTTATCGGACAGATGCAACAGACGATTGCCGAACTTGACGATGCTGGCGCCGAGTTGGCCGGGATAAGGAATGCCCTCGCCAAAGGTATCGCGGCGGTTGCCGAGGCCGGCACTTTCATTGGGGCCAACTTCGCGAGCGACATCCGTTCGGTGGCGGTCGGTGCTGTGCCGTTTCTGAAACTGATGGGAATCGTCTCGGGCGGCTGGATGATGGCGAAGGCGGCATTGGTTGCCTGGGAGAAAATATCCTCCGGCGAATCCGATCCCTTCTATGCGACCAAGATCGCCACGGCCGTGTTCTATGCTGCGCATGTGCTGCCTGCAGCCCCAGGTTTGGCTGCCGTGATCGTCGGTGGGGGAGCCAGCGCGCTCGCCGTTCCGGAGGATCAGCTATAGTTGCTAGTGATGAATACACTTGAGAACGTCGTCACCGAGATTGAACGGGAGGAGGTTAGCTTCCCGACGCATGCCGATGTGGCGTTCCGGGTGCGTTTGGCTCTCGACGATCCGGACATCCCACTGGGCAAGGCCGCGCAGGTCATTGTTGCGGAGCCGCTGCTGGCGGCACGCGTGGTTGCGGTTGCGAATTCGGTGGCGTTCAATCGCAGCGGCATTCCGGTCGCCGATGTGCGTGGCGCGGTGGCGCGGCTTGGTCTCAAGTTCGTCAGAGGTTTGGCAACGGCGGTCGTCATGCGGCAAATGGCGGGGAGCATCAAGTCCCCGGTATACCAAGGTCTGGCGGTCCGCCTTTGGGAACATACCGTGCATGTGGCGGCGCTATCGCATCTTCTGGCCGCACGATTCGGGCTGGCTCCCGATGTCGCGATGTTTGCGGGGATCGTCCATGAGGTCAGTGGTTTCTATCTGATTTCCAAATCGGATACGCGGAATGATTTGTTCGCCGATGGCAGTTTGCTGACGCTCGATGCGGAGCGCCGCGTCGGCGGTGCCGTTCTCGCGGCGCTCGCGGTTCCGGCAGAAGTGGTGGCGGCGATCAAGGCGCTTTGGGAAGAGGGTCCGTTGCGCTACCCGCCGGAGACCCTGGGCGACTTGTTGCGCCTGGCGAACCAGCTTACGCCGATCCGATCGCCGCTACAGCCGGTAGTCGAGGGGATGGAGCTTGCCCTCGATCCTGATGGCGAGGCGCAACTTGCCGAGATTCTGGATCAGTCCAGCGAGGAACTCGAGGCGCTAACATCCGCCTTGCGTTATTGATTTTGTTGAAATAAACTGAAATTGTTCGGTACAACTGCAAAGGGCAAACCCATCGAGAGGTGGGGACGCAAAGTCACCGGTCCATGGAAAGCGATTTGTCGGCTAACCTGGATAGCGGGACCGCCAGGACACGGGGCCATGTACGGAGCTGGTGTGGGAAAAGGAGTAGTTTTCTTCGACCCGGCAGTCCGTCGGTTCCGGGACGGAAAGTATTCCGTCCGTGGAGGGTGACCTTGCGCCAGTCTGGGATTCCGGGTTGGCTGGACAGTGTTTTTGGCTTGTCCTATGGCGAGGAGGCCGGTGATGGCAACCGTGGCACCCGATAACGTGGTTCAATTTCCGGACACCACCCGTGGTTCGATCGAAGGGCGTGGTCGTTTGCGCACGCTGAAGGAGTCCGGAGACCTCGTCGCCCACAAATTGCGTGAGGCGGTCCGGACGCTCGTCGCGGAGCTTCGGGACGAATTCGGCGCCAAGGGCGATGCGACCAGCGAGCGCGACGAGCGCAACTTCTACTACGGTGGACGCGAGTTGCTGCGCGAAAACCTGATGCGTCTCGAGGGGTTGATCGCCGGTCACTGGCTGAAGGCGTTCGAGTCAGCGATCGGATCGGGCGCCCGCAAGCGGACCAAGGAAGCAACATTGTCGTCCGACCAGCTTCAACTGGTTGATTTCAACGACATGGACGAGCAGATTGCCGTCAAGGGGCTCGCCAGTCGCCTGCAGGACGGCTGCGAGGAAGGTTTGTTCGCTGCCGGCCGACGGCTCTCGTTTCTTGCCGGCCGGGACGATACAGTATGGTCGCTGGAGACAGTGCTTGCCGAGGCTGCCTACGCCGCGTTGAAGGAGTCCGAATTGCCGGCACCGTTGCGCCTGGAGGTGCTGGGTGGTCTAGACCGCCGAAGCGTCAAGATACTGGGCCCGGTGGTTCACGATCTCAACGCCTTCCTGGTGGGGCGTCGTGTGTTGCCGACCGTGCGTCGCAGCTACACTCGGGTCAAGCGGGAAAAAGCGGATGGCAGCGGTTCCTCCGATGCGACCGCAGGCACAAGCGGAGATGTTTTCGCGCTTCTTCAGCGCCTCGTACCTTCGACAACGGCCGGGGGTGCGCCGATTTCGGCCGGGCCGGCGGTGCCGATGTCTCCCGAAGCTATGGCGGTGGCGATGCAGCGCGTGATGGCCTCGCTCGATTCGTTGCAGCACGTCCTGCCACAGATATCCGAGACAACGCCTTCCACCAATATTTTGCGCGAGTTTCGTGGCAGTGACGTTGGCCAGAATCTCGACCATCTTGATGCTGTGACAGTGGACATTGTCGCGACGCTGTTCGACTTCATTTTTGACGACAAGTCGGTTTCCGATCCGATCAAGGCATTGATCGGACGGCTGCAAATTCCCGTACTGAAGGTGGCGATGCTGGACAAGACTTTTTTCTCCAGCAAACAGCACCCGGCCAGGCGTCTTCTCGACAGCCTCTCCCGCGCGGCGGCGCGTTGCGGACCCGAGGTTGGCCATACGGATCCGCTCTACGCGCATATTTCCTCGATCGTTGAGCGCCTGCAATCGGAGTTCAAGCAGGATGCGCGTCTGTTCGATGTGCTGTGTGGCGAGTTGAACGACTTCCTTGAGCAGCAGGAAAGCGAGGCCGATGCCTGGGCGCTAAAGGCGGCGCCGCTGGTCGCCGAGCAGGAGCGACGCGAGCTTGCCGCGGTTGCCGCGGATGCGGTGCTGGCGGGCTGGCTGACTTCGTCGCTACCGGAGCCGGTTGCCGATCTGCTGACAACCGAATGGCGGACGCTCCTGGTCCGCCATTATCTGAGCGACAATACAGAAGGATGGGAATCGGCGGTAGCGACCGCAGCCGATTTGGTGGCGAGCGTGGAGCCTGTTTCCGACGCGACGGGGCGCAGGGAACTGGCATCCAAGTTGCCGACTTTGGTGAAGCGGATCCACGATGCGCTCGATCAGGCCGGGGTTACCATGGAGCGGCGGGTATCGTTGCTCGATTGCCTGTTCAGCCTCCATGCTGCGGTGTTGAGGGGAGCTACGCCCCCGGAGGCCACGATGTGGTCGCCTCCCGAGACGCCTGCCGGACCGGCGATCGTCGCCGAGTCGATCGAGACCGGTGGCGCGATGCTCCAGAGCATGTCCCTGGTTGACTCGGCCAATGTTCCGGTGCTCGAGGAGGACAGCGACTCGCAGCGTCATGTCGACGAGTTGCAGCGCGGCGATTGGGTCGAGTTTCCCGGCGGCGAGTCGGGTCCCATTCGTTATCGCCTGTCCTGGGTCAGTCCGGAACGAGGCATTCTGCTGTTCACCAATCCCCATTCACCACGCGCACTGTCCATTGCGCCGGCTGCGTTGGCCCTGCAACTGGAACGCGGCGAAGCGATGATTGTTCCGGTCGAGCCGATCTTTGAACGGGCGGTAACCCGGGCTCTGGAGACATTGAAGGCCGCCTGACCACGGCCGCGGCAGTTCGCGGTGATACCATTGACGGCGGAGACGCCGCCATGAACCACGACCATTCCCTCGACGAATTGCATCAGCGGATTGCCGCATTGCGGCGTGATCTGCATGCCCATCCCGAACTTGCCTTCAGCGAAGCGCGTACCTCCGATGCGGTTGCCGCTGCCCTGACCCGGCTCGGCATCGAGGTGCATCGCGGTCTGGCGAAAACCGGCGTGGTGGGACGGTTGCGCATGGGGTCGGGCGAAGGGCCGGCCATCGGGCTGCGTGCCGACATGGATGCGTTGCCGCTGGAGGAATTGAATTCCTTCCCGCATCGTTCCCGGCACGAAGGCCGCATGCATGCTTGCGGCCACGACGGGCACACGGCAATGTTGCTCGGTGCGGCTGAGGTCTTGGCCGCCCGGCGAGAAGGCGGGCCCAACGGTATCGTCCATTTCATTTTCCAGCCGGCGGAAGAGCATGAAGGCGGTGGTCGCGTGATGGTCGAGGAAGGCCTGTTCGAGCGCTTTCCAATGGAACGCGTGTTCGGCCTGCATAACTGGCCCGGGCTGCCCGCAGGCCGTTTTGCCGTCATGGCCGGGCCGATCATGGCGGGTACGGATCGCTTCGACATCACCATCACCGGTCGCGGCGGCCATGCGGCCATGCCGCACCAGGCCAGGGATACGGTCCTCGCCGGTGCGGCGCTGGTGCAGAGCTTGCAATCCCTGGTCAGCCGTTCGGCCGATCCCTTGGAGCCGGCGGTCGTCAGCGTGACGCGCTTCCATGCCGGCCATGCGGACAACGTGTTGCCGGAAACCGCCGAGCTCGGCGGCACGACGCGAGCCTTCGACCCCGAGACGCAGGAAATGCTGGCGACGGGCATGCGCCGGATTTGCCAGGGCATCGAGCTTGCGCATGGCGTCGAGATCCGGTTGCAATACCGGCGGGGCTATCCACCGACCATCAACGACGCGGGGGCGACGCAGCTATGCCGCGAAGCGGCGGCCGAGGTGAGCGGCGGCGAACAGGCGCTGGTCGCAGCGAAGCCGAGCATGGGCGCCGAGGATTTCGCCTACTTGTCGAACGTCGTGCCGGGCTGCTACGTCTGGCTGGGCAACGGGCCGGGCGAGGGCGGCTGCATGCTGCACAGCCCGCATTACGACTTCAACGACGCCGTTATCCCGACCGGTATCCGCTATTGGGTGCGGCTGGCGGAGAAGGCGCTCACGCCCTAAAGGACAAGACGGCCGCCCATGCAGGCGTGCCAGCCTTCGAGGCGTGTCACCGTCGGCAGCAGGTTGAGGCCGGTTGCCTTGTTCAGCGTTCGCGCGGATGCCCGCAGTTCCGCCAGCCGAAAGTCGATCGTGTCGCCCGTTGCGGCGAATGCGACGGTGTTGCCGGAATCGCAGGAGGGAAACGCCAGCGCGCGGCCGTCGAAGGCCTCTGTCAGGCGCTCCACGCTGCGCATGACATTCCTGCTGCGGCTCAGGAGATTGGTGGCGAGCAGGCCCTGTTCGGTGAGCAGGGCGCGGCAGTTGGCGTAGAACGGCGCGGTTTCGAGCATACCGGTGCGGGCCTTGTCGTCGAAGCCGTCGACCATGATCAGATCGAAGCGCTTCTTGCACCCGGCAACGTAATCGGCGCCGTCACCGATCACGATATTGAGGCGCTGATCCTCCTCCGGCAACTTGAAGTGCTGGCGGGCGGCGGAAACGACCGCCAGTTCGATTTCGACCACAGTCAGTTTCGAGTTCGGGCGATGGCGATGCAGGAACTTGGTCAGCGAAGCAGCGCCCAGGCCGATCAGCAGCGCCTTACGCGGCCAGTTGGCCTCCGGGCGCAGCAACAGGCTCGCCATCATTTCCTTGGTGTAGTCCAGTTCCAGCGCAAACGGGCGGGCGATGCGCATCGCTCCCTGGACCCAGTCCGAGCTGAAGTGCAGATAGCGGATCCCCGCTTCCTCGCTGACGAGAATCTCTACCATTAATGCAACGTGCGCGCAGCGGGCGGGAACAAGACGTCCAGAATTTCCGCACCGTAGCGGTATTCCTGGTTGCAGATGTCGTCGCTGATGACCATCTCGCCATGTTCGGCCAGCGCGGCCTCGATTTCGGCCCGGCCGAGCAAGCGCAGCATTTCCAGCACCTTATCCTCGTCGCGCGGGCAATGGAAGCTGACCGTGCGCGGCTCGAAGAGGCGAATGTCCTCGTCGGGAAAGAGACGCGTCAACAGTGTTTCCGCAGGCAGTGCCAGTTCTGCGGCGACGACGGTGGCGGCGAGTTGCTGGACGCGGTTCCAGCCGTCGGCATCGCGCGCGTCGGCGCCGGGAAGCCTTTGCAGGAAGAGTCCGCAGGCATGCGCGGCGTCGGCCATTAGCCACAGGCGGGATGGCGTCTGTTCCGACTGCATGAGGTAGTGCTCGAATACCGCCGCCACGGTATTGCCGGCCAGCGGCACAATGCTCTGATAGGGCTCGCGTGCGTTGTTGGTGTCCAGGGTCAGCGCCAGTTGGCCGTCGCCGAACAGTTCGGAGATGGGCGCGGTGGCAAGGTCCGCCGGCGTCTTGGCAATGCCGCGCAGGCGCAACTGCTCGTCGCAATCGACCAGCAATAGCCGCACCGGACCGTGGCCGCGCAAGTGGAAGGTCAGCCGCCCCGGCGTCTTCAGCGTACTGGCGATGATCGTCGTCACTGCAGCGAGTTCGCCGAGCAGGGCGCGCGTCGTCTCGCCATATCCGCGCTCGGCCTGCATCTGCCGCCAGGCGGGGCCGAGCTGCACCAGCGCGCCGCGGATGTCGAGGTCTTCGAACAGAAAGCGGCGAACGACATCCATCACTTGACGAAGCTGGCGAACATGGCCGGATCGAAGCCGACCAGCAACTGGCCGCTGGCTGTTTCGACCACGGGGCGCTTGATGCAGCTTGGGAAATCCATCATGGTCGCTACTGCCTTGCTCTGCGTCGTGATGTCCTGTTGCTCGGGCGTCAGCTTGCGGAACGTCGGACCGCGCGTGTTGAGCAGCGTTTTCCAGCCGGCGGCCTGACACCATGCGACCAGCCGTTCGCGTGGTACGCCCTGTTTCTTGTAGTCGTGGAATTCGTAGGCGACGCCGCGTTCTTCGCACCAGGCGAAAGCCTTCTTCATCGTGTCGCAATTCTTGATGCCGTAGATCCTGTTCATGTTAGGCCTATCGTTTCAGTTTGGCGAATGCACTGGCCATGGCGCCGGCTGGTTCGGCTTCGCGACGCGGTGCCGGTCTGGAATTCTGCCTGCTCGGCGTACCGCCACGGCTGACTTTTGGCTCGGACTTCGGCGTCGGCGTGTCGCCCATGCGCATCGATAGTGCGATGCGCTTGCGCGCCACGTCGACTTCCAGCACCTTCACTTTCACCAGGTCGCCCGCCTTGACCACCGAGTGCGGGTCCTTGACGAACTTGTCGGCCAGTGCCGAGACATGGACGAGGCCGTCCTGATGCACGCCGATGTCGATGAAGGCGCCGAAGTTGGTGACGTTGGTGACCACGCCCTCCAGCATCATGCCCGGTTCCAGGTCCTTCAGGCTCTCGATGCCTTCGCAGAAGCTGGCGGTCTTGAATTCGGGGCGCGGGTCGCGGCCAGGCTTGTCCAGTTCGCGCAGGATGTCCTGCACGGTGGGCAGGCCGAATTTCTCGTCGGTGTATTTCGCTGGATCGACCTTGCCCGGCGTACCGCCATGGCTGACTTTTGCAATGTCGGCGAGGATGCGTGCCGCGACCGGATAGGCCTCCGGGTGCACCGCCGAGGCGTCGAGCGGGTTGTCGCCGCCGACGATGCGCAGGAAGCCCGCCGCCTGCTCGAAGGTCTTGTCGCCCAGGCGCGGCACCGCTTTCAATTGTTCGCGGCTCTTGAAGGCGCCATGCTGGTCGCGGTAGGCGACGATGTTGGCGGCGAGCGTGCTGTTGAGGCCGGAGATGCGGGTCAGCAGCGGCACCGAGGCCATGTTCACATCCACGCCCACCGAGTTCACGCAATCTTCCACCACGGCGTCGAGGCTCTTCGCCAGCTTGCCCTGGTTGAGGTCGTGCTGGTACTGGCCGACGCCGATGCTCTTCGGGTCAATCTTCACCAGTTCGGCGAGCGGATCCTGCAGGCGGCGGGCGATGGACACCGCACCGCGCAACGACACATCGAGTTCCGGGAACTCGCGTGCCGCCAGTTCCGACGCCGAATACACCGAGGCACCGGCTTCGGAGACCATCACCTTGGTCAGCTTCAGTTCCGGATGGCGCTTCATGAGATCGGCGGCCAGCTTGTCGGTTTCACGGCTGGCGGTGCCGTTGCCGATGGCGATCAGGTCGACCTCGTGCTTTTGGCAGAGGTGGCGCAGGGCAGCCAGCGAGCCTTCCCAGTCGCGGCGCGGTTCATGCGGATACAACGTGGCCGTATCGAGCAGCTTGCCGGTGCGGTCGACCACCGCGACCTTGCAGCCGGTGCGAATACCCGGATCGAGGCCGAGCGTGATCCGCGCGCCCGCTGGCGCGGCCAGCAGCAGGTCGTGCAGGTTGCGGGCGAAGACGCGGATCGCCTCTTCTTCGGCGCGCTCGCGCAGGCCGTTCATAAGCTCCAGCTCGAGGTGCAGCGAGAGCTTGACCAGCCAGGTCCAGCGCGCGGTTTCCAGCAGCCACTTGTCGGCGGCGCGGCCCTGATCCTTGAGGCGGAAGCGGTCGGCGACCATCGCGATGCACGGCGAGCTTTCCGGTGGATCGCGCAGTTCCTGTTCGGTCTTGATCGAGAGGCGCAGGAAATCCTCCTGCCGGCCGCGCAACAGCGCCAGCGCGCGGTGCGAGGGAATGGTGGCGATCTTCTCGCGGAAGTCGAACCAGTCGCGGAATTTGGCGCCTTCGGTTTCCTTGCCCTCGGCCACGGTCGAGACGATCAGCGCGTTTTCGTTGAGGTAGCTGCGCATTCTTTCGAGCAGCACGGCATCTTCGGCAAAACGTTCCATCAGGATCTGCCGCGCGCCGTCGAGCGCCGCCTTGACGTCGGGGACGTGCTTCTCGGGCGGCTCGGTCGCCGGGTTCACGTACTTCGCCGCCTCGGTTTCCGGAACCAGCGTCGGGTCGTTGAACAGCGCGTCGGCCAGTGGTTCCAGTCCGGCTTCGCGGGCGATCTGCGCCTTGGTGCGGCGCTTCGGCTTGTACGGCAGGTAAAGATCTTCGAGCAACTGCTTGGTTTCGGCGTTCTCGATGTCGTTCTTCAGTTCCGGCGTCAGCTTGCCCTGTTCCTCGATTGAAACGAGCACCGTGGCGCGCCGGTCTTCCAGTTCGCGCAGGTAACCGAATCGTTCTTCCAGCAGGCGCAACTGGGTATCGTCCAGGCTGCCGGTGACTTCCTTGCGGTAGCGGGCGATGAACGGCACCGTGGCGCCTTCGTTGAGCAACTGGACGGTAGCAAAGACCTGCTGGGGACGGACGCCGATTTCTTCGGCGATACGATGTTCTATCGGAGGCAGCATGGAAATAAAGGGGTGAATCGATGCGGGGCGCGAACCTTACCTCAGCCCGAGGCGACCGACAAGGCTTGACGAATCGTCAATAACCCTCGCAAAAAGCCTGTACGCGGCTGAAGTCCGCGCGGGCCAAGTCTTCTTCGTGGATCATGAAATACAGCATACCGGTATCCGTTCCCCACATGAATTCGTCGTCGCTGTCGATCTGGAGCAGTAGACGCCAGCCTCGGGCTTCCCTGCCGTCGTTGGCCAACGCGGCGGCCTGCTTCGCCGGGTCGAACGATTGCAACAAAGTCGGATATCCGCCGAGGCGGTGTCCGGACGGAAGTCCTTCGGGAAAACGGCTATCGAGGAAATTCTGATATTCCGCAACCTCATTGTCGGGAAGCAGGTGTGCTTGCACGACGGCCGCATCGATGGCTGGCAGGTCGGTACGATCCTTTGCCAGGCGTATCCCTTGCGGTTTGCGGTTGGTGGCGAGGTGTCGGGCGGCTGAGGTAGCGACTTCCGGCGTCCAGAGTACGTGCGTGGCGATGGGCTCGAAGTCGTCAGTCAAGGCTTCGCCTTCGTCGTTTTCCGCGGCGTAGAACGCCAGCTGCCCATGGTCCGGCAAGCCGATGTCCGCCGCGGTAGCGGCCACTTCGGCGAGATCGATCTGACACAAGAGCGTCATCGGCTTGCCGTTGTGCTCAGGAAGCGGGGTATCCGGCGGCAGGTCGGCGTGGCCGTAGAAGTGCGACCGGCGATCGGGTTTGTATTTGCTCGGGCGCAAGGCGATGGCCGGACGTCGCCAAGTCTCCAGCAAGGCCTTGTAGACGGGCGGTTGGGTCCGCTTCGCCGCCTTGGCCGGTAGCGCGGCTTGCCATTCCAGGGATGTGGCGGGGAAGCTTTGAACCCTGCCTTGGTTCAGGGTGACGAATCCGTCGTCCAGCGCGCAGCTTGCCGGCAGGAAACGGACTTTCACACCTGTTTCTTCCTGGTGCAGCGGCGCTTCCTCCCGGGGCATGAGGTGATCGACGAGCGAATGCGCCCGTCGGTCGATATCGATCAGCCACGTGTGTTCCCAAGCCATGGCCAGCAGGTAACGACCATTCGGTGATATCGAAAGCGCGAACTGCGAGCGATGTACCGGTGGCGTGACACGCAGGGCTGCGATGCTGGTGCAGCCATTGTCGATGACTTCGATGAGCCCACTGTGGTCCGCGGTTGCGAAACGGTCGACATTTGCCGCGGCGGCAATGCCGGCATAGCCCTTGCGGGCGTGACGCGGTTTACCTGCCAGCAGATCGCCTGACCCTGCTAGCGGGAAGCTACGAATCTGTCCGGTTTCGCGATTGCGAAGATAAAGATGTGTCGCCGAGAAGGCAACGTCATCCCGGACAAGGTTGTCGATGTCCGGCAATGCCAGTTCCAATATGGTGCCAGTGAAGCGAAACAGCCGGAAATCGGCATGGATCGCAATCTTGGCAAACCCATTGCCCGAGGCGTACAAGAACAGCCCGGTGTCCAGCAGGTAGTCCCGTATGTGGATGCCTAGACGCTGCATGAGGTCATCGGCCGTCTCTTCAGTCAGGACGGTGTTGGTCACAATATCGACGACGCGCAAGAGTGCCGGACCGACATTGCCGGCAAAGACCAGTAGAGCGCGTCCCTGGCCGAGATCGCCCGCATGCTGGGGAAGCTGCACGTAGTTGGCGGTCGCTTGATCCACCTGCCAATTCAGTTTGTCGCCCGCCACGGCAGGCAGGTTAGGGTAGGTGTCGCGCATTTTGGTGATGGTGCGCGTCACGGCTTCGTGAGATAACGAACGGCTGCACAGGTCGAAGCGATCATGTTGCCGGCCATCGCCGTCGCGCCAATAGGCGTAACCGATATTGCGCGCAGGCAAGGGCAGGGCGCAGGTACCGCAAAACTCTGTGGTAAGGGCCAGAAGGCCATGTGATCCCAGATTGACGAGGTGTTCGTGAAGTGCGAATTGCATGGACTTGATTCCTGCTATCCGACCGAATGGATGCGGCTGACATCATAGCCGCATCGTCTTCTGGACAGTCCGGGCTCAGGTCTTCTTTTCGAGTTTCAGTGAGGCCGAGTTGATGCAGTAGCGTTGTCTCGTCGGTGCCGGGCCATCCGGGAAGACGTGGCCGAGATGCGCCCCGCATTGCGCGCAGGTGACCTCGGTGCGGATCATGCCGTGGCTGCGGTCAACGTGCTCGTCGACGCCGTCCTTGTCCATGGGTGCGGTGAAGCTTGGCCAGCCGCAACCGGCGTCGAACTTGGTTTCCGAGGCGAACAGCGGCGCGCCGCAGCAGATGCAGCGGAAGGTGCCATCGTCGCGGCTGGCCCAGTACTCACCGGTGAAGGCCCGCTCAGTGCCTTTCTCGCGGGTGACGTGGTATTGCATGTCGGTGAGTTGTTCGCGCCATTCGGCGTCGGTCCTAATGACTTTGGCGATCTTGGGCATGGTGGCGTTAACATTCGCATGAAGACGGAGGAAGAGACAAGAAATGCGTGTATTGGTTCTCGGTGGCGGTCTGGTCGGCGTTGCCTCGGCATGGTACCTGAGCGGGGATGGCCACGAAGTGGCCGTGGTCGATCGTCAGCCCGGCGTCGCGCTGGAGACGAGCTTCGCCAACGGTGGCCAGATTTCGACCAGCCATGCCGAGCCGTGGGCGAATCCCGGCGCGCCCTGGCTGGCGCTGCGCTCGCTGGGGCGCGAGGATTCGCCCTTGTTGTGGCGGATGCGCGCCGATCCGGCGCAACTGGTCTGGGGGCTGCGCTTCCTGCGCGAGTGTACGCCCGGCCGCACGCGGGACAACACCATCGCCATCCTGCGCCTCGCCCTGTACAGCCGGGCGCTGCTGAAGGAACTTCGCGCCTCGCTTGCCCTGGAATACGACCAGCAGCCGCGCGGCATCCTGCATTTCTATACCGATCCGGCGGAGTTCGAGCGCGCCGTTCCGCAGGCGGAACTGATGCGCCAATACGGCTGCGAGCGCGTGATGAAAACGGCGGCCGAATGTCTGGCCATCGAGCCGGCGCTGGCTCGATCGAGCGTTCCCATCGTCGGTGGCACCTACACGGCGGACGACGAATCGGGCGATGCGCACAAGTTCGTGCAGGCGCTGGCCGAACACGGGAGGGCGCGCGGCGTGGCATTCCGCTTCGGCGCCGGCATCGCGGCGCTGCTGCGGGAGGGCGATCGCATCGCTGGCGTTCGCTTGGACAATGGCGAGACGCTGACGGCGGACGTCTACGTCGTCGCGCTCGGCAGCTACTCGCCGCTGCTGCTGAAACCGCTTGGCTTGCGGATTCCCGTCTTTCCGGTGAAGGGCTACTCGGCCACGTTTCCGCTGACGGCCGACAGCATCGCGCCCGTGGTGAGCCTGACCGACGACGGCCACAAGATCGTTTTGTCGCGGCTTGGTGATCGCCTGCGCGTGGCCGGCACGGCCGAGTTCACGGGCTACGATACGTCGTTGAACGACGTGCGTTGCCAGGCGCTGGTGCGCCGGACGCGGGCGATATTTCCGGAATTGAAAAGCGGCGAACCGGAGCTCTGGACCGGCCTGCGGCCATCGACGCCGAGCAACGTGCCGCTGATCGGCGGCACCCGGCTATCGAATCTCTATCTCAACACGGGCCACGGCACGCTGGGCTGGACCATGGCCTGCGGTACGGGCAGGCTGCTCGCCGACCTGCTGTCCGGCCGGGCGCCGGACATCGATCCCTCGGCGTACCGCCACGGCTGACTTTTAGTGCAGGTGGCGGGGTGCGGCCTCGGCCTGCTCTTCGGGCAATTCGGCGTGGCTCGGTTCGCCTTCCGGGTTCGGGTAGAGCGGCGCGCCGCAATCGTCGCAGTACTCGATCGGGAAGCGATGGTCGAGCACGAGAATCTCGCGCAGGCCGGCTTCGCGCAGGACGGCCTCGATCTGCGCGGGCATGTCGGCGGCTTCGTCCTCGGCTTCGAGCAGGGGCCAGACGACGCCATGTATCACGTCGCTCGATTCGCTGAGCGTAAAGCCGATGCGGAACTCTTCGAGCTGCCGATCGTGATAGGGCGCCAGCACGGCGCGCAAGTCGCTGGCGGCGACGTTGAGCGTCGTCTGCAGGAAGGCGACCGCCGCCCGCAGCGAGTAGGGGCGCGAGGCGCGGTCGGCGTCGCGGGCCGCGGCGTGGTAGGGCTGCGGCAGCAGCAATTCCATGGCGCACGCCGGCAACAGCGGCCTGATAGCCTCGCCGCCCTGGCCGCGCCATTGCTTCAGCACCTCGATTCGCGAGCCGTCGTCCTCCTGCCAGCGGAACAGTGGTTCGCCGCGTGGTGCCGCTACGGCGCCGATCAGGTAGCGGGTGTCCGAGAGAAAGGCCGTCGTCTCTGCCAGGCTGCTCGCGTCGAGGTGGACATTCTTGCCATGCAGTGCGGCCTTGGCCAGCCGATCGGTGAGCTGCGTGGTTTCCGAATAGCTCTTCGGCAGCTGGTCCGGACTCCATAGATAGTCGGTCAGGCCAATTTTCGTTTCGGCGGCGAAGACGTGCGCCTGCAACTGCACGCGCAGGGTGTCGAGATGTGCGGGCGCGATCGGGCCGGAGGGAATGCCGAAACGCGACCACGCCAGAAGCGGTGCCGCGAAAAGCACGATGTCCTGCGGTGTCGCGGTATCGGGCCGGCGCGTTTCGCAACAGGCCTCGATCATGTCGGCGAGTTCGTCGTAGCTGCGATCGCTCACACCGTAGAGGTAGTCCAGCGTACCGTTGAGCGTGGCGTCGTCGCCGCCGGCCAGCAGCCGGTCGACCGCCGTCGCCAGTCGCTTCTGCCAGAATTCGTCTTCGATGCGGCAGGAGGATTGCGAGAGTTGGCCGGCGAGCTTCGCCAGTTCCTCGGTCGCGGGGTTGTGCTTGGTGCGGCGGGAATATCGATTGCGTTTCGTCATGGGGCCTGGGCGCGGACGTGAGGTCGTCCGTTGGAAGTGGCGAGCATTCTAGCAGTTCGCGTTTTTGCCGACCCCGGCGGGAACTGACTGTTAGAATGTGTCAGTTTCGTTACAGCCGGTGATCCCATGTTTTCACGCCTGATGCCCCAGGAAGGGAAGTTTTTCGATCTTTTCAACGCGCACGCGGAACTGATTGCCCAGGGCGGACGGGAACTGGGAACCCTGGTGGACGAGTTGGTCGACGGCAAGGGCGATATCGCCCAGCGCACCAGGACAATCGACCAGATCGAGACCCGTGCCGACAAGATCACCCACGAAACCATCGCACTGCTGCACAAGACCTTCAACACGCCACTCGACCGCGACGAGATACACAAGCTGATCACGCGCATGGACGACATCCTGGACCTGACCCAGGACGTGGCGCAGTCGATGCACCTGTACGACGTGCGCAAGCTGACCCAGGAAGCCTGCCACCTCTCCGACATCTGCGTTTCCTGCTGCGAGCGGGTCAAGTCGGCGGTGTCGCTGCTCAGCAACATGGACAACGCGGCGGCGATCCTGAAGACCTGCGACGAGATCGGACGCCTGGAGTCGGACGCGGACCGGGCCATGCGCACCGGCATGGCCAAGCTCTTCAGGGAGGAGCAGGACGTCCGGCAACTGATCAAGCTGAAGGCGATGTACGAACTCATGGAGACGATCACGGACGCCTGCGAGGACGTGTCGAACATCATCGAAGGCATCGTCCTCGAGAACTCCTGACCCATGTCGGGAACCGAAATCAGTTTCACCGCGGTTGTCGTGCTGGTCATGCTGGCGCTTGCCTTCGATTTCATGAACGGCTTCCACGATGCCGCCAACTCCATCGCCACCGTCGTTTCCACAGGCGTCCTGAAGCCCCATCAGGCCGTCGCATGGGCGGCCTTTTTCAACGTGCTGGCCGTGGCCGTGTTTCAGTTGAAAGTGGCGACCACCATCGGCAAGGGCACCATCGATCCCTCCATCGTCGATCATTACGTCATTTTCGGCGCCCTGATCGGGGCCATCGTCTGGAACTTCATTACCTGGTACTACGGCATCCCGTCGAGCTCGTCGCATGCGCTGGTCGGCGGCCTGGTCGGCGCCGCGCTGGCCAAGTCGGGCACCGGCGCCATGATCTGGGCCGGTATCGGCAAGACGGTTCTGTTCATCTTCGTCGCGCCGCTGCTTGGCTTCACGCTTGGCTCGCTGCTGATGGTGCTGGTGGCCTGGATCTGTAACCGGACGACGCCGCGCAAGGTGGACAAGGTGTTCCGCCGCCTGCAACTGACCTCTGCCGCGCTGTACAGCCTCGGCCACGGCGGCAACGACGCGCAGAAGACCATCGGCATCATCTGGATGCTGCTGATCGCCGCCGGCATTTCGCACTCGAACGAGAGCGTCCCGACCTGGGTGATCGCGTCCTGCTACATCGCCATGGGTCTCGGCACAATGTTCGGCGGCTGGCGCATCGTCAAGACGATGGGCCAGAAAATCACCAAGCTGAAGCCGGTCGGCGGTTTTGCCGCCGAGACGGGCGGCGCCATCACGCTGTTCATGGCGACCGGCCTGGGCATTCCGGTTTCGACCACACACACGATCACCGGCTCGATCGTCGGCGTCGGCTCCACGCGCGGCGCGCGCAACGTGCGCTGGGGCGTGGCGGGTGGTATCGTCTGGGCGTGGGTGCTGACCATTCCCGTGACCGCGCTGATATCCGCCATCGCCTGGTGGCTCGGGCAGACGCTTCTGTAATCTCCTCCGCATCGGCATGACCGACCGCGTTGCGCCCGGCCCGGCCGCCTTCGCCATCATGGTGCTGCTGTGCGCCATCTGGGGCATGCAGCAGGTGGCCATCAAGCTGGCGCTGGCCGGCATCTCCCCGCTGCTGCAAGTCGGATTGCGTTCCGTCGTCGCCGCCGTGCTGGTGTTCGGCTGGGCGCGGGCGCGCGACATCTCCCTGTTCCCGGCCGACGGAACGATGCGGCCCGGCCTGCTGGCGGGGCTGCTGTTCGCGCTGGAATTCATCTGCATCTACGCCGGGCTCGAATACACCAACGCCTCGCGCATGATCGTGTTCCTCTACACAGCGCCGTGCTTCACCGTGCTCGGGCTGCACTGGTTCGTGGCCGGCGAGCGCATCGGCGTGCGCCACGGCTTCGGCGTTGCGCTGGCCTTCGCCGGCATCGTGCTCGCCTTCGCCGAAGGCATGTGGCGTCCCGCCACGGCTGACTTTTCCGCGACGTGGATCGGCGATCTGCTCGGTGTGCTCGCCGCCATCCTCTGGGCCGCGACCACCGTGGTGATTCGCGCCACCGGCCTCGCCCGCATCAGCGCCACCCGGGTGCTGCTCTACCAGCTCGTCGTGTCGGCGGCGATCGTATTGCCGCTTTCCTTCCTGATGGGCGAGCCGGGCATCACCGCGCCGACGCCGACCGTGCTGCTGGCGATGGCGTACCAGGCCGTCATCGTCGCCTTCGCCAGCTACCTCGCCTGGTTCTGGCTGCTCACGAAATTCCTCGCCAGCCGGCTGATGGTGTTCTCCTTTCTTACGCCGCTGTTCGGCGTGCTGTTCGGCGTCGTCCTGCTCGGCGAACGCCTGAGCGCCCAGTTCGGACTCGCCGCGCTGCTCGTCGTCGCCGGCATCGTGCTGGTGAACGCGCCGGGACGGCGGACATGAACGACCATACGGGAGAACGTCGGGCCGCGTTCTGGCTGGGCGTGCGGGCGTTGCTGCCCATGCATCTGGGCGTCGTGCCGTTCGGCGTCATCTACGGCGTCGTCGCCCTGCAAAGCGGCATCCCGCCGCTGGCGGCCATACTGATGTCCTCCATCGTCTTCGCCGGCTCGGCGCAATTCCTGATCGCTCAGCTTGTCGGCGTCGGCGCGCCGGCATTGCTGATGGTCGGCGCGGCGGGCTTGGTGAACCTGCGCCACGCGCTCTACAGCGCCTCCGTGGCGCCCGTGCTCGAACACCTGCCGATGCGCTGGAAGTTGGTGCTGAGCTACTTTCTGACCGACGAAGCCTACGCCGCCGCCATCCCGCACCTGCTCGCCGAGCCGCGCAGCCCCTTCGCGCACTGGATACTGCTCGGAGCCGGCTTCGCCCTCTGGGCCGGCTGGCAGATCGCCACTATCGTCGGCGTCGTGCTCGGCGCGGAACTGCCCACCGACTGGTCGCTCGACTTCGCGCTGCCGCTCACCTTCATCGCCATCGTCGTGCCGCTGCTCACCGACCGGCGGCGCATCGCCGTTGCGCTGGCAGCTGGCGCACTGGCCGTACTGCTCGCGGGGCTGCCCTACAAGCTCGGTCTGTTCTTCGCCGCGATCGGCGCGCTGGCCCTGGCGGCCATCCTGCCGAAGGGGAAGGCGCAATGAACCTCTGGTGGATATTCGTCGCCTCGGGGCTACTGACCTTCGCCATCCGGCTGTCTTTCATCGCCCTCTCGGGCCGCTACCGGCCGCCCTCGTGGTTCGTCGTCATGCTGCCCTTCGTGCCCATCACCGCGCTGACCGCGCTGATCGTGCCCGAACTGCTGCTCGTCGCCGGCCAGATCAGCATCGGTTTCGACAACCCGCGTTTCTGGGCCGGCCTCGTCGCCATCGGCGTCGCCGCGTGGAAGCGGAACGTCCTGCTCACCATCGGCTGCGGCTTCGCGGCGCTGTGGGTGATGCAAGTCCTGCGATAAGAGTCAGCCCTGACGGTACGCCACCTGCCTCTTGCTTTTTGTCCGGTAGCTGTATAAGAATACAGGTATCGACAAGGAGACAGGCATGGCCGACAACCTCACCCCCCGCCAGCAGGAAATTCTCGACTTCATCCGCAACTCGCTGGAAGTGCTGGGCGCGCCGCCGACGCGTACGGAGATTTGCAGCGCGTTCGGCTTCGCTTCGCCCAACGCGGCAGAGGACCACCTGCGGGCGCTGGCCAAGAAGGGCGTGATCGTTCTCGAGCCCGGCTCGGCGCGCGGCATCCGCCTGGTCGAACAGCTCGGCCTGCCGCTGATCGGCTCGGTGGCGGCGGGCAGCCCGCTGCTGGCGGTGGAGAACCAGCTCGGCAAGGTGCAGGTCAATCCCAACCTCTTTTCGCCGCGCGCCGACTACCTGCTCAGGGTGCGCGGCAACAGCATGGTCGATGCCGGCATCCTCGACGGCGATTTGCTGGCCGTGCACAAGACCGGCGAGGCGCGCTCCGGCCAGGTGGTGGTGGCGCGGCTGGACGACGAGGTGACGGTGAAGCGTTTGAAACGCACCGGCCGGCGCATCGAATTGCTGCCGGAAAATTCCGACTACGAACCGATCGCCGTCGAGGGCCACGAGTTCGCCATCGAGGGCCTCGCCGTCGGGCTGATCCGCGGCGGCAAGCCGCTATGAGCGCACTCGCGGAAATCCTCGTCCGCCCCGATGTCTGGCGCGGCGACCGGCTGGCGCAGGCGCCGCTGCCGACGGTGGCGAGCGGCTTCGCGGCGCTCGACTCAGAGCTGCCCGGCGGCGGCTGGCCGCGTGGCGCGCTGACCGAATTGCTGGTCGACGGGGCCGGCATCGGCGAGTTGTCGCTGCTGACTTTTGCGCTGGCGAAGATCCGGGAAAACGGCGGCTGGTCGCTGCTGGTGGCGCCGCCGCATCCCCTGCATGCGCCGGCCTGGGCGGCGGCAGGGCTTGATCTGGCCCGCCTCGCCGTCGTCTCGCCGGCCTCGGGGCGCGATGCGCTGTGGGCCATGGAGCAGGCGCTGGTCAGTCGCGCGCCGCGCGCCGTGGTCGGCTGGCTGCCTTATGCCGATGCCCGTGCGCTGCGTCGCCTGCAGGTGGCGGCGGCCGGCAGCGATGCGCTGGCTTTCCTGTTCCGTTCGACGCGCCTGGCGGTCGATGCCTCCGCCGCGCCGTTGCGCCTGCAACTGGCAGGCGAGGAGGGGCAACTGACGGTGCGCATCATCAAGCGGCGCGGCCCGCCGCTGGCCGCGTCGATCCGGCTGGCGCTGCCGCGCCCGGCGCGCTTGCGCAGTCGTGACCATGCGCATGAATCCCCTCTGGCTGGCCGTCCGGCTGTCCGACAACCCGCCCACGCCTAGCGGCCTCGCCGCCGGGCCGTCCCAAGGCGAGGCAGTCAAGCACGCGGAGCCGCGCAGCGGCGAACACCCGTCACCCCTGCCCTCAGGGCGGGGGGCGGGGGGTGGGAGTCAATTGGCCTGTTGGGCGGGAGCCTTCACGCCCCGGGTGAGCCTTGCGGAAAACGCGCTGCTGCTGGAGATCGGCGGCTGCCTGCGCCTGTTCGGCGGCCTCGATGTCTTGCGCACGCAAGTGGCGCAGGGGCTGGTGGAACAGGGCATCGCAGCGCGCATGGCCGTCGCGGCGACCCCGCAGGCGGCACTCTGGTTGGCCGAGGGCGGCGGCGATGTGCTCGATGCGCTGGCCATCACCGACCTGACCTGGCCGCCCGGCGTCGCGGAAAAGCTGACCCGCTTCGGCCTGCGCCGACTCGGCGAGTTGCGACGGCTGACTTTTGCTGCGCTGGCGCGGCGCATCGGCAAGCCGGCCGCGACCCTGCTCGCCCGCGCCTGGGGCGAAGCGCCCGACCCGCGCCTCGACTTCGTCTTCCCGTTGCGCTTCGACGAGGCCATCGAGCTGCCCGCCGCGGTGGAGAACGCGCCTGCACTCATGTTCGCGGCACGCCGCCTGACCGGCGCGCTGGCCGGCTGGCTCAACGTCCGCCAGGCGGGCCTGCGCGAATGCCGGCTCGACCTCGTGCACCGGCAGGGCGCGACGCCGCTGCCGCTGCGCTTCGCCGAGCCGACCCGCGACGGCCAGCGCTTCGAGCGCGTGCTGCGCGAACGGCTGGAACGTTTGCAACTCACGGCGCCCGTCGAACGCCTGCGCCTCATCGTCGATTCGGTCGAGGCCTTGCCGGGCAGCAGTGGCGGCCTGTTCGACGAAGGCGGCGCGAAGGAGGGCATGGCCGCATTGGTCGAACGCCTGCGCGCGCGGCTGGGCGAAGAGCGTGTGTTCGGCATCGCGCCGGTTGCGGAACATCGGCCCGAGTGTGCGACACGACAGGCGACGGTAGGTGCATCCACTGCGAGCCCAACGCCTCCCCGACCATTCTGGCTGCTGGAAAAGCCCGAGTCGCTGGTCGAAATCGGCGGCCGGCCGCATCGGCGCGGCCCGCTGCGCCTGCTGGCCGGCCCGGAGCGCATCGAGTCCGGCTGGTGGGATCAACAAGAAGGCGTCGGCGACATCCGCCGCGACTACTTCATCGCCCTGACGCAGGACCAGCGCTGGGCCTGGGTGTTCCGCGAGCTCAGGGCGCCGGGCGGCTGGTATCTCCATGGCTGGTTTGCCTGATTACGCCGAACTCCACTGCTGCACCAACTTCAGTTTCCTGCGCGGGGCTTCGCATGCCGAGGAACTGGTGGCGCGGGCGGCGGAGCTGGGCTATGCGGCGCTGACGATCGCGGACGAGTGTTCGCTGGCGGGTGTGGTGCGCGCGCATGTGGCAGCGAAGGAGGCTGGACTCAAGCTGATCGTCGGCAGCGAGATCGCGCTGGCCGATGGCATGCGGCTGGTGCTGCTGGCGCAGAACCGGGCCGGCTACGGCAACCTCTCCGCGCTGGTTACGCTGGGCAGGCGGCGTGCCGCCAAGGCTGACTTTTCATTGACGCGCAACGACCTCGACTGGGGCGTGCCGGATTGTCTGTGCCTTTGGCTGGCCACCAAGGATTCGACGCGCGCGGACGCCGACTGGCTGGCGGCGCGTTTTCCGGAGCGGTGCTGGATCGCCCACGAGCGCTTTTTGCAGCCTGACGATGCGGAGCGATTCGAACATTTGCGGACGCTGGGCCTGCCACTGGTGGCGGCGGGCGACGTGCACATGCATGTGCGGGCGCGCCGGCCCTTGCAGGATGCGCTGACGGCGCTGCGGTTGAAGACAACGGTCGACGCGGCCGGCCATGCGCTGTTCCCGAACGGCGAGCGGCATTTGCGTTCGCGCCTCGCGTTGTCGCGCCTCTATCCGCCCGAGCTGTTGGCCGAGAGCGTGAGGATCGCCGCGCTGTGCGACTTTTCGCTCGACGAGCTGCGCTACGAGTACCCGGAGGAGATCGTGCCGCACGGCGAGACGCCGGCCTCCTTCCTGCGCGCCGAGGTGGAGAAGGGGCTGGTCGTGCGCTACCCGCAGGGCGTTTCGGACAAGGTGCGCGGTCAGGTCGAGCACGAACTGGCGCTGATCGCCGAGTTGCAGTACGAAGCCTATTTCCTGACAGTGTACGACATCGTCGCCTTCGCGCGCCGCGAACACATCCTCTGCCAGGGGCGCGGTTCGGCGGCGAACTCGGCGGTGTGCTACGCGTTGGGCATCACCGAGGTCGACCCGGCGCGCTCGGCCATGCTGTTCGAGCGCTTCATGTCGAAGGAGCGCAACGAGCCGCCGGACATCGACGTCGACTTCGAGCACCAGCGCCGCGAAGAGGTGATCCAGTACATCTACGGCAAATACGGCCGCGCCCGCGCCGCGCTGACGGCGACGGTGATTTCGTACCGCAGCCGCTCGGCGCTGCGCGATGCCGGGCGGGCGCTGGGTTTTTCGCTGGAGGCGATCGGCGCGTTGTCGGAGAACCTGGCCTGGTGGGACAAGCCGGACAGCTGGCCGGAGCGCATGGCCGAGGCGGGGCTGGACGCCCGCAACCCGCGCGTGAAGAAGTGGCTGTGGCTGGCGCAGCAGATGAAGGGCTTTCCGCGCCATCTGTCGCAGCACGTCGGCGGCTTCGTCATCTCGCGCGGCCGGCTCGACCGGCTGGTGCCGATCGAGAACGCGCGCATGGCGGAGCGCAGCATCATCCAGTGGGACAAGGACGACATCGACGCGCTGGGGCTGATGAAGGTGGACGTGCTGGCGCTGGGCATGCTCTCGGCGATCAGGCGGGCGCTCGACTGGGTGGCGAAGAAGCGCGGCGTGCCATTCCGCATGCAGGACATTCCGGCCGAAGATTCCGCGACCTACGACATGCTTTGCCACGGCGATTCGGTCGGCGTCTTCCAGGTCGAGTCGCGGGCGCAGACGGCCATGCTGCCGCGCCTGCGGCCACGCCGCTTCTACGACCTGGTGGTCGAGGTGGCTATCGTCCGGCCGGGGCCGATCCAGGGCAACATGGTGCATCCGTATTTGCGGCGCCGGCAGGGGCTGGAGCCGGTGAGCTACCCGTCGGAAGCGGTGCGCGACGTGCTCGATCGTACGCTGGGGGTGCCCATCTTCCAGGAGCAGGCGATGCAACTGGCCATCGTCGCCGCCGGCTTCACGCCCGGCGAGGCCGACCAGTTGCGCCGGGCGATGGCGGCGTGGAAGCGCAAGGGCGGCCTCGGGCCGTTCCGGGAGAAGCTGCTCGCCGGCATGGCGGCGCGCGGCTATCCGGCCGAGTTCGCGCAGAACCTGTACCAGCAGATCGAGGGCTTCGGCGAATATGGTTTTCCGGAATCGCATGCGGCCAGCTTCGCGCTGCTGGTCTATGTCTCGGCCTGGTTGAAATGCCACGAGCCGGCGGCGTTTCTGGTCGGCATGCTGAACAGCCAGCCAATGGGCTTCTATTCGGCTTCGCAACTCGTGCAGGACGCACGCCGCCACGGTGTCGAGGTGCTGCCGCCGGATGTGACGGCGAGTGCGTGGGAGACGACGCTGGAGGAGGGCGCCGTTCGCCTCGGCCTGCACATGGTCAAGGGCCTGGGGCAGGCGGCGGGCGAGCGCATCACAAAAGTGTGGGGCGATGCCCCATCCCTCGCTTCGCTCGGGACCGCCACTTCGTGGCGTCCTGCGCCCTTCGGGCTGGTCAGCCGTGGCGGTACGCCACCTCCGCTTACGGTGGCCGATCTGGCCCGGCGGGCGGCGCTGGAACGCGGCGATCTGGAGGCGCTGGCGGCGGGTGGGGCGCTTCGGCAGCTTGCCGGCCATCGCTTCGGTGCGGCCTGGGAAGCGGCGGCGGTATCGGTGCGGCGCGACCTGCTCGATGCCGTGCCAGTCGCCGAAACGCAGCCGGCCTTGCCGGTGCCGAGCGAAGGCGCCGATCTGGTGGCCGATTACGCCAGCCTGGGCCTGACGCTCGGCCGCCACCCGATGGCGCTGCTGCGCGGCCATCTGGACAGGCGCTACGCCACGGCTGACTTTTTGCGGCAGATGGCCCACAACGCACCGGCGCGCTGCGTCGGACTCGTCACCTGCCGGCAGCGGCCCGGCACGGCCAGCGGGGTGATCTTCCTGACGCTGGAAGACGAAACCGGCCTCGCCAACATCATCATCCATCCGAAGCTGGTCGAGCGGCAGCGCCACGAGGTACTCAACGTCGGTCTGCTCGGCGTGCTCGGCGTGCTGCAACGGGAAGGGGAGGTCGTGCACCTGCTGGCGAAGCGACTGGTCGACCATGGCGCGCTGCTGGGTCGATTGACCGTCGCCAGTCGCGATTTCTGCTGATGGCGCGACTATACTAAGCCATCGATATTCGAGTATTCCCCTCATCAATGTTCGAGATCGTCTCCACGCTGGATTTGAAGCTCGGCATGTTTGTCGCCGACCTGGATCGTCCATGGCTGGAGTCTCCCTTTCTCCTGCAAGGCTTCCTCATCGAGGAAGACGAACAGATCGCGACCTTGCGGGACTTGTGTCGCTTCGTCACCGTGGACCGGACGCGTTCGATCGGCAATGAATATCGCGCCGACGCGCTGTTCGTCCCGGAAAAGCGCACGCCGATCAAGCCGCCGCCCCGGATCATCCAGTACGAGAGCAAGAAGAAGCTCAAGCTGCCGCCGCTGGCCGTGAGCGTCGAGCGCGGGCTGGGGCGCCACAAGTTTCCCACCGTCGCCTATGTTGACGAAATCCGCATCGAGGAAGAACTGCCGGCGGCGGAAGCCAGCTTTGGGAACGCGCAGGATCTGCTCGAGGACATCAACGAGCAGGTATCGGCCGGCAAGGTGCCCGATATCGAGCATGTCGAGAGCACGGTCGACGGCCTGGTCGAGTGCGTGGTGCGCAATGCCGATGCGCTGCTGTGGATGTCGAAGCTCAAGCGCACCGACAACGAAACCTACGATCACGCCCTCAGCGTTTCCATCCATCTGATGGCGTTCGGCCGCAATCTCGGTTTGCCGCCCGACGACCTTCACCATCTCGGCATGGGCGGCCTGCTCAAGGACGTCGGTTTCATCCAGCTGCCGGCCGAGCTGATCCACAAGCCGAGCGGCCTGACGCCAGTCGAGCGAGCCCGGATGCGCCAGCACGTGCAGATGGGCTGCGAGTTGCTGGCCCGGGATTTCCCCATGCCGGACGCAGTGTTCGACATCATCGTCAAGCACCACGAGCGCATCGACGGCAGCGGCTACCCGGCGCACCTCACCGGCGAGGAGATCGGACTCTTTCCGGAGATGGCCGGTCTGGTCGACAGTTATTGCGCGATGTCCTATCCGCGCGCATTCCGTCCGGCACGCAATCCACACTGGGTGATCGACGAGATCAATGCAATGCGCGACGTGAGTTTCACGGACTCGGTGGTCGACGAGTTCGTCCAGTTCGTCGGGCTTTATCCCGTCGGTACCCTGGTCGAACTGAACAGCGGGGAAGTCGGCGTGGTGTTCGAACAGAATCGGGTGCGCCGACTCAAGCCGCGCGTGATGGTGTTGCTGGGACCGGACAAAACGCGCAATCCTTCGCCGGGTATCGTCAACCTGCTTACCGATCCCATGGTGCGCGAAGGCTTGCCCTATCGGATCGTTCGCGTACTGCCGGCCGGATCGTTCGGGCTTGATTCCAGGGAGTTCTACTTTTGATCATCCGACCGCAGGGGAACGACTCGGGTTTATTGCCGCGATCATGGGCTACCGCCGAAGTCGACGACGACCATTTGTTGCGTTTCGGACTCGATGCGCGCGCCAGATCGGGGCTGCACGCCTGTTTCCGCCGCACTGACGGCGAGGATGCGGCGTCCCGGCGCGGTGAGGCCCTGTTCACGGCCTTGACCGAGTCCGACGTGCATAGCGCTGCCGACAATGTTGCCCTGCGGCAGTTCATCGACGTGTTCGCCGAGATGCCGGAGGTCGATTTCTCGCCCGAGTGGCTGGAGCGGCTGGAAAGCCGGTGGCGCCAGTTGCGACAGGCCGGTTGCAGCGAAGACATGCCGTTGCGCGTGGTCCAGGCGATGGTTGTCCATGCCAGCCGGGAACTGCTTGCGGGACGATCGGCACTGTCCGCGCTGGAAGTCGAAATCGTCACCGCGCTGTCGGCAGGTGGTATCTGCATTGCCGAGAGCCTGACGCGCGCGGGGCGGCGCGAGTCGTGTGCGGCCGTGATCGACAACCTGACCGCGATCGGCGCCGGAGACGTGCTGCTTGAAGGCCTGTCCGCGGCGCTTCGGGAGGCCGGCGGCAAGGATGTGGGGCTGTTGTCCGTGCGCCTGCGCATGCGTTCGGGAACGCTGACGCTGGGGCGGGATCAGCGCGACGTGCTGATGGATGCCGCTGTCCAGCGGATTGGCGCGGCGATGCGGGCGGAGGATGTCGTCGTCCGTACCGACCTGCATTCCTGCGCGGTGATACTGACCAACCTGCAGACGCATGCGCAAGTGCAATTGGCTGCGGCCAAGGTTTCGCAATTGCTGGAACAGCCGTTGCCGGTACAGGGCACGAATGTGCGCGCCACGTTCCTGGTCGGCGCCGTATGGGCGCCGGCGCATGGAGAGTCCGCCGAGGAGCTTATTCGCTGTGCCGACATCTCTATCGAGGCGGCCGATCGCGAAGATCGGTCGATCGTGCTTTTCGACGACCGGATGCTGGCCGCGGCCCGTCACGAGGCAATGATCGAAAAAGAGTTCGTGGTCGCCATGGAGAATGGTCAGCTTCAGGCGCATGTGCAACCTCAGATCGATCTCGCTTCGTGGCGATGCATTGGCGGCGAAGTGCTGCTGCGCTGGACCGATAGCGCCGGCAATGAGGTGCCCGCGGCGAGCATTCCCGAGGTGGCCCTGCGTGTCGGCGCGGCGGCACAGCTCACCCGCTGGCTGGTATTCGGCGCTTGCCGGGTACTCAACGACCTGGTCAAGGCGGGCATCGACATGCAACTGAGCGTGAACCTGATGGCTCGCGATGTGATGGATCCGGAGTTACCCTTGCTCGTCGAGCAGGCGATCAAGTTCTGGCGCGTACCCCCGGAAAAACTGGTCTTCGAACTGATCGAGAGCGCCGTCCTTGAAGATCCCGGCGTTGGCGCCGAGGTGATGACCCGGCTGATCGAACTTGGCGTTTCGACGTCGATCGACGACTTCGGCATCGGCTACTCGTCGATTCTCTACCTGCGGCGTTTACCACTGGACGAACTGAAAATCGACAGGGCTTTTGTGGATGTCATGTTCCGCTCCAATGAAGACCGGGAAATTGTCGCGACGCTGATCCGGCTGGCGCATGGTCTCGGCCTGCATGTCGTCGCCGAAGGCGTCGAGAATGAGGAGACCATGAATTTGTTGTGCGAAATGGGGTGCGATCGCGCCCAGGGCTACTGGATCAGTCGCGCCATGCCGGCAAGTGCTTTGCCGGAATGGTTCGAGAACTGGAATCGGCGACACGCTTCTGCCGACTGAGATTGTCTAGCCCTGGCCACCTTCCGTAAGATCAAAGCGGGCGTCGTGATCGATCGCCAACGCGTCGGCCAGAAACGGGAGCACTCCGTGCAAGGTTTCGGCCAGCGTCCATGGCGGGTTGACGAGGAACACGCCGCTGCCATGCATTCCAAAGCCGTCCGCCTGGGGCGCCTTCACGGTGAGACGGGCGTCTAGCCACTTCGGCGCCAGCTTTTTGAGCTTTTCCGGCAATTCGCGCGCGTCGCCGCGCTGAAGTTGCGGATACCAGACGGCGAAGGTTCCGGTCGCGAAGCGCGAAATTCCTTCCTTGAGGGCGGCGACTACGCGCACGTAGTCGCGCTTGTCCTCGTAGGCGGGATCGATCAGCACCAATCCGCGCCGCGGGGGCGGCGGTAAAACGGACTTGATTTCATGGAAGCCGTCGGCCTGACGAATCGCGACGCGGGCGCCGGCCTTGGCGAAGGTCTTCTCCAGCTGGCGGACGTCGCTACCGTGAAGTTCGAACAGTCGCAGGCGATCTTCAATGCGCATGTTTTCATAGGCGAGCCATGGCGAGCCGGGATAATGGCGCAGTCGGCCGTCCGAATTCATGGCGCGCACCTGGGCGACGTAGGCTGCGACGGCGGCCGGCAGGCCGTCATCCTGCCAGAGTCGCCCGATCCCGGTTTCGAACTCCGCCGTTTTCACCGCTTGTTCGGAGTCGAGCAGGTAGCGGCCCGCGCCGGCATGCGTGTCGACGAACCAGTATGGCTTCTCCTTTTGGTTCATGTGGCCGAGCAGTTGCAGCAGGATGCAGTGCTTGAGGACATCGGCGTGGTTGCCGGCGTGAAAGGCGTGGCGATAACTGAGCATGCGTGGGCGCGACGGGCGGGCGGTAGAATCGTGGCATGAATGATACGTCAGCCCCGCCGCCGGGACGCCCTGGGGCGGGCGCGAAGATTCGCGTTCGCAGGGCGAACGCCGATACCGGTGCCCGGCCGGGACAGCCTCCCGCCGTCGCGCGCTCCGCACAGACCGCGGAGGGGGGGGAACGCGTTTCCAAATTGATGGCCGCGCGCGGGCTTTGCTCGCGGCGGGAGGCCGACGCCTACATCGAGCAGGGTCTGGTGTTCGTCAACGGCGAACGGGTGACTCAGTTGGGAACGCGGGCGGCGCCTGACGCTGCGATTACGATGGCCGGCGAGGCCCGGGCGCGGCAGGAAAACCAGGCGACGATCCTGTTGCACAAACCCGTCGGTTACGTCTCCGGCCAGGCCGAGGACGGCTACAAGCCCGCTGTGACGCTGATTTCGGCACGCAGCCAATGGGCGGAGGACCGCGGTCGACGTTTCCAGCCGGCCTGCCTGAAAGGGCTCGCGCCCGCCGGACGGCTCGACATCGATTCGACGGGACTACTCGTGCTGACGCAGGACGGTCGTGTCGCCCGGCAGCTGATCGGCGAGGATTCGAGCGTCGAAAAGGAATACCTGGTGCGCGTTTCGGGTACGCTGGACGAACGCGGATTGAAGCTGCTCAATCACGGCCTGTCGCTGGACGACCGGCAACTGCGGCCGGCGCGCGTCGAGCGGTTGAACGAGGATCAGTTGCGTTTTGTGCTGCGCGAAGGCCGCAAGCGGCAGATTCGTCGCATGTGCGAACTGGTCGGACTGAAGGTGACCGGCCTCAAGCGGGTACGTATCGGCAGGGTGTGCCTGGGGGATCTGCCGCCCGGCCAATGGCGCTTTCTGAAAAAAGGGGAACGATTCTGATGGACGACGCAAACAGCAATTCCGGCGCCGGATGCGAGGCGTCGCCACTTCGTCCGGACATCACGCCGAGTGCGATCGTCAGATACCTTGACCAGTACGTCATCGGCCAGGACGAGGCCAAAAAGACCATGGCGGTCGCTGTCTACGCGCATTACCGCAAGGTGGGGCCCGCCCGGGCCGAAGCCGCGACGACCACCAAGAGCAACGTGCTGATGGTCGGACCGACCGGAACGGGCAAGACGCTGATGTGCGAAACGCTGTCGCGCGCCATCGACGTGCCCTTCGTTACCGCCGATGCGCCGTCGCTGGCGCAGACGCAGTATGTCGGCGACGAAATCGAGGCCATGCTGGAACGGCTGGTCGACCGGGCCGATGGCGACGTTCTGCGGGCACGACGTGGCATCATCTTCATCGACGAAGTCGACAAACTCAAGGCGGTCGGTGGTCAGGGACGCGGCGTCAGTGGCGAAGCGGTGCAGAACGCGCTGCTCAAGATCATGGAGGGTGCGCCGGTCAAGTTGCGCGACGGGCGTTACATCGACACGACGGACGTCCTGTTCATATGTGGCGGCGCCTTTGTCGGACTCGACCAGATTCTCACCCGCACCCATTCATTCGGCTTCATTGCCACTTCGGACGGCGAAAACCAGCGCATTCTCGATCGCCTCAACGCGCGGGTGAAGCCGACCGATCTCTTCGAGTTCGGGCTGATTCCGGAATTCGCCGGTCGCCTGCCCGTTGTAGCCCGTTTGGGCGACTTGTCGCGTGAGATGCTGATGCGCATCCTGGCCGAACCGCGCGACGCGATCTACAGGCAGTTTCGGGAACTGTTTCGCGCGGAAGGCGTCGATCTGGTTGTCGAGCCGCAGGTGATCGGCCAGATTGCCGATCTGGCGATCGAATACAAGATAGGTGCACGTAGTCTGCGCGGCATTTTCGAGGAAATGATCACGCCGGCGCTGTACGTGGTTCCGGACCGCAAGGACATTCGGCGGGTGGTGTTCCGCTCGCTGTTCGAGGACGCGGACTTCGTCTGTGGCTGAAACAGGCGGTAGAATGCACATTCAAGCCATGGGCGGCGAATATGTCGCCGGCCGATATCCGAAGGCGAACCATGGTTCGCCTTTTCTCATGAAAGTCGAGCATGTTCGATAGCGTTCGTAACAACAAGAAGATCGTCCAGGTCATTCTGGCCCTGATCATCCTGCCTTTCGCCTTCTGGGGGGTCGAGTCCTACATCAGCAATGCCGGCGGCGGCAGCGATACGGTAGCGACCGTCGGCAGCAGCAAGATATCGCGCGCCGAGTTTCTGGAAGCGCTGCGCGAGCAGCAGGATCGACTGCGCCCGGCGCTCGGCGGGCGCGACCCGGCGCTGCTCGACAGCCCGGAATTGCGGCGCGCCGTGCTGGACAATCTGATTCAGCGCCGCCTGATGGACATGCACGCGGCCAGCCTGAAGCTGTCGGTAAGCAACGAGCAACTGGCGGGTTTCATCGCGTCGGTGCCGCAGTTGCAGGAGGATGGAAAGTTTTCGCCACAGCGTTATGAACAACTGATCGCGGCGCAGGGCAAGAGCAAGGCGATGTTCGAATTCGAGGTCCGGCACGACATGACCATCCAGCAGGCGATCGCCGCGGTCGGCAACGCTTCGCTGGTCAGCCGCGCGGGCGCCGATCGCTGGCTTGCGGCCCAATTGGAAGAGCGCACGGTCAGCGAGTTTCTCTTGCACCCGGATCCCTTTCTGGTCAAGGCGAAGGTGACTCCCGACGCCGTCAAGGCCTACTACGAAGCGAATCTAAAAAAGTTCGAGCTGCCTGAGCAAGTGCGTGTCGAGTACGTTGTCCTGAGCCGAGCCAAGCTGGCCGAGCAGGTCTCTGTCAGCAATGACGAGATCAAGGAATGGTATGCGGCGCATCCCGAGCGCTACCAGCAGCCGGAAGAGCGTCGCGCCAGTCATATTCTGGTCGCGCTCGACGCCAAGGCCCCTGACAAGGACGTCAAGGCGGCGGAAGCGAAGGCAGCGGAGGTGCTGGCCGAAGTGAAAAAGGCGCCCGGTGACTTCGGGCGCCTGGCGCAACAGTACTCGCAGGATCCCGGTTCCGCCGCAAGGGGTGGCGATCTCGACTGGTTTGGCCGTGGCGCCATGGTCAAGGCGTTCGAAGACGCGGTGTTCTCGATGAAGGAGGGGCAGGTGTCGGACGTGGTGCGTTCGGACTTCGGCCTGCACATCATCAAGTTAACGGGTATTCACCCCGAGCGCAGTCGGTCGCTCAGTGAGGTGAGTGGCGAGATCACCGCGGAATTGAAGGCGCAGAAGGCAGCGAAGGAATACGCCGAGCTCGCGGAGTCGTTCAGTAATATGGTTTATGAACAGCCCGACAGTCTGGCGCCCGCCGCCGAGAAGTTCAAGCTTGTCATCGAGAATAGCGACTGGCTGGCGAAGGGCGGGAATGCCGGTGCGCCGTTTTCGGACCCGAAGCTGATGGCTGCGCTGTTTTCCGACGACGCGATCAAGGGCAAGCACAATACGGAGGCGATAGAGGTATCGCCGAACGTCCTGGTGTCGGCGCGCATCACCGAGCACAGGCCGGCCGCCCAGCAGCCTCTGGATACTGTGTCGCCAACGATCGCGAAGTTCCTTGCGCAGCAGGAGGCTGTCCAACTGGCAATCAAGGATGGCGAACAGAAGCTGGCGGCTCTGCTCAAGGGCGAGAAGGTAAATATCGCATGGGGCAAACCGCAGACGGTGATCAAGGGCATGCCTGGCGATATGCCGGCGATGGCGGTCGACGCCATGTTCAAGGCCGACGTGGCCAAACTGCCGGCCTATTCGGGCGCGGCGGGATCCGGCGGCTATGCGTTGTTCCGCGTCTCACAGGTGAAACGCTTCGATGCGGATGCGCCCGAAACTCCGCAGGCACGCGCGATGCGCGGCGAATATGCGCGGCTGGTGGCGGAAGAGGAGTTCTCCGCCTGGCTGGCGAATCTGCGGAGCCTGTATCCGATCGAGGTCAACGAGGCCGCGCTCGACCGTCGGGAAGGTTAGGCGGGCATCGGATCGGCGTTGCCGAGGGCGGTGGTGTTCAAGCCACCGTCCACATACATGATTTCCCCGGTAATGCCGCTGGCCAGGTCGGAAAGCATGAACGCCGCGGCATTGCCGACTTCCTCGATGGTGACGTTGCGCCGCAGCGGTGCGTGGTGGGAGTTGTAGGCCAGCAGCTTGCCGAAGTTGCCGATGCCCGAGGCCGCCAGAGTCTTGATCGGGCCAGCCGAAATGGCGTTGGCGCGAATTCCCTGCGGGCCGAGGCAGAACGCCAGATAGCGCGTCGCTGCTTCCAGGCTGGCCTTGGCCAGACCCATGGTGTTGTAGTTGGGCATGGTGCGCTCGGCGCCGAGATAAGTGAGCGCCAGCAGGGCCGGTTTGTTCCCCTTCAGGAGCAGTGGCCGGGCAGCTTTGGCCAGCGCCGGATAGCTGTACGACGATACGTCGTGGGCGATACGGAAGGATTCGCGGGAAATGCCATCGAGAAAGTCGCCTTCGATGGCTTCGGTCGGTGCATAGGCGATCGAATGCACGAGGCCATCGAGGCCTTCCCAGCCTTTGCCCAGCTCCTCGAACAGGGCGTTGATTTGTTCGTCGTCCGAGACGTCGCAGGGAAATATCAGGTGGCTGCCAAGCTCATCGGCGAACTTGGCGAGGCGGTCCTTGAAGCGATCGTTCTGATAGGTGAATGCGAGGCGCGCGCCTTCGCGCTGGCAGGCCTTGGCGATGCCGTAGGCGATCGAGCGGTTGGACAGCAGACCGGTAATGAGAATGCGCTTGCCGGCTAGAAAGCCCATCGTTTTTCCCCTGTTGGTTGAACGGCGCGGATTATAGCGGATGCGATAAGCTGGCCCTTCATGCGAATCTTATCGACTGTCGCCGCCCAGCCGCTCTTGTCGCTTCTTTTCGCCCCGTGCGGCGGAGCTTTGGCTACCGGCCAGTCAGGCCCATCGTTTGCCCGAAAAATTGCACCTATCCACGACATGATGTGGGTCGATACATTGTGAAGTATACGACAAATAGCAGCATGACGATTGTAACATCATGAAGTAAAAGAGAATATTGCCAGGCATCGTATTTGCTCACATTGAGGCATGAATTCCTTGATGTCTTCTGCCATGTCGATCGTCGTAAACGACACCACGCTGCGCGACGGTGAGCAGTCGGCGGGCGTCGCGTTTTCGATCGACGAAAAGCTCGATATCGCCCGTCGCCTGGATGCGCTGGGTGTGCCCGAGATGGAAGTCGGCATTCCGGCCATGGGCGCGACGGAGCGCGAGAGCATTCGCGCCGTGGCGAATCTCGGCCTATCGGCTCGGCTGATGGTCTGGAGCCGCATGCATACTGCCGACATTGCGGCTTGCGCGGGGCTTGGTGCACAACTGATCGATATCTCGGTGCCGGCGTCGGATCAGCATCTGCGTTCCAAATTGCGCCGCGACCGCGACTGGCTGCTGGCGGAAATTCCGCGCCATGTCCGCTACGCGCTCGATCTTGGTCTCGACGTATGCATCGGCGGAGAAGATGCCTCGCGAGCCGACCTCGATTTTCTCAAGCGCATCGTCGAAGTCGCGCAGGCGGCCGGTGCGCGCCGCTTCCGTTTTGCCGATACGCTCGGCGTGCTCGATCCGTTCTCCACCTACGAGCGTATCGGTGCCTTGCGCGCGGCCAGCGACATCGAGATCGAGATGCACGCGCATGACGATCTCGGCATGGCGACCGCCAATACCCTGGCGGCTGCCAAGGCCGGTGCCACGCATGTGAATACCACCGTCAACGGACTCGGCGAGCGGGCGGGCAACGCGCCGCTCGAAGAAGTCGTGATCGGTCTGCACCGCTGCCATGGCATTGAGACCGGAGTGGACCTGCGCGATTTTCCGCCGTTGTCGGCGCGTGTCGCCAGTGCTTCCGGCCGCCCGGTGGGCTGGCAGAAGAGCTTGGTCGGCGAGGGCGTGTTCACCCACGAAGCCGGCATCCATGTCGACGGCCTGATCAAGCATCCCGACAACTACCAGGGCTTCGATCCGCAACTGGTCGGGCGCGAACACCGCATCGTGCTTGGCAAACATTCCGGTCGCCGTGCCGTACAACTGGTCATGGCGCGCCTGGGCCGCCTGCTCGACGACGTTGAAGCCGATTCACTGCTCGACCGCGTGCGCGGCTTTGTCGCCGCGTACAAGCGGCCGCCGACCGACCTCGAATTGCTGCAACGGCTGATGGAGGCATCATGAGTACGGACCCATACGATTTCGAAGATGAAACCGCCGACTGCGAGAGCGCCGAGGATTTTCTCGAGCACTTCGCCATTCCCTTCGAGCGCGCGGTGGTACATGTCAATCGCCTGCACATCCTGCAGCGGTTCCACAACTATCTCGATGTGCATGCCACGGACGGTACGACCGGCTACGACGAATATCGCGGCTGGTTGCTGCGCGCCTACGAGGACTTCGTCCAGTCCGACGCGCTGACGGAAAAGGTGTTCAGCGTCCATCAACGCGCGGCCGGCATTGCCAAGGTTTCCATCGGCTCCATCGGACGCGGCAAGCCGACATGATGCACAACAAGTGGGATCTCGGCGAAGCCGTGCGCGTGACGCGCAACGTGCGCAACGACGGGACTTACCCCGGCGAGGAAACCGGTGCGTTATTGATCCGGCGCGGCAGCGTTGGCAACGTCGTCGACGTCGGCACCTTCCTGCAGGACCAGATCATCTACTCGGTGCACTTCCTCGACGACGGCCGCATCGTCGGCTGCCGCGAGGAGGAACTGATGGGCGCGGAAGAACCCTGGGTACCGAGCGCCTACGAGTTCCGGCAGAAGGTGCGGGCGGCGAAGACGCTGGCCTCGAATGGCGAAACCCTCGTCGTGGCGGGCAGCATCGGCGAAGTGCTCAAGGTGCTGCGCGATGCGCCGGGCGGCGTGGCCTATCACGTTCATTTCGAGAGTCTGCCCGGGCGTCCGCTGCTGGTTTCGGAAGGCGCACTGGCGCCCCTGGTACCTCAAGCGGCGTGTCATGACGGCTGACTTTTCCTACCTGACGCTCAAGCTCGCCCACGAGCTCTACAGCAAGGTGCCGGACGCGCTTGACGAAACGGAGCGCAAGCGGGTTTCGACCATCGCTGCCCGCCAGCAGGAAATCGAGCAGCGCATACTCGGCAGCGCCAACGCGGCGCTGGTGGTCCTGCCCGAGGCCTCGGTGGAAGCCTGTATCAAGGATATTCGCGACCGCTATCCGGACGGGTCTGAATTCGAGGCGGATCTGGCACGCACCGGCCTTAGTGTCGAATCGCTACACGCATCGATCGAGCGCGATCTCAAGGTCGAGGCCGTGCTGGAGCAGGTGGCTGCAAGCGCGGCGCCGGTCAGCGATACCGAGGTCGAAATCTTCTACCTTCAGCATCGTGACCGTTTCGCCAGATCGGAGACGCGTTCGTTGCGCCACATTCTCGTCACCGTCAACGACGAGGTACCAGGCAGCACGCGCGCGGCCGCGGCGGCAAAGATCGAGGCAATTCGCGAGCGACTCGTCAAGGACATCGGCCGTTTCGGCGAACAGGCGCTCAAGCACTCCGAGTGCCCGACCGCGATGAACGGCGGGCTGCTCGGCAAGGTGCCGCGCGGCAAGCTCTATACGGAAGTCGAAGCCGCGGCTTTCGAGCTGGAAGCCGGCGAGCTTTCGGGCGTCGTCGAATCGCCGCTCGGATTTCACGTCGTGCTCTGCGATGCCATCGAGCCGGAAACGCAGGTGCCGCTCGCGGATGCGCGCGAACGCGTGCGTGAGCATCTAACAACGAACCGCCGCGCCGCCGCGCAGAAAAGCTGGATTGCCGGCTTGTTCCAGTCCGCCTGATCAGGCGGGCGGTTCGGCCGCCTGCCTTGCCTCGGCTTCGCGCACGAAGGCGCCAAGCTTCTGGTCGATTCCCAGTACGTGGTTGCGCAGCCATTCGTTGAGGTACTTCAGCACGTCCATGCGCGAAACCGGCCGCCCCTCGCGCAGGTGATCACATACGGCCACGACCTGACGCGAGAAGTCGCGATGCTGGGCGATATGGGCGCGGGCGACGTCCGGAAACGCGGCCTCGTAGCCGTAGCGCTTCATCAGGCTTTCTTCGGTCTCGAAGTGCATGATCGCGTAGTTGAGAAGATCCTTGGCGATTTCACCGAGCAACGCGCCCTCGTGATCGCCGAGCAGCCTATCGTTGGCGCGCCGGAGCGTATCGACCAGGTAACGGTGCTGGGCGTCGACTTGCGGTACTCCGGTTGCCATTTTCTCCGACCATTCGATCGGCGTGAAATTGATATCTACCTGTGACATATGCCTGCTCCCCGAGACTTGAAGTCGGCGAACCATTTCTGGAATGTGGCTGCCGGCATGGGATGTCCCAGACCATAGCCCTGGACGACGTTGCAGCCGAGATCGACGAGGTGACGTACATGCCGGTCGGATTCGACGCCCTCGGCGACCACGCGCAGTCCGAATGCCCGTCCCAGGCCGATCACACCGACGACGATGGCCTCGTCTTCCGGATCGTCGAGCATGTCGCGTACGAAAGACTGGTCGATCTTCAGTTCTTCTACACTCAGGCGCCGCAGATAGATCAGCGATGAATAGCCGGTGCCGAAATCGTCCAGGGAAAAGCCGATGCCCATTTCCAGACATTCCTTGATGACGCTCTCGATCGGGTCGAGTTCCTCCAGCGCCGAGGTCTCGACGATTTCCATCAGCAGGCGGTGATTGGGCATGTCGGGCCAGTGCAAGCTGATTGCATCGCGCAAATCATCGATAAAGGTCGGGTACTTGAGGTGGCGCGGGAAGAGGTTGATGCTGATCGGCAGGGCGATGCCCATTTCGTTCCAGAGCCGCGCCTGGCGCACCGCCTGTTCCATCACCCAGCGGCCCATGCGCAAGGCCAGGTTGTCGTCCTCGATCAACGGCAGGAATTCCTTGGGGCGAAGCAGACCAAGAACAGGATCGTTCCAGCGAACCAACGCCTCGACGCCGATGACGACTCCGCCGACGCAGTCCACCTTCGGCTGGTAGTGGAGCTCGAAAAGACCCGCATCGAGGGCGCGTTCGGCCTTGGCCAGGAACTCGACGCGCGAGGTGATCTGGCGTTCCAGGCGCGAATCGAACAACTGGTAGCGATTCTTGCCAAGCTGCTTCGCCGAATACATGGCATGGTCGGCGTGACGCAGCAGGCTGTCCGCATCCGCGTTGTCGTCCGGATACAGGGTTACGCCAACGCTGGCGGAAACCGAAATGGGCACGCCGTCCAGCAGCATGGGCGCCGAGACTTCCTCAAGGATGCGATCGAGCGCCTGGTAGCACTCGGCTTCGGCGCCGACGTCGTTCCACAACAGCACGAACTCGTCGCCACCCAGGCGGGCGACGGTATCGTCGGCGCGCGACATGGATTGCAGCCGCCGGGCAATCTCGACGAGAAGGCGGTCGCCACCCTCGTGGCCAAACTGGTCGTTGATCGGTTTGAAACCGTCGAGGTCGAGATAGCAAACGGCCAGGTTCTTTCCATGGCGGCGAGTATGGGCGATGGCCTGTTCCAGCCGGTCGCCGAGCAGCCGCCGGTTGGGCACTCCGGTGAGTACGTCGTAGTGCGCGATGCGGTCGAGATCCGCCTCGTGCGCCTTGATCATGCTGATGTCCGAAAACGCGCCGACGTAATGCCGGAGCCTGCCGCGCTCGTCCCTGACGGCGATGATCGACAACAGCACGGCAAACGCCTCGCCGTTCTTGCGCCGGTTCCACAGTTCGCCCTGCCAGAGTCCCGTCGCATTGATCGATTGCCACATCCCGGCGTAGAACTCCCGTCCCTGGCGGCCGTCGCCGAGAAAACCGGGATCCCGTCCGAGCGCTTCCTCGCGGGTATACCCGGTCAATTGGGTGAAGGCCGGGTTGACGTCGATGATGTGGTTTTCGCGATCGCTGATCAGGATGCCTTCCTGGCTGGTGGCGAACACACTGGCCGCAAGGCGCAGACGCTCCTCATTCCGAACCCGGTCGGTGATGTCGCGGGTGATGGCCAGCACCGAAGTCGCGACCCCGTTCGCGTCGAACTCGGGAACCGCGCGCATCGTTCCCCAATGGAGACCTCCTTGAAGATCGCGATAGGCCAGTTCGCCGGAGCATTCCTGGCCGCTATCGAGCGCCCGCTGCAGCTTGAGCATATAGTCCGCCGGGTCCACCAGAGGCGACTTGCTGGTCGGCGGCTTGCCGAGCGTTTCAGCCGGCGGGGTTGTGAATATGCGCTGCAGCGCCGGGTTGACATAAGCCCGGCGCAGCTTGCGGTCGTAGCGCGCGATGAAATCGGGTGAATTCTCCACCAGCGCCCGGAAGAGCTGTTCGCTGGCGGCAAGGTTTTCCTCAAACTGCTTGCGTTCGGTAGTGTCGACAATCGAGACGAAGATGCGGGCGAAGCTGCTCTCGTAGCCAGGACATACGGAGAAATAGACGGTCACCTGCCGTTCGCGCCCGGTCAGCGTGCGCAACACCGTATCCAGGCGCAGTTCGGTAGTGCCGCGCATCAGCGCCACCAGCAGGTTGCGGAAGGCAGGCAACGTCTCCGGCAGGAAGGACTGAGACAGGTCGTGCCGGAGCGTCTCTTTATCCTCCGCCTCGTGGAACTGCAACGCGGCGCGATTGACGTCTACGATCTTGACCAGCGAGGAGTACTCGGCCAGCAGTTCCGGGTGCCCGGCGAGGTGGGCGTCGATGTCGTCGCCGACGGTTTCGCGCAGCGCGTCGAGCCGGCGCTTGACCGCCGAGTAGTCCTCCTCCTGGATGGGCAGCGGAGAGTTCTCGAAAAGGAGCCGGAAGCGCTCCTCGCTTTCGCGCAGGCTGCGGGTGATCAGGAGGGTGTTCAGGGCATCCGAGACGCGATGGCCGATCGCCTCGAAGAGGTTTGCTTCCTCGTTGGTCCAGATGCGCTCGCGCGAACACTGGTGTATGCCGAATTGCCAGGGTTGGCCGGTTCTCGGGTGCAACGCCATGGACATGATGGACTTGATACCGAATCGCTCCGAAGCCGACTTGGGCAGCGGGTGATCCGATTCGGGCCCAAAGACAAGGGGGCCCGGGTGGTCCAGCAAGGCCTGTAGCGTGTCCGCTACGTCCTTGTCCATCGGGATCGGTTGATTGAGTGCAAGAACGCCTGGGTACTCCGGACGGGTGCGCTCCATCGGCACGGTCCAGTGGCTGCCGGCGGGATCGCAAGGGTGCAGCAGGAAGGCGCGATCGCAGTCGAATATCGCCAGCACCTCATCGAGCACGTCCATCGTCATTTGCTTGATGTCGGTGCGGCCCTGGATGGAGCGATTGATACGATCCAGGCTTTCAAGGAAATGCAGGTGTGCCTGCCGTTCCTCCTCCGCCTGCCTGCGTTCCGTGATGTCGTGCGAGATGACCAGCACCGTCGCAACCTGGCCATCGGGACCGAGTTCCGGCGTGAAGCGCCAACTGGCCCAGCCAATGCGTCCATCAGGGGTTCGGTACGCGCCATCGAGCCTCTGCTCCGCGGCTGTTTCGATCACCCGCCGGATCGCGGCCATGTAGCTGTCCGGGTCGACGAGAGGCGAACCGCTGGCTGGTGTAACGCCCAATACCTGCTCGACCGGCGCCTCGAACAGCTTGCGAATCGCCTGGTTTACATAGATGCGGCGCAGTTCCCGGTCATAGCGGGCGATGGGCTCTGGGGAATTCTCGACCATCGCCCGGAAAAGCTGTTCGCTGGCTGCAAGCTGTACTTCCGCCTGCTGGTGGGCGGCACGCGCGCGCAGGTTCGTGATGCCGAAGGCCAGGTCGCAGGCGAGTTCATCGAGTAGATGGATCTCCTCCGGAGTGATTGCGTTGGCTTCTCCGGAATAAATGAGCAGGCCGCCGAGGACATTCTGTCGATCATCCTTCAGCGGGAAGGCGACCCCTGAGCGATAGCCGCGCGCCAAGGCCCTTTCGCGCCACGGCAGCATGCGCGGATCGGTGGCGATATCCGGGATCTCGACGATGCTGCCTGTCCGGATCGCCGTTCCAATGGGACCGCGGCCGAGATCTCTGTCCGCCCAGGTCAGCTTGGCGCCTGCGAAGTAGTCTTCGCTCATTCCCGCCCAGGCCACGGGGCGTACCGTCTGCTCGGCGTCGTGTTCGGCATAGGCGACAAAGGCCACCCGGTAGCCGGCTTCCTCGACGATGATGCGGGTGACTTCGTCGAGCAGCGCCTGCTCGTCCTCGGCCCGCATCAGTGCCTGGTTGCAGTTGCTGATGGCGCGCAGCTCGCGGTTGAGTTGTTTCTGGATTTCCTCGGCGCGCTTGCGTTCGGTCAGGTCAACGAACGCCGTCACCGCCCCGTCGCCAAGCATCACGGTGGAGACCTCGACGATGCGCACGTCGCCATTCTTGCAAGTCACCCGGACCTCTACGGGCGGCAGGTCGCCGCCCTCCCGCATTGCCTTGGCAATGGCCGTGTCCCATGCAAGCTTCAGTTCCTGGCGATAGGCCGGGTCCGGGTAGGCCCGCGGCCACCATTCGTCGAGCGTCGGAATGTCGTCCTGGGTATAGCCGAACAGCTCGCTGAAGCGATCGTTGGTCTCGAGCACGGTGAAGTCGGTGGCCGTATGCGAAAGGGCGATTGGCACCTTCTTTACAAGAAGGCGGAGGCTGGCTTCGCTCCTGGCCAGCGCCACATCCGCGGCAGTAACGGTGGGCGGACGGACGCTCATGCGCCACAATCCTTGCGGACAGGACTGCCCGGCAACGCTTCGTCGACGGCGTGGAATGCCGCGAAGTCCGTTGCGAGAACCACCTTCTCAGGGATTCTGATTGCGTTGGGCACTACCGAGCCCCTCTCTGTCAGTCAGCGTCGGGTATCTCCCGCCGCCGTTGTTCTATTAGATGTATATTTTGGCACCATAGTACTAAAGTTAAGTTGATAAGTCTCAACTTTCTTGCAAAATGGATAATGTAGCGCTTCGTTCGCCGGCCGCGCAACAAGGTTTCGCGGCCGCCCGGCGCGGCGTCCGCATTTAGCCATGTCATGACGATGGGAATTTGGCGGCAGAAGCCCTGCCGTCACGGCATTCCCGGCGAGTCGCTACTCGTCGTCCCCGCCGTCGCCATCGCGGCGCGGCACGGTGAGCGGATCGCAGGTGATGGGGCGATAGATTTCGACGCGGTCGCCGGCGCGTAGCGCGGCTTCCAGTTTCACGACCTTGTTGAAGACGCCGACCTTTTGTGTCTCCAGGTCGATGGCCGGGAACATCTTGAGGATGCCGGATTTCTCGATGGCATCCTTCACCGTGGCGTCGTCGGGCACCTCGATGTTCATCCAGATCTGCTGGCCGGGTTCGGAGTAGGCGACGCCGACTTGCATGGCTACGCTCCCTGTGCGGAAAAGTCAGCCGTGGCGGTACGCCGCGCCATGCGGGCATCGGCGATGCGCTTGGCGGCGAGCAGGAAGCCGAGCACCAGGAAGCCGCCGGGCGGCAGGATCATCAGCAGCACGCCGCCGTAGTTGGGGATGACGGTGGTTTCGAGGAAGGCGAAGCTCTGGCCGAGCAGCAGGCTGGCTTGTGAGAACAAGGTGCCGCTGCCCAGCAGTTCGCGCACCAGTCCTATGAGGGTCAGCGCCAGCGTGAAGCCGAGGCCAGAACCCAAGCCGTCGAGCGCCGAGGCGAGCACGGGCGACCTGGACGCGAAGGACTCAGCGCGGCCGAGGATGGCGCAGTTAACGACGATCAGGGCGATGAACAGGCCGAGCACTTTGTAGAGGTCGTGAAACCAGGCATTGAGGCTCATGTCGACCAGCGTGACCAGCGTCGCGATCAGCACCACGAAGACGGGGATGCGCACCTGCGGACTGACGAAGTTGCGGATCATCGCGACCAGCACGTTGGAGATCACCAGAACGGTGGTGGAGGCCAGACCCATGCCCAGACCGTTGGTGCCGCTGGTGGTGACGGCCAGCGTCGGACACAGCGCCAGCATCTGTGCGAAGACGACGTTCTGGCTCCAGATGCCGTCCTTGAAAATCTGGAAGTGGTTCATGTCAGTCTCCGATGATCTCGTCGCGGTGTGCGGCGAAAAAGTCGAGCCCGCCCTTGACGGCACTGACCACCGCGCGAGGGGTGATGGTGGCGCCGGCGAACTGGTCGAAGACGCCGCCGTCCTTCTTTACGGCCCACTTGTCGGCCGGTAGGTTGTCGAGCGACTTGCCGTTGAAATCGAGAATCCAGCTGGTCTTGGCGATGTCGATCTTGTCGCCCAGGCCAGGCGTTTCCTGGTGCTTGATCACGCGCACACCAAGCAGCGTGCCTTTGGCGTCGACGCCCATCAACACCACTATGTCGCCGGCGTAGCCGCGCCGCGCCATGCGGAACACCGCGCCGGTGACGGCACCGGCCTTGCGCGCGCGGTAGACCAGCACCGTGGCCGGCGTGTCGCCACGGCTGACTTTTACGTCCAGCGTGTCCTTGAGCAGTTCGTTGTCGTAGGAGCCTTCGGGCAGTACCTGCGACAGGGAGGACTGCAGGTCGCGTGCCTCGGCTTCGGCGATGGCCGGGCCGGTGAGCTTGTTGCCGACCGAGAGCGCGGCGCTGGCGACCAGCGCGACGACGCCGAGCGAAATGGCCTGGTAGCTCAGCTTGTCACGGACGAATGCAGTATCGAAGCTCATAGCGGCAGCGAAGCTCCCTTGCGGTTGCGGCCGTAGATGCGCGGCTTGACGAGCCTGTCGATGGCGGGTGTCAGCGTATTCATCAACAGCACGGCGAAGGCGACGCCTTCCGGATAGCCGCCCCAGGTGCGGATCACATAGGTAAGGAAACCGCAGCCGAGGCCGAAGACGAGTTGGCCGGCGCGCGTGTTGGGCGAGGTGACGTAGTCGGTGGCGATGAAGAAGGCGCCGAGCAGCGCTGCGCCGGAGAGGACGTGCGTGGTTGCGTCGAGGTAGCGGGCGGGATCGACCGCGTGGCCGATGGCGGCGGGGATGGCGATGCCGGCGAGCATGGCGAGCGGGATGTGCCAGGAGATGATGCCCATGGCGATCATGGCGATGCCGCCGGCGGCGATCAGCAGGCCGGCGGTTTCACCCATGCTGCCCGGGCGCGCGCCGGTGAATGAAAGGTATTGGCCAAGGTGGTCGGCAGAGAGCGACTGCAGGAGGTCGACGCCGCGCGAAAGCTCGGCCTTGGCGTGGCCGAGCAGCGAGGCGGAGGAGATCGCGTCGAGGTTGGGCACGCCGGTGAGCGTGATCATCAGTCCGTCGAGGAAGCCGGGCGCGCCGGCAGCAGTCAGCGGCAGTGGTGCCACCCAGGCGGTCATCGCTACCGGGAAGGAGATCAGCAGCGCGACCCGCGCGACCATCGCCGGGTTGAACAGGTTCTGGCCGATGCCGCCGAACACCTGCTTGCCGACGATGGTGGCGAACAGGCCGCCGACTGCGCCCAGCCACCACGGCGCCCAGGGCGGCAGCGACAGCGCCAGCAGCCAGCCGGTGAGGAGTGCCGAGCCGTCGAGCAGCACGGGCCGCGCCCGCCGGCCGGCGAGGCGCAGGCTGAAAGCTTCGCCGAGCAGCGCGGCGAAGACGGTGATGAACCAGAGGTGGATGGCCGGCCAGCCGTAGAGCCAGAAGCCGTAGAGCGTGGCTGGTGCCAGCGCCGCCATCACCTTGAGCATGACAACCGAGACGCCGGCGCCGCCGTGGGCGTGCGGCGAAGCGATGGGGGGTGAGGTGGTGGCGAGCGTGTTCATGCCGTCGTCTCCGCGCCGCTGGTATCGGCGCTTGCGGCCGCGGCGGCGGCTTCCGCGGCTTTCTGTTTGGCGCGCTCGGCCTTGCGGCGGGCGGCGGCTTCCGCCTTTTCCTTCGCCTCGCGTTCGAGGCGTTCGGCGCGCGCGGCGACCAGGCGCTTGGTGGCGTCGTTGCGCAGTTTTGCGCGGTCGCGCGCGGCGAGTTCGCCCTTGGCGTGGCCGAAGTACTGCACCAGCGGAATGCGCGAGGGGCAGACATAGGCGCAGCAGCCGCAGGCGATGCAGTCCTTGAGGCCGAGGTCGACCGCGCCCGCGTAGTCCTCGTTGCGGATGCGTGCCGACATCTCCAGCGGCAGCAGGCCGACCGGGCAGGCGCGCACGCAGGACGAGCAGCGGATGCAGGGTTGCGCTTCGCCGTCGGCGGCTTCTTCGGCGGTCAGCGCGAGCAGGCCGCTGCTGCCCTTGACCACGGGCACGAACTCGCTCGGCAGCAGCGTGCCCATCATCGGTCCGCCCATGATCAGGCGCGCCGGCTGCTCCTTGAATTCCGTGGCGGCGATGATGTCCGATACCAGCATGCCGATTGGTGCGACGACGTTGCCCGGTGCGCGCCAGGCGCCGCCGTTGAGTGTGACGATGCGCTCGACCAGTGGCCGGCCGTGGCGGATCGCGGTATGCACGGCGGCGGCCGTGCCGACGTTGTGCACCAGCACGCCGAGGTCGGTGGTGCGGCCGTCGGCCGGCACTTCCTTGCCGGTCAGGGCGGAGAAGAGGTGCTTTTCCGAGCCCATCGGATAGCGTGCCGGCACCGGGCAGATGCGGATTTCCGGGAAGCCGGCTGCCGCTTGCTGCATGGTGGCGATGGCTTCCGGCTTGTTGTCCTCGATGCCGACCAGCGCTTCTTTCGCGCCGGTTGCGTGCAGCATCAGGCGGATGCCATCGACGGCTTCGGCGGCGAAATCGCGCATTACGCGGTCGTCGCAGGAAAGATACGGCTCGCATTCGCCGCCGTTGATGATCAGCGTCGTGATGCCGGTTTTCTTGCCGATGTTGAGTTTGAGTGCCGAGGGGAAAGTCGCGCCGCCCATGCCGACCACACCAGCCGCGCCGATGCGGCGGCTGATTTCGGCCGGCTCCAGTGAAAAGGGATCAAAGGCGGGATCGTCGGGAATGTCGGCGGCTTCTATCCAGCGATCCTCGCCGTCGCATTCGATGGTGATGCCGGGCACGGGCAGGCCGGAAGCGTGCGGCGCGGTGATTTCGCCTACGGCAGTGATGGTGCCGGAACTCGGCGCGTGGATGGCGGCGGATGTCGCGCCCTGCGCTTCGGCGATCAACTCGCCCTTCAGTACTTTCTGTCCAACTAGCACGATCGGCCGGGCCGGCGCGCCGATGTGCTGCTGGAGCGGCACATAGAGATGGCTCGGCAGCGGCAGGCGGCGCAGCGGCAGGTCGGCGGCCGGGCGCTTGCGGTCGTCCGGATGGATGCCCCAGTGGTTGCCGAAGATGCGGTCGAGGATGCCCATGATCATGCCTCCGTAGGGCCGCCCCAAGGAGGCAGGCGCCCCCCTGTGGGGGGCGGCGAACCGAATTGACAAATGAGGTGAGCGTGGGGGGCCATATCTTTAGACGAGAGCAGGCTTGGGCCAGACCCAGTGTTGCAGGGTCACGGGTACGGGTTTCATGACCATCGCCTCGGTCGGACAACGGTCGATGCAGGCGGCGCAGCCGGTACAGGCTTCGCGGATGACGTTGTGGATCTGCTTCGCTGCGCCGAGGATGGCGTCGGTCGGGCAGACCTTGATGCAGCGGCAGCAACCGATGCAGATTTCCTCGGAGACGTAGGCGATCTTCGGCCCTTCGTCGACCATGCCCGAGAGGTCGAGCGAGAGGCCGAGTTTTTCCGCCAGTTCCGAAGCCAGCGCCTTGCCGCCGGGCGGGCAGCAGGTCGGCGCGGCGCGGCCTTCGACGACCGCCGTGGCGGCGCCGGAACAGCCGGGGAAGCCGCATTGTCCGCAGTTGGTGCCGGGCATCAGGGCCGTGAGTTCATCGACCAGCGGATTGCCCTCGACGGCGAATTTTTTCGCGGCGACGCCGAGGCCAAGGCCGAGGGCGATGCCGAGCAAGGTGAGGCTTAGTACGGCGGCGATCATTTGAAGTTCAACCCCGCAAAGCCCATGAAAGCGAGCGATAGCAGACCGGCGAGCACGAAGCCGATCGGCGCACCGGAAAACGCGGCGGGCACGCGCGCCAGCGCCAGCCGTTCGCGCATGCCGGCGAACATCACCAGCACCAGCGTGAAGCCGAGCGCCGAGCCGAAGCCGTAGAACAGGCTGGTGACGAAGTTGTTCTTCTCCATCACATTGAGCAGCGCGACGCCAAGCACGGCGCAGTTGGTGGTGATCAACGGCAGGTAGATGCCCAGCGCCTGGTAGAGGCCGGGGCTGGCCTTCTTTACCGCCAGCTCGACGAATTGAACCGTGGCGGCGATGACCAGGATGAATGTCAGGATGCGCAGGTAGGAAAGGCCGAGCGGAACGAGCAGCCAGTTTTCCAGCATCCAGGCCGCGGCACTGGCGACGGTCAGGACGAAGGTCGTGGCCAGGCCCATGCCAAAGGCGCTGTCGACGCTCTTCGAGACGCCCATGAACGGGCACAAGCCGAGGAACTTCATCAGCACCACGTTGTTGACCAGGGCGGTCGATATCAGCAGGAGAAGGAATTCGGTCATGGATGGCTCCTGGACGGCTATCCGCAGGTTTCGTGCCACCCGATTGGCGCGTAAGGGAATTGGCTACAAGCCCGCACCGTTATGGGGTTTTTTGTTTTTCGCCGCACCCCGAAGGCGCAGCCTTTGTTCTGTCGTGTTTGCGACAAGCGGGAATGAAACCGACACTGAAACCTGAATTGCCCCGCCAGCAGTGGCTCTTGGCGATTTCCGCGGCTATTGGCATGGAACGTGCAGAATGGGGGTATGAAATCGAGCAAACCCACAGGTAGCACCGAGATTCCCGCCCAGGTGTTCGAGCAGGTCGTCGAGCAGGCTGACCTGGCCGTTTCGATCACCGACACGCGGGCCAATATCCTCTACGTCAATCCGGCGTTCACGCGCATCACCGGTTACCAACCTGCGGAAGCGATCGGCAAGAACGAGTCGATGCTTTCGCACAAGGTCACGCCGCCGGCGGTATACCAGTCGCTATGGGGCAAACTCACGGCGCGTGAATCGTGGAGCGGCCGGCTGGTCAACCGCCGCGCCGATGGCCGCAAGTATCTGGCCGAGCTTATGATTTCGCCGGTACTGGACGAAACGGGCGAGGTCATCCATTACCTCGGCCTGCATCGCGACGTCACCGAACTGCATCGTCTCGAATCGGAAGTCCGGAACCAGAAGGCGCTGATCGAATCCGTGGTCGACGCGGCGCCCGTGGCGATGGCGCTGGTGGATGGGGAAGAGAGCGTCGTCCTCGACAACCAGGAGTACAAGAAACTGATGGGCGACCTGGCGATGGCCGAGCCGGCCACGGCCATCCTCGATGCCGTTCGCGCCGACATGGGGCATGGGCTTGGCACGCCCCGGTCCGGCAGCCACGCCTTCCTCAACCGCGAGGTGCGCATCGATCCGCCGGGCAACCGGCCGGCGCGCTGGTTCTCGTGCTCCGGCATCTGGGTGCGGCGCGACGACGGCGATGCCGACAGCTTCTTCGACCACCAGAACAGCATCTATCTCCTGTTGGTGGCGATGGAAATCACCGAACTGCGCGCCCAGCAGGAGAAGTCGCGCATGGCCGCCTTGCAGGCCATGCTGGCCGAAGAGGGGCGCATCAACGCGTTGCGCGAAACGCTGGCGGCGGCCTCCTTCCAGCTCGAAGGGCCGGTCAATGTGATGAACACGGTGCTGGCGACCATGGAGCGGCGCGGCAGCGGTTTGAATGGTGTGTCGAATGCGGGCGACGCGCTCGCCGATGCCTTGCGCGCGGCGCAGGCGGCGGTCGACACGCTGCGCAACGCGATTCCTGCGCAATCCGACGAGGTGCCGACGGCGGTCAACCTCAACGAGGCGCTGCACGACGTCCTCAATCTCGCCACCGGACGCATGCTCGCCGCCGGCATTCGCGTCGGCTGGCGGCCGCAGGCCGTGCTGCCCGCCATCAACGGCTATCCGAACCGGCTGCGCGCCATGTTCAAGACGCTGGTCGACAACGCCATCGAGGCGATGAACGTTCGCGGCTGCGTCGAGCGCGAACTCACCATCGCCAGCCGCAGCCTGCCGGATGCGCTGGAAGTCGTCATCGAGGACAGCGGCCCGGGCATTCCCGAGGACGCACGTTTGAAAGTCTTCGAACCTTTCTACACCACCAAGAAGAATGGCGGCCATCTCGGCACCGGCCTGTCGTCCGCGCTGCAAGTCGCGCAGGACCACGGCGGCGGCATCGAGATCGATCCGCTGGATGCCGGCGGTTGCCGCGTGCGTATCGTTCTGCCGCTGAAGAGATCATGAGCCTGATTGCCCAACTCCATCGCGCCGAGCTCGAGTGCCTGTACCGCGTCAGCGAAATCCTGTCGCGCTCGCTCGACTGCACGCAATCCGTCGGCAAGGTGCTCGACATCCTCGACGAGGAAGTCGGCCTTTCGCGCGGCATGGTCAGCGTCGTCGATCCCGAAAGCGGCGATCTGGTCGTCCATGCCGTGCATGGCACGGATGCCGCCGAACCCGTGCGCTACCAACCGGGCGAAGGTATCGTAGGCGTGCTCCTCGAAGACAAGCGCTCCATTGCGCTGCCCGTCGCGGGGCGTGACGCCCGCTTCCTCAATCGCGTCGGTATCTACGACCGCAACCTGCCGTTCATTGCCGCGCCGATCAACGTCGGCGGCAGCCTCAAGGGCGTGCTGGCCGTGCAGCCCGACGAGCCCGACGATGGTCTGCTCAACGAGCGCGCCCGCTTCGTCGAAATGGTCGCCAGCCTGATCGGCCGCAGCGTGCGCCTGGCGCTCGACGTCGCCGCCGAGAAGAAGAGCATCGCCGAAGAGCGCGACAGCCTGCGCCGCACCGTGCGCCACCAGTACGGCTTCGACAACATCGTCGGCCACTCGGCGGTGATGCGCCGCATCTTCGAACAGATCCGCATGGTCGCCAAGTGGAACACCACGGTGCTGATCCGCGGCGAGACCGGCACCGGCAAGGAGTTGATCGCCAACGCCATCCATTACAACTCGCCGCGCGCGCGCGGTGCCTACGTTCGAATCAACTGCGCCTCGCTGCCCGAAACACTGCTCGAATCCGAACTCTTCGGCCACGAGAAGGGCGCCTTCACCGGTGCGGTAGGCGCGCGCAAGGGCCGCTTCGAAATGGCCGACGGCGGTACGCTGTTCCTCGACGAGATCGGAGAAATCTCGCCGGCCTTCCAGGCCAAGCTGCTGCGCGTCCTGCAGGAGGGCGAGTTCGAGCGCGTCGGCGGCAGCCGCTCGCTCAAGGTCGACGTGCGCGTCATCGCCGCTACCCACCGCAACCTCGAAGCGGCGGTCGACGCAGGCGATTTCCGCGAAGACCTCTACTACCGCCTCAACGTCATGCCCATCGCCCTGCCGCCGCTGCGCGAACGGGTCGAAGACATTCCGGAAATCGCCCGCCATCTGGTTGGCCGGCTGGGCAAGGCGCAGGGCCGGCCGCTCAGCCTGTCCGATGGCGCCATCCGGCGCCTGACGCAATACGGCTGGCCGGGCAATGTGCGCGAGATGGAGAACTGCCTGGAGCGTGCCGCCGTCATGTGTCCCTCCGGCACCATCGAGGCCGAGCAGATCAAGACCGACCGCGGTCGCGGCAAGCTCAGGGGGCGCGAACCGGACGGCGATGGTGGCGTGTCGCCACGGCTGACTTTTCCCGAGTCGGCCGAAGAGGCCGCGCCGTCTGCGTCCCGTCCGGTCGATCTCGCCGACCCCGATCTGGACGAGCGCAGCAAGGTCATCGCCGCGCTCGAACAGGCCGGCTGGGTGCAGGCCAAGGCGGCGCGCCTGCTCGGCATGACGCCACGCCAGATCGCCTACCGCATCCAGATCCTCGACATCGAGGTGAAGCAGTTCTAGCCGTCCGGGATCTCCGGCTCGACAAGCTTCGCCAGTTGCGACAGCGATTCCTGCCACCCGAGATAGCACATCTCGGCCGGAATGGCGGCGGGAATTCCTTCCTGGACAATGCTGATCTCCGTCCCACAGCTCACCTTGGCGAGCGACACCGTCGTCACCATTTCGCCAGGCAGGTTGGGGTCGTCGAAGCGGTCGGTGTAGCGGAGCTTCGTAGGCGGTGTCAGTTCGAGGAAGCGTCCGCCGAAGGAATGGCTGTGACCCGTGCCGAAGTTGGTGAACGACATGCGGTAGCTGCCGCCGACGCGGGCGTCCATCTCATGTACTTTGCCGGTGAAGCCGTAGGGTGGCAGCCATCTGGCCATGGCGTCGGGATCGAAAAAGGCGCGGTAGACGCGCTCGGGCGGCGCGCGCAGCACCTGGGAAAGGCGGACAGTGTGGCCGGCTGTGTCAGGCATGGCGATTCCCCTATCGATAGCCGTGTAGTGCCAAACTCATTGTGGATCTGCCGAATGCACGGTTGCCAATCGAATGATTGAATACGCAAAAGTGCGCTAGCTGCTGTGGTTGTGACGCCGCGGGTCAGGGCTTCGTCGAACACGCACCGCCCGACTGTTTTAGCTCCATGATCACCACGTGCGTGGGCGTCTCGCCGACGTTCTCTCCGATGTGCGTTTGCGGTTCCGACCACATCACATCTCCGGCCTTGAATTCCCGCCTGAGCACTTTTCCGTCCGGCAGGGTCAAGGTGCGTTTGAATGGGGTCAGCGCATAGAGAACAAACGCGGGGTGTGCGTGCCGGTGCGTCCTTTCGCCGGGGACGTCCTGATAATCAAGGACGCGAACACAGGCGTTTTCGAGGATAACCTTGTACTTGTCGCCATCGGTTTTAACTGCATCCTGCGCGAGCGCGGAATTGGACAGAGCGGCAAGCGCCGCGACAATTGAAATGCGTAGCATGGGTTGTGCTCCTGAAGTTTCGAGGTGTCGACCTGTTCCGCGCCTGCCAGCATCGACGAGTGGCAAGCGAGCCAAGTGGTGGCACGGAACGACACTACGCGCATTTCAAAACCAAGGTGGGCAGTAGTGGCTCTGGGCTGACTTTCCTGGAACTGCTGGCGGACGCCGCCGCGCCGGATCGCCTACCGCATCCAGATCCTCGACATCGAAGTGAAGCAGTCCTGAATCATCGTTCCTCATGCTGTGCGGCTGGCATCGCACTCAGTTCGACAAGACGGGAAAGGGTGTTGAAATTTCTCGTTGTTGCGGCGACCTTGAGTTTTCGTTCGAAGAAATTGTTGTGGAATTTCGAGTCGCTTAGTTTCGTCGCGTAGAGGGTGTAGATCACGCTGCCGACGATCCGCACGTCGTCGGGTGAAAAGTCGAGCCGGCGCAGCTCCTCGACAAGCGGCGCTGACGGGTTTGCGGCGAGCAGCGAGAAGTAGGTGCGCGAAGCAGCCTCCGGGGGGAACGGGTTGTGCGCCATGACATATTTCAACTGCGCGTGCGTTCGGGCGAGTATTGCGATGTCGGCACCGATCGCCCGGGCAATGACCTCGTGAACCAACGCCTCGACGGCGGCCTGATCGAGCCCGGATCGGGCGATGACATTGCCGCTCTGGATGTATGTCCGCACGTCGCGCAGCCCCGCCTCGGCGAGGGCGATGCGCAGTTCGGCCATCGGCACCCGGTTCCTGCCGGTCGGGGTGACGCCGCGCAGCAGAATCGCGTAGGTCTTCATGGTGCAAGACGGTATTGCGCCACGCTGCTTCCCTGCGTATCGGCGACTGTCGAGCGAAACCTATTTTGCACCACGCGACCCGGCAAGCGCCGCTAAGACGCCAAGACCGATGAATACGCTGCCGCCGAGCCGCTGGCCGAATCGGCGAAGGCCCCGGTCGCGCAAAGCGGGCACCACCGCGCTGGCGGCAAGCGCATAGGCGCTGTCGGTTGCAGCGGCGATGGCGACGAAGAGCGAGCCGAGCGCCATGCTTTGAAACATCGGCGACGCGTTTTGACCGAGGAACTGCGGCAGGAAGGCGGCGAAGAAAATGGTGGTCTTGGGGTTGAGCAGGGCAACGATGAATCCATCGCGGAATATACGGCCCAGCGGTGCGGCGACAGGCGCAACGATCGGGTTCTCTTCAGAGGAATGGCGGAACATCTGAATACCGAGATAAATGAGGTAGAGCGCGCCGGCGTACTTGACGACCGTAAAGGCGATCGACGAAACCGCGAACAGCGCGGCAAGGCCGACCGAGGCGGCGAGCATGTTGCCGAAGTTGCCGAGCGCGACGGCGGCGGCCGAAACCAGACCGTACCGGCGACCCTGGACGAGGCTGCGGGTGACGACGTAGAGCACGCCGGGGCCGGGCGTGATGGCGAGGACGAAACTGGCGGCGAGAAACGCGGAAAACAATGGCCAGGGCGGAATCAGGTCACTCATTTCATGCCTTTTCCGCGACCATCAGAAACAGCGGGAACTCCGTCTGACCCGGACCGTCACCCTTGGTCATGCGGAACACGGTGTCGAAACGGACGTTGCGGAATCCCGCCTGTGCTGCCTTCCGGGCGAGTTCGTCGCGGTCGAAGCCCTTGTGTCCGTTGAACGCCGGGCCGTGGAAGGAACCATCCTCGCTGTCGAGGTCGGCGAGGCAAAGGTAGCCTGGCGAATCGAGGAGGGTGTAGAGGCTGCGCAATACGCCTTCGGTGTCGGGAATGTGGTGAAGCGTCATCAGCGAATAGACCAGACCATAGCGGTCGTCCGGCAGGGGATCCGACGCGAGGTCGAGCATCAGCGGCCGCATGTTCGTTGTCCCGGCGGCCGCAATTTTCTTGCGCAGTACATCGAGCATGCCCGCGGAGTTGTCGGCCAGGGTGACATGCTTGAGATGAGGGAGGAGGGCGAAGCTCAACAGTCCGGTGCCGCAGCCGAACTCGAATCCGGTGAGTTCCGACAGCGGGACGTGCCGCCGAATGCCGTCCGCCACGGCCTGCGCGCGGGCGAGTTTGACCGGGTCGGAATCCCAGGTCGTGGCTTTGTCGTCGAAGTCGTTCATGGCGGCGGTCGGGTTTCGTGTCGAGTTGCCATTCATTCTAGGGTAGGGCGCACTGCTACCGGTAGGCGGAGGCGTCGCAACTCCGCCATTCATTCATTGTGGCGTTCCCGACAACCGCTCGTTCAGATGTATATGAATCAACAGGTTACAGGCTGGCATCGAGCTTGCAATAAGGAAGGCAAACAACTCGCGGAGAACGAAAGTGGACCTCCCGGAAATTGCCTCACAGGCACCCTCGACCCCAACGAGCCCACAGGGCGGTTGCAGCGCCGGTAGCTGCGGTTCGACGTCCGGACAGATGTCCGGGCTGTCGGAGGAAATCCGCCGCAAGGTGGAAGATCACCCCTGCTATTCCGAGCAGGCCCACCACCACTTCGCGCGCATGCACGCGGCGGTGGCGCCGGCTTGCAATATCCAGTGCCATTACTGCAACCGCAAGTACGACTGCGCCAACGAGTCGCGGCCGGGTGTGGTGTCGGAACTGCTGACACCCGAACAGGCGGTGAAAAAGACGCTGGCCGTCGCCGCCGCCATTCCGCAGATGTCGGTGCTCGGCATCGCCGGCCCCGGCGACCCCCTCGCCAACCCCGAGCGCACCTTCGCGACCTTCCGCGAACTGGCGCAGAAGGCGCCGGACATCAAGCTCTGCGTGTCGACCAACGGTCTCGCCCTGCCCGACAGCGTCGAGGAGCTGGCCAAGCACAACATCGACCACGTCACCATCACCATCAACTGTGTCGACCCCGAAGTCGGCGCCAAGATCTATCCCTGGATCTTCTGGAAGGGCGAGCGCATCCGCGGCATCGAGGCGGCGCGCATCCTCATCGAGCAGCAGCAGAAGGGCCTGGAGATGCTGGTGGCGCGCGGCATCCTGGTCAAGGTCAATTCCGTGATGATCCCGGGCGTGAACGACGAGCACCTCAAGGAGGTGTCGAAGGTCGTCAAGGCCAAGGGCGCCTTCCTGCACAACGTCATGCCGCTGATCGCCGAAGCCGAGCACGGCACCTTCTACGGCATCATGGGCCAGCGCAGTCCCAGCCCGGCCGAGCTGAAGAACCTGCAGGACACCTGCGAAGGCGACATGAACATGATGCGCCACTGCCGCCAGTGCCGCGCCGACGCGGTTGGCCTGCTGGGCGAGGATCGCGGTGCCGAGTTCACCATGGACAAGGTCGAGGCGATGGAAATGGACGACGCCTTCCTCGCCGAGGCGATGGCGAAGCGCAAGGCGCTGCGCGAGCAGATCGCGGCGGAGAACGAGGCCAAAAAGGCCAAGGCTCACGCGCCGCAGCCGGCTGGCGTCGCCGTAGTCACCATACATCGGCGTACCGCCACGGCTGACTTTTCGCAAGGCCGCCCTGTGCTGATGGCCGTGGCCGCGAAGAACGGCATGGTCGCCGAGCACTTCGGCCACGCCCGCGAATTCCTGGTCTACGAAGCAACCGCCGCCGGTGCCAAGCTGATCGGACACCGCAAGACCGACCTCTACTGCGACGGCGGCGACACCTGCGGCGACGGGGAATCCGTACTCGCGAAAACTATCAAGGCGCTGGAAGGCTGCGAAGCGGTGCTGTGCTCCAAGATCGGCTACGAACCCTGGGGCGAACTGGAGGCGGCGGGCATCCGCCCGAACGGCGAGCATGCCATGGAAGCCGTCGAGGATGCCGTGATGGCCGTCTGGCACGAAATGCTGGCAGCGGGTCTGCTGAATCCGAAAACGACTGCCGAAGCCAAGAGGTGTGCGTAATGGCCCTCGAAATCGTCGAATCCTGCGTCAACTGCTGGGCCTGCGAACCGCTCTGCCCGAACAAGGCGATCTTCGAAGCCGCACCGCACTTCCTCATCGATGCCGACAAGTGCACGGAGTGCATCGGCGACCACGCCAAGGCGCAGTGCGTCGAGATCTGCCCGATCGAAGGCGCCATCGTCAACGAACTCAACGAGCCGATGAATCCCGCCGGCTCGCTGACCGGCATTCCGCCGCAGCGTTGGGCAGCCGCCCAGCGCGAAATCTCGCAAAGGTAGCTATGGCCACAGTCACGTTCTACGAAAAGCCGGGCTGCTCCGGCAACGCCAAGCAGAAGAAGATCCTCGAAGCCGCCGGTCACACCGTGGAGCCGCGCGACCTGATCGGCCGTGCGTGGACGCGCGGCGAACTGCTGTCGTTTTTTGGCGGCCTGCCGATCGCGCAGTGGTTCAACAGCAACTCGCCGGCCATCAAGAGCGGCGAGATCGTGCCAGAGGAATGCGACGAGGCGACGGCAGTGGCGCTGATGCAGAAGCATCCGCTGTTGATCCGCCGCCCGCTGCTGGAAGTCGAAGGCGTGCGCAAGGTCGGCTTCGACGTCGCCGCCATCGATGCCTGGATCGGCCTCGGTGCGGATCTGCCCGACGAAGACATGGAAGAATGCCAGCACGGCAAGGAAGGACACGTCTGCCAGGGACACGCTCACGATCATCCTTGCGGACACGACCATGAACATGGTCAAAGCGACGGCTGCTGAAGGCGCGATCGAGCTCGTTCCCGACGTGCATTGGGTCGGTGCGCTCGACCCCGGCCTGCGCAGTTTCGACATCATCCTCAAAACCGCCAACGGCACCACGTACAACAGCTACGTGGTGCGCGGCAGCGCGGGCGTCGCCGTTATCGACACGGTGAAGGAGAGTTTCTCCGACACCTTCTTCCGTCGTCTGGAGTCGGTGGCCGATTACGGCGAGATCACCACCATCGTTCTCAACCACCTCGAACCGGATCATTCCGGCGCACTGCCCGAACTGCTGCGCCGCGCACCGCAGGCGAAGCTGTACATCTCCTCGCGTGGCGGGCCGATGCTGAAAGGCCTGCTGCATGGCGAGCAACTGGCCTATCAGCCGACGCGGACGGGCATGGAGGTCGACCTCGGCGACCGCAAGCTGCGCTTTTTGCAAACGCCTTTCCTGCACTGGCCGGATACGCAATGCACCTGGCTCGAAGACGCCGGCGTGCTGTTCTCGGGCGATGCCTTCGGCTGCCACTTCTGCGATCCGCGCCTGTTCAACGACAACGTCGGCGATTTCCGTTTTTCGTTCGATTACTACTACGCCCACCTCATGCGGCCGTTCCGCAGCCGTGTGCTGGATGCACTGGAACTGATCGAGCCATTGCCGCTGAAAGTGATTGCGCCCGCGCACGGCCCCATCCTGCGCGATGCGCCGGACCGCTATGTCGCACGTTACCGCGAACTGTCCGCCTCCCGCCTCAAGAACGAAGCGGCCGAGGAGAAGACGCTCATCATCTTCTATCTGTCCGCCTACGGCAGCACGCGCGCCATGGCAGAGTCTCTGGCGGCCGGGGCCGAGGATGCCACGGGCGTGCGCGTCTCGCTCTACGACATCGAGGGCGGCGAGGTATCGCCTTTCGTCGACCTGATCGAGGAGGCCGACGGCCTGGCTTTCGGCAGCCCGACCATCAACGGCGACGCGGTGAAACCCGTGTGGGACCTGCTCTCGTCGCTGGCCGCCGTCGATATCAAGGGAAAACTCGGCGCCGCCTTCGGCTCCTACGGCTGGAGCGGCGAAGCCGTGCCCATGGTCGAAGACCGCCTGCGCGGACTCAAGCTGCGCGTGCCCGTCAAGGGCGTACGGGCACGACTTGTCCCCACGCCCGAGGAACTGGCGCAATGCCGCGAACTCGGCCGCGAACTGGCCCTGCACCTGACTGGCCGCCAGGAATCCACTGAAATAGACATGGCCGCGCTGGCCTGAAAGGAAAACCGAAATGCCCAAAGCTAAAGTCACCTTCGAAGACGTCGGCGTCACCGTCACGGTGCCGGCCGGCACGCGCCTGATCGAAGTCTCCGAGAAGGTCGGCGCGGGCATCACCTACGGCTGCCGCGAAGGCGAATGCTGCACCTGCCTGACCAAGGTCGTTTCCGGACATGAGCATCTGGCTTCGCCCTCGGTGCTGGAAGACCAGGTACTCAAGGACAACTTCGCGCCGCGCCACCATCGCCTCGCCTGCCAGGCGCAGGTACTGGGCGGCGAAGTGGTGGTCAAGCCAGCGTGACCGCCACTTCGCCTTGCGGCCCAAGGACCCACCCCCTCCCGGCCTCCCCCTCGCGGGGGAGGTGACTGATCGGCTCGCTGCGCTCGGGATGTGCGGCGGCCACCGATGAACGCTTTTCCATAGGAGTACAGCATGGCCCTCGTCACCTTTTCCAGTCCTTTGCACAAGGACAAGACCGTCTATGCCGTTTCCGGCAGCCACAAGCAGACCATCCTGCAAATCGCCAAGGACAACCACATCCCCATCGACTTTTCCTGCGGCGACGGCGAGTGCGGTACCTGCCTGGTCAAGGTCAAGGTGATCGACAAGAACAAGCCGCGCCTGGCCAACCCGCTCAACGAGCGCGAGCAAAAGGTGCTGAAGGAGATGGGCAAGGTCACCCAGGCCGAACTCGACAAGATGCAGGTCGACGATTTCGCGCCCAACGAGTGGCGCCTTGCCTGCCAAATGGTCATCCGCGATGAGGACATCCTCGTCGAGTATCCGAGCCGCTGAGTTAGCCGAAAGGGCCGAGGCGGCCTATCTCGGCCTGGCGCTGGGCGACGCGCTGGGCGCCACGGTCGAGTTCATGACGCCGCGGGAGATTCGTGCCCAGTACGGCGTCCACAACGAGATCCGCGGTGGCGGCTGGCTGCGCCTGAAACCGGGCGCCGTTACCGACGATACGACCATGAGCCTCGCGCTCGGCGAAGCCATCCTTGCCGATGGCGGTCGCGTCGAGCCGCTTTCCTGCGCGCGCGCCTTCGATGCCTGGATGCGTGCCAAGCCCGTGGACATCGGCAATACCGTGCGCCGAAATCTTGTCGCTTTCCGCCGCAGCGGCGAGCCCGTGGCGCCGCCTTCCGAGCACGATGCCGGCAACGGCGCCGCGATGCGCGTGCTGCCGGTGGCGCTGGCGACGCTGGGGCAGGGCGACGATGTCGTACGCACCGCCGTGCGCGCGCAAGCGCATGTGACGCACAACAATCCCGATTCCGACGCGGCCACCGAATTCCTCGCGCTGGCCGTGCAGGACGCAATCGGCGGCGAGAATCTGCGCGGTGTTTATCGGCGGCGCATCCGTCCCATTGTCGACGACAAACCGGCCTTCGCCTACCGCGGCCGCCGGCGCGAGAATCCGAGTGGCTGGATCGTCGAAACGATGCAGGCCGTGCTACAGGCGCTGCTCGACACGGACAGCTTCGAGGATTGCCTCGTCGACGTCGTCAATCGCGGCGGCGACGCCGACACCACCGGCGCCATCGCCGGCATGCTCGCCGGCGCGCTCTACGGCCGCGACGCGCTCCCCGCCCGCTGGCTCAAGGCGCTTGACCCGAAGATGCGCGAGGCCTGTGCTGCGCAGGCGCGGAAACTGGTGGCGCTGACTTCCGCTTGAATCAGGTGGCGTATCGCCACGGTTGACTTTTCTTGCTTGGTTACAATGGCCATGTCATTATCAAGCTCAGCGAGACCTAGGGCTCTTGTCTACTACCACGCTCATTCTCGTTTCGAAAATCTAATATTGGGAAGCTAACTAAATGCCACGCAACCCGGAGCTATTCGAACTTACCGCTGGATTGGCAATGGCTCAGCTATACGAGAAATTTCCCATCCCAAAGGACATTGATTTTCGCGCCCTATACGCCGAGGTATCAGATCGATTCCCTGATGCATCGATGTCGGACTACATCAAGATCTACTTGGTTATACGACACACCTTCGAATGGTTGCAAAAGGAGGATTTCATTCGCTATGAAAGTATTGGCGAAAACGCAGCGCGCAATTTGCAGCTTACGGAAAAGGGGCTAAGAGCTCTTAAAGCGGTACCGAAAGAGCTTGATGCACAAAGACAGTCTTTGGCCGAGTTCCTTGTGGAATCCGCAAAGGAAGGGGCTAAGGAGGCCCTAATGAAGGGTGTTGGTTGGCTTCTGGCGGCTTCCGCAAGCTAGTGGTGGCTAATAGCGGGTAGTCGGAAGTAGACAGCGATTCCCGATGTGAGGGTGGCGTACCACCACGGCTGACTTTTTCCAGTTCCCCTGCGCCTTGAGCCGCGTTCGCTTATGCTTGCGCAGTTGGAGTTCGATCTGAATGAGCGGCGGCGACAGGTGCAGGTTGGTCGGGAGGAATGTTCATGAACGCCAAAATGGTGAGGTCGTACGGAGCACGGCTATTGATCGTAGTGGCGGCATTGGCAGGCATGGCCTGCGGCAGGCAGGAACATTCAACGGGCAGTGCGAAATCCGGGGTCGCCTCGAGTCAACCCGAATACGCGGGGGTGGACGACGCGTCGGGGGACCGGATGTATGTCGTGAAGGATACGATCGACGGCGTGTTCGCGTTCCGGGACCGATGCCGGGAACTCTGCAAGGGCGAAGATACGTTCTTGGTCTGGAATGACAACGAAAATCACATATGTCGCTGCCCGGATCAGGGGAAACGGTATCTCCTGAAAATGATGGAAAGCGAGCGCATGACCATGTCGGAGAAGGAATTTCGCGAGGCAATCCGGAAAAGCATTCGGGAAAGGACAAGGCCCGCGAATTGAGGGGTTGTCGGAGACGGCCGTTACTCCGAGCCATCGGCGACGGACCGCGTTCTCCGCCCAGGGTGGCGTCCCGCGACGGCTGACTTTTCTACGTCGGCGCCAGCCGCCGCTTACTACTTCCCCTGTGCCTTGAGCCGTGCAGTCAGCGCGCTGTCCATGGTGGTTAGGCGCGTCTTGAACCAGTCGGGCAGGCTGGCAGCGACGTAGGCGCGGCAGATCATGGCGAGTTCGCCGAGGATGCGCTGGTGGTTGCTTTCGTGTTCGCCGATAGCGGGGAAGCGGCAGCACTCTTATGCCCACTGCCTTTCTCCGGTACAGTTCGAACAGCAGTACTTCAGCGGACTCGACCAGTGTCTGCCGGAGCCGGCAATCTCTGCCCCCCGTTTTCTTACATTCGATGCTCGCGGGAACGCAATGTTGCTCCGTAGCCTGACCTCAGTCGCCATCGCCATGTACGCCGCATGCAGCGTCGCCGATGCGCCGATGGCAGCCGTGGTGATCAACCGGAACCACAGCCACCAGCTCACCTCCTGGAGTGGGCCGTATTTCCCGAGTTTTCCAAAGGGTACGATGCCGCGGGACGGAACCTGGCTGGCGCTTTACTGCGACGATGCGGGCTGCGAGGTGAGAGAGGCCGCCGTGGCCGTGATGGGCGGCACGATTGCCAACTGTGACGACCGGGAGCAATACGCCGAAACCATCTTTGCCGGCGGCGAGCCGGTTGCTGTGTTCAACAGCGTGAATCTTCCACTCGGGAAGGTTGCGACCGCACTGCTGGCCAGGAAGGCGCCGGCCGCATCCTCGCAATTCGAGGACTTCAGGACGGTGGGCGTCTGGTACGTGCTGTTCAACGGCAAGTACCTGGGCATTTCCTGGGTTCGCATGGTGTCTCCGCATTCACCGGACGAGTATCTGTACCGATACCATCTCGTCGATGGCGCGACGAAGCAGTTCATCTTCTCCTCCACCGGTGGCAGGGCGGAGGCGGCCGGCGGTGCCGTTGCGCCATTCGTGCATTGGGCCGGCGATCTGGACCAGGACGGCAAGGTCGACCTGCTGGTGGAAATCCCGTACAGCCTGGATCACGGGACGAATGCGCGGTGCCAGGTTTCCCACCGGCTCTACTTGTCATCTTTGGCGCAGGCGCAGGAAGTTCTCCACAAGGCCGCGCAGACTTCCGGGCAGCAGCCGGCGTGTGCCTGTCGACTCGGTCGAGGCGGCCGCTAGGTACCCTGCGCCTTCAGCCGCGCCGCCAGCGCGCTGTCCATGGTGGCGAGGTGCGTCTTGAACCAGTCGGGCAGGCCGACGGCGACGTAGGCGCGGGCGAGGCCGAGGCGACCCTTGGCGACGCCGCGGCCGATCTGGGCGAGTTCGCCGAGGATGCGCTGGTGGTCACTTTCGTGTTCGCCGATGGCGGGAAAGCGACAGGCACGCATCAGGCGGCCTTCGTTTTCGAAGTGGGCGCGGGTGTGCAGGGCGAGCGCGTGAAAGCGGCGCGGGAAGTCCTCGTCGCTGGCCTTGGTGAGAGCCGCGAGTTCATGTACGAAGTCTTCGTGGGTAGCGTCCATGTCGGCGACGCCGACGGCGTGCAGTTCGGGTTTCCAGTTCAGCATGTCACGGCCTCCGAAGTTTCCACACTTGCGCCCATCAACTCGCTGACGTTGCCCGCGACGATCTCGATGCCCATCTTGGCCAGAAAGCGCTTTTCCTTGTCGGTCGGTTGCTCGATCAGCGCCCAGCCGGTGGGGCCGGTGGCGGCGCCGTAGACGATGTCGGACATGACCATGCGCTCGCTGTCGCGGTTGAAGCGCATGCCGAGGAAGAGGTAGCGCTTGTCGCGGCGCAGTTCCTTGACGTAGGCGGGCACGGCGAAGCCGCCCATGAGTTCCGTGATGTAGTCGACGTAGTCGGCGTCGGAGGCGATGTAGGTCGACTCCGGCCTGGGCGAACCCATGGGCTTGAACAGCAGTGGCAGGCCGAGGGCGGCCTGGCCGGGCAGGATGGCGGTGTAGTGCGCGCCGTCCCAAGCGAACAGCTTGAAACGGAAGTCGGTGCCGCCGAGACGCGCGCAGCCGAGCACCAGGGTGTGCGGCACGTCGGCGTAGGAATCGAGCAACTGCGTGTCGCGGTTGATGTCGATGACGTAGGCGGGCTTGATGGACTTCAGCCAGTCGTGCACGGCGCTGCGCGTCCAGGGTGCGTTGTAGGTGGCGTCGAGGAACTTCGTTACCGCCGAACGGCCGCGCTTGAGTTCGATGTTCATCGCCGCTCGCGGGAATTCGTACATCAGTTTGGGCGACATCGGCTTGCCCCCGTTCATGGCAAGGATTAGTTCGTCGCTGGTGGCGGGCATCGGGGCGCCGGTTTCGGTGTGGCGGACATCGGCCAGCACGCCGGGGCCGAGATAGGGAACGACGCTGCCGTCGGCGAGGCCGGCGAGCAGGTCCTGACGGGTTTTTGTAGTAATCATGCCAATCTCCTTGGGGTCGAGAGATGACTAGCAAGAATCCGACCTGAAAGATTCGCCTTTTCCCCTGGGGGTTTTCAAGTGGCGTCGCCGTGCAACCACAGATTGACCTGCCGTACCGCTTTCAGATAATCGCAGGGCGGTAAATGAGGTCACGGAGGACCCGGATGGTCAGGAAACGTGGTTTGGCTTTAGGGCTCATCCTGCTTGCGGCGCTGCTGGCCGCATGCGGAGGTGGAGGGGGCGGCGGGAGCAGTGGCACTACCAGCGGTTCCGTCCCGATATCCGCCTCATGCTCAGGCGTTTCCTGTTCGGGGCATGGGGCATGCGTCAGTGGAACGTGTTCCTGCAACACCGGGTATGGGGGATCGAGTTGTTCGACATGCGCCGCCGGGTATGTCACCAGCGGATCGTCGTGCGTGCTCGACAACCCCCTGGGACGAGCATTCGATCATGTGGGCGTGCCGTACCCAACCGAAGCCCTGCCCGGCATCGCAGGCAGTCCGTCGACCATGGCGATCATGCCGACGTTGCCGAATGGCGCCTTCTACACAGCCCACGACTGGTACGCCGGCAACGCGGACTCCTACGATCCGGTGACCGTCTCGACGCCGACGCCACCGGTGACGGTGACCGCTGGAGTCTATGTCGTCAACAAGTTCCACGCCGGCGCGACCGACGCGGATCAGGGCGCCAATGCGATCGGCGGCGTGGTGTACGGCACGACAGATCTCCCGCGAAGGACCATGCCGCTCGTCGGTGGAAACGTCGGCTACGGGGCTGGAACGCGCATATTCGTCTATGGCGACGGCACGCCGCGGCCGACGGACTGGAATATCAATCGCAAGGTCGACTACGAGGACTGGCCGACTACCTGGGAGTTCAACTGCACCGCTGCCGCGCCGTGCTGGCTGGTGGGCATCGACGATCCGCGTATCGCTGCCAATGAGGTTTCCATCAGCAACTCGGAACATCTCATCATCGACGGCGTCGTCTTCGATACGACCGTAGCCCAGGGGGCATCGCTGGACGTGGATGGCAGCCGATACATCACGCTTCGCCACAGTGCCCAGTACGGCATGAACAAGAATGGCCTGTTCGACGTAAACGACTCATCGTTCGTCATGTACTACGACAACGAGTGCGCCTATACCGGCTATCTCGGCAACAAGACGTTCTCGACCGCCGATCGACATTGCGTTCGTCCGCTTTACGGTAGCCGCTTCGTATGGTTCGTCGACAGCCATATCCATTCCTTGAGCGGCGACGGCATGCAGTCCGGAAACAGCTCCAACACGCTACCCCAGGAGCAGTCGACGCACTACGTGTACTTTGCGGGGAACAACGTCCATACCGGCCGCGAAAACGCCGTCGACAACAAGAATTCGTATCACGTGGTGGTCAGCGAATGCAATATCCACGACTACTACGCTGCCTACGGTTCCGACGGTGGCACTGCCGTCATCCTGAGCAACAATGACGAGGGGCCGTGGACCGGGTATCACTGGATCATCAACAGCCGGATTCACGATGCCACCAACGGTGTGCGCGACTCGTCGGATCAGGATGGCGAGATCAACTACACCATTGGCAACGTGTTCTACAACATCGAAGACGGCGCCCTGGTCGAGCAGGACAGCAATCAAGGCAACCACGAGACGACCTACTGGGTCAGCAACACGATTCACGACGCGGGTCACGGATATGTGCGGGCGCGACAACAGGTTACCTACACCTCCTATATGGAGGGGAACCTGTTCAGCAACGTGAGGCTGTCGGTGTTCGCCTCGTCCGGAGGCTCGGGAGTCTATGAGAACGACGCGGATGGCCAAACGCACGCCAGCTACAACCTGGCGTACGGCAACGCCGCCGGGACGCCGACTACCGGCTGGGCATCGTGGTTGAACAACATCATTGGAGATACCGCGGGCGAGGATCCTCTGCTGGCTGCCCCCGACAATCTGGATTTCACCCTGCAGACGGGGAGTCCGGCCAAGGACGCAATTCCGACCGAGCCTGTTGTTTACCAGCACTTCGAGGACTTGTACGGTCTCGACATACGCCGCGACTATCTTGGCACCGTGCGACCGGCGGGCAACTGGAACATCGGGGCGACGGAATAGCGGACGGCTGAGCAATCCTTGCCATCCAGCGAGTGTCGGAATGTCGCTAAACCAGTTCAGTTGGGCCGCAATTGCTGGAACTTCAACTTCATCGAACTGGAGGGATTTATGGCGCTGTCGAAGGAAGCAGTCGTGCTCTACACAGCTGTTGTTGCCTTGCTTACCGGTATTGTCGGGCTTGTCGCCAGCGTAATGAATGCCATAAGGACTCAAGAATATGCGCAAACCATCAATGCGACCGCAGCTACTGTCGAGGAGATCAAGAACTGTCGCGGTCAAGTGGCCGTGAGAATCGACAGTCCCAGCCCCGTCGATTCTGAAGTGGAGCAAGTATCTGAAAGAGTGAATGTGCAGGGTGAAGGCACCGTACACCAAACCTGTCACTATGTCCTCTTGCTTGTGCATGACGTGTCAGTACCTGGTCGCCCATGGACCATTTCTGATTTGGTTCAGATAAACACGACCGGCAGATGGGCCGGCATTGCGCAATTGCATGACGTTCTGATTGGAGGTTTGGCGGAAATCGATGCTCGCGTCGTAGCTCAGCCTTCAGAATTTCCCGTTGGAAACAGCTATCCCTATCCGATCGAGGCGGGCGTGCGTTCCAACATAGTTCGAGTGAGGAGAATCAATTGAGTGCATTGATCAAGAAGTTCTTCATCTTCTTTCTGATTTGCTTGCCGACAAGTGTCTTTGCCGGTTCGTTTGTGATCACAATAGACAAGATCGTCGCTGGCAAGCAAATAACCGGACACATTCAGGGCCTGGCTCCCCAGGCGGCGTCCAAGTACAAGGTGCTAGTCTACGTGCACACCGACCGATGGTATATCCATCCCTACGCCGGACAGGGCGAGGAGAGAACATGGGCATCGGTCAAGGAAGACGGGTCTTGGCAAGTACAAACAGTTCAGCGTGAATTTCGCGCTGACAGCGTCGCAGCGCTTCTTGTATTGAGGAGCGTTCCAGAACCCAACAGAGTCGAGAGCCTTACCAATATCCCGTACCAGGCGGCGATTACGAAGGTTCTTCAAGGAACACCGGATTACGGGAAGCTGTAGGGCGAGCTCGCAATCACCCGGGTGAATGTAGTGAGGCTTTTTGACAGGGCGACCTGTTCGCCGTCGTTTTTTGATGGCACTTCGCGTTCGCCGTTGCGGTTGGTGTTGCGGGAAAAGTCAGCCGTGGCGGTGCGCTGCCTTACGACTTCTCCGCCGACAACGGCGCTGCCACGGCCTCCAGCGACGCCTGCTCGGCACGCACGCCGTAGCGCAGCTCCACCAGTGCGGCAACGTACATGAGTCCGGCGCCGAGGGCGTAGCCCCAGAAGACATTGAGCCGGTCGCCGCTGCCGATGAGCAGGCCGAACAGCCACGGTGCGACGATGCCGCCGGCCGCGGTGCCGAGCGAATAGAAGACGGCGATGGCCAGCGCGCGCAGTTCGAGCGGGAAGACTTCGCTGATCGTGAGGTAGGCCGAGCTGGCCGCCGCCGAGGCGAAGAAGAAGATCACCGCCCAGGCGGCCGTCTGGCCGGTGGCGCTCAGCGTGCCGGCGACGAAGGCGGCGCCGGTGGCCAGCAGCAGTGTCGCGGCCATGGCATAGGTGCCGGAAATCATCGCCCGCCGGCCGAGACTGTCGAAGTAGTGGCCCATCAGCAAAGGGCCGAGGAAGTTGCCGATGGCGAAGGGCAGCAGATAGAGCCCGGTGTTCTGCGCCGGTACGTCGTAGAAGCGGGTCAGGACGAGCGCATAGGTGAAGAAGATCGCGTTGTAGAGGAAGGCCTGCGACGCGATGAGCACGAAGCAGAGAAAGGCGCGCTGGCGGTAGCGACCGAACAGCGTGGAGAAGATGATGCGCAGGCCGAAGCGATGACGCGGATGGATGGTCAGCGTCGCCGTCGCCGGTTCCAGGACTTTGCCCGTCTGCCGCTGCACCTTGGCCTCGATTGCGGCCATGGCTTGCTCGGCTTGTATGCGGCGGCCGCGGATGCTGAGCCAGCGCGGGCTTTCGGGGATGAAGGCGCGCGCGAGCAGGACCACGAAGCCGAGCGTGGCGCCGATGCCGAAGCCGACCCGCCAGCCGGTATCGACGGCGAATATCGCCGGGTCGAGCAGCAGCACGGTGGCGCCGGAGCCGACCATGGCGCCGAGCCAGAAGCTGCCGTTGATGATCAGGTTGATGCGACCGCGCAAGCGGGCGGGGATCAGTTCGTCGATGGCCGAGTTGATGGCGGCATATTCGCCGCCGATGCCGAAACCGGTCAGGCAGCGGAAGGCGGCGAGGCTGGCGAAGTCCCACGAGAAGGCGGTCAGCAGCGTGCCGGTGAGATAGACGGCGAGCGTAATGAAGAACAGCCGCGAACGGCCGTGGCGATCCGTAAGCCAGCCGAAGAAGAGGGCGCCGGTCACTGCGCCGATCAGATAGAAGGAGGCCAGCGCGCCGATTTCGCCGGCGTCGAGGTGCAGCGAAGCCGGATCCTGGAGCACGCCGCTGACGGCGCCCTTCAAGGTCACTTCGAGGCCGTCGATGGCCCAGCTTGCGCCGAGCGCGATGACCAGCAGCCAGTGGAAGCGGCTCCAGGGCAAACGGTCCAGGCGCGCCGGAATGTCGGTATCGAAGGCGGCGCCCGCAGGCGCGTCGGCGGTTGCGTGTCGTTCCGGTTCCATGGTGGCAGGCGGGCTCGGCCGCAAGGAAACAGTTCGGGATCAGCCGAACCTTACAACGTTTTGCTGGAGACCTCGTAGACGCCATTCTGTGATGGGAGCCACACCACTGCGCCAATCCCTGCAAATTAAGACGTCGTAACTGTTGCAATTCGGATAATAATGCCCCTATGCTATACGGGTTATTCGCCACTCGGGGTGGTTGGCTGGACCGTTTCAGATGTCGGAAACATTCTCCTGACCGGGTTGGCGGGCACGGCTTGCTTTGATCCACCATCGAAAGTCATCAGGGAGGTCCCATTCATGAACCTGCAATCCAATTTCCAGCGGCATCCTGCGGCATTCCTGGTATTGCTTGCAATTCTCTTTGGATTGGGCGGTTGTGCCAGTCCAACAACGGTCGCCGACTTGACGCCGGCTTCGATGCCGAAGGATGCCGAAATTCAGCCGATGCAAGGGTCGATCGAGGTGCGCACGGCCGTTCCTTCCGAGACCACCCGGCCGACTTACGTGGTGATGCCCCTCCAGAAATGGATCGACAGCGACAAGCTGAAGCAGGCGATCGAACAATCGGTCCGCCAGTTTTCTGCCTTTGGCGAAGTGAAGCAAAGTAACGCCGACTACGTTCTGGAAGTCTGGCTGGACAAGGTTCAGAATGCGCTGGACATACCCGGCGGGGTGTTCATTTTCGACTTTACGTCGGTATGGCGGCTCACGCGAGTGCAGGACGGCAAGGTACTTGCCTGCGAGTTCGTCAAGGGGCACGGCGAGGGGAGCGGACTCGCCTCAAAGGCATATCCTCCCGGTATCAAGGCCGCGACACATGAGATCATTCAGAAAGGGCTGGCCGCCATTACGGATCAATCGCAGAGCCACCTGTCCGCGCTTTCTACCGCTGGCAACCGCGCCAGCATTCAGCCGGCGAACTAACTTCCATTTGGAGACTGCTCGTGCTTGACGAATACGGGCGATCGCTGGGCAAGTCGGCCAGGCGTTACGTCGCTTTCCTCTGCCGTGGCTATCTGGCCTTGTCATTCTTGGGCTTGCAATTGGCCGGTTGTACCTCCCCCCTGAAGCTCCCGCGCTACGAGGCGCAGGGGGTTGGCGCCTATGTAAACCGCCAGGTCCAGGGCGACGTCCGCGTCGCGGTTCAGCCGATCACCGACGCCGAAGAGCAGCGGAAATACTTCGGTGTCGTCCTGACGGACGCGGGCGTGCTGCCGGTCCTCATCGTGGTCGAGGATCACAGTTCGTCAAGGCGGTTCCTGATTCGCGACGATCTCATCGTCATGCGAGCAAAGAGCACGAATCAGGTTCTTGCCAAACCGATGCTGCAAGACATGTCGGATGCCCCCTACGCCGAACCCATGCATAAGGTGTCCGCGGCCACCAGCACCAGTGCCGTAGCCGCGGGTGACGTGGCGCTCCTCGCGGGCAACACGGTTGCCGCTGCCGGCGCGTTCGTCTTCGCGTTGCCCGCTGTTCTGATGGCAGTGGGCGTGGCCAAGAATGCGGAGAGTGCCGCGATCATCCAGAACAACCTGTTCGACAATACGCTGTTCACCAAGACCGTGATGCCCAATAAGTCCATTTCTGGTTTCGCGTACTTCAAAGCGGCGGACGGCAAACTCGACTTTGCCCGAGACGACGGAAAAGTGCTCGACGACTTGATATTGCGTCTGCAAGCGGCCGACATGGACTCCGAAACCAGATACGACTTCGAGTTTCGTATGTAGCGTGGCTGGCAGACTGATTGTTCGCTACAGCGTTCGTCCGATGACTTCGTATACCCCGCCAATCACGAGGTATTCGTCCTCGCCCCTGAGCACGTCGGGAAGCAGCCCGCAGTGGAAGAATATCTTGCTGGCCGGCACATCCGTTTCGAGGATGTAGTCGCCGAACTCGCTTGCGCGCTCGCGGGAACTGGTGAACGAGGTGAGATTGTTGAACAGCACGACCTGCCGGCCGTCGCTTTCCGACAGCACTTCGTGTTCGGCGATGCGATTGGCGCCGCGGTACAAAGTCAGGCGTGGCGGGACGCCACCTGCGGGCTGGCTGCGCGCGAATTCATACTGGCTGTAGGCGTAGAGCAGGTCGAGCTGCGCTTCGAGCGCGTTGGTGCCGTACAGGCCGGCGGAGCGCATCTCCAGATAGCGCAGGTAGGGCGCCGAGACGAAATCGCGCAGCGGTACGCCGTGGAAGCGCGGCAGCAAGCCGAAGCGCGATTCCACCCAGCCCTTGAGTACCGCACCCTCGCGGCCGTCGGCGTCGAAACTCCAGCCGCGCAGAACGCGCAGCCAGTTGGCCTTGGCGCGCTTCTTCGAATGGTCGTCGTAGCCGGCGTCTTCGAGATGGTCGAGGCAGAAGTGCGCGGCGATGTAGTCGCGAAACAGGCGCGCCCGCTCGGCGCCGTCGTCGGTGTGATCCAGCAGCTTGAAGAGGTCGGCATGCAGTTCGGCAACGCCGTCGAGGACGAGTGGCGCCGGGTGGTGCTGAAAGGTGAGGCTGCCGAGGATGACCGCCGGCAGGTTGCAACGATTGATGGAGACGCGTGCCCATGAGGGCAGGCTGGGCGAGGAATTGTCGCGAGTGCTACAAAGATCGGGTGTCGTGTCGCGATTCGCGGGTGCGGCTTGCGCTGCTATTTCAATAGTCATTTCAATGCGTTAGCGACAATTCGCTGTGGTGGCATGCTCCTTGCCATATGTCTCTCGGGAACACGGGATTTGCCCAGCACCCGACAGACTTCAGACTAAGGAGATTGCATCATGGCTAAGCTGCGTCAATGCGCCATCTACGGCAAGGGTGGCATCGGCAAGTCTACCACCACGCAAAACCTGGTTTCGGCCCTGGCCGAATCCGGCAAGAAAGTAATGATCGTCGGCTGCGACCCCAAGGCCGACTCGACCCGCCTGATCCTGCACAGCAAGGCGCAAACCAGCGTCATGCAGCTTGCGGCCGAAGCGGGTTCGGTGGAAGACCTCGAACTCGAAGACGTGATGAACGTCGGCTTTGGCGGCGTCAAGTGCGTCGAGTCCGGCGGCCCTGAGCCCGGCGTCGGTTGCGCCGGCCGTGGCGTCATCACCGCCATCAACTTCCTCGAAGAGGAAGGCGCCTACGACGAAGAACTCGATTTCGTGTTCTACGATGTGCTCGGCGACGTGGTCTGCGGCGGTTTCGCCATGCCGATCCGCGAGAACAAGGCCCAGGAAATCTATATCGTCTGCTCGGGCGAAATGATGGCCATGTACGCGGCCAACAACATCGCCAAGGGCATCGTGAAGTACGCCAACTCCGGTGGTGTGCGTCTGGCCGGCCTGATCTGCAACAGCCGCAACACCGACCGCGAAGACGAACTGATCATGGCCCTGGCCGACAAGCTGGGCACCCAGATGATCCACTTCGTGCCGCGTCACAACGTCGTCCAGCACGCCGAAATCCGCCGCATGACCGTGGTCGAGTACGACCCGACCCACGCGCAGGCCGACGAGTATCGCGCCCTGGCCCAGAAGATCGTCGATAACAAGAAGTTCGTTATCCCGACCCCGATCGAAATGGAAGCGCTGGAAGAACTGCTGATGGAGTTCGGCATCATGGAAGTCGAAGACACCTCCATCATCGGCAAGACCGCCGCCGAACTGGCTGCCGCCGCTGCTGCCGCCTAACACTGTCATCAATCCAACGGGACGTCTGGCACAGATTGGTGCCGACGTCCGACAAGGAGAAGCAACATGGCTGCGCTGACACGCGAAGAAACCCAGGCCCTCATTGAAGAGGTGCTTGAGGTCTACCCCGAGAAGGCCAAGAAGGACCGGGCCAAGCACCTGATGGTGAACGACAAGGAGCTTGAGTCCTCGAAGAAGTGCATCACCTCCAACCGCAAGTCGCTGCCTGGCGTCATGACCATGCGCGGCTGTGCCTACGCCGGTTCCAAGGGCGTGGTCTGGGGTCCGATCAAGGACATGATCTCCATCTCGCACGGCCCGATCGGTTGCGGCCAGTATGCCCGCGGCGGTCGTCGCAACTACTACGTCGGCACCACTGGCGTGGATACGTTCTGCGAAATGAACTTCACCTCCGACTTCCAGGAGAAGGACATCGTCTTCGGCGGCGACAAGAAGCTCGCCAAGCTGATCGGCGAAATCGAAGGCCTGTTCCCGCTGAACAAGGGCATCTCGATCCAGTCCGAATGCCCGATCGGCCTGATCGGCGACGACATCGAAGCCGTGGCCAAGAAGAGTGCTGCCGAGATCGGCAAGCCGGTCGTGCCGGTTCGCTGCGAAGGTTTCCGCGGCGTCTCGCAGTCGCTCGGCCACCACATCGCCAACGACTCGGTGCGTGACTGGATCCTCTCCAACCGCGACAACCAGCCGTTCGAGAAGACCCCCTACGACGTGGCGATCCTCGGCGACTACAACATCGGCGGCGACGCCTGGTCCTCGCGCATCCTGCTCGAAGAGATGGGCCTGCGCGTCGTGGCCCAGTGGTCCGGCGACGGCACCCTGGCCGAAATGGAGAACACCCCGAACGTCAAGCTGAACCTCCTCCACTGCTACCGCTCGATGAATTACATCAGCCGGCACATGGAAGAGAAGTACGGCATCCCATGGCTCGAGTACAACTTCTTCGGTCCGACCAAGATCGCCGAAAGCTTGCGCGCCATCGCCGCCCATTTCGACGACCACATCAAGGAAGGCGCCGAGCGCGTGATCGAGAAGTACACCGCGTCGATGAACGAAGTGATCGCCAAGTACAAGCCGCGCCTGCAGGGCAAGAAGGTGATGCTCTACGTCGGCGGCCTGCGACCGCGCCACGTGGTCGGCGCCTACGAAGACCTGGGCATGGAAGTGATCGGTACCGGCTACGAGTTCGCCCACAACGACGACTACGACCGCACCATCAAGGACATGAAGGATGCGACGCTGATCTACGACGACGCCACCGGCCACGAGCTCGACGAGTTCGTCAAGGCGATGAAGCCCGACCTGATCGGTTCGGGCATCAAGGAGAAGTACGTCTTCCACAAGATGGGCTTCCCCTTCCGCCAGATGCACTCCTGGGACTACTCCGGCCCGTACCACGGCTACGACGGTTTCGCCGTCTTCGCCAAGGACATGGACCTGACCCTGAACAATCCGTGCTGGAAGATGCTGAAGGCACCGTGGGACAAGCAGGAAGCGGAGACGGAAAAGAAGGCCGCGTAAGCAAGCCGGACAGCACTCCCGACCCCATTTCGATAACCCTCGCCCGCGTCCACAGATTGGTGGCCGGGCAAAGGAGATAGAAGATGCAAGCCGCTGAAAAAATCAAGCCGTGTTTCCCCCTGTTCCGGGATGACGACTACAAGGGCATGATCTCGCGCAAGCGCGAGAAGTTCGAAGAAGCGCCGGCCAAGGACAAAGTGGCCGAGACCTTCGCCTGGACGACGACCAAGGAATATCAGGACCTCAACTTCAAGCGCGAGGCGCTGACCATCAACCCGGCCAAGGCCTGCCAGCCGCTCGGTTCCGCGCTGTGCTCGCTGGGCTTCCACAAGACCCTGGTGTACATCCACGGTTCGCAAGGCTGTATCGCTTACTTCCGCACCTACTTCAACCGCCACTTCAAGGAGCCGATCGCCATCATCGCCGACTCCATGACCGAAGACGCGGCAGTGTTCGGCGGCCAGAAGAACATCCATGAAGGCCTGGCCAACGCCAAGGCCCTCTACGGTGCCGAAATGATCGCGATGTCCACCACCTGCATCGCCGAAGTCATCGGCGACGACCTGAACGCGTTCATCGGCAACGCGCGCAAGGAAGGCCATGTGCCCGAGGACTTCCCGATTCCCTTCGCCCACACCCCGTCGTTCGTCGGCAGCCATGTCACCGGCTGGGACAACATGGAAGAAGGCATCCTGCGCTACTTCACGCTCAACAGCATGGAAGGCAAGGAGCCGGGCAAGAACGGCAAGATCAACCTGATTCCGGGCTTCGAGACCTACCTCGGCAACTTCCGCGTGATGAAGCGCTACATGAAGGAAATGGGCGTCGATTACACGATGCTCTCCGATCCGGAAGAGGTGCTCGACACCCCGGCCGACGGTGAGTTCCGCATGTACGCGGGCGGCACCACGCAGGACGAAGTCAAGGATGCACCCAACGCCCACACGACCTTCCTCTTGCAGCCGCTGAGCCTCGGCAAGACGCAAAAGTTCGTCGAGACGACCTGGAACCATGAGGTGCCCAAACTGCATATCCCGATGGGTGTCGAGTGGACGGACGAGTTCCTGATGAAGGTCTCGGAAGTCACCGGCAAGCCGATTCCCGCTTCGATACAGCTCGAGCGCGGCCGCCTGGTCGACATGATGACCGACTCGCACGCCTGGCTGCACGGCAAGAAGATGGCGCTCTTCGGCGATCCCGACTTCACGCTCGGCATGGCCAAGGTCCTGATGGAGTTCGGTATCGAGCCGACCCACATCGTCTGCAACAACGGCGGCAAGAAGTGGGAAAAGGCGATGAAGAAGGTACTGGAATCCTCGCCCTACGGCGCCAGTGCCAAGACCTATCCGGGCGCCGACCTGTGGCACCTGCGCAGCCTGTGCTTCACCGACAAGCCGGACTACATCATCGGCAGCAGCTACGGCAAGTACATCCAGCGCGACACCTTCCACAAGGGTCCGGAGTTCGAGGTACCGCTGATCCGCATCGGCTTCCCGATCTTCGATCGTCACCACCTGCACCGCATGACCACGCTGGGTTACGAAGGCGCGATGTACATCCTGACGACCCTGACCAACACGGTCCTGGAGCGGCTCGACGACCAGACTCGCGGCATGGGCACCACCGACTACAACCACGACCTGGTTCGTTAATGTAGTTCGCCGGCGGAGTTCGCTCCGCCGGCCTTCAGGAGAAGTCGATGGCCAACATCATGATCCGCAAGAGCGACAAAGGGTATGTGTTCTACATGCCCAAACGCGACATCGAGGACAGCATCATCTCGATGGAGTTCGACACCCCGGAGAAGTGGGGCGGCGAGATCAAGCTCGGCAACGGCGGCGCGTACTACATCGAGCCGCAAGCTGCTCCCGCGCGACTGCCCTATTCGGTACGGGCGAAGCGAATCGATGGCGTCGAGTAATCGGTTACTGAAAGGAGAAACATCATGGCAATGAAGATCGTTCAAGCGGAATGCACGTCCTGTGGCGACTGCGTGCCGGTTTGCCCGACCACGTCGATTACCGACAAGGGCGGCATATTCAAGATCAACAAGGACACCTGCACCGAGTGCGAAGGCGAGGCCGATACGCCCAAGTGCGTCGATGCCTGTCCGGCTGGCGAAGCCTGCATCGTTTATCTTTGATAAACGATGCGAGCATCCGCATAAACGCCCGCCCCCTTCCGGCCGCCCACGGCTGGCTGTGCAATGCCAGCCGCGGACGGTGACTGACTAGCTCGCTGCGCTCGAAAGGAGAATTGCCGTGTCCGCATCGACGACTCGTGAAGGCTCGATTCGCGTTGCCTGTGCCTCGAATGGTGGCGAAGTGCTCGACGGCCACTTCGGTTCCTGCGAGCACTTCCTGGTCTACAAGGTATCGCCGGGCGACATCGCGCTGGTCGAGCAGCGCGATACGGATGTCACCGATGACGCCTACGACAAGAACGTCGCTCGCGCAGCGTTGATCGCCGATTGCCAGGTGGTTTTCATCCAGTCGATCGGCGGACCCGCCGCGGCGAAGGTCGTGCGGGCCGGCGTGCATCCGGTGAAGGTGCCGAAGCCGGTGCCGACCGAGGAGATCCTGGTCAAGCTTCAGAGTGCGCTGGAAAGCCCGCCACCGTGGCTGGCCAAGGCGATGGGCGTCGAGGCGGCGTCGCTGAACCCCTATCGGGACCTGATCGAAGCCGGCGAAGAATCATGATCGACGCTGCCCTGCTCGAAGGCGTTCTGGCCGGCGTGTCGCCACGGCTGACTTTCGACGAGCAGGCGCGCCAGTTGCGGGCCGCATTCCCCGGCATTCACATCACCGTTTGCGGCGAAGACGACATTCCGCCGCGACTCTCGGCGGCTGCCGAGAATGCCCACTGCTATCTTTATTACGTCGATGCCAGCGAGCATTGCCTCAAGCTGACTGACGATGCGGAAGCAGCGACCGGCATCGCGGTCGCCTTGCGTGGCGACGACGACTGAACGGAGATCGATATGAGTGCAGCCGTTGCCGAATCGCGTAGCCGGGAACTGGCCGATGCGGTCGCCGAGGCATGCGTTCGCATTCCCGTTGCCGCCGGTCCGGCCGCGCTTGGCCGCGAGATCGCGCTGATCGCCCCGGATCTGGCGTTTCGCGAAGTGCTCGTTCGCGGCGGCTGGTATCGGCTAGGCGGCGTCGTCGATGCGGCGCGCAACCACGTTGCCGCCGACATCGAACGATGGGCGGCGGCCGAGTTGGCCAGGCATGGCGACGACTTCCATGCCTTCGCCGACGCTCATGCGGAAAGCGACTTGCACGCGACCCGCATCACCGGCAAGACCCACTACTGGACGGCCTCGACCGGCGACAGCGCGGCGGACTTCATGCAGGCGGAGATCGAGGAGTTGCAGGAAGTCGTCTGCCATCCGCTATTCGGGGACGACGAGATTCCCGCCAGCATCGAGGAACTGATCGATCCCCGTCAGGGCCGGCAGGACAAGCCGGCGCCGCTCGGCATTCCCTTCTACACGCTGCACCGGATTACCGACGCTGCCGAATTCCTTGCCCGCATGCGCGCGCAAAAGCCCGAGCCGCAGCCCGTGCATCGCTTTGTCGAGGCTTGGGAAACGAGCAGCGCCGGCAATGCGGCGCGCTTCTCGAACCATTGGGTGTTCGCCGTGCGCGAGCATCTCGATCGTTACCGCCAGCCGAAGCTGTCGGCGACGCCGGTTGCCGCCATCGTCGGCGCAGCGCCGAAATTCGAAGGCGGCTTCGGCGCGCGCGGCCTTGCGCTGGCCAAAGCGCTGCAGAGCTTCGACCGCCAGGCCGGCTACCCGATGGCCTGGTTCTTCCACATGCTCACCACCAGGGCCGTGCCGCATGCTGTGGCCGCCGTCGTCGTCGAGGACATGCAGGGCGGCTTCGCCTATCTTCCGGAGCGCGACGTCAGGGTACTCAAGGACTGGCTCTTCAAGCCTTACGGTTTCTGAGGCGTTGCGTCATTGCGCCGGAGCGACGCTGCGAAATGCCGCCTGCTCCTAGTGTGGCTTGGTCAACTGGAACTTCTTCACCAGCCCCATCAGGCTGTTGGCGTTGCCTGCCAGGTGGCCAAGCGTTTGCCATGCCTCGTGGGCGATGGCCGTATTCTGGTCGATCAGGGTGGCGACGGTGTCCATGTTCGAGGCAACGTCTGCGCTGGCAGAGGCCTGCTGTTTGGCTGCTGTAGCGATGTGCACCGCCATGTCGGCGACATTGTTGCTCGATGCAGTGATCCGATCCAGGCCCCTGACGCTGTCGCGCATCCTGCCGACGCCTTCCTCGACCTGTCGCGCGGCCGCGCCCATCGAGGCAATCGCCTGCTCCGTGATCCGCCGGAATTCCTCGACCGTGCGGGTAATATCGTTCGTGCTGGACGACGTGCGTTCCGCCAGCTTGCGCACCTCGTCGGCGACGACCGCGAAGCCACGTCCCTGCTCGCCGGCGCGGGCGGCTTCGATGGCCGCATTCAGTGCCAGCAGGTTGGTCTGATCGGCAATCTCGCGGATGCTCTTGGTTATGTCGCCGATCTTCTGAATCGCGCGGTCGAGGCTGTCGATGCTGGCGCTCGAGTCCTGGACTGCGCCAACGACGTGTTCGGTCGCTTCCATACTACGGGTGATGCCCTCGGCGCTGGAATTCACCAGGCTGCGCGAATCGGCCGCTGAATCGGCGGCGCGGCCGGCGCTGTCGGCAACCTCGGCGACCGTCCGGTTGAATTCCTCGGCGGCGGCAGCCACGCTTTGCACACGATCATGCTGTTCGCTCGAATGTTCGACCACCTTGCGCATTTCCTCGGTCAGGCGCTGGCTGTCACCCCCGATGGCCAGCGACATCAGCCGCACCTCGTCGAGGATCACTTTGAGATGCACTTGCATGACGGCGAGCTTGCTCATCAATTTGCCGGCTTCATCGTGACGCGACAGGTCGATTTCATCCGTCAGGATGTTTTGCGCGATGCGGTCGAAATGAACGATGGCGCGGCGCATCGGTTCGATGATGGAGCGGGTCAGCAGGTAGCTGGCAACGCCGATCACCAGCAATCCCACAGATGCGGCGGCGATGCCGATGTACGGGGTGGCCAACACCAGCAGCGCAACCAGGGCCATCAGCGCCGCCATTCGCGCGCCGATGCCGATGCGCTGGAACCAGGGCACACTGGCATCGAGTGATCGCCCGGTCCGGTTCAATTCCCGATAGAGGGCCTCGGCGTTTCCGATCGCGGTTCGGCTCGGTTCGGAGCGCACGGACATGTAGCCCACGGTTTTGTCGCCTTCCTGCTCGGGCACCACAAAGGCATCGACCCAGTAGAAGTCGCCGTTCTTCGATCGGTTCTTCACGACGCCGCGCCAGGGGCGGCCGGCCTTGATCGTATCCCAGAGGTTCTGGAAGGCCTGCGGTGGCATGTCCGGGTGGCGCACGATGTTGTGGTTGCGGCCGAGCAATTCCTCGCCGCTGAACCCGGAGATTTCGATGAAGGCATCGTTGGCGTAGGTGATGATGCCTTTGAGGTCGGTTCGGGAAACCAGATAGCGCCCTTTTGGGAAGGGCCTCTCTACCTGCGTGACTGGCTGATTGACTTTCACTTCGATCTCCCTGGAGGCTACCCTTTGGTCAGGCCCGGCAGGCTTCCGGGCCGCCGAAAAATACTATTTAATTTTAATATGTTATGGAAATGCCGACCGCCCCTTCGTGACTGGAAGAAGACGGCCAAAAGCCCGCCAATTCGCGATATGTCGGCTAGGCCTTGCGACCCTTGAGTGGCTCGATCGGCAGTCTGACCGTAAACGTGGTTCCATGGCCGGGCTGGCTGACGACGGTGATTTCGCCGCCGTGGTTCTGGACGATGCCGTATGAAACGGAAAGGCCAAGCCCCGTGCCCTTGCCGACCGCCTTGGTGGTGAAGAACGGATCGAAAACCTTCGGCAGCACATCTGCGGGAATGCCTTTGCCGGTGTCGGCGATGGCGACCTCGACGTATTCGTCGCGGCAACGCGTTCTGATCGCAATACTGCCCCGTTCCGGAATGGCCTGCCCGGCATTGACCAGCAGGTTAACGAAGACCTGATTCAGTCGCGACGGGATGCACTCGACCGGCGGCAGGTTATCGTAGTCGCGGACCAGTTCCACCTTGTACTTGATCTCGTTCCAGACCATGTTCACGGCGCTTTCCAGATACTCGTGGAGATCGACGCGCTGCCATTCGGAGTCGCCGATGCGCGAGAAGTTCTTGAGATCCTGAACAATCCTGCGCACGCGTTCCGCACCATCGATCGACTCGGCGATGAGGTTACCCATGTCTTCGGTCAGGAAGGACAGATCGGCTTTCTGCCTGGCCTGGGCGATCCGGGACCGAACGGCGGAATCCACCGGCAGGAATGGCTCGGCTTCCTGATAGGCATCGATGACCTCGAACAGGTCTTCGGCGTAGCCGCGGAGCGTGGCCAGGTTCGAGCGGATGAAGCCCATCGGATTGTTGATCTCGTGCGCGACACCGGCTGCCAGTTGGCCGATGGCGGCAAGCTTCTCGGATTGCAGCAACTGGTTCTGCGTTTCTTCGAGCTTGCGAATCAGCGCCGCCTGCTCCGCCTTTTCCCGGTGCAGCAGTTCCTCCATCTGCTTGCGCTGCGTGATGTCGCGGCAGATGGCCATCGAATATTGCACGCCACCATACTCGAACGCACCCGAATTGATTTCAACCGATATCAAATGGCCGTCCCGATGGCGATGCTGCGTTTCCATGTTGTGCAGGCCGCCGGCCTCCAGCATGCGGGCGATCTCGCCTCCCTCGCCCCACATTTCCTGCGGCACGTTCGGGTCGATGTCGGAAACGCGCATCCGCATGAGTTCTTCCGCGCTGTAGCCGAGTTCGCGCTCCGCAGCAGGATTCACGTACAGGATGCGCCCGTCGATATCCAGCCAGTAGATGCCCTCGTGAATGTTCTCCAGGGCGAGCATCGCCATTTGTAGCCGCCAGTTTGCGTTGTCGTGGTTGTTGGGCACGTCGATGCGGATCGGAGCGGGGATGGCGCCAGTATCCACGAGCGGCGCCGGCGATGTCAATCGGATACCGGTGCCGCCGTCGCGTCAACGACGGAGAAGGGAGTTTGTTTCGCTATTTTCCGCCGGCGCGGCGGATTTCCGTCACGTCGGTGATGGCGATCAGGTAGTGGCGCATGCCCAAGTAGGTGACCCGGCGCATCGACGCGAGGACATCGACGGCGTTTTGTCTGGCGTCGACCATCAGTACTGGCAACTCGTCGAACATTCCACCGGTGCGGATTTTTTGCAGGAGAACCTTGTTGGCTTCGATCCGGGCGTCGAAATAAGTGCTGAGGGGCCGGCCGGTGAAATCGTCGGCGGAGCAGCCTATCAGGACTTCCGCCTTGAGATTGCCGCGTTCGACGACCAGACTGGTGGCTTCGACGAGGAACAGTGCGACCGGACTGACGGAAAACAGTTTATCCATCTCGTTCTCGCGGCCTTCATGCCGCCGCGCGTCCCGTTGCAAGCGGACCATGACCGGCAGGAAGACATAGCGCGCCAAGAAGGCCAGCGTCGCCAGCGTCACCAATGCGAATACAAGGCCGAGCCCGCGCGCGTAGCCGGCGCTTCCCCCGGCTTCGCTCTCGTAGCGCGAGACAATCTCGCCCATGCCGTTCAGGAAAGCCGACTCGTGTTCGCGGAGTCGTTGCACCGCCTGATGAAGTTCGGCCAGACGGTCGACGTTCGCCAGAACCGCGCCGCCGGCATCCAACATCGCCTGGTACTCGGGGTCCAGAGTGGCGAACAGCAAGGCAATCTGGGGGCTATTGCCGCCGGGCAGGCCGAGGTCTTCGTCGCCGTGTTGCAAGCCGGCGTGCGCACGCTTGAATTGCGCCAGCGCCATCCGCAACTCCTCCAGGGCGCTGTGGCGAGCTTCCGTCGAGCCGACGCCGATCAGGCGGTAGCCGGTCTTGACGATCTCCTGGCTCAGCATGCGTTGCTGGCTGGCGACGCTGACGATGTGCACGGCCTGCTGCTGGCCCGTGAGCAGCCACTGTAGCAAGACCTGCGATAACAGGATGAGAACCCCGATGACGACCAGGGCGCCAATGACGCGCACCCGCAAGCTCTTGGGATCATCGTTAACGATGTACTTGCGCAACAAATCGATCATGAACCTCGAAACATCCTCTTGGTACTGCAGCGATCGATGATCGTCGATCAGGTGACAGGCATATTAACAAGAGCTCGAGGATACGTGCCTAGTGTCGTCAATTCCCCGTCGGGGAACGATCGTCATGCCGATGATGAAGAATCTGCCTCCGGCCCTTGGGCCGCGAAGTGCAAGGAGATCGCTACAGGCGCATGCGGCGTACCGCCACGGCTGACTTTTGCCTCAGGTCGAGGTCGTGAGTTCCTCCGGCATGCAGCCGATGGGTGCGCCGAGCGTTTTGTCGGGGCCGGTTTCGAAACGCACGAGGTAGACGGCCTGCTTTGGCTGTTCGGCGACGTGGCCGACGTTGACGACTACGCCGCGCGTGCCGGTCGGGGCGATCAGTGCGTTCGGTTCGATGTCCGGTATCACGCTGCTGCCATCTTCGGCCAGGTCGTCGTTGTAGAGGTCGGTGGCCGCGAAGACCATCTCGCCCATGTCGAATTTATCCATTGTGCGACTCCTGACAAAGCGTTGCGCTACAACATTCTTCGGCGTACCACCATGGCTGACTTTTCGAAGCCAAGGCGGTCGTAGAAAGCCAGCGCGGGTGCGTTGTCCTGGTCGGCCAGCAGCGTGACGCGCGTCATGCCCTGGGCCTTCGCCCAGTCGCAGACATGCTCGACCAGCCGACGTCCGAGTCCGCCGCCGCGCGTGGCGCGGCTGACGATGACGTCCTCGAGCAGCAACACCGGCGCACCCTGCGCCGTACTCACGGTGATCAAAGCATTCGCCATGCCAACGATGTGTCCGTCGACGCGCAGGACGAACAGCTTGCCGATCTGCGGTGTGTCGAGGATCAGTTTCAGGCCGCGCAATTGTTTGTCGCGCTCGGGCTTGAAGTCGGACTCCAGGGTGAAGAGTTCGTAGAGAAGATCGGCCATGGCGGGCAGATCTGCTTCGGTGGCGAAGTCGATTTGTGTATTCATTATCCGATCAGTGCGACGGCCTTGATTTGGGCGAAGACTTGCGTGCCCGGTTTGAGGTCGAGGCCGCTGGCAGAGCGGTGCGTGAGGCGTGCCACCACGGCTGACTTTCCGACCTTGAGCTTCACCAGCGCTAGCGCCGGGTGGGCGTCGTTGGCGATTTCGACCACTTCTGCGACCAGGGTATTTAGGATGCTCGAATCGTGTTGCGGCTCGAGCGCGATGCTGACGTCGCGGGCGAGGATGCGCACGCGCACGTGGTCTCCGATGGCGTGGCCGCTGTCCCGCACCCAGACGAAACCGCCATCGAATTCGACGCGCGCCAGATGCCAGTTTCCGTCTCGCTCGGCGACGTTGCCATCGAGTACAACGCCCGTATCTTCGCCGAGCTTGATCGGCAGGTCGATGCGCGCCAGAGTGTCGACGAGCGGGCCTTGCGCGACGGCGCGACCGGCTTCCATGACCACGATGTGGTCGGCGAGACGTGCCACCTCGTCGGGCGAATGGCTGACGTAGAGGACGGGAATTTCGAGTTCGTCGTGCAGCCGTTCCAGATAAGGCAGTATCTCGTTCTTGCGCGCCAGGTCGAGCGCCGCCAGCGGTTCGTCCATCAGCAGCAGCTTCGGGCTGGTGAGTAGCGCGCGGGCAATGGCGACGCGCTGCCGCTCGCCGCCGGACAGGCGGTCGGGCAGGCGGTCGAGCAGATGCGCGATGCCGAGCAGGTCGACGGCCTGATCCATGGCGACGCGGCGCTCACCGGCGGCGACGCGCTTCATGCCGAATTCGAGATTGCGCCTCGCGGAGAGGTGCGGGAACAGGCTGGCTTCCTGGAACACGTAGCCGAGCGGGCGCTGGTGCACCGGCATGAAGGAAGTGGCGTCCTGCCACGGCTGACTTTTCACGGTCAGCGTGCCGGGCGCGCGTTCCAGCCCGGCGATGCAGCGCAGCAGCGTGGTCTTGCCCGAGCCGGATTGGCCGAAGATGGCGGTGATGCCGCGGGCGGGCAGCGCGAGGTCGACGTCGAGCGTGAAGCCGGCGCGTTCGAGGCAGAAGCGGGCTTCGATCGTCACTTGCGTTTCCCCGTCGGGTTGAGCGTGTAGAGCGCCAGCAGCACCAGGAAGGAGAAGATCACCATCAGGGCGGCCAGCCAGTGGGCGTTGGCGTATTCGAGCGCTTCGACGTGGTCGTAGATCTGCACCGAGACGACGCGCGTCTTGTCAGGGATGTTGCCGCCGATCATCAGTACCACGCCGAATTCGCCGACGGTGTGCGCGAAGCCGAGGATGGCGGCGGTGAGGAACCCCGGCTTGGCCAGCGGCACAACGACCGAGAAGAAGGTGTCCAGCTTCGAGGCGCGCAAGGTTGCGGCCGCTTCGAGCGGCCGTTCGCCGATGGCCTCGAAGGCATTCTGTAGTGGTTGTACGACGAAGGGCATCGAGTAGATCACGGAGGCGACGACGAGGCCGGCGAAGGTGAAGGGCAGCAGGCCGATGCCGAGACTTTGCGTCAGTGTGCCGACCGGACCGTTCGGGCCCATTACCACCAACAGATAGAAGCCGAGCACGGCGGGCGGCAGCACCAGCGGTAGCGAGACGACGGCGCCGATCGGTCCCTTCCAGCGCGAGGGCGTGCGCGCCAGCCACCACGCGATGGGCGTGCCGATCAACAGCAGCAGGATGGTGACGATCGAGGCAAGCTCGACGGTGAGCCAGATGGCGGCGAGGTCGGCCGAGTCAATCATGGTCAATTATTCTTCTGGCGCAAAGCATTGCGCGTAGTCGACACACACGCCGCACGAAGGCGCCGGGCAAACGTAGATGCCGTCGCGTGCGCAGTACTGGCGGTAGATGAATTTCTTCCACTTCATGTCGCCGGTGTTGAGTGCGGCGAGCGCTGGAAAGCCTGCCTCCATGAGCAGTGAGAGTTCCTTGCGATGGGCGAGTCCCAGGTCTTGCCACAGATGGTTGCGTCCCGCGCAGCCGCAGGCGACGATGCGTGCCAGCCAGCGTTCGGAATCGCGCACGCCGGCGCGGTAGTCGAGCAGCAGGTGCTCGATGTCGTCGAGTTCGGGAATGTCTTCGTGATTGCCTTCGAGCAGGATCAGTTGCGGGCCGGGGAAGTAGCGCTGCCAGAATTCCGTGAAGAGTTCTTCGCCCAGGCCGAGCGCATGCGGCAGCACGCCTTCGCCGAGCGCGCGGCCGATCACCATGCTGGCGAACACCGGCCGCGCCGGATCGGCCAGCGCATCCGCCTCGCCGGGCCGGGCGAGCAACTCGGTCATCAGTTGGGCGCGGTGCTTCATGGCAGGCGAGAGAAGGTGACCTGAACGTCGCGTGGCGGCGCGGAATACGGGGCCGAGGTGACCAGCAGGTCGGCGCCGGCCTGTACGTAGGCGGCGGCGTTGCCGGCGTTGACACCACCCGCCGCGGCCAGCACCACGCGAAAGTCAGCCATGGCGGCACGGCTCTCGGCGATCTGCTCGGGCGAGAATTTCTCCAGTTGCAGCACGTCGGCGCCGGCTTCCGCCCACAGGCGCGCCTCGGCGACGCTGCCGACTTCGACGACGACCTTCTTTTCCGGCTGGCGGCGCTTGAGGCGGACGGTGGTTTGTCCCGGCGTCTCGTCGAGGAACATTCGATGTTCCGCGAACACCAGCAGCGTTTCGGAGAGGCCCAGCCGATGCACGATTGCGCCACCCGCGCGCACGGCCTTGATCGAAAGCGCCTTGGTGCCCGGCGCGTTCTTGCGCGTGCAGGCAACCGGGGTTTCGCCCGCCGCCGCGACGATGGCCGACGTGGCGGTGGCGATGCCGCTCGCCCATTCGACCAGAACTTGCGTGGCCTTCCAGGCGCGGTGCAGGCTGGCCGCGTCGCCCGTGGCGCGCAAGAGCGGTGTGCCGGCGGGCGCCGACGCGCCGGAGGCACACAGCCTTTCGGCCTGCGCACCGGCTAGTTCGAACATGCGGGCAGCTTCCTCGGTACAGCAAACGGTCATCGGCTGGCGGGCGAAGAATTCGATCCGGCCGGTCAGGCCACCGATGCCAAGCGCATCGGTGGTGAGGTCGCCGCCGCCTGCGTCGTCGTCGAGCAGGCAGCGCAGTTGGAAGTCGGATATGGTCGTCATGTCAGTGGAGGCGATGGAAGCTTACTTGGTTGGCATCTCGCCGGGAAGGATGAAACCATAGCGCACCATCACGCGCCGCGCATCGGGGCTGCCCATGTAGGCCGCAAATTTCTTCGCCAACACGTTGTCGGCGGCGAGCTTGGTAACGATGAAGCCCTGCTCAAGCGGCTGGTGCAGATTGTCCGGGATCAGCGCGTAGTTTCCCTTGGAGGCCAGTTCCTTGTTCAACGCCAATGCCAGCGCGATGATGCCGATGTCGGCATTGCCGGTCTGCACGTACTGGGCCGTCTGGGCAATGTTTTCGCCCATCACCAGACGCGGTTCCACCTTCTCCCAAATTCCGGCCGAATGCAGTGCCTCTTCGGCGCGCTTGCCATAGGGCGCGTGCTTCGGATTGGCGATGGCGATCTTGGCGATGGCCGGGTCGGCCAGATCGGCAATCGTCATCTTGCTGGCGTCGCGCGAGGCGCTCCAGAGCACGATGCGGCCGAAGGCGTAGGGCTTTACCTCGGAGGCGGCGAAGCCTTCCTTGGCCAGCATCTGCGGGTACTTGATGTCGGCGGAGAAGTAGAGATCGAAGGGCGCGCCTTGCTGAATCTGAGTGTGGAACTTGCCGGAAGACCCGTAAATGGTCTCCACCTCGGCGGCGGGGTTGGCCTGTTTGAAAACGGTGACGATTTCCTCCATGGCGAACTTGAGGTCGGCGGCGGCGGCGATGGTGATCTTGTCTGCGGCTGACGATATGGAGGAAAGGGCCAGCAGGGCAATGGCGACTAGGGATTTCGGGAATTTCATCTTGAGGTGCTCCAGCTGGTTGGGGTGATCAATCGAGTTCGTAGCCGAAAGACTTGATGACGGCGCGGGACTTGTCGGTCTTCAGGTAGTCCACCAGGGCCTTCGCCGCCGTCTTGTCCTTGCCGTTGGTGAGCACGATGGCGTCCTGCCGGATCTGCGGGTAGAGGTCGGCGGGCACCATCCAGGCCGAGCCGTTGGCGATGCCGCCATCCTTGCCGATGACTTGCGAGAGGGCGACGAAGCCAAGCTCGGCATTGCCGGTGGAAACGAATTGATGGGCCTGCGTGATGTTCTCGGCCAGCACGATGCGCGGCTGGAGCGCGTCGAGCACGCCCATGCGCTTCATTACCTCCTGGCCGGCGGCGCCATAGACGGCGAGCTTCGGGTTGGCCAGCGCTAGGTGTTTGAAGTCGCCCTTCTTCAGCACTTCGCCCTTGGCGTCGACATAGTCCGGCTGGGCCGACCACAACACCAGCTTGCCGATGGCGTAGGTGCGGCGCGTGCTCTCGATGGCCAGGCCCTCGGCGACCAGTTTGTCCGGCGTGTTGTTGTCGGAGGAGATCAGCACCTCGAAGGGTGCGCCGCTCTTGATCTGGGCGAAGAACTTGCCGACGGTGCCCAGCGACACCACGGCTTTGTGGCCCGTGTCCTTCTCGAAGTCGGCAGCAATGATCTTCATCGGTGCGTTGAAGTTGGCGCCGACGGCGACCTGGACTTCGTCGGCGATGGCAGGAAGGGAGAAGAAAATGGCGAGGAGGAGGGGAGTGGATTTCATTATTGTTTCCTTAGGCGTTGACGGCGAGGATGACGTGGGAGGCCTTGATCAAGGCGCAGGCGCGTACGCCTTCCTTGAGGCCGAGATCCTTGACGGCGTCGTTGGTGACCATGGCGACGACCATCTTGCCGCCGGGCAGTTCGATGACCACCTCCGAGTTGATGGCGCCTTCGTGGCAGCGCACGACGGTGCCGCACAGGCGGTTGCGGGCGCTGGTCTTCATCTTCTCGTCGGTGGTGACGATTACCCACGGCGCTTTCACCAGGGCATAGGCTTCCATGCTGGCTGTCAGGCTTAGATGTTCGGCGCTGTCCTGGGTGACGATGGCGGCGAGCGTGTCGCCGCCGCCGATGTCGAGGATCACCTCGGCGTTGATCGGTCCGTGCTTGACGGATTTCACCTTGCCGAGAAACTGGTTGCGGGCGCTGGTCTTCATGTCGAATCTCCTGATGAGCTGGTAGTACTGGTCGAAGTCATCCATGATCCGACCCAGATGGGCGAGCACCTTCTCCCGTTCCGTTTCCAGCCGCCGATAGGCGCCCACCACGCGGCGGCCGTATTCGGTGAGCGTGGTGCCGCCGCCATGACGGCCGCCGGCATGGCGTTCAACCAGCGGTTGCTCGGAGAGGTTGTTCATCGCTTCCACAGCCTGCCAGGCGGCCTTGTAGCTCATGCCCATGGCCGAAGCGGCGGTGCTGATCGAACCGGAACCGTCGATGCGCTCCAGCAGTTCGAGGTGATCCCAGCGCCGGCCGCGGCTGAAGCCGGCGAGCGAAGAAGGCGTGGCGGAGGTGCTTGCTGCCATTCGGGTCTCCCGAGGCGAAACGACGGGGTCCGGGATGGATTATGTCGTTATTACCTCACAGTACATAACGATAGCAAGAGGCAGGCCACTAAAGGCTGCTCAGGTTTATCTCCAATTTCGCCAACGACTTAGCAGCGTTTCCGGCAAGCCCTCTGAAACGCCTTGTCACGATTCCGACAAGGGCTTGTGCCTACCACTCCGGGTTTGGCAGATCGTGGAACGCGCCGCGTAGCGATTCGCCCCAGCGGCAGCGAATCATGGTGAAGTAGGCGTCGTCGTCGTTGATGGTGACATGGCGCTCGACCTTCAGGGTATCGCGGCGGATATACACCAGATCCAGCGGCAGGCCGACCGAGAGGTTGCTGCGGATGGTCGAGTCCATCGAGATCAGGGCGCACTTGGCGGCCTCGTTGAGGGAAGTGTCTGGCTTGATGACGCGATCGATGATGGGTTTGCCGTACTTCGATTCGCCAATCTGGAAGTAGGGCGTGTCGTGCGTGGCTTCGATGAAGTTGCCCGCCGAGTAAATCTGGAACAGACGCGGGGCTTCGCCGGCGATCTGGCCGGCCAGGATCAGCGAGGCGTTGAATTCGACGCCGAATTCCATGAGTGCGCCAGCATCCCGATGATGCACTTCCCGAACGGCCTCGCCGACGCGGATTGCGGCCTCGAAGAGGTTGGGCGCGTTGAGAATGTTCGGCTCGCCTTCCGCCGAGGCGGCGCGCTCGTTGAGCACGCCGACGATAGCCTGGCTGATTGCCAGGTTGCCCGCAGTGAGCAGCACCAGCACGCGATCACCCGGCTTTTCCCAGACGGTCATCTTGCGGAAGGTGTTGATGTGATCCATGCCCGCGTTGGTGCGCGAGTCGGACAGCAGTACCAGTCCCTCGTCGAGGAGCATTCCGATGCAGTAGGTCATGTGCTCATTTTCTCACGCTGATTCATTTCTTGCCTATTGCTGTTGTTGCTCTTGCTGCGTCTGCACGCTGACGTTCGCGGACATCCCTTCCTTGCCGCCGCCGTGGCGGATGCCGCGCACCGGGCAGGCGTCGAGATAGTCGCGGCCGACGGCGAGCCGGCAGTAGGTCGGGCCGGCGAAGCGCTTGTGGGTGGCGTCGCAGGCCAGCCAGCGGCTGCCGTCCCAGGCGTCGATCCAGGCGTGGCTGGCGGCGTGGCCTTCGTCGCCGGTGTAGAGATAGCCGCTCACATAACGCGCCGGAATGCCGGCGGAGCGGCAGCAGGCGATCATTACGTGGGCGTGGTCCTGGCAGACGCCGTAACCGTGGGCGAGCGCCTCGATGGCGCTGCACTCGACGTCGGTGATGCCGGGACGGTATTCGATGCGACTCTCGACGGCGGTCATCAATTCGAGCATGCGCTGCTCGAAATCACCGGCGGCGGGCAGGGATTCGGCAACCAGATGGCGCAACGCATCGTCGGCGCGCGTCAGCGGCGTGTCCTGGAGGAATGTGAGTACCGGTGGTTTGCCTTCGTCCTCGATCCAGGCGCTGGCCAGATCGTCCGTCTCGACCCAGCCTTCGGCGAGCACGCTGATTTCATCGTGTGGTTGTTCGATGGTCATGAAGTGGCTGGTGTTGCCATAGGCGTCGGTTTGCACGCGGCGGCGTCCGGGTGTCGTGATGCGCCATTCCTTGAGACGCAGGCCGGCCTCCAGTCGCGGCGTCAGGCGTAGCGCCTGGATGCTGTACTGGACCGGCTTGTCGTAGTGGTAACGGGTTTCGTGACGGATGTGCAGGAGCATGGCGGTCTCCGGGGCGTCAATGCTGCGGGACGAGAAAGTCGTTGGCAATGCGCGCGGACAGGTCGGCCGCGCGCGTGAGGAAGTCGGTCAGGAACTCGTGCAGGCCTTCGGCAAAGATGTCTTCGATGCGGCCGTAGTGCAGCGAGGAATTCAGCAGGCCGACACGCCGCTCTGTCTCCTCGGAGTGGCGATTGGCGATGCGCGCCAGCAGGTTCTGAACTTCGTCGAGACAGTGGTGCAGCGAACGTGGCATGTCGCGGCGCAGGATGAACAACTCGGCGACGCGACGCGGCGTGATGCGGTCGCGGTATACGCGGCGGTAGATTTCAAAGGCGGAGGCCGAACGCAACAGTGTGCTCCACTGGTAGTAGTCACCGGCGTTGTCGGGGTCCGAGCCCTCGGGCAACAGCGCGTGGAACTTGACGTCGAGGATGCGCGCGGTGCTGTCGGCGCGTTCCAGGTAGGTGCCCAGGCGCGGAAACCAGAGCGCTTCGTCCTGGAGCATGGTGCCGATGGTGACGCCGCGCGACAGGTGCGAGCGATACTTCACCCATTCGAAGAAGTCGCCGGCGTTGTTGCCATCCACGACCGAGGGGCTCGATTCGCGTACGCGCAGCCAGGTGTCGTTGATCGTTTCCCACAGCTCGGAGGTCAGCGTGCCGCGTACGGCGTGTGCATTCTCGCGCGCGGCCTTCAGGCAACGCACGATGGACGCGCTGTTCTCGGTGTCGAAAGTCAGGTGTCGCAGCACGCCGCCCGGCGTGACCTTGTCATGCATCTTGCGATAGCTGGCGTCGCAGCCGGCGATGGTCAGCGCGGCAGTCCAGCCGGCGATGTCGACCTGGCCGCCATGCAGGAGCGACATGCGCTGGGTGACGTCGAGCATGCGGGCGAGGTTCTCGGCCCGCTCGGTGTAGCGGGACATCCAGTAGAGGTGGTCGGCGGTGCGCGAGAGCATGTCAGTTTTCCAGTACCCAGGTGTCCTTGGTGCCGCCGCCTTGCGACGAGTTCACCACCAGCGACCCTTCGCGCAGCGCGACGCGCGTGAGGCCGCCCGGCACGATGCGGATCTCGCGGCCCGAGAGCACGAAGGGCCGCAGATCGATGTGGCGCGGCGCGATGCCGCTGTCGACGAAGATCGGGCAGGTGGAAAGCGAAAGTGTCGGCTGGGCGATGTACTTGTCCGGCGCGGCGACGATGCGCTTGCGGAAGTCCTCGATCTCCTGCTTCGTCGCGGCCGGCCCGACCAGCATGCCGTAGCCGCCCGAGCCATGCACTTCCTTCACCACCAGTTCATTCAGGTGGTCGAGCGCGTAGGCGAGGTCGTCTGGTTTCCTGAGCATCCAGGTCGGCACGTTGTTGAGGATGGGCTCCTCGCCGAGGTAGAAGCGAACCATCTCCGGCACGTAGGGGTAAATCGACTTGTCGTCGGCGACGCCGGTGCCGATGGCGTTGGCCAGCGTGATGCGGCCGGCGCGATAGACCGAGAGCAGGCCGGGCACGCCGAGCATGGAGTCCTGACGAAAGGCAAGCGGGTCGAGGAAGTCGTCGTCGAGGCGGCGGTAGATCACGTCAACCCGTTGCGGGCCCTGCGTGGTGCGCATGAACACCTGCTCGTCGGCGACGAACAGATCCTGGCCTTCGACCAGCTCGACGCCCATCTGCTGGGCGAGGAAGGCGTGTTCAAAGTAGGCGGAGTTGTAGGCGCCGGGGGTGAGTAGCGCCACGGTCGGGTTCGAGATGCCGACGGGCGCGACGGTGCGCAATACTTCCAGCAGCGTGTCCGGGTAGTGTTCGACGGGTGCGATGTTGTGGCTCTCGAACAGGTCGGGAAACAGTCGCATCATCATGCGGCGGTTTTCGAGCATATAAGAGACGCCCGAAGGCACGCGCAGGTTATCTTCCAGCACGTAGAACTCGCCCTCGCCGGCGCGGACGAGGTCGACACCCGCGATGTGCGCGTAGATGCCACCGGGGACGTCGAGGCCCTGCATCTCGGGCCGGTACTGCACGTTCTGCAACACCTGCAGCGCGGGAATGTGGCCCGCCTTGAGGATTTCCTGGTCGTGGTAGATGTCGCCGAGAAAGGCATTGAGCGCACGCACACGCTGGCGCAGGCCGGTCGCGAGCATGGCCCATTCGGCGGCGTGCAGGATGCGCGGAATCTGGTCGAAAGGGATCAGCCGCTCGGTACCCTCCGCTTCGCCATAAACGGCGAAGGTGATGCCGAGGCGGTGAAAGACGAGGTCGGCTTCTTCACGCTTGCGTTCCAGTGTTTCGGCGGGCTGGCTGGCCAGCCAGTCGGCAAACTTGGCGTAATGCGGTCGCACCGCGCCATCGGCGGTGCTCATTTCGTCGTAGGCTGTTGCCTGCATGATTTTTACATCTCCCACCGGGAGAACAGCGAAAACCGTGCCACGGCCAATAAGCCTGCCAGGATGGGCGATTCGCCACACCGGACGCCCATGATGCACCGTTTCCGGGCCTCCGCCGCTGTGCGCGCCCTGTGTGGGTGCCCTGGTGGATTGTTGGTAATGCGACAAAACAAAGTCCTGAAAAAACATTGGGATGCGTTGGCACGGGCTTTGCACAATGATCGACATGAAACCTGCCGACATCCAAGCCCTGCTTGACGAACCCGCCTGTGCGCACAATCACATAGGCGCGAAGGAGAAATCCGGTTGCGCGAAACCGAAGCCCGGTGCCACGGCCGGTGGTTGCGCCTTCGACGGGGCGCAGATCGCGCTGCTGCCGATCGCGGACGTCGCCCACATCGTCCATGGCCCGATCGCCTGTGCCGGCAGTTCCTGGGACAACCGCGGCACCAAGACCACCGGGCCGACGCTGTTCAAGATCGGCATGACCACCGACCTGACCGAACAGGACGTGATCATGGGCCGCGGCGAGAAGCGGCTGTTCCATGCCATCAAGCAGGCCATCGACGACTATGCGCCGGCAGCCGTCTTCGTCTATTCGACCTGCGTCACCGCATTGATCGGCGACGATTTTGCGGCGACCTGCAAGGCGGCCGAAGAGCGTTTCGGCGTGCCCGTGGTGCCCGTTGATGCGGCGGGCTTCTACGGCACCAAGAACATGGGCAACCGCCTCGGTGGCGAGGCGATGTTCAAGTACGTGATCGGCACGCGCGAACCTGATCCGGTGCCCGAGTCGGCCCTGAGCCGCTTTGCGCCGGGCACGAAAATCCACGACATCGCGCTGATCGGCGAGTACAACATCGCCGGCGAGTTCTTCCACGTCGCGCCGCTGTTCGACGAACTCGGGCTGCGCATCCTCGGCTCGCTGTCCGGCGACGCGCGCTTCCGCGAAGTGCAGACCATGCATCGCGCCGAGGTGACCATGGTCGTCTGCGCGAAGGCCTTGCTCAACGTCGCCCGCAAGCTCAAGGAAAACTACGGCGTGCCCTTCTTCGAGGGCAGCTTCTACGGCGTGCGCGATATGTCGCAGGCGCTGCGCGACTTCGCGCGCCTGATCGACGACCCCGACCTTACCGCGCGCACCGAAGCGCTGATCGCGCGCGAAGAAGCCAGAGCCAACGCCGCGCTCGAACCCTGGCGCCAGCGGCTCAAGGGCAAGCGCGTGCTGCTGTACACCGGCGGCGTCAAGTCGTGGTCCATCGTTTCCGCGCTACAGGACCTGGGCATGGAAGTGGTGGCGACCGGCACCAAGAAATCGACCGAAGAAGACAAGGCGCGCATCCGCGAGATCATGGGCCCGGACGCGAAGATGATCGACGACGGCAGCCCGAAGGGCCTGCTCGGTGCCTACAAGGATCTGCGCGCCGACATCCTGATCGCCGGCGGCCGCAACCTCTACATGGCGTTGAAGTCGCGCATTCCTTTCCTCGACATCAACCAGGAACGCGAATTCGCCTATGCCGGCTACGCCGGCATGCCGGAACTGGCGCGGCAACTGGCGCTGACCATCGAGAATCCGGTCTGGGGTGCGGTGAAGAAGCCGGCGCCCTGGGCACGCGAGAAGGCGGCCGGGACACCCGTTACGACGGGGTAGGGAACACCTCCGCCGTCGTGCGGCGATGAATCTGACCCCGGGTTGAGCAACGCCGCTCCTGGCGGCCTTTCCGTTCAGATGTCTGTCCCGCAAATCTGGTGCGTTGCACCAGCAATTTCCCGTCGATAGGAATGCGTCGCATTCCGTAGCGGTGAAAGACATTGCGCAATGTGAAAAGGCACAAGTAAAGCACTGACAAAAAACACTTAATAAAATAGTCAGCTAATCTATAAACGTGATGTTGCGGCGCAGTGATACCCGTATACTTTAGTCACCAATTGCCGGAATTGCAGCGGCGAAATGGAAGGACCCGATTCAACCCCAACAGTCGAGAAACTGCGCGACGCCCTCGAAACGATGAAGGAGCAACCGCCATGACAATAACCACCTACTACGTTACTCACAGGCTCGGTCGCCCGGACGCCGACACGAGTGCCACCATTCATCTCATCAACGATCTGACCTTCGGCACGAAGGAAAACCGTTCCTGGGATGCGACGCGGGCGCTGGTCGACCAGTTGGTCGATCCCGAAGCGAAGAGGCGTTACGGCATCAGTATCGAAGCCGAACAATCCGAGTTGGCGGACGAGGACTGAGAGGCGCGTGCGGCAGGCGACGGTAGGCGCCGGCTTCCGGCCGGGAAAAGTGTGGGGCCGCGCCCCATCCCACGCGTTGCACGGGACCGCTACTTCGTGGCGTCCTGCGCCCTTCGAGCGGGTCAGCCGGCGGCACGCCGATGCCGGCCCTCCCAGGGCGGTTCAGTCGAGTGCCGGATAGTCCGTATAGCCTTCCGCGTCGCCGCCGTAGAGTAGATCCGCGCGCAGCGGGTTGAGCGGCGCGTCCTCGCGAAGCCGGCGCACCAGGTCCGGGTTGGCGATGAACGACCTGCCGAAGGCGACGAGATCCGCGTGGCCGGTGGCTACCGCGTCGAGGGCATCGGCGCGGCTGTAGCCATTGTTCGCCATCCATGCCCCGGGGAAGTGTGCGCGCAGCACCTTGTAGTCGAAGGGCGGCTTGCCTTCGACGACGCGCGAGCCGCCGGTTTCACCCTCGATCACATGTACGTAGGCCAGGCCGAGCGGCGCCAGTTGCTCGATCACGTAATCGTAGAGCGCCTGCGGGTTGCTGTCGGGGGCGCAGGAACCGCGGAAACTGGTCAGCGGACTCAGGCGCACACCGGTGCGGCCGGCGCCGATGGCCTTCGTTACCGCCTGCATCACCTCAAGCAGCAGGCGCGCGCGATTGGCGATGCTGCCGCCGTAAGGGCCAGTGCGATCGTTGATGCTGTCGCGCAGGAACTGTTCGAGCAGGTAGGTATTGGCCGAATGGACCTCGACGCCGTCGAAGCCGGCTTCCATCGCGCAGCGCGCCGCGTGCGCGTAGTCGGCGACGATGCCGGGCAGCTCGTCGTCGCGCAGGGCGCGGGCCGGCGAAACCGGCACGAAACCCTCGCGGGTGAAGGTCACAGCCTTCGTCGGCTGCGCCGTCGAGGATACCGGCGCCGCGCCACCGGGCAGCAACGAGGTGTGCGAAATGCGCCCGACGTGCCACAACTGGATCACGATGCGGCCGCCTTCGACATGTACCGCGTCCGTCACCTTCCGCCATGCGGCGATCTGTTCGGCGTTGTAAATGCCCGGCGTGTCGAGATAGCCCTGGCCCATCGGACTGATCTGGCTCGCCTCGGTGATGATCAGCCCCGCCGTTGCGCGCTGGCGGTAGTACTCGACGTTGAGCGGGCCGGGCTTTTTGCCGGAGGCGCGGTTGCGCGTCAGCGGTGCCATGACGATGCGGTTGGCGAGTGCGAGATCGCCGATCTTGATGGGGTCGAATAGTGTGGGCAAGTGATGGACTCCTGTCGCAGGGTGGGATATGTGTGGCTATGCTCTGTTGCCGTGCCGACCCATGATAACGAGTCCCTTTCGACGTGGCCCTGGTGCGTGCTGCTGCGGGACTGCGTGTTCTTTGTATGCTCCCTGGCATGCAAGCGACTTGGCAAACGAGGTCGACAAGACCAGGGGCCGCCGGCAATGTCCGATGTATTACGTTGGTTATACTAGTCTGATCGGATTTGGTCTGTGACAGTGCGACCGTGTACGATTCAGATCACAGGATGAAACATTGAATCGAATGTCACATCAGAAGTCCTCTGCGACCAGCGACAAGGCGGATTCCCCGCCGCGGGAGGGCGACATACCTTCCCGACTGGTGCGAACGCTGTTTTTCCCAGACGCCGCGTTCATCGAGCAGAAGTACAAGGACCATCAGCGCTTTGCTGCCATCACGTTGGCCATCCTGGCCGTCTATTTGACGCTGCTCTGGGGCTGGGACTACTTCACGGATCCAATTGGGGCACGCGTTACGTTCTACATGCGGCTGGCCTACCTGCTGATTCTGCCGAGCGCGATCGGGATATGGATCGGGACGCCCAGTCGCCGATTCCTGAAAGTGGCCATACCGCTGACCATGCTGCTGGCCGAGGTGCTATTTGTCGGGATTCTTCACCAACTCGACAATGGAATGAATGTCGGCCTCGGCGGATTCATGTACGTCATGGTGATCCTGATTCTGGTGACACAGATGCTTTCGCTGCGCTTCGCCATCGTCTGCACGCTGTCTGCGGCAGCGCTGCCGCAGTTGATGGCGGCTGCCGGTCTGGCGCCGCTACTGCCGGTAGCAAGTTACGGGCGCTTGATCTGGCCTGCGACGGGTCTGATCATCCTTATTCAGGTCGCGATTGCATTTCACTATCTGCAGCGTTATGAACTCGAACAGCGCTTGAAACTGCTCTCGGATACCGATGAACTGACCGGCGTGCGGAACCGGCGCTACTTCATGCCGTTGTTGGAGCGGGAGCTGGAGCGGGCCAAGCGATTCGGCCAGGACCTTTCGCTGCTCATGCTCGACATCGACCGTTTCAAGCGGATCAACGATGCACACGGCCATCCGACAGGCGACTTGGTCATTCGCCGTCTGGCCGATCTCTGCCGCGACGCCGTTCGCGAAATCGACGTCATCGCTCGGGTCGGGGGCGAGGAGTTCTGCGTGCTGCTGCCGGGCGCAACCGTCGCGCATGCCGTCGAAGTCGCCGAACGCATCCGGGCAATGGTTGAAACGACGGACGTCGAGAACCCGCGAGCGGTTCCTCTCGGCTTTACGGTCAGCATCGGTGTCGCCTCGCTGAACGCCGGCGACGCGACGGGCTACGATCTCTTCGGGCGGGCCGATACCGCGCTCTATGCCGCCAAAGCCGCGGGCCGCAATTGCGTGATTGCTCAGCATGGCAAGGTGCCGGCGACGTGATGGATTCCGGCGCAGGCGCCGTGACCGGGAAATGACGATGTCGGAACAACACGCCTTCGCGAGTCGTCTGGAGCAGCGCCAGGACTACCAGATCAACGTCAAGTTCCACCGGCCTTCGCGGCCGAGGGGGCAACGCCCCTGACGCTCGGAGAGGTCGATCGCGAAAAGTCAGCCGTGGCGACACGCCACTAAGGCGTGGGTTTGCGGCCCCCCAGCGCCCGATCCAGTTGCCGCGCGAAGGCGTGCTGGTCGCTGGCGGAGAACGCCGCCGGCCCGCCGGTCTCGACGCCGGTCGAGCGTAGCGTGTCCATGAAGTTGCGCATCGTCAGCGCCGCAGCGATGCTACCTTTGTCGTAAGGCTCGCCACGCGGCGTCAGCACCTTGCCGCCCTTGGCGATCACTTCGGCGGCGAGGGGAATGTCGGAGGTGATGACCAGATCGCCCGCATCGACGCGTTGCGCGATCTCGTTGTCGGCTACGTCAAAACCCTTCGGCACCTGCACCGCGCGGATATGCGGCGAGCGCGGCACGGCGAGCATCTGGTTGGCGATCAGCGTTACCGCGATGCCCGTGCGCGTCGCCGCCCGGAACAGGATATCCTTGATCGGCTTCGGACAGGCATCGGCATCGACCCAGATGTGCATGGGTCGATTGTAGCGTTGCCGGGATGCGTGCCGGCCGCGTTATCGACGTTTCAGTTTCTTGATCAGGCGCGCCGCGAACTCGTTGAATACCTCATCCGGGTCGGGACGCGGAGAAATGATCTCCCACGTATTGGCGCTGGTGCGGGCGAACCTGTCCTTGCAGCCATTCTTGCAGTTCGGCGTGAAGTAGAAGGTGTACGACGCGACGAGGTCGTTCTCCTTGACGCTGATGATCTTGAACTCGATCGCCGGGCCGACGAAGTAAAGGGGTACCGGCGGCTCCTTGTCGTAGCCTTTGTCATCGCGATACCGCTCGACCTTGAAGTGCTTCCGTGCGTTGTAGTCGATCAGTTCTATGATGATGTCCGTCTCGGTTAGCTGGCCGATCCTCTTGTAATCCAGATTCTGCTGATCCAGCACCTTGCCGAACAGCGCCCGGTCGCGAACGACGAAGCCGGCCTTGGCCAGTTCCTTGTCGATCGTGTTGTACAGGACGCTGTTCAGGCGCTGGGTCTCTGCCTGCTTCTCTTGTGTTACCGCCGTGGCAGGAGCCGGCACGCGCAGAACCACCGCGGGGTTTGTCGCTGCGTGAAGTGCAACGGCGAGAGACGGCTTCTCGAAGGATTCGTCGGCCTTCGTTGAGCCGAAGAAGGTTCCGTATTCCCATTCAATCGTTGGTCCGCCGCTGCCGATCACGCCCGCAGCCATCAGAGCCACCAGGGAAATGCCGACAATGTGTTTCTTTCCGGTATTCATGTTTTTTCTCTCCCATATCAGGAACGACCCAAGAAGTACGGCGTAAAGAAGCAGGTCCAGCCAATCGAAGGTGCCAGGAACGAGTCTGGCCGCCTGGGATAATTCGCTCAGAAACGGCAACGCGAGCAGCGCGTGGAAATAGAGGCGCGGGTAGTGGTTATCGCGCAGGAAACTGGCGAAGGCGAACGCCGCCGCGCACCAGGCGGCATCGGCGAAGTGGTTCCTGAGCAGCATGTCGAACGCGCCGGAGGCAAGCAGGGGGGCGGCATTGCCGATGCCGAGAAAGTCGAACAGGTAGATGCCCGGCCGATACAGCCAGTAGACGAGCAATCCGGCCAACAACATAAAGCACGAGGCGATGATTTTCGACATGGTGGTTCGTTGCTGCGCGTGGCTGGCGGGAGCGCCGGCCGAAAAAGCAGTATGAACCCATGTCCTTCATATGGTCAAATGTTTGCGTCATGGCGGCTACCCGAACTGATGTGTGCCTCCGTGCCACCTGTAACGGCGGCGATACCGCTCAGGCAGCGCTTTCGCTCAGTACCTGGTCGGCCCAGATGAGCGCTTCGATGGCGATCGGGGCGTAGGTCTCGTCGTCGATGCCGCAGGCACTTAGTGCTCCGTCCAATTGGTTGACGGGAACCTCGGGATTCATTTCAAGCGTCACCAGGGTGAGGGCATCGGTGCACGGACCCGGGCGGCCGAGCAGCGCATCGCGCACGGTGGCGGGCAGCGCAGCCTTTTCGACCAGTTCGGGCAGCGGCCTGCCCAGCGCCTTGTCCAGCAGCGAGAACAGGCCGATCAGGAAAAGCTGCTCCGGCAGACTGGGAATCGTGCCCTTGCCGGCCAGCAGTTCGAGCGTGCGGCCCCGCGTCAGCGCGCGTTCCGAAAGTACGTGTTCCTGATAGCCGGGCTTTTCGAAGTCGAACAGCAGCAGCGATGTCCAGCGGTAGAACTTGTTGCGGCCCAGATGGACAAGCGCCTCGGTGAGGTTGTCGACCGGTTTCTGCAAGCTGACCGCCGCCGAGTTGAGGTAGCGCAGCAGCTTGTACGACAGGGTGGGCTCGTTCTTCAGTTCGTTGGCGACAGCGGCAAAGCTCTGGTCCGTTCGCAGCATGTTGAGGATGGACAGGGCTGCCGCCCGATTGATCGTGTTGCGGGTCGGCCGTAGGTTGTCGAAGTTGGCGGCGAAGGGCCCCTGGAACAGATCGAATCCGCACTTGTAACAGAGCTGGTAATCGTCGTCGCTCTGCACGTCGGCGGCGAGCAGCCTCGGCGGCGTGCCGCCATCCGTCCGGGCGGCCTTCAGTTTGCGGGCCAGCGTGCGCAGGTCGAGGCCGTTGAACGCGGTGACGTCGACCAGAACGAAATCCACTGCGGCGACCAGCGGACACTCGGCGTCGGCCGCGGCGGCTACGCGAATGCCGACGCGAAATCCCTTCTCCTGCAATCGGGCCAGTCCGGCCGTCATGGCTTCCCAGCCGCCCTGCTGCGTATGCGCGTCGAAGATGAGAACCGTGTTGTCCTGCGGCAGGCGGTCGATGGCCTCGTTGTCCAGCGATTCGATCGAGAGGCAGACCAGAGCCAGTCGGGAGCCGAGCAGGGACGCGGCGCGGTGCAGTTCGAGCCGGGTCAGCAAGGCCACGTCATAGGCGCGCGCTGCGAGTCCGCCGCGCCGGGTCATCCGCGCCTTCAGGCGCGTCACCAGCGAAAACTCGTATCCGGCCACCTGTTCGGCGCGGTTCACTATCGCGTCCCGGCGCACGAAGGAGTGGCCAGTTCCGTCGGCATTCGTGCCCAGCGTACGGGGTTCGGGCTGAACGATGTCGTCCGGGATCCGCCGCCTATCCATCGGTATGTCGACAGGTTCCGACGACTCGAACCATTGCGGGATCAGATTACGAAGAAAGCGCAGCAAGCCCATTCGGTACCCTCCTGATCGCCCGGGATCATACCCGGTCAAGTCGGCAGCCGCAGTCATGAAGTCCGCTGTAGCGATATGGAATGAACCGAAAGTCATAGGCCCGATAGGACTAATCGTCGAATATTTCCCTTTGCCAGCGCTACACTTGATGCAGGACGAGTGCGAGAAAGTGGAAAGTCAGATGTCCAGCGAAGCAAGTGCGGAAAGATTCAGTACTCTCATCGAATCGGCAATGAGCCGGCTCGAAGGCCGGTCGCCGGACCGCGTTGCCGCGGCTGACCGGAAAGAAAAGGAGCGGCAAGACCTCGGGCGACGGGACTATGACGCGACACTCGCCAAACGTCTGGAGCAGCTTCGCAACGCCTTGGGCACGATCAATCCCGTCATGCCGCCGGCGCAGCAGCCTGCGCTGGTAGCCGTGCCGGCGTCGCCGCCTGCAGCCGTATCCGTGCCGGCTGTGCAATGCCGTGGCATGGGTGCCGGAACCATGTTCATCGCCGCGCTGCTCTCCGCAGCGCTCGGCGCCGGTGCAATGTGGCTGGCCGTTGGCGCCAAGCCGCTGCCCGCCGCGCCGCAAACCGAAGTCGCCAGCGCGCCGAGCGTGGCTCCCGTCGCCGTACCGGTTCAGGCTGCGCCAGTCGCGGAATTCGCGCCTGCGCCGACAATAGTCTCCGAACCCGCAAGCACCGTCCCGGTGGCGCTGCCCAGCGACGACGATCAGGTCCACGAACTCATCGATGACTGGCGCTTGGCATGGGCCGACCGCGATGTCGAAGCTTACCTCGCGTGCTACAGCCCCGACTTCACCCCGGCCAACGGCCAGACGCGCGACGCATGGGTGGAGGCGAGGCGCGAGAACATAACGACCCGCCGCTACATCGTCGTCAAGACCAACGATTTGAAGCTCGAACGGCTCGACGCGCGCCGGATGAAAGCGAGTTTTCTCCAGGACTATGAGTCCGGCCGCTACCGCGAAACCGCCCAACCCAAGACCCTGCTTCTCGTTCGCGGCGAGGCCGGATGGGAGATTGCCGGCGAATGGCAAGGCGAAGCGCCGGCCAGCGCACTCGCCAAACGCTGAGCAAGCCTGCGTCGCAAGAAAGTCAGGCGTGGCGATACGCCGACTGTGATCAGTAGAGTGGCGCCGGCAGGAACACCGTTTCGGTGAACCGCGCCGCCGCCTCGACGGCTGCCACCTGCAATTCCTCGCGCGAACCGAAGTGCGCAAACAGGCCGCTCCTCGACAAGCCCGTCCGCACGGACAGTGAGCCGATCGACAACGACTCGAAGCCGGCCTCGCTGGCTTGCACCAGCACCGCATCGAGAATCGCCGCGCGTATTTCTTCACCTTTGCCCATGACGCCACGATGCGAACGAATGTGCGATTGGTCAACCGGTTTTTGGGTCAGGCAGGCGTGAAACGGAAAGTCAGCCGTGGCGACACGCCACTCGCGCCTGGGTGCGGTAAATCGTGGCGAGCGTCGGATTGCTGCCTGTACGATGACAACTGCGTAGAATGTTGACCGCCTTGCTTGCCTAAGACCAGCGCATCATCCAGTGACTCACAAGGGGGTGATCGCGAAGTGGAGTTTCGTTTGGTTGGTCCGAACCATCGATCAGGGCGCGAACGCGTCGAAGCGGCTCGATCGGGATGTAGCTGTCGGTGCGGGTATTGGTCGTTCAATTTATCAGGGAGAACAATAGTGAATGGGAGAACCGTATCAGGTGATGCAGGCCGCTCTTCGTTCGGTGGTTTTTTGTTCGTTATTGCATTGGCGGCGCTGGCCTCTGGATGCGCATCGGTAGGCGAGCACTTTCAAGAAGCTTTGAATAGCGGCGATACGCAGAAGGCCCGCGACATTCTCGAATCGTATCCAAAATTCACGGCATACGATGCCCTGTGTCAGGCAATCAGAAGCGGCCAGCAGGATATGATTGAAATGCTTGTCGCCCATCATGCCAATGTGAACGTCTGCGTGACCAGCAAAACCGTAAAAAAGGAATCCGACGCCAACGGTCGTTTCGCCCATGAGATACGGAGACCTCTGCTGATTGCGGCAGAGCGGGGCGACTTGGGCACGATCAGGTTGTTGGTCGACAATGCCGCCCATCTTGTCTTCAAGGACGAGGATGGTGAGACGGTTGTGCACTCCGCGGTCAGGAGCGGGAAAAAAGATGTCGTCGACTTCTTTCTTTCGTCCAAATGCGCCATCGATGCCAAGCGCAAGGAAGGCTGGACCCCGCTGCGGATTGCGGTGGACAGGGCAGACGTCGAGATGGTCAAGTTGCTGGTTGCAAATCATGCCGACGTCGAGGTTGCCGATGCCGCCGGCGTGACGCCCTTGGCTGCGGCGGAAACGGCGGGGAACGCCGAGTTGGTGAACGTTCTCCGCGCGGCACAGCAGGCGCAGGCCATCGAAGCACAACAACGTTTGGAGAGCCAATGGCAGGAAGCAAAGGCGGCTAATTCAATCCAGGCCATGGAGGGCTTCATAAAAGAACATCCAACATCGGCGCATCTGGACGAGGCGCACGCGAAGCTGGCGTCGCTCAAGGCCGAGCAGGAACGTCCTCTGGCAGAGCGGCTTGAAAAGGCGTTAACCGCGAAGCCATTATCGACAATCCGCGTCACGTCGGGCGACAACGTAAGAAAGATGCAATCCCGGTTCAACGATCCCAGCGAATGGCGGAAGCTGGGAATAGTGCGTCTTTCTGCCTGGGCTCCGGAGCGCAAGAAGTGGGTTCCGCTTGACAATAGGTTGTTCGCGATCGTTCGGATGGAGGACATGCCGCGTAGTCCCGACAATGTCATCGCGCATGGTTCGCACGGCGAGGAAGTCGAAGTCGGCTACGTATACCATTCGTATCAGGGCGCCATGACGCTCGTGATACCGTACAGCATCACGCCCTGTGAACTGGAATTTCGGGGACTCCTGAACTATGGTCGCGTCCACTTTTCGGGAAAGAATCGCCGGACCAGACAATAGTCGGGAATGACCGGGATCGGTCCCGGGGGGTTCCGGGGGTCAGGGAGTCATTTGCCAGTTCAGGAAGGCAAATGACTCCGCTCCGTTGGCGCCGCGCCTGAGCCGCGGCGTACCGATTGTGTATATTAGTGCCGTCTAATGCACGCGGAGGTTCATCATGATCGTTTCCCACGTACTCGACGGCGCCAGAATCCAGACCCGGATCGACGACAAGTTCGTCATCGACTCCGACCAGCCGAAGCCCTACGGCGAAGACAGCGCGCCCGCGCCCTACGACATCTTCCTGACCGGCGTCGCGGCCTGCACGGCCTACTTCGCGCAGGTTTACTGCCGCAAGTGGAAATTGCCTCACGCCGGCATCAGCGTCGAACTGGAGCCGGTCTTCAATGCCGCGCATCAACTGACGAACCTCAAGCTGCGCGTTCGCGTGCCGGCCAGCTTCCCGAAGGACCACATCGCCGGCCTGCTGCGCAACGCCGCCGCCTGCCCCGTCAAGAAAGCCCTCGAATCCTCGCCGGAGATATCGGTCGAAGCGATGGAGAGTTGAACAACGCGCTGGCGGACGGCAGGCATATAGTGTGGCGCTTCGTTGCATCCCTCGCCGCGCTCGGGATTACCGCTTCATGGCGCCCTGTGTCCTCCGGAAAAGTCAGCCGTGGTGGGACGCCGACCACGGCAAAATCGATCCGGGCTTGGCCCGCTTGACTTAAGGAGACACCGAAATGACAAGCATCGAACAACTGGAACTCGACAAGCATCGCCATCAGATATTCACCGACGTGAAAAAACTGGTCGAAAAGTACCGCGCCATATTCGATTGGGACGTGACCGAGATCGACCAGCCAGCCGCCGACAAGCTGATCCTGGCGGAAATGCACAAGGCGCTGGACAAGGTCGAGGCGGAACTGCTCGGCTAGCGGCGGAATCCGGCGGCGGCCGGATGCTCGCAGGGCTCGGACAGAATTGCCCGTTCGGCAACGCAAACGGCTTCGAACCCCTGGCGCTCCCGCTTCGCAAACCCGGGGCACACGTTCCGTTCACGGTTTCAGATCGAGCACGGGCGTGTCCGGAAAGGCGTCGATGTCGTCGATCTCGATGACGTTGTCGCGAACCGACAGGACCCTCACCTCCGAAAGCGCGATCAGGTTGGGCCGGACAGGCGCGCGCGTCGCGAACACGCCGCGCAGCGGCCGCGCCGGATCGCCGCGCGGATGCACCTGGAGGATGGCGCGCCTGTCCGGCGTGTCGTTGCGGTCGAACCAGTACAGTACCCACAGGCTGGACAGGTCTGCGACCCCGAGCAGCGCCGGCTGGTAGCGCGGCTCGACGACGATGAAGGTCTTGCCGTCGTGCTTGCGCACCCAGCCGATCGGCGACATCGTGAAGGTCGGCGCGGCCGCCGACGCACTTGCGTCCCTGGTCTGCGCGAATGCGGCAGAGCCCGGAGCCGCTGCGCACAGCGCACAAGCGGCGGTAGCGAGGAGGCGGACGCGAATGTTTCCCGGCTTGGACATCGTGAACTCCCTGTCGGTCGCGAACCAGATGAACTCTACCAGCGTCGGCACAACGACTCGCGAAAAGTGTGGAACTTCGTTCCATCCCTCGCCGCGCTCGGGATCACCGCTTCATGGCGCCCTGCGCCCTCCGGAAAAGTCAGCCGTGGCGAGACGCCTCGCTGCAGAGAGAAATCGTGGTCCGTCCCGGAATGTCCCTTTCAAATCTGTCCGTGAAACCGGGGATAACTCACCCTGGCCCGTTTGATTCCGTTTGATTTCCGGAATATCGCTGGCCCATCCCGGAGTATCCACCGCTGTCGTTACTCGCGGGGTTTCTCGATCAGTGTTGGCAAGAACGAGAGAAAGATGTGGAACGCAAGAAACAACATAGGAAGAGCGAAGGATTGGAAGATCGAGAACTTTGAATCGGTTACTTCCTGTAACACGCCATTCGTTGTCTCCAGTGGAAGTCGTTTCGTCAATAGATCAAGAATAGCCACGACTGCCAAGTTCCACCCGTTCATAAAAGCAACGGCGGTGACGATTGCGGCAGTAATTAGCCCATAGATCCTTGAGTACGCTTCCGGATGCCTGTAGGCAAGAAACGCAAGCCCACCTAATGCTGCCGCTGCCAATGAGTACAGGAAATTTTCCATGACGTTCCCAAGCACTTGATCGTTCGTGTTTTAGCTAGTCCGTAGCGGTACATAGCGGCTTCAAATTGCAATGATGCCATTGTAGTGATCCCTGCTGCTCGGAAGTCACTTTGCGTCGTACGTTCAATGTCGGCTTTCCTACAAGCCTAGTCTCCGCCAACCCATTGAACCATAAGTAATTCCGCGCTGGCATGGCCATTGCAATGGGACGGGTGTCTACCAATTGCAGGCGCCCAATGCCATGGCCGAGATACTGAAACGCGCGAAACCGCTGGCGGTGAGTCCGCTGAAGGTGAGCCAGCCCGTCGGGGCGTCGCTGGCCTTTCTCGGCCTGCGCCACGCGATCCCGATGATGCATGGCTCGCAGGGCTGCACGGCCTTTGGCAAGGTGTTTTTCGTGCGCCACTTCCGCGAGCCGATTCCCTTGCAGACGACGGCGATGGACCAGGTGTCGACCGTGATGGGCGCGGACGAAAACGTCATCGAGGGGCTGAAGACGATCTGCGAGAAGAACTCGCCCGAGATCATCGGCCTGCCGACCACCGGCCTGTCGGAGACGCAGGGCACGGACATCCGCCGTCTGGTGAAGAAGTTCCGCGAGTTGCATCCGCAGTTCGACCACATCGCCGTGGTGCCGGTGAACACGCCCGACTTCACGGGCTCGCTCGAATCCGGCTTCGCGGCTGCGGTGGAGGCGATAGTCGAGTACATGGTGCCTGAGACCAACCACGTCGGGCGCCGCCGCCGGCAGGTGAATGTGCTGGCGAACTCCTCGCTGTCGCCCGGCGACATCGAGGCGCTCAAGGACTGGATCGAGGCCTTCGGCCTGCGGCCTGTCGTGCTGCCGGACATCGGCGATTCGCTCGACGGCCACCTGATGGACGGCAAGTTTTCCGCGCTCACGGTCGGCGGTACGCCGAAGGCCGAGATTGAAACGATGGGCGAGTCGATTGCGACGCTGGTGATCGGCCGCTCGCTTGACCGCGCGGCGGACGTGCTCAAGCGGCGTACCGCCGTGCCTGACTTCCGCTTCGACCACCTGATGGGCCTCGATGCCTGCGACGCCTTCACGCAGACGCTGGCGCAGATTTCCGGCCAGCCCGTGCCTGAAAAGATCGAGCGCCACCGCGCCCAGTTGCAGGACGCGATGGTCGATACGCACTTCCAGACCGGCTTCGCGCGCATCGCGCTGGCGCTGGACCCGGACCACCTGATCGGTTTCGCGCGCTTCCTCGCCGGCATGGGCGCGGAGATCGTCGCCGCGGTGTCGCCGGCGCGGGCCGAGGTGCTGGCCGACTTGCCCTGCAACACGGTGCAGATCGGCGACCTCGAAGACCTCGAGAACGCTGCCGAAGGCGCGCAGCTCGTCATCTCCAATTCGCATGCCGCCGGCACTGCCGAGCGGCTGGGCGTGCCGCTGCTGCGCGCCGGCTTTCCGCAGTACGACTGGGTGGGCGGCTACGCCCGCCAGTGGATCGGATATCGCGGCGCCCGCCAGGCGCTGTTCGATTTCTCCAACCTCATCCTGGGCCACCACCATGAAGTCCCTGCCTACCGCTCCATCTTCCGTCCGGTCGAGGAAGCTGGACCTGGCGTGGTCAAGCACTGACACGGTGCCCGCCATGCTCCAGGTCGCCTTCGCCACGGACGACCGCGCCAAGGTGAATCAACACTTTGGCGCGTCGGTCGGCTTCGCCATCTATGCGCTCGACGGTGAGCGCGCCAAGCTTGTTTCAGTGGCCGAGTTCGCCGAGGAGTCGATGGACGGCAACGAGAACAAATTGCCCGCCAAGATCGCGGCGCTGTCGGGCTGCGCGGCGGTGTATTGCCTGGCCGTGGGCGGCTCGGCGGTTCGGCAGTTGATCGCCGGCGGCGTGCAGCCGATCCGGCTGGAAGAAGAGACGAGCATCGAGCGCCTGCTGGGTGAATTGCAAAAGGCAGTGCGCGAAGGCGGCGTGCCCTGGGTCGAGAAGGCGCTGGGACGCGACAAGGACGACGGCCGCTTCGCGCGCATGGCGGAGGAGGGCTGGCAGGAATGATGACCACCACGGGTCGTGTGATCCACGTCGCCGGGCCGCTCGTGCAAGTGCGCATCGAGGCGGCATCGGCCTGTTCGAGCTGCGGCACCAAGGGCTCCTGCGCCAGCGGGCAATCGCGCGCGGTGTGGGTCGAAGCGCCGGAAGGCGTGAGCGCCGGCGACACGTTGAAGATTTCGATGCCCGAACGCGCTTTCAACACGGCGGCGCTGATCGGCTATCTGCTGCCGGCGGCTGCCATGCTCGTCGGCGCGGGCATCACCGCCGGCGCGGGCGACGTCGCGGCGGCGGCGGGCGCGCTGGCCGGCCTCGGCCTCGGCCTGGTGCTGGTGCGCATCCTCGGGCGGCGTGCCGCCACGGCTGACTTTTCCAGCGCTTGTACGACTACAGAACATTCCAACCTCACCGGAGACTTTTCATGACCGCCGTAGCCACTCCTGCCGAAACGCGCGATCCGATTTTCGAGACCGACTTCATCAAGGAAATGCTGCGCCAGTTGCGCGCGCTCGACAGCTACGGTACCTGGGACGGCCAGCCGCCCGAGGCGATCCTCGATCCGCTGGTGCTGACCAAGGAACGCAAGGCGGCGATTCCGCTGGTCGGCGATCCCGACGAAGAGGTACTGGCGCGCGTCAAGGCGTTCTACAACGCCATTTCGGTGCTGATCGAGAAGGAGTGCGGAATGATGGCCGTGCCACTGGTGCACCTGACGCACGAGGGCTTCGGCCGCGTGCTGATCACCGTCGGCAAGCTGGTGGTGCTGGATCGCACGTTGCGTGACGTGCATCGCTTTGGCTTCGAGAGCCTGTCGAAAGCGAAGACCGAGGCCGACAAGTACCTCTCCGTCGCGCTGGAAATCATCGGCAAGTATCCGGACGTCGCGGGGATGTGAGATCGCCATGAGCGACGAAGAACTGAAAGACCTCGAAAAGGAAGTGAAGCGGCTCAAGCGCATCGCCAGCGAGTGGGCCGGCCAGATGCACGACCTGGTCGAGGAGCGGCTGCCCGCCGCTTATGAAGAAATCCCGGCCCTGGCGCAATCGACTTTCGATGCGTGCCGCGCCTGGGCCGAAGCGAATTCGCGTTTAACCACTTTGCAGAAAGGATAGGAAATGGCTGAAGCAACCGCCGTAACCCGGGGCGGCACGCCCTGGACTCCGCAGTACGTGGAGGGCATCAACCCCAAAGTCTGTATCGGCTGCGGCCGCTGCTACAAGGTCTGTCCGCGCGACGTGCTGACCCTGGTCGACCGTGGCGACGATGACGACATGGACGAGGATGATTGGGACGACGAGGACGCCAAGGCCATGATGACGGTGAAGGACGCGATGGACTGCATCGGCTGCGGCGCTTGCGGCCGCACCTGTCCGAAGGGTTGCTTCAGCTTCGTCGCGGCCTGATCGTCGTGGCGAGGCCACAGAAACACGTTTTCGTCTGCTCGCAGTCGCGGCCGCCCAATCATCCGCGGGGTTCCTGCGGCCAAAAGGGCTGCCAGGCCGTGGTGGACGAATTCATGTTCCAGTTCATGGACCGGCAGTGCTTCGACAAGGTCATGGTCACGCCTTGCGGCTGCATCGGCCCCTGCAATTTGGGACCGAATGTCGTCGTCTATCCCGAAGGCATCATGTATGTCGGGGTAAGCAAGGAGGACGTCACCGAGATATTCGAACAGCACTTGCTTGGTGACAAGCCGGTGGAGCGACTCCTCGCCCCGGCGGGGGTCTGGTGAGCGAAGCGGCAGGTTGTGCGCCGCGCCTGATCTTGTGTCACAAGCAGAAGAGCAGCGCGCGCACTCGCTTCCTGCGCTTCGCCGATACGGTGGTGGCCTTTGCGCCCTTGCCGGCGTCGGCGACAGTCGCGGCCGAAACGGGCACCGTACGCCCGCATCCGGTCGCGCCCCTGCGCGCTGCCGAAGAACGCCTGGCACTGCCCGCCGGCTCGCTGGAAGTCGTGGGCGATTTTTCCTTTGACGTCGATACGCCGGACGGTCCCGTGCCGGTCCTGTTGGCGGCGTTTACCAGTATCGATCCCCCGTTCGCGGCGGCCGAGGCCGTTGGCGGACGCTTCGTGGCGATTACCGAGGCACGCGGTCTGCCGTCCGTCGAGCTGGAGTTGCTGCGACGTGCCTACGAGGTGCTGATCGGCTAAGCCGGAGGACCAGCCGGCGGCTTGCCGTCGGCAGCGCTTGCGGCGGATGACTTGATCGGCAGCCGGATGGTGAACGTGCTGCCGGTGCCGACGGTGCTGGTGACACCGATCTTGCCGTGGTGCTTCTTGACGGCGTCGTAGACGTTGGCGAGGCCAAGCCCGGTGCCTGTGCCGACGGGCTTGGTCGTGAAGAAGGGTTCGAATATCCGGTTGAGGATTTCCTTGGGGATACCGCAACCGGTGTCGGTGACGGATGCGGCGACCATGTCGCCGTCGACCCAGGTCTTGATCCGGATTTCGCCGTGCTCGGGAATGGCGGCGGCAGCGTTCTGGAGCAGGTTGAGAAACAGCTGGCTCAACAGGTGCGGCCGGCATTCGATCGCCGGTAGTTCGCCATATTCCCGCACGACGTCCGCTTTCGGGCGTAGCGCGCCTTCGGTGGTGAGGATCGTGCTTTCGATGCAGTCGTTGATATTGATCCTCTGTACTTCGGCTTCGTCGACATGGGAAAAGTTCTTCAAGGACTGGACGATGTCCCGCACGCGCTTGGCGCCGGAAACCGATTCGCTGATCAGGGTCGGCAGGTCCTCGAAGATGAACTCGAGATCCAGTTCCTTGCGCTGTTCGGACAAGGTGTTGCGGACCGCTTCCGGGCACTGGGCCTCAAGTTCCTCGGTTTTCTCGACATAGCTCTTCAAGGCGTCGCCGTAGCTGCCGAGCGTGCCGAGGTTGCTCTGGATGAAGCCCATCGGGTTGTTGATCTCGTGGGCGATGCCGGCGGCCAACTGGCCGACGGAGGCCATTTTCTCCTGCTGAAGAAGCTGGGCCTGCGCGGATTTCAGTTCCGCGTAGGCAGTGGCGAGCTGGTCATTCTTGGTGACCAGGTCGTCGCGGGCCTGGGCCAGTGCTTCGACCATGCTGTTGAAGGCGACCGAGAACTCGCCGAGGAAATCGACGCGCTGCTTGAAATCGCCGGCGGCGACCTGCTGCGTCTGCCAGGTCAGGTGCCGCAGATTGGCGTGCAGTCCCTTCAGCGCGCCGGCGAGGGCGCCGCGGCGTTCGATTTTGGCGGAAAGGTCGCCCGCCGCCATCGCCCGCTGAAAGCGGGTCAGGTCGTTGAGGTAGGCAATCAGTTCTCCGACTTCCTCGGAGTATTCGCAGTCCGGCGGTACCTTGGCCGGAATCTGGCCGGCAGCGAGCGCCCTGAGGAGTTCGCCGAGAACCGTCATGCAGCCACAGCGTCGGCGACCACGGTCGCGCGGAAGCGGCAGGTGCGATCACCGGTGCACCAGCAATCGACTTCCTTGACGTGGAACTTCTTGCCTGAAAACGACTCGAGCAACGCCGCGATGAAGCCTTCGTCGTAAGTACAGACCTCGTAGCTCAACTCGGGCAGCCCGGAACAGTCCAGGTCTTCGGACACGGTCAGCGTCAGTTTGCCGTTGGCCAGGTCCTCTTCCTCGACGCGGAGGACGCCGATCGACATGTCCTTGAGGGCGTCCTGCAGTTTGCGCACGAAGACGCCGAGATCGGTCACTTCGCCGATGACGTTATTATAAAAATGCGTGCCGGCAAGGAAGCCGGCGCGGTAGAAGAGTTCATCTGCCTTTTCGGCGCCGTAATCCTGTTCAAGGATGTCCCGAAAGCAGAATTGCATCAGCCGGTAAACTTCTACCCGGGTCGTGTAACCCAAGTTGGGGCGTCCCTCGTCGAGATTGCCAAGCAAGTCCCAGAAGAATCCGTACTTGCGATCCGCTGTGTCGTTCATCGTTGCCTCCTTCAGTATCACGGTTACTGAGAATCATACTTAAGACATACATCTTTAGGATACTGCTGTTTAGCACAATGCCATTATGGATTGGATTCTAGCGGTATTCAAATGCTTTTGGGGTCCGATTGGACTACTACCTATTGGTGGTGCCTGGTGGCCTCGTGCGCAGGCTGTGTTGTAGGGTTCCCGACATAGTGCTTCTATCCGCAATGTTCCGTAAATAGCTATTGTCAAACGAGTTTTAGTAATCCGAGTGCGTGGCACGGGCTTTGCACTTCTACGGAAAACCCCGTCCAGGAGAAAGCCATGTGGGATTACTCGGAAAAGGTCAAGGAACACTTCTTCAGTCCGCGCAACGCCGGCGTGCTCGAAGAGGCCAACGGCGTCGGCGATGTCGGCTCGATCTCCTGCGGCGACGCGTTGCGGCTCATGCTGAAGGTCGATCCGGACAACGAAACCATCCTCGATGCGCGCTTCCAGACTTTCGGTTGTGGATCGGCCATCGCATCCAGCTCGGCGCTGACCGAGATCGTCAAGGGAAAGACGCTCGACGAGGCGCTGAAGGTCACCAACCAGGAGATTGCCGATTACCTCGACGGCTTGCCGCCCGAGAAGATGCATTGCTCGGTGATGGGGCGCGAGGCGTTGCATGCGGCCATCGCCAATTATCGCGGCGAGGTGTGGAAGGACGACCACGAAGAAGGTGCGTTGATCTGCAAGTGCTTCGCCATCGATGCGGTGATGATCGAAGAAACCATCCGCGAGAACAACCTTTCGACCGTCGAGCAGGTTACCAATTACACCAAGGCTGGCGGCAGTTGTGCTACCTGCCACGAGGGCATCGAGGAAGTCCTGGCCAAGGTCGCCGGTGAGCGCTGCACAGCGCCGGCCGCGTCTGAGGTCAAGCCGGCGGCTGCCGCGGCGCCGATCAACGGCAAGCCCAAGCTCACCAACTACCAGCGCATGCGCAAGATCGAGGAAGTGATCGAAGCCGTGCGACCGCAGCTGCAGCGTGACCACGGCGACATCGAGATCGTCGAGGTCGAGGGGCGCAACATCTACGTCAAGCTGCAGGGCGCCTGCCACGGCTGCATGATGGAGCACGCGACGCTGGGCGGCATCCAGAGCCAGATTGCCGAAGCGCTGGGCGAGATGGTGCGCGTGCTGCCAGTGAGTTCGCACCGGCCGGCGGGCCACTGACATGACGCCTATCTACATGGACAACAACGCGACGACGGCCTGCGATCCGGCTGTCGTCGAAGCGATGCTGCCGTTCTTCACCGAGCAGTTCGGCAATGCCTCGTCGATGCACAGTTTCGGCAATAAGGTCGGCTTGGCGCTCAAGGAAGCCCGCGCCCGTGTGCAGGAACTGCTCGGCGCCGAGCACGATTCGGAAATCGTGTTTACTTCCTGTGGTACCGAGTCGAATTCGACGGCGATCCATTCGGCGCTGAAGGCGCAGCCTGACCGCAATGCCATCATCACCACCGTGGTCGAGCACCCGGCCATTCTCGCCGTGTGCGACCAGTTGGAGAAGGAGGGCGTCACCGTCCATCGCCTGAAGGTGGACAAGCGCGGCCGGCTCGATCTCGACGAATACAAGTCGCTGCTCTCCCCGCGCGTGGCGCTGGTGACGGCGATGTGGGCGAACAACGAGTCGGGCACCATTTTCCCCATCGAGCAGATGGCCGAGATGGCGCATGAGGCCGGTGTGATGTTCCACACCGACGCCGTGCAGGCAGTCGGCAAGGTGCCCATCGACTTGAAGAAGAGCAAGATCGGCATGCTCTCGCTCTCCGGCCACAAGCTGCACGCGCCCAAGGGCATCGGCGTGCTGTATCTCCGTCGTGGCCTGCGTTTCCGTCCGTTCCTGCGCGGCGGCCACCAGGAGCGCGGCCGGCGGGCCGGCACCGAGAATTCCGCCTCCATCGTCGGCCTCGGCGTCGCGGCCATGCAGGCCAAGGAAGGCATGGCCTACGAGAACACCGAGGTGAAGCGCCTGCGCGACAAACTGGAAGCCGGCATTCTCGCCCAGGTACCGCGCGCCTTTGCCACTGGCGATACCTCGAATCGGCTACCTAACACCGCGAGCATCGCCTTCGAATTCGTCGAGGGCGAGGCGATCCTGCTGCTGCTCAACAAGCAGGGCATCGCGGCATCGTCGGGCTCGGCCTGCACCTCGGGCTCGCTGGAACCCTCGCACGTCATGCGCGCCATGGGCATACCCTACACGGCCGCCCACGGCACCATCCGCTTCTCGCTGTCCCGTTACAACACCGAGGCGGAGGTCGACCGTGTGATCGAGGCTGTCCCGCCGATCATCGCCCAGTTGCGCAAGATTTCGCCCTATTGGGGTGAAAAAGGACCAAGCGTCCAGCCGGAGGCGGACTTCGCTCCAAGCTACGCGTAGATAGATTACGTTGAACGACAGGTGGGAACCGGCGCCGTTGGCTCCGGTGCGAGGCTTTGCGGAAAGGTTTCCGATTGCGAAAATCGGGTTAGTATCCGCTCTCGCGTTGTGTCTGGTGCCCAGGAGAGGACTCGAACCTCCACGGAGTTACCCGCTAGTACCTGAAACTAGTGCGTCTACCAATTCCGCCACCTGGGCAGGCGACAAGAGGCGCGCATTCTATAGGAAAAACACCTGTTGTCAAACAAGCGTAGCGCCGCCGCCAAGGGCGGAAAACTTTCTGCCATTCGCCGTGCCGACCCAATGCTGGAGCGGGAGTTGGCGAAGTACGATTACCCGCTGCCGAGCCGCGAGTACATACTGCAAACGCTCACCGAGCAGGGCGTGCCGGCGAGCTTCGAGCGGCTGTGCCATCTACTCGACATCAAACCAGACGAGCAGACCGACTTCAGTCGTCGTCTGGGGGCGATGGCGCGCGACGGGCAACTGCTCCAGAATCGCCGCGACGACTGGCTGATCCCCGACAAGGCGGACCTGATTCGCGGTCGCGTTGCCGGACACCCGGATGGCTTCGGTTTTCTGGTGCCGGACGAAAAAGGACAGGCCGACCTTTTCCTCGCGGAAAAGGAAATGGCCAAGGTGTTGCACGGCGATCGCGCCATTGCGCGTATCGTCGGCGTCGACCGCAAGGGTCGGCCGGAGGGCAAGATCGTCGAGGTGACCGAGCGTGCCAATACGCGCGTGGTCGGCCGGGTACATCAGGAGCATGGCGTAAGCTTCGTCGTCGCCGAGAACAAACGCATCAGCCAGGACATTCTGCTTTCGCCGCCGGACAGGAAGAGTCTCAAACCGCAGACGGGTCAGGTGGTCGTCGTCGAACTGGTCGAGCAGCCGTCGAAACAATCGCAGCCGATCGGCCGCGTGGTCGAGGTGCTCGGCAACTATGCCGATCCCGGCATGGAGATCGAGATTGCGCTGCGCAAGCACGATCTGCCGTTCGAGTTTTCCAAAGCAGTGCTGGCGGAAACGAGGAAGTTGCCCGACGAGGTGCGCAAGTCCGACTGGAAGGGCCGCGAAGATCTGACGGAGTTGCCGCTGGTGACCATCGACGGCGAGACGGCGCGCGATTTCGACGATGCCGTCTACTGCGAGCGGCAAGGCAAAGGCTATCGGCTGATCGTTGCCATCGCCGACGTGTCTCACTATGTGCAGCCGGGCAGTGCGCTCGACAAGGAAGCCCTCGATCGCGGCAATTCGGTGTACTTCCCGCGCCGCGTGATCCCGATGCTGCCGGAAAAACTGTCGAACGGCCTGTGTTCGTTGAACCCGAACGTCGAACGACTGTGTGTGGCTTGTGACATGCAGCTTTCCGCGACCGGCGAGATAAAGCGCTATCGCTTCTATCCTGCCGTGATGTGGTCTCATGCGCGCCTCACGTACACGGAAGTTGCTGCGGCACTGTACGATCGTGATGCGAAGACGCGCAGGAAGCTCGATACCTTGCTGCCACATCTGGAGAGCCTCGACGCGTTGTTCCGCATACTGCTGAAGGCGCGCCACAAGCGCGGCGCCATCGACTTCGAGACGGTCGAGACGCGCATGGTGTTCGACGACAACGGAAAGATCGAGTGCATTGAGCCTTACGAGCGCAACGATGCGCATCGGTTGATCGAGGAGTGCATGCTGGCGGCGAACGTTTGCGCTTCGGACTTCCTCAAGGAGCGTGAGCATCCGGCGCTTTATCGCGTTCACGAAGGGCCAACGCCGGAGCGGCTGGTGAAATTGCGCGACTTTCTCGGCACCTTCGGTCTTCAGCTCGGCGGCGGCGAGGAACCCCACGCCAAGGACTACGGCGCGCTACTGGAGAAGATTCAGGGGCGGCCCGACAAGCAGCTCTTGCAGACCGTCATGCTGCGTTCGCTGCGCCAGGCGATCTACAGCCCGGACAACGTCGGCCATTTCGGTCTTGCCTATGAGAGCTACACGCATTTCACCTCGCCGATCCGGCGCTATCCCGACTTGCTCATCCATCGCGCGATAAAGTCAGTCGTGGCGGCACGCCGCTACGAGCCCGGCGACTGGAGCGATATCGGCCTGCATTGCTCGGCGACAGAGCGGCGCGCCGACGAGGCGACGCGTGAGGTCGACGCGTGGCTGAAGTGCTTCTACATGCAGGATCGCATCGGTGAGGAATTCGAAGGCAGCATCTCGGCGGTGGTGCCGTTCGGCATCTTCGTCGCGCTCGACGACGTTTTCGTCGAGGGTTTGGTGCACGTCTCCGAGCTAGGGCAGGATTACTTCCACTTCGACGAGAAAGCCCACGCCATGGTAGGCGAGCGGACGGGCAAGCGCTATCGCCTGTCCGATCGCGTGCGCGTGCAACTCGTGCGCGTTGACCTTGATCAGAACAAGATTGATTTCCGCCTGGTTCCGGAAGATGTCGCGCACGAGACGGGCGGGAAAGCGGCGAAGCGACGCGGTCGCTGATCCGCGCGCGTCAATTGTCTTTCGGCAACTGCTTCAGCCAGTCGGCGACGTAACCGGCAATCTCTTCCCATCCGGGTTCGGCGAGTACCCAATGCGCGTGGCCGGGGAACTCTTTGTAGTCGGCGTGGTACTTGCGTGCCACTTTTCGCACGATCGAGGCCGGGGTGATGCGGTCTTCCTCTCCGGCGATGACGAGCACGGGGCAGGTAACCTTCGCTTCGTCGACGCGGGTTGCGTGCTGCCGGTCCAGATACCAGTGGCCGGCTTCCACCATGGCGCGTCCCGAGTCCGGGACTAGGCGCGCGATGATCGACTTTTGTTGTTCGGGAGTCAGGCGGTGCAGCATCGAGTAATGCGCTTCACCTAGCGTCTGCAGCATGGGTTTTCCCCAAAATCCCCACTTCATATGGGCCGAAAGGAAGCTTCGGATCAGGGAGAGTCGCAATCCCAGGATGCCGGCTGGTGCAGAAGGGGTAAGCAGTACAACCGCCGAGGCCAAATTTCTGGCTGCCAACATTTGCGCGAGCAGTGCGCCCATCGAATGGCCGATCAGGATCGGCCGTTCCGGAAGCTGCCTAATCTCTTTCTCAAGCGCTTCCGCATAGTCAAGCAAGCTGGTTGTGCCAAGCCTTTCGTCCGGCTTGGCGCCGGGAGTCATGTCGTGATACAGCAATGTCGGAGTGTGGCACGAATAGCCTAGCGCGCTGAAATAGGCCAAGTATTCGTCCCAGCACCAGGGGCCGCCCCACATGCCGTGGATCATGTACAGGGTTTCTGTCATCGATCCGTTATGAAAATTGGTTGGAAAACATTGCCATAATAAATCGATAGTAGGTCTAAAGTATTACACGAATTTCGCTGTCCGATATATGTTGCGCGGCAAAATGTCGATTATCACGAACATCGTATGTCGAGAAACGTCCAGTCCCGTTGGTTCTCTACCGCCCAGCGGTTCCTTCGATCCGCTTATACTGCTCCCTCGCTGTGGTTATATCCCTGACACCATGAGTCCAGTTGCATTCGCCTTGTTGCTCGCAGTCGCCGCGATCGCCTGTTTCGCGTGGAGCGTATTCGGCGTATTTCGCTCGGGAGAAAGTACCACGTCGGGCTACATCACGCTCAAGTGGACCGTGGTGACAACCTGGGCGATCCAGATCTACCTGCTGCTCCGGGCCGACCTCTCGTTCGATTCCGCTCGTTACTGGATCGGCAGTCTGATGGTGGCGATCTCTCTGGTACTTTTCTGGCACTGCGTACAAGTCACGCGCGAGCGAAAGCTGTCGCTCGCGTTTTCGAAAGACATGCCGAAGCATCTCTATTCGGCCGGTGCGTATGGTTACGTGCGCCATCCGTTCTACCTGTCGTATCTGCTGGCCTACTACGGCATGGCATTGACAGCGCACGACATCCTGCTCTATCTGGCTGCGGTAGCCATGACCATTCTTTACTACGAGGCGGCTCGCTTCGAGGAACGGAAGTTCGAGGGCAGCGATCTCGCTCCGCACTATGCCGAGTACCGTCGATGCGCCGGGATGTTCCTGCCGCGCGTGCGGCGCCTGACCAATCGATGCGAATAGCATAGTCCTCTTGTGTCGCGGCTGCCAGCATTTCGTTGGCAGGTATTTCATCTGAATTTTCCAGGGAGGTTTTTGAACATGGGGTTACTCGATAGCATTCTCTCCGGCGCGCTCGGTCAGGGACAAAGTCAGGCATCGCCGGACGCCAGCAATTCGAAGCTGATGGCGGCGCTGCTTCCCGTCGTGCTCTCGATGCTCGGCGGCCAGCAAGGGGGCGGCAGCAGCCTCGGCAATGTGCTGGGCGGCATGCTCGGTGGAAATCAGGGTGGTGGTGGACTAGGAGGCATGCTCGGCAGCGTGCTGGGTGGCGGCGGACAAGGCAATGCTGCGGCCGGCGGACTCGGTGGCCTGGGTGCGTTGCTAAACGGCTTCCAGCAAGCCGGCCTTGCCGACCGCGCAGCGTCGTGGGTCGGCACCGGCCAGAACATGCCGATTTCCGCCGACGATGTCGGCAAGGTTCTCGGTAGCGACGCAATCGCGAAGATTGCCCAACAGGCCGGTGTTAGTCATGGCGATGCCTCCTCGGGGCTGGCGGCGTTGCTGCCGCAATTGGTCGATCACCTGACACCGAACGGACAGATGCCGGAAGGCGGTCAACTCGAAGCCGGGCTGGGTGATCTGCTGAAGCAGTTCGGTAGGGCCTGACCCGGCTACGAAACACGCAGCGGCGAGTGCTCGATCATCTCGAGGAATTTTCGCAGCAGGTAGGGATCGTGCTTCTGGCCGCTTTTATCGAGCATTACGCCGACGATGTGATCGTGGTTGCAGGCGCGGTGGTAGACCCGTTTGCTGGCCATGGCGTCGTAATTGTCGGCAATTGAGATGATCCGCGAAAGGACGGGGATGTTCTCCCGGTCCAGATTGTCCGGATAACCTGTTCCGTCGAAGTCCTCATGGTGGTGGCGAATGGCGATCGCAACCTGCTCGGCGTCCTCGCCAGCGAACGTGCGCAGTAGCTTCTCGCCACGATCTGCGTGGCTGCGCATGATCGTTCGCTGCGGTTCATCGAACGCGCCCGGTTTGAGCAGTACTTCGTCGGGAATCCCGATCTTGCCGACATCATGGAGCAGTGCAGCTACATGGAGCCGGTTGAGTTCCGGGAGAACCAGCCCGAGGCGGCGTCCGACCGCCAGCGCCATCCGCATCACACGGTTGCCGTGGTGGAACGTGTACTCGTCCCGCTCGTGCAATGCTGCGGCAAGCGTCATCGAGAGGGGCTTCAGGGATGAAATGCCTTTCCAGGGCATGTGCCGCTTCCAGTCTTCGTTTCGATGGAATGAGATATTACTTTAGCAGTATTTTCGGAATCTGTGCTCCTGCATCGCTACAATCGCGCCTGAAGCGGCATGCGCTGCAATCCGGCACTTTGGAAGTCGAAAGGATGTATTCGTGGGTGAAACGCGCCTGATTCACGGTTTTCACGCCATTGCGGCGAAGCTGCGGCATGCCCCGGAAGATGTGAAGGAACTTTTTGTCGCCGAGGGGCGTCAGGATGCCCGTGCGCGTGATCTGCTGAAGGCAGCGCAGGCGGCAGGGGTGCGCGTGTTGCCCGTCGATGCGGCGCGGCTGGACGGAATGGCGGGCGGCGCCCGGCATCAGGGCGTGGTGGCGCGCGTGGTGGCTTCGGGCAAATACCTGACGCTCGACGACGTCATGGAAAGCCTGTCCGAACCTGCGCTGTTGCTGGTGCTCGACGGCGTTACCGATCCGCACAATCTTGGCGCCTGCCTGCGCGTGGCCGACGCGGCGGGCTGTCACGCAGTGCTGGCGCCGAAGGATCGGGCCTGCGGCCTGAACGCGACGGCGATCAAGGTGGCGTCGGGCGCGGCGGACACCATGCCTTACCTGATGGTGACCAACCTGGCTCGCAGTCTGCGCGATTTACAGGAGCGGGGCGTGTGGGTGCTCGGTGCGGCCGGCGAAGCGACCAGGGACATCTACGCGATCGACCAGAAAGGGCCGCTGGCCTGGGTGCTCGGCGCGGAAGGCGGCGGATTGCGGCGGCTGACGCGCGAGACTTGCGACGAATTGGCGCGAATTCCGATGGTGGGCAGCGTCGAAAGCCTGAACGTCTCGGTGGCTTCAGGAATCTGCCTCTTCGAGACCCGGCGCCAGCGCGGCTAACGTGGAATACGCCGAAAAGGGCGTTTGACGATTTCGAGCGCAGCGAGCAAGTATGGCCCCCCCGCCTTGGGGTGGGGGCTGGGGGTGGGGGACATCAAGTGCTTTTGCGCCCGACCTTCCCTAGCGATATTTCATCCTTTGTGGGTGGTCGCGCGACCATGCGCGCTACCTGCTACCAAGGCAGCCACCAGGGTTTGCGATCGGGGTCGTAGCCTTTCGCGAGATAGGGGCTGTTCGGGAAGTTCTTCTTCAACACCCGCTCGGCATCGGCGCGCAGATCCTCGATGCCCAGGGCGTTGTAGCCGTTGATCAGGACGCCGAGCGCCTCTTCGAGGGCAGGTGCTTCCGGGTAGGTCGTGATGGCTGCCTGGGCGCGGCCGATCGCCGCAACGTAGGCGCCACGGCGCAGATAGTAACGGGCGACATGCACCTCGTGCGAGGCCATGGCATTGACCAGATAGCTCATGCGCAGGCGCGCATCCTTGGCGTACCGGCTATCGGGAAAGCGGGTGACGAGTTCCCTGAACGCAAGAAAGGCGTCCCTGGCCGCCTTCGGGTCGCGGTCGGACATGTCGTCCGAACCCAGGCCCCCGAGCATGCCGAGATCCTCGTTGAAATTGACCAGTCCCTTGAGATAGTAGGCGTAGTCGACGTTGGGATGGTTCGGGTGAAGGCGAATGAAGCGGTCGCAGGCGGACAGGGCCGATGCCGGCTCGTACTGCTTGTAGTAGGCGTAGGCGGCCTCCAACTGTGCCTGCTGGGCGTAGCGGCCATAGGGATAGCGAGCCTCCAGCTTCTCGTAGTATTTAATGGCGCGGTCGTAGGCGCCCGAGGACATCGCATCCTTGGCTTCCGAGTAGAGCTTGCTGGCTGACCAGGAAAGTGTCTCGTCCGCTTCTGGTGTCGAACTGCAACCGGCGACGCCGAAGAGGAAAAGCGAGACGAGCAGAGCCGCTACACTACGCATGATGAGTACCCGAGATAACAACGGCGCGGATTATAGCCCAGCGACCCTGGCCATCCCGTTGGAATACGCCGGCCAGAGGCTGGACGCGGCGCTGGCGCGCCTGTTCGTCGAACACTCGCGCAGCCGACTGCAAGCCTGGTTGAAGGAGGGGCGAATCCGGGTCGATGGCGTCGTCGCGGACGCCAAGCGCAAGGTATCGGGCGGCGAGCGCGTGAGCATTGAGGCGGTGGCGAGCGAGGCGGATGGTGGACACCGTCCCGAAGCCATCGCCCTGCCGATCGTTTACGAGGATGGGCATTTGCTGGTCATCGACAAGCCCGCCGGTCTGGTGGTGCATCCGGGCAGCGGCAACTGGTCGGGCACGATGATGAACGCGCTGCTGCATCATTCCCCGCAACTGGCCGAGGTGCCGCGCGCCGGCATCGTGCACCGGCTCGACAAGGACACCAGCGGCCTGCTGGTGGTGGCGAAGACGCTGCCAGCGCAAACCGACCTGGTGCGCCAGTTGCAGGCGCGCACGGTGAAGCGCCAGTACCTCGCGCTGGTGCATGGCGAGGTCCATGCGCCGGGCTCGGTCGATGCGCCTATCGGTCGCCATCCGGTGCAACGGACGAAAATGGCCGTCGTCAGGCGAGGCGGGGCGGGACGCGACGCGCGCACGCATTACGCGCCGCGCGAGCGCTTCGCGGCGGCGACGCTGGTCGAGTGCCGCTTGGAAACCGGGCGCACGCACCAGATTCGCGTGCACATGGCGTCGATCGGCCATCCGCTGGTCGGCGACCCGGTTTACGGCAAGCGCAAATCGGCGGACGCGCGGCTCGATGCGTTTCCGCGTCAAGCCTTGCATGCGTGGCGATTGGCGCTGGTGCATCCGGCGACGGGTGAAGAGATGGCGTGGGAGGCGCCGCTGCCCGAGGACTTTTCCGGCCTGCTATCGGCGTGTCGCCGTGGCTGACTTTTTATTTCCCGACTGGCCGGCGCCGCCGAACGTCAGGGCGCTGGTGACGACGCGGGCACACGGCAACCTGGCCGACCATGTCGGCGACGCAAAGTCAGCCGTGGCGATACGCCGGGCGGCGTTGCGCGCGCACCTGCCGGACGAGCCGCGCTGGCTCAGGCAGGTGCATGGCGTTCGCTGCGTCGATGCCGAAACGGCGGCGGGCTTGGAGGCCGACGCCAGCTTCGCCCGAACGCCGGGTATCGTTTGCGCCGTGCTGAGCGCCGATTGCCTGCCGGTGCTGCTTTGCGACGACGCAGGCAGTGTGGTCGCTGCGGCGCATGCGGGGTGGCGCGGCCTGGCCGGTGGCGTGATCGAAGCGACGGTGGCTGCAATGGGGGTACCCGGCGAAACGCTGATGGCCTGGCTGGGGCCGGCGATCGGGCCGTCGGCGTTCGAGGTCGGCGACGAGGTGCGCGCCGCCTTCGTCGACGAGGACAGCCGCGCAGTTTCCGCCTTCGTCGCGCGAAGCGACGGCAAATGGCTGTGCGACCTGTACGCCCTGGCTCGGCGGCGGCTGGCGCGACAGGGCGTCGAACGCGCTTTTGGCGGCAATCGTTGTACGTTCACCGAACAGGACAGCTTCTATTCCTACCGCCGAGAACGCGAAACCGGACGCATGGCCAGCCTGATCTGGACCCTATAATTCGGCCATGACGACCCTGTTCTGGATCATCGCTGCCAGCTTCGTCGGCGGCGCGCTTTCGGTGCTCGCCGCGGCGCTCTTCGCCTACAACGCCCGTGCCGGCTGGGTGCCGATGCTGATCAGCTTCGCGATCGGCGCGCTGCTCGGTGCGGCGTTTCTCAACGTCCTGCCCGAGGCAGTCGTCGCCAGTGGCGATGCGACGGCGACGATGACGACCGTGCTGGCCGGCATCCTCGGTTTCTTCATACTGGAAAAGCTGGTGCTCTGGCGCCACTGCCACATCGAATCCTGCGAAGGCCACGAGCCGCATTTCGGCGATCACAGCGATCACGACCACGGCCGCAGCGGACTGATGATCCTCATCGGCGACACCTTCCACAACTTCGTCGACGGGGTGCTGATCGCGGCCGCCTTCATGAACGACCCGCGGCTCGGCCTGGTCACCGCACTGGCCATCATCGCCCACGAGATTCCGCAGGAAGTCGGCGATTTCCTGATCCTGCTGCATTCTGGCTATACCAAGGCGCGGGCGCTGCTGTTCAATCTGCTCTCCAGCCTGGCGACGCTGGTCGGTGGCGTGCTGGCGTGGTTTGCGCTTTCGGCGGTGGAAACCGCGGTACCGACACTGCTGGCGCTCGCCGCGGCCAACATGATCTACGTTGCCGTCGCCGATCTGATTCCCGGTTTGCACAAACGGCCCGAACTGGGCGCGACCGTCCAGCAGGTGCTACTCATCGGTGCCGGCATCACCGCCATCGTCCTTACCCACCACCTCGTCGAGGGCTTCGGACTCTCTTAGCCGCCGGCGCCGCATGGGTGCGCCGAAAATCCACAGCAGCAGCGACAACGGCAGCAGCCCGTATAAGGTGAATGTAAGGATTCCGGCGATAACATTCGGCTCGGTCACGGCCATGAGCAGCGTGACGTAGATCCAGCCGATTGCGACGATGTACATGGCCCGATTGTAGGGGATCGGCTCTGTTCCTCGCTTGACAGCGGCGGATGCTGCAACGCAAAATCGACCGGGACGAAAGAAGGCGCAGGGCGCCGGAAGGGGTGGGGATGTCGGAAAGTCCGGATTTCACGGCGGCCATGCAGCAATGGATGCAGGCGTGGCAGCCGCAGGGCGATGCGCTGGCGGCATTGCAGAACGAGTGGCGGCAGCGCCACATGGAACTCTGGCAGGCGATGGTCAATCGCCGCGACGGCGATCCCTCGCCGACTGTCGCCGCCGCCGAGCCGGGGGACCGTCGTTTCGACAGTCCGGCCTGGGCCGAAAGCCCGATTTTCGATTACCTGCGCCAGGCCTATCGCATCAACGCCGACTACCTCAAGACGGCGGCCGAGGCGGCGCCCGTCGCCGAAGGGCAGGCCAAGGAGAGGCTGCGTTTCATGACGCGGCAGGTAGTCGATGCCATGGCGCCGTCGAACTTCATCGCCACCAACCCCGAGTTCGTGAAAACCGCCCTTGAAACCAACGGCGAAAGCATCACCCAGGGCATCAAGAACCTGATCGCCGATCTCGAAAAAGGCCGCATTTCGATGACCGATGACACGGCCTTCGAAGTCGGTCGCAATCTCGCCATTACGCCGGGTTCGGTGGTGTACGAGAACGAGGTCATGCAGTTGATCCAGTACTCGCCGCTGACCGATACCGTGGCCAAGCGGCCGTTCGTGATGGTGCCGCCCTGCATCAACAAGTACTACATCCTCGACCTGCAGCCTGCGAACTCCTACGTCCGCTACGCGGTGGAGCAGGGCAACACCGTTTTTCTCGTCTCGTGGCGCAACCCGAAGGCGGACCAGGGCCATCTCGGCTGGGACGATTACATCGAACAGGGCGTGCTGACCGCCATCAAGGTGGCCAAGGAAATCTGCAGTGTCGACCAGGTCAATGCGCTCGGCTTCTGCGTCGGCGGCACCATCATTTCTTCGGCGCTGGCGGTGGCGGCCGCGCGTGGCGACAAGTCGGTAGCGTCGTTGACGCTCCTCACCACGCTGCTCGATTTTTCGGAACCGGGCGAACTTGGCTGCTTTATCGACGAAACGTCAGTCGTCGCGCGCGAGAACACCATCGGCAAGGGCGGGCTGCTGAAGGGCAGCGAACTGTCGTCCGTGTTTTCGGCGCTGCGCGCCAACGACCTGATCTGGCAGTATGTCGTCGGCAACTACCTGAAGGGCGGCAAGCCGGCGGCGTTCGACCTGCTCTACTGGAATTCCGATTCGACCAATCTGCCCGGGCCGTTCGCCGCTTGGTACCTGCGCAACATGTATCTGGAGAACAACCTGCGCGTGCCGGGCAAGCTGGCGATGTGCGGCGTCAAGGCCGATCTGGGCAAAGTGGGCATACCGACGTTCATCCTTGCAACGCGCGAGGATCACATCGTGCCTTGGAAGACTTCCTATCTCGGCCGCGGGCTGCTCGGAGGCAAGACCACCTTCGTGCTCGGCGCGTCCGGCCATATCGCCGGCGTGATCAATCCGGCGGCCAAGAACAAGCGCAGCCACTGGGTGAATGACGCCGATGTCGCCGATCCCGAGGAGTGGCTGAGCGGCGCCACAGAAATGCCGGGAAGCTGGTGGCCGCGCTGGGCCGATTGGCTCAAGCAGTTCGCCGGCGGTGAAGTGGCGGCGCGCGGCAGGCTGGGCAGCAAGACCTATGCGCCGTTGGAACCGGCGCCGGGTCGCTACGTAAAAGAGAAGGCCTGACAGCCTCGACACAACCCCGACAGGAGGAGACAGAAAAATGCAACAGAGAGTAGCGTTGGTGACGGGCGGCATGGGCGGTCTCGGCGAGGCCATTTGCGTGAAACTGGCGGCCTTGGGCGACAAGGTGGTGACCACCTACAGCCCGAGCAACAGCAAGGCGCAGGACTGGCTGCGCAAGATGAACGACATGGGCTACGGTTTCATCGGTCATCCCTGCGACGTCACCGATTTCGATTCCTGCAAGGCGTGCGTCGAGTACGTGACCAAGGAAGTCGGCCCGGTCGACGTGCTGGTGAACAACGCCGGCATTACCCGCGACATGACGTTCAAGAAGATGACCAAGGCCGACTGGGATTCCGTGATGCACACCAATCTCGATTCCGTCTTCAACATGACCAAGCAGGTCATGGACGGCATGGTCGAGCGCAAGTGGGGGCGCGTTATCAACATCGCTTCGGTGAATGCGCAGAAGGGCGCCTTCGGCCAGACCAACTACTCGGCGGCCAAGGCCGGCATGCACGGCTTCACCAAGGCGCTGGCGCTGGAAGTGGCGAAGAAGGGCGTGACGGTGAACACGATTTCACCCGGCTACATCGGCACCAAGATGGTCATGGCCATTCCGCACGAGGTGCTCGAATCGAAGATCCTGCCGCAGATTCCGCAATCGCGGCTGGGCAAGCCGGAGGAAGTGGCGGGCCTCGTCGCCTACCTCGCTTCCGAGGAGGCGGCCTTTGTCACCGGCGCCAATATTTCCATCAACGGCGGCCAGCACATGTACTGATGCGAATCGTCGAAATCAACCAGGAGAAGTGAAATGACCCAACGTACCGCATTCGTCACCGGCGCCATGGGCGGCCTTGGCACGGCCATCTGCCAGGCGTTCGCCAAGGACGGCTACAAGGTGGTGGCGGCCTACCACCCCGAGTACGACAACAAGGACGAGTGGCTGAAGGAAATGGCCGCTGCCGGTTTCAAGGATTTCGTCTGCGTCGCCGGCGACGTCTCGAACATTGACGACTGCGCGAAGATGGCCGCCGAAGCGGAGTCCGCCGCCGGTCCGATCGACATTCTGGTGAACAACGCCGGCATTACCCGCGACCGCATGTTTGCCAAGATGGAGAAGGGGCAGTGGGATGCCGTCATCGCCACCAACCTGTCCAGCCTGTTCAACATGACCAAGCAGGTTTCCGCCAAGATGGCCGAGCGCGGCTGGGGCCGCATCATCAACATCTCGTCGGTGAATGGCGTCAAGGGCCAGGCCGGCCAGACCAATTACTCGGCGGCCAAGGCCGGCGTCATCGGTTTCAGCAAGGCGCTGGCCCAGGAGCTGGCGACCAAGGGTGTCACCGTGAACGCCATTGCCCCGGGCTACGTTGCCACCAAGATGGTCATGGCCATCCGCGAGGACGTGCTGAAGAGCATCGTCGATAGCATTCCGATGAAACGCCTGGCCAAGCCGGAGGAAATCGGTGCGCTGTGTTCCTATCTGGCCTCCGACCTGGCCGGCTACATGACCGGCGCCACGCTGAACATCAATGGCGGCCTGAACTTTCAGTAGGCTGAAAGTCAGCCGTCGCGGTACGCCGAAACCCCCGCTTTCGTGGGGGTTTCGTTTTATACTTGCTGCGCCGCCACAACCCGTGGCCGGAGGAGAGCAAGATGGCAGAGCCAGTCAGACTCATCAAGAAGTACCCGAACCGTCGTCTCTACGATACGCGGACCAGTACCTATATCACTTTGGTCGATGTCAAGGAACTGGTGCTCAAGCACGAGGAGTTCCAGGTCGTCGATGCCAAGACCGGCGAAGACCTGACGCGCAACATCCTGCTGCAGATCATCCTTGAAGAAGAAGCCGCCGGTGCGCCAATGTTCTCGTCCGACGTGTTGGCACAGATGATCCGTTTCTACGGCAATGCCATGCAGGGCATGATGGGCAAGTACCTCGAAAACAACGTCAATGCCTTTGCCGACATGCAGAAGCAGTTCCAGGAACAGGCGCGTCATCTGTACGGCGACAAAACCGGCATGAACAAGGAACTCTGGTCGCAATTCCTGACCTTTCAGGGGCCGGCGATGCAGAGCATGATGGGTGCCTACGTAGAACAGAGCGCCAAGATGTTCCAGCAGATGCAGGAGAACATGCAGGAGCAGACCCGCAAGCTGTTTACCGGCTTTCCGATTCCCGGCTATCCCCAGGCCGACAAGGCCGCCGACAAGAAATAGCCCGGTGGTTCGCCGGAAGCAGGCGCCGACGGTCGGCTTCGTTTCGCTGGGTTGTCCGAAGGCGACGGTCGACGCGGAGCAGATCCTCACGCGGTTGCGCGCCGAAGGCTACGAAATTTCCTCCACCTATGAAGGCGCCGACCTGGTCGTCGTCAACACCTGCGGTTTCATCGACGCCGCGGTCGAAGAATCGCTGGAAGCGATTGGCGAGGCGCTGGACGAGAACGGTCGCGTTATCGTCACGGGCTGTCTGGGCGCGAAGGGTGACATCGTTCGCGAGAAATATCCGAAGGTGCTTGCCGTCACCGGCCCCCATGCGCTGGCCGAGGTGATGGCGGCGGTGCATGAGCACCTGCCTCCGCTGCACGACCCCTTCGTCGATCTGGTTCCACCGCAGGGCGTCAGACTGACGCCGGCGCATTACGCCTATCTCAAGATTTCCGAAGGCTGCAATCACCGATGCAGCTTCTGCATCATCCCCGCCTTGCGCGGCGACCTTGTCAGTCGGCCGATCGGCGAAATCGTGCAGGAGGCCGAAAAGCTGGTCGAGGCGGGCGTCAAGGAATTGCTGATCGTCTCGCAGGACACCAGCGCCTACGGCATCGACGTCAAGTACCGCACCGGCTTCGTCGGCGGTCGGCCGGTCAAGACCCGGCTCGTCGATCTGGCGCGCGAACTTGGCCAGCTTGGCGTCTGGGTACGGCTGCACTATATGTATCCTTATCCGAATGTCGACGAGCTGTTGCCGCTGATGGCCGAAGGCAAAATACTGCCTTACCTCGATGTGCCTTTTCAGCACGCCAGTCCGCGCATCCTCAAGGCGATGAAGCGGCCGGGCGATGTCGACAAGGTGCTCGATCGCATCGCCACCTGGCGCGGCGTGGTGCCACGGCTGACTATTCGCTCGACCTTCATCACCGGCTTTCCCGGCGAGACAGAGCAGGAGTTCGACGAACTGCTGCAATTTCTCGATGCCGCCGAACTTGACCGCGTGGGCGCCTTCGCCTATTCGCCGGTCGAAGGCGCGGCAGCGAATGAAATTCCCGGCGCGCTGCCCGAGGCAGTGCGCGAGCAACGCCGCGCGCGCCTGATGCAGCATCAGGAAGACATCAGCACGCGACGCCTGGAGCAGCGGATCGGTCAAACCATCCGGGTGTTGGTGGACGATGTCGACGAAGAAGGTGCCATCGCCCGTTCCAGTGCGGATGCGCCGGAGATCGACGGCGTCGTCTATGTCACCGACGGCCACGACCTTGAAATCGGCGAGTTCGCGACGGTGACGATCACCGATTGCGACGTGCATGACCTTTTCGCCAACTTTCAAGCGGAGGCGATGTGAAAACGATTATTGGGCTGGCGCTTGGCGCCGGTTCCGCACGCGGCTGGGCGCATATCGGCGTACTGCGGGCGCTGACCGAGGCAGGCGTTGTTCCCGATGTCGTTTGCGGCTGCTCAAGCGGTGCCATGGTGGGCGCCGCCTACGCCAACGGCGACATCGACGAGCTCGAGGAGTGGGTATCGCGGATGACCTGGAAGCAGGTCGTCGGGCTACTGGATCTCAGCTTTTCTGGCGGGCTGCTCAATCGCGACAAGCTGTTCACGTTCTTCGAGAGCCATTTCATCGGCAAGGACTTTTCCGAACTTTCGGTGCCGTTCGCCTGCGTCGCCACGGAACTCGCCACCGGCCGGGAAGTCTGGCTGCGTGACGGTCCGTTGTCGACGGCGCTGCGTGCCACCAGTGCACTGCCGGGGTTGTTTCCACCGGTCAGTCGCGATGGCAGGCTGCTGGTTGACGGCGGACTGGTCGATCCGGTGCCGGTGTCGTTGTGCCGCGCGCTCGGCGCACACATAGTCATCGCCGTCGATCTCGGCTCCGACATCGTCGGCAGTTCGCTGCGGCGCAATCTCACCGAAGAGGAAAAGCAGGGTCCTGGCTGGACCGACAAACTGCTCGGCAGTCTTGGGGTGAAGCGGAACGACGGGCTGCCGTCGGTCACCAGTGTGCTATCCACCAGTATCCAGATCATGCAGACGCGCATCGCTCGCAGCCGGATGGCCGGCGAGCCACCGGACATTCTGATCTCGCCGCGGCTCGCGCATCTGGGCTTGATGGACTACCACCGCGCCACGGAAGCGATTCCGGAGGGTGCGGCGGCCGTCAAACGCATCCTGCCGGCAATCGAGCACGTGCTCAAGCAATGACCGCACTGATTGATTCGCTGCGTTCCGTCGTCGGCGCCGCGCATGTCCTCACCGAACCGGCCGATGTCGCGCCGTTCGTTACGGACTGGCGCGGCCGCTACTCAGGTGCTGCGCTCGCAATAGTCAGGCCTGGCAACACGCCGCAAGTCGCCGAAGTGGTGCGTTTGTGTACGCAGGCCGGCGTCGCCATCGTGCCGCAGGGCGGCAATACCGGCTTGTGCGGCGGCGGCACGCCGCGCGGCGGCGAAGTGCTGGTCAGCCTGACGCGACTGAATCGCGTGCGCGGCATCGACGTCGCCAACAACACCATTTGCGTAGACGCCGGCTGCACGCTGGCGGCGGTGCAGGAAGCGGCGGCAACGGCCGGGCGCCTGTTCCCGCTGTCGCTCGCCGCCGAAGGCACCGCCACCATCGGCGGCAATCTCGCCACCAATGCCGGTGGCGTGCAGGTGCTGCGTTACGGCAACGCGCGCGAACTTTGCCTCGGCCTCGAAGTCGTGCTTCCCGACGGCCGCGTCTGGAACGGCCTGCGCGGCCTGCGCAAGGACAACACCGGTTACGACATGAAGCATCTCTTCATCGGTGCGGAGGGCACGCTCGGTCTGATCACCGCCGCCGTGCTCAAACTGTTCTCCCGCCCGCGACAGACTGCCACTGCCTGGGCGAGTGTCGCGACAACGCAGGCCGCCGTCGCGTTGCTGACGCGTCTGCGCGAGCGCATTGGCGGCCGCGTCACCGCCTTCGAGCTGGTCAGCCGCCTCTCGCTGGATTTGGTGCTGAGGCACATTCCGCACAGCCGTGATCCGCTGCCGGACCGTTCGCCCTGGCAGGTGTTGATCGAGCTCTCCGACACCATGGAGTCCGAACTTGACGTGGCCCTGCAGGACGTGCTGCTGGAAGCCGTCCAGGCGGGCGACGCCAACGATGCGGCGCTGGCGCAAAGCGAAGCGCAGGCGCAGGCATTCTGGCGGCTGCGCGAGAACATCTCCGAAGCGCAGAAGATCGAGGGGATTTCGATCAAGCACGACATCTCGCTACCCGTATCGCGCATACCCGAGTTCATCGACCGTTGCGATGCCGCGCTCGCCGCCGCATTCCCAGGCGTGCGCATCGTCTGCTTCGGCCATCTCGGCGACGGCAACCTGCACTACAACCAGTCCAAGCCTGCCGGGCAGGATAACGACGCGTTCATCGCGCAAAGCGACGCGGTCAATCGCGTCGTGCACGACCTCGTTGCCGAATTGGGTGGCTCGATCTCTGCCGAGCACGGCCTCGGCCAGCTCAAGCGCGATGAGATCCTGCGCTACAAGAGCGAAGTCGAAATGGACATGATGCGCGCCGTGAAAAAAGCCCTCGATCCCGCAGGGTTGATGAATCCCGGCAAAGTGCTCTAAAAAAGTTCCGGGCGCGCCTTTACAGTCGGGGGTTCGATACATATAATGCGCGCTCTCTTGTGGGGGTATAGCTCAGCTGGGAGAGCGCTTGCATGGCATGCAAGAGGTCCGCGGTTCGATCCCGCGTACCTCCACCAAAACGATAAGACCCTATCGTCTAGAGGCCTAGGACAACACCCTTTCACGGTGTGAACCGGGGTTCGACTCCCCGTAGGGTCGCCAGTATTTTCCTGGCAACGCGAGTTGCCGGGTACGAAGAAGCCCCGCCGGACGCCAGTCTGCGCGGGGCTTTTCGTTTAGGATCGCGGGAACCCCGCAACGAGTGAGCGTTCCTTCCGCCGACCAGACCATGCGTGTCCTTTCCGTCATTCCGCCGATGACGCAACTCAATGTTCCGTATCCCTCGACGGCCTATCTGACCGGCTTCCTCCGTTCGCGCGGAATCGACGCGGTGCAGGAGGATCTGGCGCTGGCGCTGGTGCTGAAGCTGTTTTCGCGCGCGGGGTTGCAGGCGTTGCATGCCGTGGTCGAAAAGCTGCCGCGCAAGCGGCGTACCGCCACGGCTGACTTTTTCCTGAGCGCATTCGATCGTTACGTCGACACCGTCGAAGCGGCCGTCGCTTTCCTGCAAGGGCGCGATCCCGGCCTCGCGCATCGCATTGCCCGCCGCGACTTTCTGCCGGAGGGACCGCGCTTCGCCCCGCTCGACAACTATGTGGACAACGAGTCTGGCGACGGTGGCGGCGATCCACTCGCCTGGGCCTTCGGAGCACTGGGCAGCACCGAGCGCGCACGCCACTTCGCTACGCTCTATCTCGACGACCTTGCCGATGTGGTGCGCGACGCGGTAGATGCGCGTTTCGAATTCGTTCGCTATGGCGAGTCGCTGGCGCAGAGCCAGCCCAGTTTCGATCCACTGGCGCAGGCGCTCGCCGCTCCGGAAAACATGATCGACCGGACGTTGCGCGAACTGAGCGTCGCGGCCATTGAGCGTCATCGTCCGCGACTCGTCGCGCTGTCTGTTCCTTTCCCGGGCGCCGTCTATGGTGCCTTCCGCGTAGCCCAGGCGATCAAGGCGCACGATCAATCCATCGTCACCGTGCTGGGCGGCGGCTTCGTCAATACCGAGCTGCGCGAACTCGCCGATCCGCGTGTGTTCGACTGCTTCGATTGCGTCACCCTCGATGCCGGCGAGTGGCCGCTACTGGCGCTTGTCGAGCACCTGCAAGGCAGGCGTACACGGGCGCAACTGGTGCGCACCTTCGTTCGCAAGGACGACAGGATTGATTACATCGCCGGCACCGACCCGGACTTCGCCTTCGCCGACACCGGCACGCCGACCTGGGACGGGCTGCCGCTCGACCGCTACCTCTCGGTGCTGGACATGCTCAACCCCATGCATCGCCTGTGGTCCGAGGCGGGCTGGAACAAGCTCACCGTCGCGCAGGGTTGCTACTGGAAGAAGTGCGCCTTCTGCGATGTCTCGCTCGACTATATCGCGCGCTACGAGGCGCTGGACGCGAAGGTGCTGGTCGACCGCATCGAGGCGGTGATCGCCGAGACCGGCCGCACGGGTTTCCACTTTGTCGACGAAGCCGCACCACCCAAGGCGCTGAAGGCGCTCGCCGATGAATTGAAGAAACGCAAGCGCGCCATTTCGTGGTGGGGCAACATCCGCTTCGAAAAATCATTCACGCCCGCGTTGTGCGCCGAACTCGCCGAAAGCGGTTGCATCGCCGTTTCCGGCGGGCTGGAAGTCGCTTCGGATCGGCTGCTCAAGCTGATGCAGAAAGGCGTCTCGGTCGAGCAGGTCGCGCGGGTCACGCGCGCCTTCTCGGATGCCGGCATCCTGGTGCACGCCTACCTCATGTACGGCTTTCCGACCCAGACCGTGCAGGACACCGTCGACGCGCTCGAATACGTGCGCCAGCTATTTGCGGCCGGTTGCATCCAGTCCGGCTTCTTTCACCGCTTCGTGTGCACCGTGCATTCGCCAGTCGGCCTGCATCCCGAACGCTATGGCGTTACGCTGCAATCGCTACCGCCGACTACTTTCGCGCGTAACGACGTCGGCTTTACCGATCCCGTCGGGACCGATCATGGCGCGCTCGGCGTCGCGCTCAACAAGGCACTCTACAACTACATGCATGGCATCGGCCTCGACGAGGACGTGCGCAATTGGTTCGAAGACCTGCATGTGCCGAAGACCCGTGTGCCACGTCACTTCATCGAACGGGCGCTCGGCTGACGCCGTGACGCTAGTGAATGGTGACAATCTCCAGGTCCGCCTCCAGCCCGACGATCGTATCGAGGACTTCGCCGATGATTTCCGATTCGGCGTCCGACCATTCGGCTTCCGGGTCGTCCGACGTAGTAGCCAGCGGCGCCAGATCGAAGTCCACATACTGGTCGCCAGCCTTGAGGGTCTGGATTCCTGACGGATGTTCGACCAGTTCCCAATCGTCGGGTATTTCAAGCTCGGCGCGGATGCTTACGATCAGGGTCTTCATTGCGATGCTCCCATGGCTAAACGCTAACTGTACGGGAATTTCGTCGCGAATCCACAATGTGCTTGACGTAGTACTTGCATTTCACACGTTTGGCTGCAGTTGGCCGCGCCGGCAGAAGCAGTAGAGGAACGACTGCAGGCGTCCGGTTGGCGTGACGTGCTCTTCGCGCTCGTGGCCGAGCAGTTCGAAGGATGCGCCGAATTCGCCGTGCAGGCGAGTGGCATCGTAGCGCATCACCGGCAGGCCGCTGCATTCGGTCGGGCCGTCCTCGGCGAACGTGGCGACGATGACGTGTCCGCCTGGTCGTACGGCGTGCAGTACCCGGCTAACGTAGGCGTCGCGTTGTTCGGGCGTGGTCAGGAAATGGAATACGGCGCGGTCGTGCCACAGGGCGTAGTGGCCATGCGGAAGCTCGATATCGGTGACGTCGCCCTCGATCCATCGCACCGACTCGGCTCGCACGCCCAGGCGCGTGCGTGCGGTGGTTAGCGCGGCCCTGGAAAGATCCAGCACCGTCAGGTCGGCGTAGCCGTCGGCGAGTAGATCGTCTACAAGCACCGAGGCGCCGCCGCCGACGTCGATAACCGGCTCGTCCCTGGCGATGCCGAGCTTGCGGATCAGGTCCAGCGAGCGTTCGGCGTGTTCCTGGTACCAACTCACCGTGTCGATGGCGCGGCTGCCATAGACATTATCCCAGTGTGCTTTGTCGGGCATGGCTTCTCCCGCACGGGGCGGAAACGAGAATGGCCGAATACTAACGCCAGCGGCGCCATACTATTCGTCGTGCGTGCAGCCCGCAGTCGGCGAAGCGCGTTGGCCTATATCGATTCGCATTCTCCCGTATCGCCGCTGCGGTGAATGTGTCCGGTCGCGCGGCGATAGGCGGGTAGTCCATTGGCGCGGACGTAGATGGCCTTGGCGACCTTCTCGTACGGCATTAGGTCGTCTTTGCGGGCGTCACCAGACGGGGCGGCGATTGGTCGCGCGTCCGGTCCCCCAAAACCGAATGTCGCCTGCACCGGATCGGAACTCGCGGAATTTGAAGTGGTCGGTTTCATGTTGTCTCCTTTATTCCACCACGCCGAGTGGCGATTGCCCAGAACGCGGCGGCTCGTGAAGCAGACCACCATGCGCCTATTCGCGCGGAAAGCAAGACAGTTGTTTCTATTCGCGGCTTGAGCTTGCCGCGGACGGGCTGGTTGGATGCTTGAGGGGGGCATTCATTCGCTCATTGGCGCCACGTCGACCTGCCCGGGTCAGGCGCTTCCGCGGTATCCGCACACCCGGTTGCGCCCGGTACGCTTCGCGTCGTATAGCGCGGTGTCGGCCTGGTTGAGCAGGGTATCGATATTCGTCGGCGTATCCGGAACTTCCGCGACGCCGATCGATACCGTGAATTGCAGCGGCAGGCCATGCTCCAGGGAGAGCCGCGCATGCTCGACGAGTTGCCGGATTCTTTCCGCGACGCCCACGGCCTGCTCATGGCTAGTCTGCGGCAGAAGGATGGCGAATTCTTCGCCGCCGACGCGACCGACGGTGTCGAATGTCCGCAATGTCTGCTGGCAGAGCCTGGCGAATTCCTTGAGAACATTATCGCCGACCCGGTGCCCGTGGGTGTCGTTGACTGCCTTGAAATGATCGATGTCGAGCATCAATATCGCCAGCGGGTTGCCGTAGCGCGTGGCGCGGGACAGCTCGCGTTCCGCAATTTCCAGGAAGCTGCGACGGTTGTGCAGTCCGGTCAGCGAGTCCGTCATGGCCAGGTGTTCCAGTTGCCGTTCTGACTGCTTCTGCTGCGTGACGTCGTAGAACCAGCCAAGTACCGCCGGCTCGCCTTCGTAGGTCAGCATCAGGTAGGAGGCCGAAGCCCACTTGGGCTGGCCGTCGGGCATCGTGAGTTCGACGAGCCGATGCCTCACCTGGCCGCCTTGCGCAAGAACCGCCAGCACTCCGGGATATTCGTCCGCGTTTGCGTAGTAACTGCCGGGGTTCACCTCAAGCATTGCTTCCGGACTCGACTGAATCAGTTCGGCGTAGCGCTGGTTCGCAAACAGGACCTTGCGCCCGCCTTCCCCCGCGATCCGGACCGCGATAGGGCTGGTTTCGAGCATGAGCCGCAACCGCGCCTCGCTTTCGCGCAGGGCTTCCTCGTCGTGCCGGCGTTCCGTGATGTCCTCGACGATCCCGATGCCGCCGTCCTGGTCGCGATTGGGACCGAGCAGCGGCGAACAGGACATGGAGATCCAGAGCCGTTTGCCCGACAAGGTGGTGACATACTCGCCTTCGTAGGTTTCGGTAGCTCCGCCAAGCGCATTTTCCAGCGCTGCCAGCACGCGCCGGTCGTTCAACGACCTCATGTCGAGGCCGAGCAGGCGCTCCTTTGGGACTTCAAGTATCTCGGCGAAGCGTTCGTTGCAGTAAGTGATGATCAGATCGTTGTTGTAATGCAGAATGCCGGTCGGCGAGTGTTGGAGGATCAACCGGTATCGCTCCTCGCTTTCCGCCAGCGCGGCATCCTTCTCCTGCAATTTCGCGACCATTTCCCGGGCCTGGTCGCGGGCACGTTCCACCGTGGTCAGCAGCGCCTGCTGTTCCAGCCTCAACCGTATCGCCGTGCCGACTGTCTCGTTCAGCGAAGCGGCTCCCCTGAGAACGATCACCAGCAAGAAGATCGTCATGATGCCAAAAGCCCAATCGAGGGGGGTTGCCGCGTTCAGCAGCACGGCGGAGGCCATCGGCAGCAGCATCAATAGTGCGAATCCCCGGTATACGTTGAGCACGGGCCCAAGCGATGCGACGCCGCCGGCGACAGTTCCCGAGATGACCAATCCGGTGAACAGGTAGATTTCCTCCGGCGCGCGCCACATGAAGAGAAATGCGCCTATTCCCCAGACGCCGGCGGCAAACAGGGTGCTCAGAAAGAATCGCCGCAGCCAGAGTTCTGTCGCCTCCGGGTCAGGCGCGGCGCGCCGATAAGCCCGAACCAGGACGAAGCGTATGCCGGCGATGGCGATCAGGGCGGCCGCCCAGGAGACGGCAAGGCTCGCGGGAATCCCGAGGGTGAAATTGATATAGGCCAGCAGCGACGCGTTAATGGCATTCGCGATGACCGGAACGGGCGCGTTTCGGTACAGCAGGGCAACCTGGTGGCTGCGAATCAGGGGTTCGATCCCCGCTGCCGGTGGTGTCGATCCTTCCTCGTTCATACCATTAGCATGACGCATTTCTGGCGATGGTAAGGCTGGAATTTACTCGCAATTCGCTGCCTTTTCGTTGGGGCAGCCCGGGAATCCAGCGCAGGGCGTCATGAAGGCCGATGAGGTGGATAATAGACAACCTGACGCTTTCTTTCGGGGTCTCCTTCCGATATGCGACATGTACGACTGGTTTTCCTGCTTCTTGCCGCCGCGGCGGTGATTTTCGCTTCCTGGATGGCGCCGCTGGACCCGCCAGCCGCGGAGCGCGTCGATGCCGGCCTCAAACGAGCGCTGGTCAGCTTCGCCAGCGCACGGGCGCTGAACGCCGTCATCTCGATGGTGCAGGGCACCGAGGTCTCGGCGCAGCCGATGGGCTTCGGCGTCGTATTCACGCCGGGCCAGGTGCTGGATCCGGTCAACGACCTTGTCGAGACGTTTGCCGACGCGATGCTCGCCGCCAGTGTTGCCTTCGGCGTCGAGAAAGTGCTCATTTCGGTGGGCGGTTACTGGCTGGTGTCGCTGCTGCTGTCCGTCGTCGCGTTGGTCTGGGCTGTGACGCACGTTTACTCGCAGGCTTCGCCGGTCTGGTTGTCGCGGTTGTTGCTGATCCTGCTGATGGTGCGCTTCGCCATGCCTGCCGTCACGCTCGGCAGCGACCTCTTGTTCGAGAAGTTTCTCGCCGCCGACTACGCGGCGAACCAGCAGGCCATCGACGTTGCCTCGGGCCAGATGGAGTCCAGCCAGCCGCCGGTTGCCACGACCACCGAGGAAGGTAGCCTGATCGACCGCATGAAGGGCTGGTTGGCGGATAAGGACCTCGATGTGTCTGCGCGCTTCGAAGCGCTGAAGCAGACGGCCGAGAAGATCACCGAGCGGGTCATCAGCCTCATCGTGATCTTCCTGCTCCAGACCCTGATCATCCCGCTCCTGCTGCTCTGGGCGCTGTACAGTGCCGGGAAAGGCGCTTTGGCAACGGCCTGGGTGCCGGCGCCGCGAACCAGGTAGCGCCTTTCGTTCCCGTAAAGGAAGGAGAGCTTCGATGCATGTCGGCGTCCCCAGAGAAATCAAGAACCACGAGTACCGCGTCGGCCTTACGCCCGCCGGTGTGCGCGAACTTTGCCGCCGGGGGCATCGGATCACGGTCGAGACCCGCGCGGGCGCGGTGATCGGTTTTCCGGACGAGCATTACGTTGCCGCTGGCGCAAACATCGCGGCATCGGCGAAGGATATCTTCGCCGGTGTCGACATGATCATCAAGGTCAAGGAACCCCAGCCTGTCGAATACCGCCAACTCCGCCCGGGCCAGATTCTTTACACCTACCTGCACCTGGCGCCGGACCCGGAGCAGACGAAGGGGCTGATCGAGAGCGGCGCCATCTGCATCGCCTATGAAACGGTTACCGACGAGTTTGGCGGCCTGCCCCTGCTGGCCCCGATGTCGGAGGTGGCCGGACGGATGTCAATCCAGGCGGCCGCCAGGGCGCTGGAGAGTTCGCAGGGTGGGTCCGGCGTCCTGCTCGGCGGCGTGCCCGGCGTTGCGCCGGCGCATGTCACTGTGATCGGCGGCGGCGTGGTCGGCATCAACGCCGCGCGCATGGCGCTCGGCCTGGGCGCCGACGTCACTATTCTCGATCGTTCGCTGCCGCGCCTGCGCCAGATCGACAACGACTTCGAGGGCCGCCTCCGCACGCTGTTCTCCACTCGGGACGCGATCGAGGCAGAACTCAAGCTAGCCGACGCCGTCGTCGGCGCCGTGTTGATTCCTGGCGCGGCGGCCCCGAAGCTGGTCACCCGCGACATGCTCAAGCTGATGAAGCCTGGTTCCGTGCTGGTCGACGTCGCCATCGACCAGGGCGGATGCGCCGAAACCTCGCGTGCGACCACGCACCACGAACCGACCTACGTGGTCGACGGCGTCACGCACTATTGCGTCGCCAACATGCCCGGTGGCGTCGCCCGCACCTCCACCGTGGCGCTGACCAACGCCACGCTCGCGCACGCGATCGCCATCGCCGACAAAGGTGTGCGACGGGCGCTCGAAGATGACCTTCATCTGCGTGCGGGCCTGAACGTCTGCCTGGGAAAGGTCACTTGCGAACCAGTGGCGCGCGATCTGGGCCTTGAGTACGTTGCAGCCGAAGCGGCGCTCGCGGAGTTGCCAAGCATTTAGCGCAGCGCTTGGCCGTTTTCCGTTCATCGCGGCCCGCTGCCTACACAATTTTCTGGTGCTCGTTTGTCGGCTTGGGACAAAACTACTCACGCTTCGTCATGTGCGCATGGCGGGTGTTTCCTCTATGCCGGCATTCACCCTCGTCACATGTCAGGCAGACATCGAAATACCTGGACCGGACCAGTCCTCGGTTGTACTACCGCAAACCGGTTGCGCAGGATGCGGACATGCTCGAAGCCAACCCCCTAAAATGGCGAATCAAGTTTCGAGAAAGGCGGCAAACAGCTATCTCGCTCGGAAAGAATGGCCTCCTCGCCCGAAACTCCCCAATTGATCTGGAGATCCGGATCGTTCCAGATGATACCCACCTCGTCGGTGGGACTGTAATAGGCTGTGGTCTTGAAATTCACTTCGGTGCACGGAGCGGTCGTGATAAAGCCATGGGCGAAGCCTGGGGGGATCCAAAGAAGCTCAAGGCGTTCTTCACTCAGATCGATGCTTATGTGCTGACCATATGTATGTGAAGCTCGGCGAACATCCACTGCAATGTCGCGAATTGATCCTCTGACGACACGCAACAACTTGCCTTGCGCGTTGGGTGGTCTTTGGAAATGTAGCGCGCGAACAGTGTTGACGCTTGTAGAACGGCTGAGATTGTCCTGTACGAACGGCAGATTTAGTCCAAACCGGTCCGCAAGCAGTCTCTCGTTAAATAGCTCCGCGAAGCAGCCTCGAGAATCTTCAAAGCACTGCAGTGTGATAATGCAGACATCAGGTATTGAAAGCCTGCGGATTTCCATTGAAGGGCCTCGCGTTGACGCGTTACGATTGGATGAAATATTGCGTATTCGGCTGGCGACCTTAACCTCGATCAAGTCCAGATATGGCGTTTTTCCAGGAATTGTAAATGAGCCGGGCAACTCAACAGAAGAACGTCGCGAACACAGCGAAGCAATTGGGCAAAGAGACAGGTGGGGTTATGTTATGGACTTGATCGCTCATTAGTCATCTGCTCTGGGATAGTATTGCGTATGCTCGTATCAATAATCCTGCCACTTTATAATTCGCAAAAGTACATTCGAGATACGCTCGAATCGGTTTGCGCCCAAACATATACAAATTGGGAATTGATTGTCGTCGATGACGGTAGCCCTGACGACAGCGGAGACATATGTCGCTCCCGCGGCGACGAGCGTATTCGGGTGTTCACCCGGCGGAATACCGGTTCCTGCCGGGCGAGGAACTTTGGCATAACGCAGGCACGGGGCAACGTCATAGCGTTTATCGATCACGACGACATCTGGCTTCCTCGAAAACTCGAGGCGCATCTTCGACATCTGGAAGATGATCCCACAGTGGGTGTGAGTTATTGCCCGAGTTCATTTATCGATGCAGAGGGTAAGCCGCTCGGGCTTTATCAGGTACCGAAACTCTCAAACATCGATGGACGTGAAATTCTGTGTCGGAACCCCATCGGCAACGGATCTGTTCCATTGATCAGGCGCGAGGCCCTGGAACAGACGAAATTTGAAGTCACCCGCGATGGCAAACAGGAAACCATGTATTTTGACGATGAAAGCATGGGCTGGGAGGATGTCGAGCTTTGGTTTCGCATCTCTCAGCAGACCGACTGGCGGTTTGCCGGCATACCGGACTGTCTGACGCTGTACAGGATCGTCGAGGACGGTATTGCCGGCAATCCGGAAAAGAAGCAAGCCAGTTTTGAGCGCGGCCTGAAAAGAGCCGCTCGTTATGCGCCTGAGTTCATCTCGCAATATGGGGCTGCGGCTCGGGCCTATCACCTGCGCTACCTGTCGCGGCGTTTGATCAATTCCGGAAACGGACCGAGGGCGCGGGCCTACATCAACAGGGCGCTCGGCTCATTTCCCGGAATCGTCATCGAGGAGCCGACGCGGACGCTCGTAACAATAGCCGCGGCCTATACCATGAGCTTTTTGCCCAAATCGGTTTATGGTCGGTTGAAAGCAACTGCGGTGGGATTGGCCAGTGAGATTCAGCGACGGAAGCTCAGGGAACGTTGAGTAAGAGCTCTCCTTCATTTCGTTGGGGTTTGCTGGGGTCCGGGGCGGTCGCCCATGACTTTGCCCGTTCCCTCGAATTGTTGCCGGACCATGAGCTCATCGCCGTCTCGTCGCGGTCCTTGGAGCGGGCAAACCGGGCGCGTGAGGACCTTGGCGCCAAGCGGGCATACGCGAACTACAGGGCACTTTGCGAGGACCCGGACGTCGACGCCATATACGTCGCAACTCCGGCGGCGCTTCATTGTGAGCACGTGGATCTCGCGCTTTCTGCAAGAAAGCCGGTTCTCTGCGAAAAGCCGTTCACAGTCAACTCCGAGGAGGCAAGGAAGCTCGTCCAGAAGGCGCGAACCGAACGAGTCTTCTGCATGGAGGCAATGTGGATGCGCTTCGTCCCCGCAATCAGGGAACTCAAGGCCGAGGTCGCAAGCGGCAGCATCGGCGAGGTTCGCCTGTTGTCGGCGGAACTCGGCGAACTTGTTCCTTATGATCCGGCCGGTCGCCATTTCGCGCCCGCCCTCGGTGGTGGATCGCTCCTGGACCTTGGCGTCTACGCGCTTTCACTCGCATGGTTCATTCTCGGGCGGCCGATCAAGGGGCATGCGTTCTCGACACCCGCACCGACTGGCGTCGACTCGCAAATGATCATCAGTTTGACTTATCCAAACGGTGCTCTCGCTTCATTGACATGTTCGTTCGAACAGCGCTTGCGAAACATGGCATTCGTCGCCGGGACACTTGGCTCGATCGCGACTGACTCCCCGCTATATTCACCTAACCGGCTAACGCTGATTCGCCATACGCCGGGCAGTTTTTCTCCCGAAGCCGGCAAACGGGGCAAGCTGCATACATTTCTGTCCGGCCATCCAAAGGTAGTTCAGTTACGTCGAGAGTACGCTCCGCTTCTGCGACGTATTATTCGCGGTGACAGGAAAACGAAACGTCTTTCCTATCCCGGCTACGGTTATCAGTTCGAGGCCGCAGAGGTTGCCCGATGCGTCGGTCAAAATCTGCTTGAAAGCCCTGTCATGATGCTTGGCGAGTCTCTGGAAATCATGACGGCGATTGACGCACTACGTACTTCCGGCGAATTCGATTGGAGTGCGGGGGCGGGGGATGACCTGGCGAATCGATAGCGATCCAGGACTCGAACGGTAGTTGAGTTTTTTTGGTGGACTGGCGGGTCGGGTGATTTCGTCGTGTCCTCGATTGGACTATCCTTGTTGCATGGCGGCGATGGCGAATACGAGGATGCGGGCGATGGTGCTGCGCCGGCCCGGCGAGGCGCTCGTGTTGGAGGATCTGCCGGTGCCGGTCCCCGGGTGTGGGCAGGTTCAGTTGCGGGTGGAAGCCTGCGGGGTGTGCCGTACCGACCTGCATCTGGTCGATGGGGAACTGCTCGATCCCGCGCTGCCGATCATTCCTGGCCATGAAATCGTCGGACGGATCAGTGCCCTTGGGCCGGACGTCGACGGCTTTAGCGTTGGGCAGCGGGTGGGTGTGCCATGGCTGGGCTGGACCTGCGGCGAATGCCGTCCGTGCCTTGAGGGCCGCGAGAACCTGTGCGACGCGGCGCGCTTCACGGGCTACCAGATCAACGGCGGCTATGCCGAGTACGCCGTTGCCGATGCGCGATACTGCTTTCCGCTGGGCGAATCGGGCGAGGTGTCGGCGCTTGAACTGGCGCCGTTATTGTGCGCGGGGTTGATCGGTTACCGGGCGCTGCGGCTCGCCGGCGACGCGCAATCGATCGGCATCTACGGCTTCGGCGCGGCGGCCCACATCGTCGCCCAAGTGCTACGCCATCAGAAACGCCACTTCTGCGCATTCACCCGACCGGGCGACGGGGAGAGCCAGGCCTTCGCCCGCAGCCTCGGCGCCGACTGGGCAGGGAGTACCGAACAGATGCCGCCGGCCTTGCTCGACGCGGCGATCATCTTCGCGCCGGCCGGGCCGCTGGTGCCGCTCGCGCTTCGGCATGTGCGCAAGGGCGGCTGCGTCGTTTGCGCCGGCATCCACATGAGCGACATTCCGGCGTTTCCCTACGCCGATTTGTGGGGCGAGCGCATGATCCGTTCGGTCGCCAACCTCACGCGCGCGGACGGCATCGAGTTCCTCGCCATGGCGCCGGCGATTCCGGTGCGTACCACCGTCACCGCATTCCCGCTCGAACAGGCCAATGTCGCCCTCGATCGTTTGCGGTCCGGGCGGATTCAGGGCGCGGCCGTACTATCGTTGGCCTGAGTTACAGACTGCGCAGATACAGTACCAGCTTCCAGATATCTTCTTCGGAGAGGCTGGCCTTGAATGGCGGCATGGCGCTGCCAACGGGAACGCCGCCCTCGGAGAGGGTCCAGTCGAGATAGGCGTTGCCGGCTATCGGCATGGCGATTGCGGCTGTCAGGTCGGCCGGCGCGGGATTCAGGCCTTTGGCGCCCGGCCCGTCGCCCTTGCCCGAGGTTCCATGGCAGACCACACAGTTCGTGTCGAACAGCGCCTTGCCGGCGCGCAGGTTGTCGTCGGTCAACGCGAGAGGGTTGCGCTTTCCGGCGTATTTCTTGTCGATGCCGTTGGCCATGACGAAACGATGGCGCACGATCGAGACACCTTCGGGGCCGCGCCCCATCATGCTGCGGCCCATACCTTGACCCATTCCCGGTCCCATGCCGCCGCCCATCTGGGCGCCGGCGAGTGCGGTAAACAGCAAGCCGCCGAGTGCAACTGCCATGATCAATGTGCTCTTCATCGTTCGTCTCCGATGTCGGGAAACCAGTGCGGATTTCAATAGCGCGCGTAGGAGGTCATCTTGCCGTCCTGACCGAGCAGCAGGACGTCGTAGTGGTCCTTCGGGTTGCCTGTACCTTCCATGCCCGGCGAAGTGCCCGGCATGCCCGGCACGATCAGGCCGCGGGCCTTGCTGCGGGAGGCCAGCAGGCGCTTGACCTGATCGGCCGGGACGTGTCCTTTGATCACGTAGCCGCCGACTTCGGCCGTATGGCAGGAGCCGTAGCCGTACGGTATGCCGAACTTCGCCTTGTTTTGATCGACATTCTTCGTGTCGTGAACGCGAACCTTGAAACCGGCGGCTCGCATGTGTTCGACCCAGTTCCCGCAACAGCCGCAATAAGGGCTCTTGTAGACGTCGACCGGCGGCAGGTTGTCTGCCCAGGCTGCGGAAGCGACGAGTGTCCACACAAGGACCGCTCCGATTGATTTGATCATTTGTGTCCCCCTTGGAAGTAGCACCGCATGTCGGGCCAGGGTCGTCGTTTTGCTTTCTCCGCGCCGGTGATGGCCGGCATACTTACGACCGGGGGTTTGCGCGGGAGTTCCGGGATGGCCGAAGTCGCCGGCCGGCGTACCGCCACGGCTGACTTTTCCCTGCATGCGAACGCTACCCTTTGGCTTTCGCCGTTTTCGGTTTCTTCGGCCTGGGTGCGGGAAGTTCCGCGTACGTGGCGCGGATTAGGCCGGTCAACCAGTCGCGCTCGTCGAGTTTGTCGTCAATCAGGAAGTGCGGCCTTGCGCCGGGGTAGGGGGGCGCTTCGACGGGGCTGCCGATGATGGCGCGCCCGGCGACGGTGGGTTTGACGAACAACTGGTTGTCGCAGATCAGCGCGATCACTTTGCCTTCGCAATACACGGCGTAGTCGCCGAACATCTTGCGGTGGGTGATGTTGCCGGCACCGCGGAGCTGGTCGCAGGCGTATTCGACGAAGCCGGGATCGGAGGCCATGGCGTGAATGGGCCCTAGTCCTCGCCGGTGTATCGGCCGGCCGCAACTCGCGCCACGAACTCGCCGAACTTCTTGTCGTTGTCCATGATGTGCTCGACCAGCCAGGCGTAGATGAAGCGGTTCAACTCGAGCGGCATGTGGTAATCGCCGGTCTCGGCGCGGATTTCCATCTCGCGGGCCTGCGAGATCAGGTCCCGGTGGAGCGCCCGGTGCGCTTCCAGTTTCGGATAGGCGGCCGCTTCCATCTGGCGTTCCTCGCTGGCGAAATGCGTTTCGGTGTAATCGAGCAACTCCGCAACGGCGGCGCGGGAGATGCTGGCGGCGGTGGCGCTGTCGGCGCCCAGGCTGTCATGAACGCGCCCCGCAATCTCGAACAGCCTTCGGTGCTCATTGTCGACCTGCTCGATGCCGACGAGGAAACGGGAATCGAAGTGGGGTCTTTCGTCCATGATGCCTCCCTGCAGTGACTTTTGCCGATAGACCGAATGATGCCAGCGCTTCGCAAAAAGTGCTCGGCGGCACCTCAGTTCAGAATTCTTCCCGCGGCAGGGAACTGGCCCGAGATGAGTTCCTGGTCCGTCAGCGGGCGGCCATGCCAGATTTTCACGCTGCGCGCACCCGCGCCCATTGCCATTTCCTGAAACGCACGTACCTCGACCTGCGTGAAGCCGCCTGCCGGGTCGCCCAACGGATGCAGGACGACTCGCGGCGATACCGACAGAGGACCATGCGTCCGCATCTTTCTCATGAATGCCTTCAACAACTGCTCAGCTTCGGTGAAGTCCGAAACCAGCGAGCGTGGATGGGCGAACGGATTGATCACCCGGGTGTTCGGCTGCGCTGCCTTCGATCTTGCTTCCTTGCCGACGGCGACGATCCAGGATTTCTGCTTCCGCGTGATCGCCAGTTCGGGAACTTCCGCAATCTGCTCGCCGGTCCGGGGATTTCGCACCGTCAGGCGCTCGGGCGATATCCGGACGTAGAGCGTGAACTCGAACAAGGATGTGAGCAATCCCATGGGCACGCTTGTCGTTGGATGAAATCGTCGAAGGCGCCATTATCGTCCCTGAAACGCGATTTTTGTCACAAGTGAATGTGTCGGTTCACATCATGCCTCTGTCGTGGTCGGTCCGGCGTGCCACGCAAGAGTCAGCCGTGGCGGCACGCCACCTGCCGGGGTCCAGGGCCGGCTACCCCTCCCGAAAGCGGATGATCTGTCGCCGGTCACGCTTTGTGGGGCGGCCCTTGTGATCGGGGCTGGGTGTAGGCGCGAGGCGGCGTAGTTCGGCGGCCTGGGCGCGTTGCCCGATGCTTTCTTCGGTTTCGCGGTAGAGCAGCCGCGCTTCCGGCGCCGGGTGCCGCTGTTCGTTGAGGCCTTGCACGATGACTTCGCGGTTCTCGTTGCCAGTGCGGAGGTCGAGACGGTCGCCGGGCTTGACCTCGCGCGCCGGCTTGACGGCTGCGCCATTGAGCCTGACCTTGCCACCCTCGACGGCGCCGGTGGCGAGGCTCCGTGTTTTGTAGAAGCGCGCAGCCCATAACCATTTGTCGAGACGCACCGATTGCTCCTGCCGGGTGGCAGCCTATTCCATGTAGCGGACGACCTGGTTCCGCCCCTGTTCCTTGGCACGGTACATGGCCTTGTCGGCGTGCACCAGAAGGGAAGTAAGGTCGTACGTTCCAGCCGCGAGGCCGATGCTGGCAGTGACCGCTACAGTACGCTCGCCGCAGGCGATCGGTGTTTCGGCGATGACTCGGCGCAGCTTTTCGGCGATGGCTATGGCGCTTTCTGCCGAGGTATGCGGCAGGATCACCGCAAACTCCTCGCCGCCGGTTCTTCCGCAGATATCGGAACGGCGGAACAGCTTGCGCATGGTTTCGCCGATGTGGTGCAGCACGGTGTCGCCGGCAAGATGGCCGAGCGTATCGTTGACGGACTTGAAGTGGTCCAGGTCCATTACCAGCACGGCAAGCTCGAGTTCGTGCCGCTCGCAGTAGCGGATGATCTGCTCGCCCTGATCGAGGAAGGCCCGGCGATTGTTGATGCCGGTTAGCGGGTCTGTTTTCGCCTGCAGGTCGGCGGCGGCGTGGGCGGAATGCAGTTCGCGGCTGAGCTGGAAATTGCGTTGCAGCGCATCGGCCAGTACCTTCGCTGCCCGCAGCATCACGATCAGGAACAAGCTTGCGCCGACGGCCAGTCCGAACTGCTCCTTGCTGTCCTGGGTGAACAGCCAGATAGTGCTAGGTAGAAGGGTGGTAAGCATCGCGCCGATGGCCATTTTGTAGCGGGCCGAGTACATGGAGGCTGCGCCGCCGGCCATGCCGACCAGTATGCATACCGTGATGGCCTGATAGACGAGTTCGTCCGCCGGCATGACGAGCAGCGCGCCGACGCCCCAGATGGTCGACGAGATCAGCAGCGTGATGTTGTAGCGCCGTTCCAGTTTCAGAAGCTGGATGCCACGGGGTGCGGTGCGAAAGAAGGTCGCAAATACCGCAAGCCGGCCCAGGGTGGAGATGACAAGTGCGGCCAGCCAGCCGAGCAGCTCCATGTCGCTGGTGTGGCCCTGGAGCATCCAGCACAACAAGGCGGCCGTCGCCAGGCTGATGAACATGGCCGGGAACGACTGCTTGAACAGAAGCTGCAGCTTGTCCTCGCGTACCAGCAGTTCGATGTCTGGCACTGCATCGACGTCCGGGAGTTGAGTCGGGGCTTGTTGCATCAATGGCGATTCGGAATATCAGACGCGGGAATGAGCAAGCTACCAGCAATTTCGCATGATCGTCCAGTCCTCGACACGGCGTGGCGCCACGGCTGACTTTTGCGGGAGTTGCGTGAAACGATCCGCGTTACCCGGCGTCAGCCGGTATTCTCAAGCAGAAAGTCGCGCACAACGTCGATCTGCTCGGGTGTTGCCAGCGCGGGCGCATGACCCACGCGGTCGAATTCGGCGACGCGCAGGTCCGGCCGGCGTCGCTGCATTTCGGTGAGAACGTCGCGCGGCAGTACTTCGGAGTCCCGGCCGCGAAGCACGAGGACGGGACAGGTGACCGCGTCCCAGACGTTCCAGAGATCGATGCCACGCAGGAACTCCGGGCCGATCGGCAGTTCCGGATCCATGTGCACCGGCAGGCTGCGAGTGATCGCGGGATCGTAGCGCAAGATGTAGCGTCCGTCCTCGCGTTGCATGACGCCATGTTTGGTGATGTGTTCCCAGTATTCGTCGTCGAGCTCGCCGAATTCCAGGCAGACGTTGCGGAAGTAGCGCTCGGCCTCCTCGAGGTTGGCAAAGGCGATGTTATTGCCGATATGGCCCTTGAGCCGTATCAGCCCCGCCCAGGGCACGAAGGCCCCTACGTCGTTGAGCACCAGCTTGCGGATCGGCGAGCCGGACTTGGCGGCAAGCAGCATGCCGATCAACCCACCCATGGAAGTGCCGACCCAGTCCAGGGCCGGCAGTTTCTCCGGGTCGCGTCGACGTCCGCGCAGGCCGTCGAGCAGGCCGCCCAAAAGTCCCGGCCGTGCTGCGGTGGCGGTGGCGCGCGCGACCAGGGTTGCCGCGTCGTTGAGGTAGGTCGGGAAACTATAGGCGAAGCGGTCCTTTAGCCAGGCGCTTTCGCCGCGGCCGACGACGTCGGGACAGACGACGCGGCAAGTACCCGAGAGCGCCGCCGCGAGACGATCGAAATCGCGGCCGTTGCGCGAAAGGCCATGCACGCAGATCACGACGTGCGGATTGCGCGCGTCTCCCCAATCGGTGTAGGCAAGGCGATGGAACCCTTCCGGTCCGAGGCTGAGGAGATGCTCTTGCGTCATGCTCATGGCATCGGGCGGTGCCGCCGCTGTTTCGATGCATGCGATTATGCGGCCGCTGCATGTCGAATGGGGCATGTCGCCGTCCCCCGGCATTTCGCCGAGGTCGGCGTCGCGTGTTGCGACAGACGCCGGCGCATATCGAATTCCGGTGAAGAGGATTATCATGAAACCAGGTTCCGCAAGGTCGGGACCGCAAATCGAACAACGACGAGGAGATCAACATGGCGAGAAAACCAGCGAAGAAGTCGGCTGAGGCGGTCTACAAGATTGTCGAGGTGATTGGTTCCAGCCCCAAGTCCTGGGAAGATGCGGCGCGTTCCGCCGTCGAGGCGGCGGCCAAGACGCTGCGGGACTTGCGGATCGCCGAGATCACCAAGCTCGACATGAAAATAGACGATGGTAAGGTGGTGGCGTACCGCGCGCGCGTATCGCTGTCTTTCAAGTATCAAGGGTGAGCATTCGCGGCGGTACGTCCGCCGCGTTTCCTTTGCCTTGCCGCGTCTGGCGCGGATTGCGGGAGTGATTAGCCGTTCGCGCCTGTTCCCACGCGCCTTCCCGGCTGGCATAATCCGCCTTTGCGCCGGGTTGGCGCGATCGCAGGCGGCGTTGCAAGCCGGTTCGTATTCATAGGGGCAAGTCTTTTGGTTGCAAAAAGCAGCGGTTCGAACGGTTCATCAGGCGGCTCGGTCACGATTATCGGTGCCGGCACGCAAGTCCAGGGCAACATTGCCTTCGCCGGCTATCTGCGGGTTGAAGGGGATGTCACCGGCAAGATTTCCTGCACCAGCGACTCGAACGGCACGACTGTTGTGCACGGCGCGGGCAGTGTGACCGGGGCGATCAGTTCTCCACACGTTGTCGTCAGCGGTCGTGTCCAGGGCCCAATGCGCGTGACGGGCTCGATAGAAGTGCACGACGGTGCGGCCATCGTCGGCGATGCCCGCTACAAAAAACTCTCCATTCAGGTTGGCGGGGCGATCAATGGCAAGTTGACGCCGATCCACCCCGAGGAGCACGACGAGTCGCAGCCGGATCGTCGCGTTCGCGGACTGGCTGCTTCCGAAGTCCGGCGTTGGGGCCTGCTGCCCACGGCCGACCGACGCTCGGCCATGCGCGGCTGGGGCGCGGGCAAGCTCGCGTTGGTCGTGTTGCTAGTCGCCGCCGCCATCGTCGCGTGGCTCATTCCGGACTCTTCCACGTCAAATGCGCCGGTGATCGTCAGTGCGCCGGAAGCCGCAAGCCCGCCTTCGGCTCCGACCTTCGAAGCAGCTTCCCCGGATACCCGTGGGCAAGACACGGAGGCGAAGACGGATGCAATGGAAGCCAAACCGGATCCCGCATCCGCACAGCCCATGCCGGCGTTGCACGCCGACGCCAAGCTTGCGGCGCCGGTGCCTGCTCCCGCTCCGGCGGCGGAGCCCATTGCTCCCGTTGCGAAAGCGGTTCAGGCAGCGCCGGCGCCTGTTCTTCCCGCCAAGCCGGATGTGCCCGAGGAGCGTCCCGCGCCGGGCATGGGCCGGGTGATCGCGATCAATGGGTATGACCCGAACAAGGTTTCGGACGTATTCTTCGTATCATCGAAGGAACGGTGCGTCATGTACATCAAGCGGCGCGACGATGCTGGTGAAGGAAGACGCATCGAGATTCCGAAGGGGACGAACAAGCGTTACCCGGTTGAGGAAAACGACGTCGTGCGCCTCGCCGCGGGGCGGATGAGCATGTTCTTCCAGGGCCGCAAGGTTTCCGACAGGACGCTCGAGAGCGGCGTCTGGGTCACCTTCGTGCCACTATCGTTTCCTGGCAGCGAGAAGGCTCCCGCGACCGAGTAGCCGCCGTGGCGTATCGTCACGGCTGACTTTTCCACGGTTTCCGCTTGACGGTGCGTCATCGCCCGATGCATGGGAAAATCACGCGCAGTCTGCCGATTGGCGGACCACACAATCCAACCAAACAATTTCCTGCTGGCATGAACTCATTCCCAAGGCTCCTCGCACCCCTCGACCTCGGCTTCTGCGCGCTGTCCAACCGCGTGCTGATGGGCTCCATGCACACCGGCCTCGAAGAAGCGCCCCACGGTTTCGAGCGCATGGCGGCTTTCTACGCGGCGCGTGCCAAAGGCGGCGTCGGCCTGATCGTCACCGGCGGCATTGCGCCGAACAAGGATGGCCGGGCGTTGCCGGGTGCGGCGATGCTGATCGACGAGGCCGGCGTCGCCGAGCATCGGACCATCACCGATGCCGTGCATGCCGAAGGCGGGCGCATCTGCATGCAGATACTGCATACCGGCCGCTATGCCATGCACCCGAAAGCCGTGGCGCCGTCGCCGCTGAAGGCGCCGATTGCGCCGTTTCCGCCGCGCGAGATGTCCGAGGCGGACATTGAGCAGACCATCGCCGACTACGTGCGTTGCGCGCAACTGGCGCAGTCAGCCGGCTACGACGGCGTCGAGATCATGGGTTCCGAAGGCTACCTGATCAACCAGTTCATCGCGCCCTGCACCAACCAGCGCAGCGACCGCTGGGGCGGCAGCTTCGAGAACCGCACGCGCTTCGCGCTGGAGATCGTCCGCCGCACGCGGGCAGCGGTCGGCGAACGCTTCATCATCATCTACCGCCTGTCGATGATCGATCTGGTGGAAGAGGGCAGCAACTGGGACGAGGTGGTCGAACTCGCCAGGGCGGTCGAAGCCGCCGGTGCGACCCTCATCAACACCGGCATCGGCTGGCACGAAGCCCGTGTGCCGACCATCGCCACCATGGTGCCCGCCGCCGCATTCACCTGGGTGACGGCGAAGCTGCGCGGCGCGGTGAAAGTGCCGCTGATTACCTCGAATCGCATCAATACGCCGGAGATGGCCGAGGCCGTGCTGGCGCGTGGCGATGCCGACATGGTCTCGATGGCTCGGCCCTTCCTTGCCGATCCGGACTTCGTCGCCAAGGCCGCCGCCGGCCGTTCGGCCGACATCAACACTTGCATCGCCTGCAACCAGGCCTGCCTCGACCACATCTTCGAGGGCAGGGCCTGCACCTGCCTCGTCAATCCGCTCGCCTGCCGCGAAACCGAATTCGTCATCCAGCCGGCGACCGCGAAGAAGCGCGTCGCCGTTGTCGGCGCCGGCCCGGCCGGCATGGCTGCCGCCAGCGTCGCCGCCGAGCGCGGCCACCGCGTGACGCTGTTTGATTCCGCCGACCGCATCGGCGGCCAGTTCAACTACGCCAAGCGTATTCCCGGCAAGGAGGAGTTCGACAACACGCTGCGCTACTTCGGCCGCCGGCTGGCGCAGGCGGGGGTGGACGTGCAGCTCAATCGGCGTGTCACCACGGCTGACTTTTCGGGTTTCGATGCGGTGTTGCTCGCCACCGGTATCGTGCCGCGCACGCCTGCCATTCCCGGCATCGAGCACGCCAAAGTCATCAGTTACATCGAAGCGATCACTGGTGCCAAGCCGGTCGGGCAGCGCGTCGCGGTGATCGGCGCGGGCGGCATTGGCTTCGACGTTTGCGAACTGGTCACGCATGCAGCGAATGGGGGCGACGAGATCGACGCCTATCGGCAGGCGTGGGGCATCGATGCGAACTATGAAAATCGTGGCGGCGTTTGCCGTCCGCAGGAGAAGACCAGCGGCCGCGAAGTCTGGCTGCTACAGCGCAAGACCACCAAGGTCGGCGACGGCCTCGCCAAGACCACGGGCTGGATACGCCGCAGCACGCTTGCCCGGCGAGGAGTCAGGATGCTGGCGGGCGTCAGCTACGAGCGCATCGACGACGCCGGCCTGCACATCACCGTCGACGGCAAGGTGCAACTGCTGCCGGTCGACACCGTCATCCTTTGCGCCGGCCAGGAACCGCTGCGCGAACTCGAAGCGCCGCTACGCGCGGGCGGCATCGAAGTGCACCTGATCGGTGGTGCCGACGTGGCAGCCGAACTCGACGCCAAGCGCGCCATCGCGCAGGGTACGGAGGTCGCGGCAGCGCTTTAAGCAAAGTCAGCCGTAGCGATACGCCGCGCGGCAAGGGAAAATCTGTTCAGGCGAAGATGACCCATGGAAATGACACTTGAAGAAGCGCTTGCCAAGATGAAGGCGCTGAAGGAAGAGCGCGAGGCGATCTGCGAGCCGTGGCACAGCTTCTGGTACCACCGTCCCTCGCGCCGGTTTCCGCCGCAGACCGTGCAATCGCCGGACGAATACGACGGCAGCGACCGGCTCTGCGTCGCCTGCACCCAGACGGACCTGTCCGCGTCGGCGCAGAAGAAGCTGGTCGAGCGGTGGTGCCGCGAACTGCCGCAGATGACGGAGGTCAGATACCTCTGGTTTCAGAGCAAGACTACCCAGGCGATGTTCGAGGCCGCCTGCCGGAATCCTTCCCTGGAAGGCTTGTACGTCAAGTGGGGCAGCATTTCCTCGATCGATTCGCTGCCGCAGTTGAAGAGTCTCAAGTACCTGCACTTGAGTTCGGCGGGCATCGAGTCGCTGGAACCGCTGAGCTGCATGCCGCAACTGGTGTGGCTGGAGTTGTGCAAAGCGCGGGGCTTGCGCGACCTCACGCCTCTGTCCCAATTGCAAAACCTCGAGGGTCTCATGTTGACCGGCGACACCAATAGCCTGGGGATATGCAAGACGCAAACTTTGCGGCCGCTTGCCAGCTTGAAGCGGCTGAAGTGGTTGGTGCTGCGCGCGTTCGTTGCGGAAGATGGTTCGCTCGATCCGCTGGGAACGTTGTCGGACCTGCAGCAGTTGATTGTCAGCAACCGTTTTCCGGTGGAAGAATTCGCCCGCTTGTCGGCGCGATTGCCGGATACCGAGTGCGACGCGTTCATTCCGCATTCGGAACCCTTGGTCCATATGGGTTTCAAGTGCAAGAAATGCAGGATCGAGCATCTGGTGTTGCTGACCGGGAAAGCAAGCAAAAGTTACCTGTGTCCCGTTTGCGATGCCAAGCGGCTGGCGGCACACGTCGCGAAATTCGAGGCAGCGGCAGCGGCAGTAAGGAATGCGCAATAGGGAACGCCGGCGGTGGAAGCGGCGATGCGGCCACACTTGGAAAGGAATGCGCCATGCAACTGGGAATGATCGGTCTGGGGCGGATGGGCGCGAACATGTGCCGGCGCCTGATGCGTGCGGGGCATGAGTGCGTGGTCCACGATATCGACGCCGATGCGGTGGCGCGGTTGGCGGACGAGGGTGCGATCGGCACATCGTCGCTGGAAGACTTCGTCGGCAAACTGGAAAGGCCGCGCAGAATCTGGTTGATGGTGCCGGCGGCGATTGTCGAACCCACCGTCGCCGCCCTGGCGAAACTGCTCGATCGCGGCGACGTGCTGATCGACGGCGGCAACTCGCACTATCGCGACGCGATCCGGCGGGCCGGGTTGCTGGCGCCGCTCGACATACATTTCGTCGACGTCGGCACCAGCGGCGGCGTCTGGGGGCTGGAGCAGGGCTATTGCCTGATGATAGGCGGCGAAACGGAAGTGGTGGAACATCTCGATCGGCTCTTCAAGGCATTGGCGCCGGGCGGCAGCGGCCCCACGCCGGCCGAACAGGGCTACCTGCATTGCGGCGCCAGCGGCGCCGGACACTTCGTGAAGATGGTCCACAACGGCATCGAGTATGGCCTCATGGCCGCCTACTCTGAGGGCTTCAACCTGCTGCGCCATGCCAATGCCGGCGAGGCGACACAGGAGCAAAACGCCGAGACGACACCCCTCGACGATCCGGCCGCCTATCGCTACGACTTCGACCTGGGCGCCATCGCCGAGGTCTGGCGGCGCGGCAGCGTGATCCGTTCATGGCTATTGGATCTGACCGCGCAGGCGCTGGCGAAGGACGCCGATCTGTCGGCTTTCGCGGGCCACGTTTCCGATTCCGGCGAAGGACGCTGGACGCTGAAGGCCGCCATCGACACGGCCGTGCCGGTGCCGGTGCTGAGCGCGGCGCTGTTCGAGCGCTTCAGCTCGCGCGGCGAAAGCGGCTTCGCCGACAAGCTGCTGTCGGCGATGCGCGCCGAGTTCGGCGGTCACGCGGAACAGCAGGCGAAGAAGAAGGAGAAGGGGGCGTGAGCGCGCCGCGCTCCGACGCGCTGGTGTTGTTCGGCGCCACCGGCGACCTGGCGGCGAAGAAGATCTACCCGGCCTTGCAGCAGTTGGTCCGGCGCGGTCATCTGGACATTCCGGTGATCGGTATCGCGCGCGGCGGCTGGGATCTGCAACGCCTGCAAGCGCATATCCGGTCGGCGCTGGTCCGGCGACCCGACTTCGACGCAGCCGCGACGGACAAGCTGTGCGGCCAGTTGCGCTTCGTCGACGGCGACTACAACGACGCGGCGACCTTCGGCCGGCTGTGCAACGCGTTGGGCGAGGCGCAACGACCGCTGTTCTACCTGGCGATTCCGCCCAGCATGTTTCCCGCCGTGGTCACCGGCCTGGGCCGGCTGCCGTGCGCCGCTGACAGCCGCGTGGTGGTGGAAAAGCCGTTCGGCCGCAACCTTGCTTCGGCACAGCAACTGAACCGGACGCTGCATGCGGAATTCGACGAGTCGGCGATCTTTCGCATCGACCATTACCTCGGCAAGGAGCCGGTGCAGAACCTGCTGTTCTTCCGTTTTGCCAATTCCTTCCTGGAACCGATCTGGAACCGCAACTACGTCGACAGCGTGCAGATTACGATGGCCGAAGCCTTCGGCGTCGAAGGGCGCGGCCGCTTCTACGAGGAGGTCGGCGCGGTACGCGACGTCGTGCAGAACCACCTGCTGCAGGTGGTTGCCAATCTCGCCATGGAGCCGCCGATCGGCACCGGCAGCGAACCGGTGCGCGACGAGAAGATCAAGGTGTTCCGAGCCATTCGCACGTTGACCGGGCGCAGCCTGGTGCGCGGCCAGTACCGCGGCTATCGCGACGAGGCGGACGTGGCCGCGGACTCGCAGGTGGAGACCTTCGCTGCGATGCAGGTGCATCTGGATTCCTGGCGCTGGCAGGGCGTGCCCTTCTTCATTCGAGCCGGCAAGCAACTGCCGGTCACCGCCACCGAGGTCTTCGTCGCCCTGCATCGTCCGCCGCAGCAAGTGTTTCCGGACACGATGCCGCAGGCGAACTACCTGCGCTTCCGGCTCGGGCCGCGCCAGGTCGCCATTGCGCTCGGCGCGCAGGTGAAGCGGCATGGCACTGAGAACGTCGGCGAGGAGGTGGAACTGTTCGCCTGCAACACGCAGGACGACGAAATGGAAGCCTACGAGCGCCTGCTCGGCGACGCGCTGAAGGGCGATGCGGCGTTGTTCGGACGGCAGGATGCCGTCGAGGCGGCATGGCGCATCGTCGATCCGATCCTCGCCCGGAAAACAGCAGTCCATGACTATGAACCGGGGAGTTGGGGACCGGCCGAGGCGGACGCGATGATCGCGCCCTACGGCGGCTGGCGCAATCCGCTGGCCGTCGCCTGATCAAGATGCCGGCGCTGCCGTTCGAAGTGCTCCCCGACGCGGACGCGGCGGCCCGCCGTGCTGCCGACCACATCGCCGCGCAGGCAAGGGAGGCGATCGCCGGGCGCGGTCGCTTCGCCGTCGCCTTCAGCGGCGGCAGAACGCCGGAAGCGATGTTCCGTTTTCTCGCCAGGGAAGAGATCGACTGGGCGAAGGTGCACATCGCGCAGGTCGATGAACGCATCGCGCCTGCCGGCAGTTCCGACCGCAACCTTTCGCAACTGCGCGCCGCGCTGCTCGACCATGTGTCCATCCCGAAGGCACAGGTTCACGCGATGCCGGTCAAGCGCGCCGATCTGGACGTCGCTGTGCAAGCGTACGGCAGGCGGCTGGCGGAAATCGCCGGTGCGCCGCCGGTGCTCGACCTCGTGCATCTCGGCCTCGGCGGCGACGGGCACACGGCTTCGCTGGTGCCCGGCGACGCGGCGCTCGATGTCACGGACGCCGACGTCGCCACCACCGGCCCCTATGCCGGGCGGCGGCGGATGACGCTCACGTTGCCGATCATCAATCGCGCCCGCGGCATTGTCTGGTTGGTGACCGGCGCGGAAAAGTCAGCCGTGGTGGCACGCCTCCTGCGCGGCGACGAGACGATGCCGGCGGGCCGGGTCAATCGCGCGTCCGCGCTGCTGCTGGTCGATCAGGAAGCAGCGCCGAAAACGGAGTGAAGTGGCGCGCCGAGCCGAGCCGTGTCGCCAGAAGGCCTTTCCGAGCGCCGAATAATCTCCAGCAGATAAGCGGGAAGGGCTATAGTATCCCTTGACATCCATATCCGTGGGATACCATGTCTTCGCTGTATACGACGCAAACGCCGCCACTGGCGGCGCTCTATGGCACGCTCGACGGCCAAGTGCGGGCCGGGGCGCCCGTATTCGCCGGCACTGCCGGCTCGGTCGTCAAACGGTCGAACGCGCAGGGCTTTCGTTTCCATGCCCGGCGCTACTACGACGGCGACGGCAAGCAACGGGAAGTCTACGTGGCCGGACCGGTCGGCAATGCCGAGGCGGATGCCGCCGCCGAGCGCCTGCGCGAGTGGGTCGCCGAAGTGAAAGCGATGACCGCGGACCTGCGCCTGCTGGGGCGCGAGGGCTTTCAGTTGGCCGATAGCCGAAGCTATGCCACGCTCGCCAGCCTGCACCTGCACGGCCTGTTCTGGGCTGGCGCGGTGCTGGTCGGTTCGCATGCCTTCGGCGTATTGCTGAATCAACTTGGCATTCGTGCCGCCGCCTATGCGACGGAGGACATCGACATCGCCCGACGTGAAGCGTTGGCGCTGCCGTCCGTGACCGAACGAAGTTTCCTCGACATGTTGCGTGAAAGCGGAATTCCCTTCGTCGAGGTGCCGCAGCTGGACGCTCGCCAACCGGCGACCAGCTTCAAGCAACGCGGCCGATCGCGCTTTCACGTCGACCTGCTGGTACCCAGTGCGGACAACAGCTTTCCCGTGGTGGTGGTGCCCGAGTTGCAGGCGCACGCCACCGGGCTGCCTTATCTCGCCTACCTGCTTGGCGCGACCCAGTTCGCCACGCTGCTCTCCCGTGAGGGCGCCTGCCCGGTTCGCGTGCCGCAACCGCCGCGCTTCGCCCTGCACAAGCTGCTGGTTTCCCAGTTGCGCGGCGGCGCCAAGGGCGAGAAGGACAGCTTCCAGGCCGCCGTGCTGCTGGCGGTCGTGGGTGAGACGCAGTCCGGCGCGATAGACGCTGCGTTCGGCGAATTGCCGCGTTCCGTCCGCACATCGGTGCGCAAGGCGCTGCGCCTGGTCGAGCAGCAACTGGCCGACGACCACCCGCGCGCCTGGGAAGAATGCGCGGAGCTGCTTCGGTGACGATACAAATCTAGCGCCGCGGCAGCCGTTTCGTCGCGGCGCGCTTGAGCTTGCGCAGGAATTCCGGGTAGTCGAGGCCGTGGCGGCGTTGCAGGCCAAGCGCGGTTTTTTCCAGCAGGCTCCAGTGCGGCGGGAAAGCGGGATCGGCGGAGGCGAAGGCGATGTGGTTGTCGTCGCCGCTGACGCGGACGAGGACGACGCGCTCCTCGAAGGCGTCGCGCAGCATGGCGAGGTGGGGCCGCCAGTTGTCTTCGGCGCCGGCGAGGTTGGCGACCAGCAGGCCGTTGGGGCGCAGGCGGCGGCGCGCGGCCTCGAAGAACGCCGGGTTGCTCAGCGTGGGGGCGATGCCATTGCGGTCGAAAGCATCGAGCAGCAGCACGTCGGTGTCGGCCTGGGCGGTCGGCAGGAACTCGGCGGCATCGGCCTGGACGATGGCGAGGCGCTCGTCGGGCGTGACGCTGAATTGTTCGCTCATGGCGATGATGGTCGGATCGATCTCGATGGCGGTGATGCGGGCGCGCGGCAGGTGGCGGTGGCAGAACTTGGCCAGCGAGCCGCCGCCGAGGCCGACCAGCAGGATGCGCTTCGGGTTCGGGTGGAAGAGCAGGAAGGCCATCATCTTGCGTGTGTAGGCGAGTTCGAGCCGCTGCGGGTCCTTCACTCGCATCTCGCTTTGCAGGTAGCGCAGGGTGAAGTAGAGCCGGCGCACGCGGCCGTCGTCGAGGATGAACGGCTTGGCGTAGCGGCCGGCGATGATGTCGTCACGCAATTGGCCGGCATCGCTGCCGGCCGGTTCGATCACGCGGATGGTACCTTCTTCGCTGAGGATGCCGGCGGGGAGTTCCAGCCAGCCGGATGGGGTTGCGGCCGTTTGATTCATGTCCCGAGGATACAGCGAACCGCCACGAGGCGCGCCGCCACGGCTGACTTTGATTGCCGTCGGGCTAGCGCATGATCCGCTCATAGGTCGCCTTGTCGGCCTCGTAGCAGCCGCAGGCCGCGGCGATCAGGCCGTCGCGATCGAGCACCGTGATGTTGCCGCGGGTGTAGCTGATCAACTGGCGGCTTTGCAGTGCGGTGGCCGCCTTGGTGACGCCGACGCGGCGCACGCCCAGCATGTAGGCGAGGAACTCGTGCGTCACATGGAACTGGTTCGAGTGCGCCCGATCCTCGGTCATCAGCAGCCAGCGGGCCAGGCGCGTTTCCACGACATGGAAGCGCGTACAGGCGGCTGTCTGCGCCAGCTGGCTCAGAAAGACGTACAGGTAACGCTTCAGTATGCGTTGCAGGGCGGAACTCTGTTCCAGCTCGCGGCGAAAACGTGTTGCGTCCATACATAGCGCCGAGCCTTCGCCCTGCACCAAGGCTTGCAAGGGCGAAGCATCGACACCGAGAACGCGACATGGAAGCCACGAGCGCAACGGTCACTCCCTACGAACGCATCGGCGGCGAAGCTGCCATCCGCACGTTGGTCGACCGGTTCTATCAACTGATGGACGAACTGCCCGAGGCCTATACCGCGCGCTAGATTCATCCAAAGGACCTGACCGAAGCGGGCAACAAGTTCGTCGCCTTCCTCTCCGGCTGCCTGGGCGGCCCGCAGCTCTACGTGGAGAAGTACGGCCAGCCCATGCTCAGGCGGCGCCACATGCCCTTCGCCATCGGCCCGGAAGAGTGCGACCAGTGGCTCATGTGCATGCGGATGGCGCTGGACGAGGTGGTGGCGGATGTCGAACTGCGCGAAGCGCTGTATGGCCACTTTGCCCATCTCGGCGAGTTCGTCCGCAACCAGGGCGACAACATCCAGGCCTGCGGCTGCGGGCACTGACGGGCTTCAGTGGCGCGAGACGGGCTGGTCGAGGACGCCTTCATAGGAATCGATGAAGTCCTCGAATTCCTCCTGGTCGTGCTCGTGGGTGAGGAAGTGGTGGAATTCGCCGCGCATGCGATCGGCGGTCGCCCCGCGCAGCAATCCCACGCGGCCATTGCGCTTGTCGAGAATCTCCAGGGCATCGAGGCCCGGATACTCGATCACGTAGAGCTGCGGATTGTTGAACAGGATATTCATGGCGGTACCTCACTGGTCGGCTGTCACATAAATGCTGCCGAAATCGCCGGATTCAAGCCCTAACCGAGAACGGGAAACAGGCTGCGCAGTCCGGTCGCCATCATTTCCACTGCAATGGCGGCGAGGATGAAGCCGCCGATGCGTTCGACCAGATCCAGCGTGGACTTGCTGATTTCCCGCTCCGCCCGACTGGCCGCGCGAAAGATGATCCAGCATGAAAGGCCGACGACGATGATAGGCAGCACTACCGACGCCAGCTCGGCGCTGGTGTGCCAGGCGCTGTTGGCCATGACGTAGCTGAAGGCCGCCGGACCCGCCAGCAGCGGCACGGCAAGCGGCACGACGGAAGCCTTGCCGACCGCGTGGTCCTCGGGCGAGGACGACATGCCCTTGAACGAGGTTTCCTTGCCCAGCACCATGGCGATGGCCAGCAGCAAGACGATCACGCCGCCGCCAACCTGCATCGCGCCCATCGAAATGCCGAGCAGCGACAGCAGTGGCATGCCCAGAAAAGTCGCCACCAGCAGCGCGACCGTGACGCCCACCGCGATGGTGCGGGCAAAGCGCATCTTGCCAGCCTGGTCGAGTTCCACGGTTGCCGCGAGGAAGATGGGAATCATCGCAACCGGTTCCACTACCGCGAACAGGGTGATGGTCTTCTTGAGGGTGAGGGCGGCGATGGCAAGCATGGGTTAGAGCCTAGCGCACAAAACGATAGCGTGGGAGGTTGTCATTCGTGGCAGCGCATGCGCCAACAATGGCATGCCGCCCGTTCCGGAAGCCGTTGAATTGCCCGTCAAAGGCCTGTACGGCGACCATTTGGAGTCCGGCATGCATGTTGCTGTTGCCAGGAACCTTGGGCGAACGCCCGCATCGATACCGGGAAAACACATGGAAGCCACGCAAACCCCGCAAACCACCGTGACGCCCTACGAACGCATTGGCGGCGAAGACGCCATCCGCAAACTCGTCGATCGCTTCTATCAGTTGATGGACGAGCTGCCGGAGGCCTACGCTACGCGAAAGATTCATCCGAAAGACCTGACCGAAGCCGGCAACAAGTTTGTCGCCTTTCTCTCCGGCTGGCTGGGCGGCCCGCAGCTTTATGTGGAGAAATACGGTGCGCCCATGCTGCGGCGGCGCCACATGCCATTCGCCATCGGCCCGGAAGAGCGCGACCAGTGGCTGATGTGCATGCGGCTGGCGCTGGACGAACTGGTGGCGGATATCGAACTGCGCGAGGCCTTGTATACTCACTTCACGAAGCTTGGCGAATTCGTGCGCAATCAGGGCGGAAACATTCAAGCCTGCGGCTGCGGCCACTGATCTTCACGCTTCTCCGACGGATGGGGCGTAACAGCCCTAATGCTACGCATTGCCATTCCGGCCGGCCGCCGCCTTGTCTTCGCTACCGCTCGGTCCGCCGCAATGGGGGTGTTGTTGTCAGCGCCGGGGTGATATCCTCGGGCTCGATCGAAACGTGTCGGGCTCCTTGTTCGGCGCGCAATGGCTTGCCGCACGTCAATGGTTCGATCGGAACCGTCATAATCGGCCCCTAGTCTTTACCGGCGTGGAAAAGGAAATGGACCGGATGCGGTTCACGAGTGTCTCCCATGTTCGTTCGCGAGGTCTTGACCGTCGGGTCGGGCAGGTCGGCGGTCGCATAGGGCGGGTGAGCATCCCGTTTTGCGCTGGCAGCAGCGCCCGGGCAGCGACAGCGGAGCATCCTTGGATTCCCTAGATTCCGACACTACGCCGCCGGCTCACGAGCCGGAGTCGGCGCCATTGCTGGAAGTCGCCGACGGTGGCCAGGAAGCGAGCCAAAGCATGAGCGTCGATGATTCCGACACTACGCCGCCGCCATCCGAGCCGGAGTCTGTGGGATCTCCGGAAGCCGCCGATGGCGGCCGGGGGTTTATCCAACGCATGAGCGCGGAAGACAGGCGGCTGGCGCTCGCGTTCCTGATCTCCCTGCTGGTTCACACGCTGCTGCTGAGCTTGACCTTCGGTGACCAGGAATTCGGTCTTCCGGGCTTCGGCCTCTTCTGGCGTGAACGACCGGTCGAGCCGCCCAATCTGCTCGTCGAGCTCATGCCGGCGCAGGCCTTGGCCGCCGCGGCATCGCCGGACACGTCGGTCAAGGCAGCGTTGCCGCGGGCAGCGATCGTGCCCAAGCCCAAAGTCAAGCCCAAGCCCAAGTCGAAGCCGAAGCCAAAACCCAAGGCAAAGCCGAAACTGAAACCCGAGCCGATACCCGAGCCGATACCCGAGCCGAAGCCCGAGCCGATACCCGAGCCGATACCCGAGCCGATACCTGAGCCGATACCTGAGCCGATACCTGAGCCGATACCTGAGCCGATACCTGAGCCGATACCTGAGCCGAAGCCGGAGCCGATACCTGAGCCGATACCTGAGCCGAT
>JAHJPX010000011.1 GCA_018819515.1 Gammaproteobacteria bacterium
ATACCCGAGCCGATACCTGAGCCGATACCTGAGCCGATACCTGAGCCGATACCTGAGCCGATACCTGAGCCGATACCTGAGCCGAAGCCCGAGCCGATACCTGAGCCGATACCTGAGCCGATACCTGAGCCGATACCTGAGCCGATACCTGAGCCGATACCTGAGCCGATACCTGAGCCGATACCTGAGCGGAAGCCTGAGCCGATACCCGAGCCGATACCCGAGCCGGTCGTGATCGCCGCGGCGCCGACCGAGGAGGCCACGGTGGTCGAGCCTGTCGTGCCCGTAGCGTCACCGCCTGTCGCCGCGGTCGAGCCTGTCCCGGCGAGTCCGGCGATCGAGGTGCCGCCACCGCCTGTTGCCGTCGAGACGGCCCCAAAGCCACCCGAACCGAAGCCGCCTGAGCCGGCCGCTGAAATGCCCAAGCTCGATCTTCCGGAGCGCGAGCTGGAGCCGGATCAGGCGAAGAAGACGGCGCAAGTGGAGGCCGCGAGACAGGAAGCCGCGCGGGTCGAGGCCACAAGGGCGGAAGCCGAGCGCAAGGAAGCGGAACGTCAGGCCGCAGAGCTGGAAGCGCAGCGTCAGGAAGCCGCGCGCATCGAAGCTGAACGCCAGGAGGCCGCGCGACTGGAAGCCGAACGCAAGGAAGCCAAACGACGGGCGGCGGAGCTGGAAACGCAGCGTCAGGAAGCGGCGCGCGTCGAGGCTGAACGTCAGGAAGCGGAGCGATTGGCCGCGGCACGACTCGAAACCACGCAGCAGGAGAAGCAGCGTCAGGAAGCGGCACGCCTCGAAGCGGAACGCCGGGAAGTGGAACGCCGGGAAGCGGAACGTCAGGCCGCAAAGCTGGAAGCGCAACGTCAGGAAGCGGCACGCCTTGAAGCCGAGCGACTGGTGGCGGCGGAGCAGGAGGCGCAGCGTGAGGAAGCCGCTCGCCAGGAAGCGGCGCGTGTCGAAGCCGAACGACTGGAGGCTGAGCGCCAGGAAGCCGCGCGTTTGGCGGCACAACTGGAGGCGCAACGTCAGGAAGCCGCAAGGCTGGAAGCGGCACGACTGGAGGCCGAGCGACGAGAGGCCGCGCGGCAGGCTGCAGAGCTGGAAGCGCAGCGTCAGGAAGCGCTACGCATCGAGGCTGCACGACTGGAGGCCGAGCGATTGGAGAGCGAGCGATTGGAGGCCGAACGCCAGAAGGCCTTGCGCCTGGAGGCGGCACGGCTGGCGGCCGAGCTGGAGGCGGAAGCGAGACGAGAGGCGCGGCTTCGGGCGATAGGACGTCAGCTCGACGAGGAGGCCGCGCAGCGCAATGCGGCAGCCGATCTTCCGCTCTCGTTGAGCACTGCGCGTCGGGTCAGGCTATGGGGGCGTAGCGACCCCAACGAGGAACTCGTCAGGTATGCGGAGGCGTGGGCCCGGAAGATCCAGCTCAACACGCCTGTCGACATGGTCCGTGAATTGGCGAGGCGGCCGCACACCGACCCCATGGTGACGGTGGCCATCCGCAGTGACGGCTCCGTGGAGTCGATAACTTTCGATCTCTCCAGTGGCGTGGCGGAAGTTGATCAAGCGATACGGAGCATCGTGCGAAGCCAGATGCCCTACCCGGCGTTTCCGCGAGAGCTGGCCCGCGACGTCGACGTGATCGAAGTCCGGCGGACCTGGTATTTCGACGTGGCCATCCGCCTGAACTGATCGGGCAGAGACAGCAGCGCCTTCCCCGGCCCCGACAGGCTGCCCAGGCAGGCGCGGATGGCCGACCTGCAAGCCAGGGCTGGCGCGCAAAAAATAGTCAGCCGTGGCGACACGCCACCTGGCTAGCGATACGCGCCCGGCGTGCTGCCGGTCCAGGCCTTGAAGGCGCGGTGGAAGGTGGCGGGGCTGTCGAAGCCGAGTTCGGCGCCGATCACGGCAATGGGCGTATCGGTCTTGGTCAGGCGCTCGATGGCGACGTCGCGGCGCAGTTCGTCCTTGATGGCCTGGAAGCTGGTTTCCTCGTCGCGCAGGCGGCGCGACAGCGTGCGTACGGAGACGTGCATGGCCTTCGCCACTTCCTCGATGGCGGTCGGCGCCACGAGGTGCGCGTGCAAGTATTCGCGCACGCCGTGGCTGACAAGGCGCTCGGGGAACGAGTTGAACAGCCAGTCGCCGGGCGCGCGCTTCATGAATTCGGCCAGGCTCTTCTGGTCCTGGCGGATCGGGCCGTCGAGCAGGGCGGTGTCGAAGTAGAGGGCGGTGGCCGGCTGGCCGAAATAGGCGGGGCCGGGGTAGAGCGCGCCGTAGTCGGCGGCGTGGGCGGGGCGCGGGAAGGCGAGGTCGATGCGCGCCAGCGGCATTTTCTTGCCGGCGAGCCAGGAGATCACGCCATGCACGAGGCGCAGCAGGATCTCCTGCGCGAAGGTATTGGCGGCCGCCGAAGGCAGTCGCGGCACCAGTGCGACGCGGGTCAATGCGTCTTGGCGCGACAACTCGAAGCCGATGTCGTCGAGCGTGATGTGAAAGAAGCGCGTGAAGCGGTAGAGCGCGGTGCGCACGTTGCGCGCCTCCATCACCGTGAGGCAGAGGAACTTGAAGGTGCCGGCGCGCGCCGGGCGCGAGAACATCCCGGGCAGTTCGTCGTCCAGTTCGCGCGCCAGGCGCTGATAGAGCGTGGCGAACTGCTCGGTGGTCACGCGCGCGCCATCTTCGTCGAGCAGGATGGGCGAGATGCCGGATTCCTGCAGGAGTCGGTCGCAGCGGGTCGCATCGAGGCGCGTCCCGCGCAGCAGTTCGCGCACGAAGCTGATGGGGACGGTCGAGAAGGAGGAGCGGAGCATGTTGGCCGATTATGCCAATAAGTCGGCATGACCTGCAAACCGGGGCGGCTGGCTCGCTGCCTAGAATGGCCTTGTAAATCATTTGCCTGTATGGGCGCTGCCTTTTCTTTGTCGGCGGCTTGTGCGGCAGGAAATGCAATAACCAGGAGGATTCCGTGAGCAAACTCTACATACGCAAGGTGGCTGTGCTGGGTGCGGGCGTGATGGGCGCGCAGATCGCCGCGCATCTGGCCAACGCCGACGTGCCGGTCCTGTTGTTCGATCTGCCGGCCAAGGAGGGCGACCCGAACGGCATCGCGAAGAAGGCGCTCGACGGGCTGAAGAAACTCAAGCCCGCGCCCTTCGGCCACCCGAGCCGGATGGCCTTGGTCGAGCCGGCCAACTACGATCAGCATCTGGCAAAACTCGGCGAGTGCGACTTCGTGATCGAGGCGATCGCCGAGAAGTTCGAGTGGAAGGAAGACCTCTACAAGAAGATCGCGCCGCATGTGAAGCCCGGCACGATCATCGCGTCGAACACGTCGGGCCTGTCGATCAACAAGCTGGCGCAGGCGATGCCGGAGACGCATCGGCCCAACTTCTGCGGCATCCATTTTTTCAACCCGCCGCGCTACATGGCGCTGGTCGAGATCATTCCCTGCGTCACCTCCGATGCGGCGATGCTCGACAACCTGGAAACCTGGCTCACCTCGCGCGTCGGCAAGGGCATCGTTCGCGCGCTCGATACGCCGAACTTCATCGCCAACCGCGTCGGCGTCGCCTACCTCTTGATGGTCGCGCATCACACGCAGCGGCTCGGCCTGACCTTCGACGAGGTCGATGCGCTGACCGGCACGAAAATCGGCATTCCCAAGTCGGCGACTTTCCGCCTGCTCGACGTGGTTGGCATGGACACCATGGGCCACGTCATCAACACCATGAAGAACGGCCTGCCAAACGATCCGTGGCACGCCCACTACGCCGTGCCCGAGTGGGCGCAGCAGTTGATCGCGCAGGGCGCGCTGGGCCAGAAGTCCGGCCGCGGCGTCTATTACCGCGAGGGCAAAGTTACCAAGGTGCTGGACTTGAATCTCGCCGACTATCGCGATTCCAAGGGCGAGATCGCGCCCGAGGTCGACGAAATCCTCAAGATCAAGGATGCGGGCGAGAAGCTGAAGAAGTTGCGTGCTTCCGCGCATCCGCAGGCGCAACTGCTTTGGTCCATCCAGCGCGACATATTCCATTACTGCGCCGTGCATCTGGGCGAGATCGCCAACAGTGCGCGCGATGTCGATTTCGCGATGCGCTGGGGCTACGGCTGGAGCCGCGGCCCGTTCGAGAACTGGCAGGCGGCGGGCTGGAAGGATGTTGCGGCCATGGTCGCCGAGGATATCGCGGCCGGCAAGGCGATGGCCAATGTGCCGCTGCCCGATTGGGTGGGCAAGCTCGACGGCGTGCATGGTGCGGACGGTTCGTGGTCTGTGCAACAGGGCAAGCGCCTCGGCCGGTCGACGCTGCCGGTGTATCAGCGTCAACTCGTGCCCGAATTGCTGGTCGGCGAAAAGTCAGCCGTGGCGGCACGCCAGGTGTGGGACAACGGCAGCGTGAAGCTGTGGGTACGCGACGACGTCGATCCCGACATCGCCATCCTTTCCATCACCACCAAGATGCACGCCATCGGCCGCGACGTGCTTACGGGCGTACTGGAGGCCGTCGCCATCGCCGAGCGCGACTTCAAGGGACTGGTGCTCTGGCAGGAAGCGCCGTTCGCGGTGGGCGCCAACCTCAAGGAAGTCGTGGAAGGCATCAAGGGCGGCGACTTCGAAGAGCTGGAGCATTTCGTTGCCGAGTTCCAGCGCGCCAGTCTTTCGCTGCGCTACTCGCAGGTGGCGACCGTCGCGGCGGTGCAGGGCATGGCGCTCGGCGGCGGTTGCGAATTCACGATGTACGCGGGGGCGCGGGTGGTGGCCTTCGAGTCCTACATCGGCCTGGTCGAGTCGGGCGTCGGCCTGATCCCGGCCGGTGGCGGTTGCGCGCACTTCGCGCAGCGCGCCTCCGAACTTAGCAAGCAAGTCGCCTTCGGCGAACCCTTCCCCTTCCTGCAGAACGTTTTCATGAACATCGCACAGGGCAAGGTGTCCGGTTCGGCGCTCGACGCGAAGGCCATGGGCTTTCTGGAGCCAGCCGACACCATCGTCTTCAATCCGCAGGAGCTGCTCTACGTGGCGATCCGCAAGGCGCGCGAGATGCACGAGGCCGGCTACGCGCCGCCCTCGCATCCGAAGGCCATCGTCGCGGCCGGCCGCACGGGCATCGCCAACTGCGAGATGGCGCTGGTCAACATGCACGTCGGCAACTTCATCTCCGACCACGACTACCGCGTCGCCAAGGCGGCGGCGCTGGCCTTGTGCGGCGGCGACGTCGAGACCGGCACGCTGGTCACCGAGGACTGGATTCTCGCCATCGAGCGGCGCGAATTCGTTGCGTTGCTGAAGACCCCGGAGACCCAGGCGCGCATCGCGCACATGATGGACACCGGCAAGCCGCTGCGGAACTAAGGAGAAGAACATGAGCAAGATCATTCAGGATGCCTACATCGTCGCCGCCACGCGCACGCCGGTTGCCAAGCGCAAGGGCGCCTTCGCCAACGTCCGTCCCGACGACATGCTGGCGCATGTGCTGAAGCACGCCGTCGCAGCGGTGCCCGGCCTCGACGCGAAAGAAATCGGCGACGTCATCGTCGGCTGCGCCATGCCGGAAGCCGAGCAGGGCATGAACGTTGCCCGCATCGGCTTGCTGCTGGCCGGTTTGCCCGACAGCGTGCCGGCCATCACCGTCAACCGTTTCTGCTCGTCGGGCGTCAATGCCGTGGCCATGGCTGCCGACCGTATCCGCCTGGGCGAGTGCGACGTCGCCATCGGTGCCGGCACGGAGTCGATGACCATCATGGCGCAGATGATGGGCAACAAGCTGGCGGCCAATCCGGCCTTCTACACGGATGAAAACCGCGCCATTGCGTTCGGCATGGGCATCACCGCGGAGAACGTCGCGGCGCGCTGGCAGGTGACGCGCGAGCAGCAGGACGCCTTCGCGGTCGAATCGAACCGCCGCGCGCTGGAGGCGATCGCCGCGGGCAAGTTCAGGGACGAGATCACGCCCTACAACGTGTGCGAGCATCTGCCCGACTTCGCCAGCGGCAACGTGAAGATCCGCGAGCGCCTGTTCGAGAACGACGAGGGCCCGCGTCCGGGCACCACCATGGAGTCGCTGGCCAAGCTGCGGCCGGTGTTCGCCGCCAAGGGCTCGGTGACGGCCGGCAACGCCTCGCAGATGTCCGACGGCGCAGCGGCGGTGCTGCTGATGAGTGAAGCGGCGTTGAAGCGCTACAACGTCAAGCCGCTGGCGCGCTTTGTTTCCTTCGCGGTTGCTGGTGTGCCGCCCGAAATCATGGGCATCGGTCCGATCGAAGCCATTCCGCGCGCCTGCAAGCTCGGTGGCGTGACCAAAGAGCAGATGGACTGGATCGAACTCAACGAAGCCTTCGCCGCGCAATCGCTGGCGGTGATCAAGGACCTCGACCTCGATCCGGCCAAGGTCAATCCGCTCGGCGGCGCCATCGCGCTCGGCCATCCGCTCGGTGCCACCGGCGCCATCCGCACGGCCACGCTGGTGCATGCGTTCCAGCGCGATCCGAAGCTCAAGTACGGCATGGTGACCATGTGCATCGGCACCGGCATGGGCGCGGCGGGAATCTTCGAGCGCGTTTGACCGGCGCCCGAGGCGCCGGCCCCGACCGGCTTGCGACGACTATTGCGGGCCGGTCGGGAAGTCGGCCAGCGGGCCGAGCATGGCGACGTCGCGCTGGAACAGCGGCTTGCTGCGGATGTAGTGGTAGAGCAGGTCGCCCAGTGCCGCCAGCGAGTCGATGTGGGTGCGCTCCCAGCCGTGCGAGCCGTCGAGCGCAAAACACACCAGCGCGGTGCGGATGTCGTTGCCGGCTTCGATGGCGGAGGCGGCATCGCTGCGGTAATAGCGGAACACGTCGCGGCTGTGGTCGATCTTGTGCTGGGTACACATCGCCAGCAGGTGTCGCGTCAGGTGCCAGTCGAAGGGTCCGCCTGAATCCTGCATCGCGATCGTGACGCCGTATTCGCAGGTGTTCTGGCCCGGGGCGATGGTGCCGTTGTCGATGGAAATCAGTTCCGCGACGTCGCCGTGCAGGACGTGCGAGGCGCCGACGCCGACTTCTTCCGAAATGGTGAACAACAGATGGCAGTCGACGGGCAGGCGAACCTTGTGCTCGCGCACCGCCTTGGCGACGGTCAGCAGCGTGGCGACACCGGCCTTGTCGTCGAGATGGCGAGCGTTGATGAAGCCGTTCTCGGCAAATTCCGGCTGGCTGTCCACCGAGCAAGTATCGCCGACGTTGATGCCCAGGGCGAGCGTTTCCGCGCGGCTGGTGACCGGCGCGTCGACGCGGATTTCCAGGTTGAGCCAGGTGCTCGGCTGATTGTCGACTTCCTCGTTGTAGACATGCCCCGACGCCTTGCACGGCAGGATGGTGCCGCGAAACAGCGTGCCCTCGTCGGCGTGGATCGTTACCCGGGCGCCCTCGGCGAAACGGGGCGACCAGGTGCCGATGGGTACCACCTCGAGCCGGCCGCTGTCCTTGATCTGCTTGACCATCGCGCCAAGCGTATCCAGATGCGCGACGATGGCGCGGTCCGGGCTGTGGCGCATGCCTTCCAGATCGGCCCGGATGGCGCCGCGCCGCGTCAGGCTGAACGGAACGCCGATGGCCGCGAGTTCCTCGCAGACCAGGCCGACCACCGCGTCGGTCATCCCCGACGGGCTTGGGGTCTGGAGCAGGCGCTCCAGGGTGGCGAGAAGGTATTTTCGGTCCAGTGGGGCGGCGTCGCTCATGCGGTGCTCCGGGAATGGGGAAACAGCAGGTCGATGAAGCACTCGGCGGTCGGTTGCGGTTCGTGGTTGGCCAGCCCCGGGCGCTCGTTGGCTTCGATGATCGCATATTCGTCGCCGGCAGGATCGGGCACCATCAGGTCGAGCCCGGTAACCGGGATTTCCAGCGCCCGCGCCGCCTGCTCGGATACTTCGCGCAACGTGTCGCTGAGTTGCGGCGTGACATCGGTGATGGTGCCGCCAGTATGCAGGTTGGCGGTCTTGCGCACCATCAGGCGCGTGCCGGCCGGCAGCACGGTGTCCATGGTGTAGCCGGCGGCCTCGACGCAGCGCCGGGTTTCGCCATCCAACGGAATGCGGCTCTCGCCGTCGGTGGCGGCGGCGCGCCGCCGACTCTGCTTTTCGATCAGCGTCTCGATGGTCTGCGCGCCGTCGCCGGTGATTTCGGCCGGACGGCGGACGGCGGCGGCGACCACCTTGTAGTCGATGACGATGACGCGCAGGTCTTCGCCGGTTACCCGTTCCTCGACGATCACGTCGTCGCAGTAGCGGCGTGCGTTTTCGATCGCATGCTCGACCTCCGCCTTTGTGCGCAGGTCGACCTGAACGCCGTGGCCCTGCTCGCCGCGCGCGGGTTTGACGACCACGCTGTCGTGTTTTGCAAGGAATCCGGCCACCACCTTCGATGCCGGCTGGTCGACCGGCATGGAGATTTGCTCCGGCATGCGCAGCCCGGCGGCGGTCAGCACGTTGCGGGTGACCCGCTTGTCGTCGCAACGGCTCATGGCGATGGCCGTGGTGAGTTCGGTCAGCGACTCGCGGCAGACGAAGCTGCGGCCGCCGAAGGAGAGACGGAAATAGCCGTGTTCGGCGTCGATGACTTCGATCGAAATGCCGCGCCGTCGCGCTTCGTTGACCAGGATGCGGGCATAGACGTTGAGCCCCGCAGTTTCGTCGGGGCCGACGAACAGCTTCTCGTTGATCGGGTTCTTGTGCTTCACGCAATAGACGGGCACGCGCTCGAATCCCAGGCGCTCGTACAGCGCGATGGCCTCGGCATTGTCATGCATCACCGACAGGTCGAGATAGGTGCGACGGAGATCGCGGAAGCGGGTCGCCAGCGTCGCGACCAGGGCAAGGCCGATGCCGGGATGCGGACACTGCGGGTCGACCGCCAGCGACCACAGGCTGGCGCCGTGGTCGGGGTCGCCGAAGGCCAGCACGTGGTCCACGCCGGTCACCGCGCCGAGCAGGCGATGGGTGTTGGCGTCCTCGGCGACCAGCAGGGTGACCGCCGGCAGGTGTTGCAATTCATCCAGGTAGCCGTCGCGCAGCGGCACCATGTGCCGCGAACGGTAGATGCGTTCGAGCGCGGTCTCGTCGCCATGAACGGCTTCGCGGATTTGCCAGGCCTGGCCGGCGGCGGGCGGCGTGTCGAGCGGATTGTCCTGCAGCGGCAGGCGATACGTGTGCGATGGATCGAGGAACAGCGACTGCGGTGCCGCGGCGATGACGACATGCGGATCGCGGATGTAGAGGCCGACGTCGCGCCGGCCTGGCTCCTCGGCGCGCAGGGCTTCCGCCAACCGCTCCGCTTGCTCGAAGGTTTGGCCGAAGATCAGGCGGCCCCAGCCGCAATCGACGGTGGCCTCGTGCTTCATCTGGTGCGTCGGCCTTTCGCCGGGCGGCTGCCCCCAGTGCTTGAGGGTATTCATGCGCAGGGGGTCGAGCAGGGCGTCGCTGGGCGGCGGCGTGACGGAAGGGCGGGCCATGGTCAGAGCCTCCTGGTTTGCAGCCAGAGTTCCAGCAGTGCGACCTGCCACAGCTTGGAACCTTGCAGCGGGGTGATATGGGCGGCCGGATCGGCCAGCAGCATGTCGACGTAGTCGCGCCGGAAGATGCCGCGCTCGCGCGCGGCGCGGCTGTTCAGAGCATCGCGCACCATGTTGAGCACCGGGCCTTCGATGTACTTGAGCGCCGGCACCGGGAAGTAGCCTTTGGGCCGGTCGACGATTTCGCGCGGCAACAGGCGGCGGGCAATCGACTTCAGCACCGCCTTGCCGTCGTCGCCGATCTTGTCGGCAGCGGGCAGGCGACCGGCCAGTTCCACCAGTTCGTGGTCGAGGAAGGGCACGCGCGCTTCCAGCCCCCAGGCCATGGTCATGTTGTCGACCCGCTTCACCGGATCGTCGACCAGCATCACGTTGGTGTCGATGTGCAACGCCTTGTCGAGCGCGCTTGCCGCCTGTACCGAGGCGAAGTGACGGGCGACGAACTCACGGCTGTGGTCGGCGCCGACGTGCGCCGCCTCGACTGCCTGCGCATACTCGGCCTGGTCGCGATCGAAGAAAACGCGGGCGTAGTCGGCCACCGGGTCCTGCGCGGCGGCGAGCTTCGGATACCAGTGATAACCGGCGAATACCTCGTCGGCACCCTGGCCGCTTTGCACGACCTTCAGATGCTTGGCGACCTCGCGCGAGAGCAGATAGAAGGCGATGTTGTCGTAGCTCACCATCGGCTCGGACATCGAGGCGATGGCATCCGGCAAGGCGTCGAGCAACTGGCCCGTCGGCACGCGGATCTGGTGATGGCGGGTGGCGAACTTCTGCGCCACCAGATCGGAATAGCGGAACTCGTCGCCGGTTTCTCCGGCGGCCGCTTCGAAACCGATGGAAAAGGTCTCCAGACCGGTCTGGCCGAGTTCGGCCAGCAGCGCCACGATCAGGCTTGAATCGACGCCGCCGGAAAGCAGCACGCCGACCGGCACGTCGGCCACCATGCGCCGCTCGACGGCCTTGCGCAAAGCGGCTTCGACCATGGCTTCGCGTTCGCGCGTGGGCAGTCCGGCGATGGCGGCGTCCTCGCCGACGGCCAGTTCCCAGTAGCGCGTATCGCGCCGCGTGCCGTCTGACTCGAAAGTGGCGACGGTCGCAGGCGGCAGCTTGCGTACCCCGGCCAGCAATGTCAGTGGCGGCGGCACCACGGCATGCCACGTCATGTAGTGGTGCAGCGCGACAGGGTCGATTGCGGTGTCGATGTCGCCGCCTGCCAGTAGCGCCGGCAGGGAGGAGGCGAAGCGCAGGCGCTTGCCGTCCTGCGCAAGATAGAGCGGCTTGATGCCGAAGCGGTCGCGCGCCAGCGTGATTCGGCCGCTGTCGCGTTCGACGATGGCGAAGGCGAACATGCCGTGGAAGCGCTTCACGCATTCCGGCCCCCAGGCATGGAATGCCTTCAGGATGACTTCGGTGTCGCCTTCCGAGAAGAAACGGTAGCCGAGCCCGATCAGCTCGGCGCGCAGTTCGCGGTAGTTGTAGATGCAGCCGTTGAACACGATGGCTAGGCCGATGTCGGCATCGACCATCGGCTGCTGGGCGTGTTCGGACAAATCGATGATGCGCAAGCGGCGGTGGGCGAGGGCCACGCGTCCTTGCTGCCACACGCCGGCAGCATCGGGGCCGCGGCGCGCCAGGGTGTCGCCCATGCGGGCAACGGAAGCGACATCAGCGCAAGTCGAATCGAATCGCGCTTCGCCGGCGAATCCGCACATAAGGTTTTCCTTCCTGTGTGTTCGGGGAGCGAAGCGTAGGGATTATGCCACTGGATTGAAGTCGAGGCAAGGGCTGGTAACGAAAAATTCATTTAAATACATGCGGATATATGATGCTGGGGTAGATTTTTGCGCAGGATAACCCTGTGCTTTGCGTGGGCGTTGCGGCAATGATGGGAGCGCCAATTGCCGCGCAGCGCGGTGACGAGCGAAGCAGGCACGGACATGTTTCGTGGCCGATGATGTGTGACGACGTTCGCCGCGGAAACGCGAGCGCGCTGGCAACTTCGAAACGATTCGTTGCGCGGTTTTTGGACGTGTATCACGTCGCCCCGTTTCGCTTGCGCGCAGATTGAAAGCCGCTATAATGCGCGGCTCTCGTCGCTACGTGGCGAGGTCTGGAGTGGTAGTTCAGTTGGTTAGAATACCGGCCTGTCACGCCGGGGGTCGCGGGTTCGAGTCCCGTCCACTCCGCCAGAATTTTGAAGGGCCCTCAGTTGAGGGCCCTTTGCTTTTTGGGGTCGGGAGCGATCCGTTCGAATTCGGCGTGTCGCCATGGCTGACTTTTGTTCGCTTTCCGGTTTGAAGGGATTGCCGCCGGTGCGCTTTAGCCCTCCGGGCGCGATGCACGGAGCGTGATCCTGAGTATCGACGATTTTCGCAGTCCCGTGGCGCGGATTCTTTCCCCTGTGTGATTTTGGTGACAGTGGCGGCGCGCCTGGAGACTGGGCGATCATGGTGCCCGTTTCTATTCACCCCACAGGAGATTGACATGAAAAAGATCATTGTTGCCACCACACTCGCCGCGCTGGCGCTGACGGCGCATGCGGACGGATGGCGTTTCCTCCCCGCGCAAAGCGACGCGAACTTCAAATTCGAACCAACCGTGGCGGGCACATTGAACCACGTCGATCCCTCCGATCACTCGTCCGATTTCGGCTACGGAATCGATCTGAACTTCAACTGCGGCCTGATCCAGGATCCGCAGAACCGCATCCGCACGCACCTGCAGATCGGCCACGTCAGCAAAGACAGCATGAAGGCCGACATGTTCGAGCTCTCGCCGCGCTATACCGTCCAGTTGGGCAAGGGCCTGTCGATGGGCGCCGGTCCTAGCGTTGCGGTCTACAGCGTCGACGTGCCGGGATATGACGGGACGTTGTACGGCATCGGTATCGCCGGCGGGGTCAATTACCGGATGGGTTCGCTGTATCTGGGCGTCGATGCGCGATACCACAACACTCAAAGCAAGCAGGGCACCGATTTCGACAACCTGACCGTCGGCTTCAAGGCAGGGGTCGATTTCTGATGTGCGCCGGCGAGTGAGGGCTGTTACCTAGGCCCTAGTCCGCTTGCCGGTCGCCTTGAATACCGGATGGGCGAGTCCGTGCCGGGCCAGCAGGAACATGGCGGCGTTCCAGGTCTGGTGCGGCATGCCTTCGGGTTTGCCGGTCTGGCCGTGGAACCATTCGTTGAATTCCCACTGGTTGATGGCATTGGCGCGAGCCAGCGCACCGAGTTGTCGTAGAGCCTCGTCGCGACGGCCTGCGGCGGCCAGTGCCAGCACCCAGAAGCCGCCGACGAAAGGCCAGATGCCGCCGTTGTGATAGCGGTGTTCGAGGTTCTGGCGATGCCGGCCCATGTAGGTGCGCCAGAAGGGATCGTCACGGCCGATCGGCGTGCAGGTGACGCGCATCGGGTAGGCGGCGCCGATCTGGTTGCGCGCGATGGCGGCGAGGATGCGGTTGCTGCGGTGCTCGTCGGCGAGGCCGAACAGCATGGCGAGCAGGTTGCCGAAGATGTCGCCCTCGTCGCCCCAGAAGCCGAGATTCACAAAGCTGAGATAGAGGTCGCTGTTGCCCGTGCCGCGGCGCGCGTAGTGCGTCAGCAGGCGCAGGCGCTTGTAGTCGGGCCGACGGTTGCCAAAGGGATGGAACAGGCAGTTGAAGTGTTCGCGGGTGATGGCGGTGTGGGGCAGCCGATACAGTTTCTTGACGCGATACCAGAGGGCGTTGCTGTAAAGCACGAAGCCGGAGCGCGGCATGATGTCGGCCCAGTCGCTGGCTTCGTTCTGCTGGATCAGAAAGATTTCCTGGTGCTCCTGGCAGGACAGCCAGGCGATGGCGCGCTTTATCGGTTCGGCGAGCCGCTCCCGCAGCCCGGCCACGCGGCGGTCGACGTGGACGATGGCGATCAGCCACCAGAGCGTGGCGTCGATGCAGCCGAGATACCAGAAGTCGCCGCGCTTGATGGCCGGGTCGACGTACTTGGGAATCTGCCCGTTGGGCGCTTGCGCCTTGGCCAGCGTCAGCAGGCTGCGCTCGGCGCCGGCAACGAGTTCGGCGTCCCCGCAGTGCGCCGCAGCGATGGCGCAGATGGCGGCGTCGCGGCCGAACACACGGTCGTAACCGCGCTGGTGCGCGCCGGCGGCGGGGCTGGCGGCGAGAAAGCCGAGCGGCCCGAGATTGGCGCGCAGCAGCTTTTCCGCCTGCGTCGTGCATTCGGCAATCCGCGTCGCGTCGTCGGCAGTGGCAAGCTTCGCTCCGCTCATGTTTGGGGCGCCTTGCCTCCATCGCTTACGCTCATGGCTTCGATGAACCGCACCACATCTATGAAACACACGGCCATCGTAGCGCAGCGAGCGGGCAAATGGGCCCGCCCCTCCCATCCTCCCCTCGCGGGGAGGCTACTGATTGGCTCGCTGCGCTCGATCATTTCCGGGCACGCTATCCGTTGGATTTCACGTTAACCAGCAGCGCCACGGGGAAGTCGCTCAACAATTGGTCAAAAGTCAGCGCTGGCGATACGCCAGCCGAAGTCAGCGTTGCGCCGGTGAAGGTGTCGAGCCAGGTCTGTTCGCCCCAGTCTGCGGGCAGCTCTACGCGGGTGTCCTCCCACTGGGTTGCGGCGGTTTCATCCATGTCGCCGCGTAGTTTAGCGAGCAGACGCGGCACCACGGTGACGGCGATGCGTTCGCCGTGGCGGCGGGCATAGGCGCACGCGTGCTCGGCGCAGGCGCCGACGACGGGTAGCGGCAGGTAGTCGCCGTCGCGGAACACTTCGCGCCAGCGGCGGCGCCATTGCAGCGCGGTCCAGATGAGGTAGAGCTTGATGCGGCCATCCGCCATGTTCGTCACCAAAGGCGCCACAGCCGTGCGCCAGGTGTCCGGCGGGCCGGACTGGGCCGCCTGCACTTCGGCCAGCAGACGGCAGCGCAGCGCAAAGTCGACCGGCTGCCGGTTGTCCGGATCGACCAGTTGGAACTGCCACAATTCACTACCCTGATAGAGGTCGGGCACGCCGGGCGAGGTCAGCCGCAGCAGCGTCTGGGCAAGCGAGTTGATCAGGCCGTAGCGCACCATCCGGCCGACGGTAGGCACGAAGTCGGCGAGGAACAGGTTCTTGTCGCCGGGGGCCAGCAGCGCGGCGATGAAGGACACCAGGGCCGCTTCGTAGTCGGCGTTCACGTTGATCCAGCTGCTGTGTTCCTTGGCCTCGCGGACCGCCTTGATCATGTACTGCGTGATGCGCTCGGTATATTGGGCCAGTTGCTGCTCGTCGGGATCCGTCAGCGGCCAGGTTCCGAACAAGGTCTGGTAGAGCAGATATTCGTTGTTGGCCGAGGGCGCTCGCGCACCATCCAGCAGGCGCTTCTTGCTGCGGTTGATTCGTGCCCAGCGCCGCAGGAGCAGTTTCCAGGCGGCGGGGATTTCGGAGAGCACGTCGATTCTGGCGCGCACGTCCTCCGAGCGTTTGCTGTCGTGAGTCGATCCCGCCAGCAGGTTGTGCGGCCAGCGTTCGGCGCGCTGTCGCGTGGCGGCATGGTAGGCGGCCACGCTGATGCCGAAGCGGCGCGGATCGCCACCGACTTCGTTGAGAGACACCAGCCGATGGTAGCGGTAGAAAGCCGTGTCCTCGGTGCCCTTCGCCATCACCGGCGAGGTGAACTGCTGGAACTTCATGGCGAAGCGCCATACGTCGTCGCGATAGGCGCCGGTTTTGCCCTCGGCAATGTCGCCGGTCAGCGTGGCGCCGATGAAGTCGAAGACGGTGATGTCGGAAGCCGGGCTGCGTCGGCGCGCGACGGCCACCGCCCATTCGATATGCCGGCGGTCGTCCGTTGAGAGACGGCCATTGACGAAATAGCCGCGATAGACCGGGAAGCAGGCCACCACCTCGGCCAGGGCGCCGCGCAGGCTGTTGAGGGTGAAATCGCAGGTGTGGCGGCTGGCGGCGGCGATGCGCGACAGCAGGTTGGCCAGTACGTTCAGTTCGCCCTGAAGCGACCAGAAGATGATCAGCCGCTTGGCGTCGTAAACCAGCTCGTCGAAATTGCTGTGACTGCCGGTGAAGCTGTCGTAGATGCGCGTCATGCGCGCTTCTGCGCTGGCGTCGATGAACAGGCTGTTGGCCAGATTGGCGAAGCGGTAGCCGGAGGCGCCATGGATCGGCCAGTCGTCGGGCAGGCGCTCATGCTCGGCGAGGATCTTCTCGATCACCAGATAAAGCGGCAGATCCTTCGCCGTAACGCCCTCGGCCAGATGGCCGCCGGCCGCCTGTTCCTGCAAGCGACGGAAGTAGCCGGCGGGGTCAAAGAGGCCGTCGGCGTGGTCGATGCGCAGACCCTGCACCCAACCCCTTGCCACCAGCGACAGGATCAGCCGATGGGTCGCGGTGAAGACCTCCGGGTTTTCCATGCGCACCGCAGCGAGGTCGTTGATGTCGAAGAAGCGGCGGTAGTTGATTCCGTCGGCCGCCACCCGCCAATAGGCGAGTCGCCACGACTGACTTTTGATGAGATTGTGGAGCAGGTCGAAGCTGTCGGCATCGCCGGTGCGTCCGTTGAACTCGGCGAGATTGGTGGCGATGTACCCAGCGATGGCCGGCACGGCGCCACAAAGCGCGGCCAGGTGTCGTTTGTGCAGTTCCTTGTCGCGGCTGCGGATGGCGATGCTATCGGCCGATCCGTCGTTGCTTGGCGGCAGGTGGCCGAAAGCGGTGAGCAGGCTTTGCAGTTCGTCTAGCCGGGAATCGCCCGCCATGGCCGCCGCAAGGTGCTCGAAGCCGTGGCCGACGATGGTCGGGTACTTGGCCGGATCGACGGGCAGCCGGTGCTGGTAGTAGTACACGCTGAACTCGCCGGCAGTGGCGTCGAAGACCAGTTGCAGTTCGCCACGCCCCAGCACGGTGCCGTAGTGGTCGCCGAGCATCGGCAGCAGCACCTTGCCGTGCAACTCGGGATTGAGCGGTCGCCAGTCGATGTCGAAGTAGTCGGCGAAGGCCGAAGCCTGGCCATTCTCGAGCACGTCCAGCCACCAGCCGTTATCGGCTCCCATGACGCCCATATGATTGGGCACGATGTCGAGGATCTGGCCCATGCCATGGGCCGCCAGGGTTTCGGCGTAGGCCTCGAACTCCTCCTCCGAGCCGATCTCGGGGTTGAAGGCGTTGTGATCGACGATGTCATAGCCGTGCATGCTGCCTGGGCGCGCCTTCAGGTAAGGCGAAGCGTAGCAGTGGCTGACGCCCAGTTCGGCCAGATACGGCACCAGTTGCGTGGCCTGGGCCACCGTGAAGTCGCGGTTGAATTGCAGGCGGTAGGTTGCGTCCGGAATGACGGCCTGGCGCGGCCCGCCCTCGGCGGCGCCGGCCGTTTCGATGCCGCTGCCACGCTCGCGGCGCAATGCTTCCACCAGCGTGCGCAGGCGCTCGTCGGCGGACCAGCTCTCGAGTTCGATCGGCAGCCGGCGGCGCCAGTTGGGTTGCTGCTCTGCCGTACCGGGCAGGTTGGCCTGGTCGACGACACCGAAGATGTCCTCGGCCTGTACCGCCAGCAGCATGGCGGGCGTCCGCGCCAGCCACGCATGGATGGCCGTCGACAACCCGCTGTCGATCGCCGGCACTGCGACGGGATGCATACCGATGCCTTCCGGCAGCAGATCTTCGCGCTGCAAGGCCACTAGCAGCCGGGCGCGGTCCTGGGCCCGTGCTACCACGGCCGATTCCTGTTGCGCGGGTGAGGCGAAGAGGTCCAGCCGCGCCCGCTCGTCGATGTCGCGGCCCTGCCAGAAGCCGGCCAGGGTCGGCAGGTCATGGGTGCTGACCGCCGCCAGCGCATGACGCGGGTAGGACTGCGGCGGCTTGAAAGAGCCTTCGCCGTCGCGTTCGAAATAGAGCGGCCGGTAGCTGAGCACGTCGGCGGCGGATAGCGCTGCGCGCAGTTCGTCGGATACCGTACCGAGATCTTCGCCGACCACCAGGCACCGGTTGCGCACGCTCTCCAGAGCGAGGATGCCGAGCATGTCGTCGAGCGAATATCGGACGTAGGCTCCTTCCATGGCCGACTCGCCGGCGGGCACCCAGAACAGGCGGGTGAGCGCCATCACGTGGTCAATGCGCAGCGCGCCGGCGTGGCGCATGTTGGCGCGCAGGGTGGCGATCCAGGGCTGGTAGGCAGCTTCCCGCAGGCGTTGCGGGGTGGGCGGCGGCAGGCCCCAGTCCTGGCCGCGCGGACTGAAATCGTCCGGCGGCGCGCCGATGTGGGCGTTGCGGGCGTAGATATGTTGATACGCCCAGGCCTCGGCGCCGCCGGGATCTGCGCCAAGCGCCAGGTCGCGGTACAGGCCGATACCGGCCCCCGTCAGTTTCGCCTGTTCGGCCGCAGCACCGAGTTGCTGGTCGGCCAGCCATTGCAGGTAAATGGCGAAGTCCACTTCGTCGCGGTGTGAGTCGGCGAAAGCGCGTACCTCGGCGCTGTCGGGTGCGTGCAATGCGCCGGGCCAGGCCGGCCAGCCCCAGACCGCGGGGTCGTCGCCCCGACAGTGCGCGTGCAGCGCTTCGAACAGCGCGAAATGCGCCAGCGTCTCGCCGCCCTCGTCGCGGAAACGGCGCCATGCCTTGGCGCGGCCGGTGTCGCCGAGCAAGTGGTAGTCGCGAAAATGATCCCACGCCAGGCGCAGCATCGGCAGCTTGAGGCTTGCCACTTCCTTGTAGTCGACCAGTTCGGTGCTGCGCAGGCGACGCAGTTGCGCCTGGACATCGGGGTCGCTCAGTCGGCTACGGACGGTCGTGATGCCCTGCGCTTCGACGACGGCTTCGACGTCGATGTACAAGACATTCAGGGCCAGACGGCTGTTCGGGCTGTAAGGGCTGCAACGGCCGGGGTCGGTCGGGAACAGGGCATGCAGGGGGTTGACGCCGACGAAGGCGCCGCCGTTGGCGGCGCAAATTTCCACGACCGTGCGCAGGTCACCGAAGTCGCCGATGCCCCAGTTGCGCCGGGAGCGCAGGCCGTAGAGCTGTACCGCCGGTCCCCACAGGCGCGCATCGCCACGCAGTGCTTCCGGCTGGTGGCAGGCGGCTGGCACCACGATCAACGGCATCGTTGCGCCGTCGCCGAGCGCCGGGTCTTCCGGCGCGACCTCGAGACGGTGGTAGCCGATGGTCTCCTCGGCGGGCAGCGGCAGGCGCAGGCGCACAAAGTCAGCCGTGGCGGTACGCCGATGCGCGAGCGTTTCGAGTGCGGCCGGCTCGAAAACCGCCTCCCGGCGGCTGCCGTCTTCCAGCACCAGCGCCCGGCGCCAGTTGCCGCGCCGGCTGTCGGCGGGCAGGGTCAGGGCGACTTCGGGAACGACGCCGCAGCGGACCACGAGCACTGCCGGCAGCGTTTGCAGCCAGTCGCGCGCTTCGGTTGCGGCGACCAGCGCCGCCAGGTCGCCGTCGAGGTTGTGCCCCATGGCCGCCAGCAGTTTTTCGCGGGTGGCGTCGCTGGTCTGGTGGTGCTGACCGGCGCAGTCCCAATACTCCGCTTCGATACCCTCGGCGGCGGCCAGACGACGCAGGGCTTCGCTGCGATTCAAGGGTGTGCTCCTGTTTGAAGTACCCACAGCACCGACCAGGGGGGCAGGCGGCCGATGGCCAGATCGGCTTCGGTCAGGGTATTGCTGCGATAGAGGGCTTCGCCCGTTGGCATTGGGGCGTTCGCGGCGTGGGGAGCGAGGTTGGCGAGCAGGCGAAGGTCGCTGCCGTCGCCGAGGCGCCAGGTGACGCTCAGCACGGTGGCGGTCACGGTGTAACGGGCACCGCCACGCATGCCGGCCAGGCGTGGCGCGATCCATTGCCCGCGGAGGCGCAGCAGTTCGCGGGTATGCGCGAGGCAGTCCGCGTGAGGCGACTTCGTCAGGCAGTCCCAGTCGAGAAGGCAGGCGTGAAATGTGGCCTCGGCATTGGGATCGGGAATGCGGCTGCGCACGGCGGGATCGGCAAAGCGGGCAAAGCGGGCGAATTCGCCGCGCCGGCCTTCCCGCACGGCGTTCGCCAGGTCGCCGTCGAAATCGCAGAAGAACAGGAAGGGCTGTTCGGCGGCGAACTCCTCGCCCATGAACAAGAGCGGCGGCGACGGCGCCAGCAAGAGAACGGCGGTGGTGGCGGCCAGTGCGGCCGGTTCGGCCAGATGGTTCAGCCGCTCGCCGAAGGCGCGGTTGCCGATCTGGTCGTGGTTTTGCAGGAAGCCGACGAAGGCGGTCGGCGGCAGGTGCTTGCTCGTTTCGCCTCGCCGTGCGCCGTCGCGATAGGGCGAAACGTCGTCCTGATAGGCGAAACCTTCGGCCAGGCAGCGGCCCAGTTGCGCGAGCGGCGCGTCCGCATAGTCGGCGTAGTAGCCGTCGCGCTCACCTGTGAGCAGCACGTGCAGCACATGGTGGATGTCGTCGTTCCACTGGGCGGTGGCGCAGCGCACGTTGCCCTTGTCGTCGCGCGCCAGATAGCGGGCGCAGTTGTCGTCGTTCTCCAGCACCAGATGGATGTGGCGCTCGCGGCCGGGGCCATTGCGCACTGCGGCCGCCAGTTCCTCGACGATATCGGGCGCCGTGTCGTCGTGGATGGCGTGGATGGCGTCCAGGCGCAAGCCGTCGAAGTGGTATTCCTCCAGCCAGTAGAGGGCGTTGTGGATGAAGAAGTCGCGCACGTTGCGGCTGTGCGGACCCTCGAAGTCGATGGCAGCGCCCCAGGGCGTGTGATGGCGCTCGGTAAAAAATGGCTCAGCGTAGGCGTGCAGGTAGTTGCCGTCGGGCCCGAAGTGGTTGTAGACCACGTCGAGCAATACCATCAGCCCGTGCGCGTGGGCTGTCTCGATGAGCCGCTTGAGGTCGTCGGGGCTGCCGTAGCGGCTGTCCGGCGCGAAAGGCAAAACGCCATCGTAGCCCCAGTTGCGGCGACCCGGAAAGTCGGCCACCGGCATCAGTTCGATGGCGGTGACACCGAGTTCGACCAGATAGTCGAGCCGCTCGGCGACGCCGGCAAACGTGCCCGCTGCTGTGAAACTGCCGACATGCAGTTCGTAGATGACAGCCTCTTCCCAGGGACGGCCGCGCCAGTCATCGTCATGCCAAGTGAAAGCAGTCGGGTCGATGACTTCGCTGGCGCCGTGTACGTCGTCGGGGTTACTGCGAGAAGCCGGGTCCGGCAGCGGCTGGCCGCCGTCGACGCGGAAGGCATAGCGGCTGCCGGGTCGGGCGGCACCGACACGAAGCTGGAACCAGCCATCCGCGAGTGCGGTCATTGGCCGTTCAGCTTCATCGACGATAAGCGCAACGGCTATCGCCGAAGGCGCCCACAGGCGGAAGCGGACGCCGTCATCGTGCACTTGGGCGCCGAACGGCATGGCATGGCTTCGTCTCATGCCGCGCCTTGTCCGTTGCCGCGCATCAGGCGCAGCAGGACCATGCTGCGGCCTTCCAGAGGATAGGAGTCGGCCGAGGCAAAGCGGCGCTCGATGCGACTGTCGTCGGCGGTGTCAAACAGCACTTCCCAGGTGCGCTCGCTTTCCCAGTCCGGCAGCACGAAGGGCAGCGGTCCGTGGAAAGCGTTGAACAACACCAGGAAGTTGTCGTCGCGCACGCGTCGGCCCATCGCATCGCGTTCTTCCAGACCACTGGCGGCGAGGAACATGCCCAGACACTGGGCATAGGAATTGGTCCATTCCTCGTCGCTCATTTCCACACCGTCCGGCTTCAGCCAGAGGACGTCCTTGACGCCGCTGCCCTTGATGCGGTGACCAAGGAAGAAGCTGCGGCGGCGGAAGATCGGATGGTCGCGCCGCAACTGCACTACGGTGGCGACGAAGTCGAGGAAGTTCAGCTGTTCGGGTTTCAGGTTCCAGTCGATCCAGCTGATCTCGTTGTCCTGACAGTAGGCGTTGTTGTTGCCGCGCTGGCTGCGGCCGATGGTGTCGCCGGCGACGAACATCGGCACGCCTTGAGAGAGCAGCAGCGTCGCCATCAGATTGCGCTTCTGCTGCAGGCGCAGCGCCCGGATCGCAGGATCGTCCGAGGGACCTTCCACACCGCAGTTCCAGGACCGGTTTCGATCGGTGCCGTCGCGGTTGTCTTCGCCGTTGGCCTCGTTGTGCTTGTCGTTATAGCTGACCAGGTCTTCCAGTGTGAAACCGTCGTGCGCCGTGACGAAGTTGATGCTGGCATAGGGACGGCGGCCGCTGGTAGCGTAGAGGTCGGAAGAACCGGTGATGCGATAGGCGAAGTCGCCGACCAGGCCGCCATCGCCTTTCCAGTAGGCGCGCACGGTGTCGCGGTAGCGGTCGTTCCACTCGGCCCAGCCGATGGGGAAGTTGCCGACCTGATAGCCGCCTTCGCCGAGATCCCAGGGTTCGGCGATCAGCTTGACTCGTGACAGCACCGGATCCTGATGAATGATGTCGAAGAAGGCGCCGAGCCGGTCGACTTCGTGCAATTCGCGCGCCAGCGCCGAGGCAAGGTCGAAGCGGAAGCCGTCCACGTGCATCTCCTCGACCCAGTAGCGCAGGCTGTCCATGATCAACTGCAGCACGCGTGGATGGCGCAGGTTGAGGGTGTTGCCGCAGCCGGTGTAGTCCATGTAGTAACGCGGATTGTCGGCGGTCAGGCGATAGTAGGCGGCGTTGTCGATGCCGCGGAAGCACAGGGTCGGACCCAGGTGGCTGCCTTCGGCGGTATGGTTGTAGACCACGTCGAGGATCACCTCGATGCCGGCGGAATGCAGGGTCCGCACCATGGTCTTGAATTCCTTGATGGTGCCGTGGGCGGAGTAGCGGGTGTCGGGCGCAAAAAAGCCGATCGAGTTGTAGCCCCAGTAGTTGCGCAGTCCCTTTTCGATCAGGTGGCGGTCGTCGATAAAGGCATGCACCGGCATCAGCTCCACGGCTGTGACGCCCAGGCGCTTAAGGTAGTCGATGACCGGCGTGGTTGCCAGCGCCGCATAGCTGCCGCGCAACGAGGGTGGTACCTCGGGATGCAGGTGGGTGAAGCCCTTGACGTGCAATTCGTAGATGATGGTCTCGTGCCACGGCGTGCGCGGTGGCCGGTCATCGCCCCAGGTGAAGGCCGACTCGACGACCCGGCAGCGAGGCATGCCGGCGGCGCTGTCGCGGCGGTCGAAGACGAGGTCGGTGTGGGCCGCACCGATGCGGTAGCCGAAGTGGGCGTCGCTCCATTTCAGGTCGCCGACGATGTCGCGGGCGTAGGGGTCGAGCAGCAGCTTGTTCGGATTGAAGCGATGGCCAGCGGCCGGATCGTAGGGGCCGTGCACGCGATAGCCGTAGAGCAGGCCGGGGCGTGCCTCTGGAAGGTAGCAGTGCCAGACCTGATCGGTCTGTTCGCGCAGTTCGATGCGTTGTATCTCACGCCGGCCGCGGGCGTCGAACAGGCATAGTTCGACCTTGTCCGCGTTTTCGGAGAACAGCGCGAAGTTGACGCCCTGACCATCCCAGGTGGCGCCCAGGGGATAGGGAACTCCGGGCCAGACGGTCGTGATTTCGGGTACGTTGATCATGTTTTTACAGGCGAAACGAAACTGGAGGTTGTCTATTTCTTGAACGGTGGCTGGACTTCGTCTTTCCTGTCCAGCGGTATCCACTGATTGAGTAGTCGCGCCGCCCAGCGTCGCCCGCCGAGACCGAAGGCAAGAGCCAAGGCGAAAACGATACCGGCGAGAATGATCAGAAAGCTCTCGCGAATGATCTCGGCGCCGATGTCGAGCTGGTCGAGGGCGATCAGGATAACGAACATCAGCACCGCGTAGCGGGCGATGCGGCCGAGCAATGGCGCCTCGTCGAGACCGACGTTGCGGCCGTAGGTATTGACGCTGCCGTCGATGAACTGGGCGAAGTAGGCGCCGAACACCAGGATGACCAGCGACAGGATGACGCGCGGCATGAAAAGCGCGATCTTCGCCAGCAGTTCGGTGACGTAGGTGAGGCCGAGACTGTTGCAAGCCAGCACCAGCGCCGCGACGATGGTCAGCCAGTACACCAGCAGGCCGATGAGGGCCGTCGTGTCCGAAGTGGTGCCACCCATCTGGAGGAAGGCGTCGATGCGCGCCCGCTCGGTGAGAACATGGAAATTGATCGAACGCAGCGCCTTGACGACCGTAAAGCGCAGGGCCTTGGCCACCAGCCAGCCGGCGACGGCTATGGCCATGGCAATGAGCAACTTGGGCAGGAAGGCGCCGACCTCGATGAGAAAGGCGCGCAGTGGTTCGATGGCGATGTTGATCGTGTCCATGAAGTTCTCCTCAGATCCCGTCGAGGGTGGCCAGAATGCCGTAGATGGGCACGTGTACCCACTCGGGTCGATGATCCAGTTCGTAGCGCAATTCGTAACAGGCTTTTTCCAACACGAACAGGCGGAGCAGGCGGCGCGCCGCCAGCCAGTCGCCGTACAGGCCGCTGTCGGAAACAGTGGCGGCATAGCTTTCCAGAAACGTCCGTTCCGTTTCGCGTTGCCAATTTGCTGTCACTGCGGCGAGCAGGGCCTGGTCCCTGTCGGTCGCCTCGCCGACGTGTTCCTGCGCCGTGCGGGCTGCGTAATCGAAGGAACGCAGCATGCCGGCCACGTCGCGCAGCGGCGAATGCTTGCGGCGCCGCTCGTTGATGGAGCGGCCCGGTTCGCCTTCGAAGTCGATGATGACGAAGTCGTTGAGTGACAGCAGCACCTGGCCGAGGTGGTAGTCGCCGTGGTGGCGGATCTTCAGCGACCGCCCCTGGTCCGGGAGATCCGCTTCGACGGCACGCAGCACATCCCGGCGTCGTTCGACGAGTTGCCGGGCAGCCGACAAGGTTTCGGCTTGCAGGTCATCCAATCGGCCTTCGAGCTTCGTCAGTGTCGCGTCCGCCTCGCGCGAAACATCGCGTATCCAGGTGTCGAGGTCGTCGCGCCCGACCGGTTCGGCGGCGAAGGACATATCCTTGGTTGGCGTCGCCAGCGCCCGGTGCAGTTCGCCGGTGCGGCGGCCCAGGGTGGCGATCAGCGCCAGGTAGGCGCCGTGCGCGTCGGGCTCGGGGGCGACACCGGTGACCTGACTGGTTTCGAGTATGCGGTTGAGGTGGTTCACCGTGAAGGCCCAACCGTCGCCCTGGTTGTCGACGTATCCCTGGAGCAACGCCAGCGCCGTTGCGTTTCCCTCGCTGTCGAGGTACTCAATGGCACCGGCGACCGGCACACAGTGAGTGAAGCCGGCGACCTCGGTCAGGAAGCGGCCGATCTCGACTTCGGGTCCGATGCCGGCTTGCAGGTGCCTGTATATCTTCAGGAAGAGCTGGCGACCGATGGCGACGGCACTATTGCTGCCCTGGGTTGCCGGCGGGTGCACGGGCATCGTGGCTAGATCGGCGTCCACCAGGCGGGCGTAGGCGCTGGCCGGCGTGCAGCGGATCGTGCCCTGGGTACAAGGAAACTCGCGGCCGGCGCCAATGGCTTTCACCAGGGCGCGGATGAAGTTCTCGTCGGCGCTGGCATCGCCGAGCAGGCCCAGGCGTGCCTGCTGACGTACCAGCGCCACGGTGGCCGGACGCAGGTTGTGGCTGCGCGCTTCATCATCTTCCCAGACCAGTGCCAGGGGCAGGAAGTAGCGGGCGGCCTCTGCGCCCGGGATGTCGAAAATGGCCAACAGCCAGCTCTCCTGGCCCTCGGTCCACTCCACGTGGTCGCGCAGGGCGACGTGTCCGATCACCTCGCCCTTGGCGGCGAACCAGCGCTGGGCGGCGACAAAGCGTGGAAGGACGTCGGCTTCCAGTTGCTTGCGCACGCGTTCGGCCATGCCGATCCGCCAAGGCACCACGCGGTCGCGGAACAGGCTGTGCCAACCGTCGAAGAACACCAGCACCGGCGGTTCCTCGCGGACCAGCCGGGCTTCGTGCCAGGACGGCGCTTCCTCGACCGCCGACAGTCGGAACCAGTAGAAGCCGTGGCCCGGCAATGTGACCAGATAGGGCAGTTCGCCGATGGGCGGGAAGGCGGTACGGCCGAACAACTCGACCGGCACGCGGCCCTGATGGCGGGCCAGATCCAGCTCCACCGGTTGCGGCGTGCGCGACAGGTTGGCGACGCAGAGCATCACTTCCTCTTCGTATTCGCGCAGGTAGGCGATGATCTTGCGGTTGCCGGCGCGCAGGAAGATCAGGTTGCCGCGGCCGAAGGCGAGATGCGCCTTGCGTACCGCCAGCAGGCGGCGTGTCCAATTAAGGAGCGACGATGGTTCGCGCGACTGGGCTTCGACGTTGACTGCTTCATAGCCGTAGATCGGGTCCATGATCGGCGGCAGGAACAGGCGCTGCGGATCGGCCGTGGAAAAACCGGCGTTGCGGTCCGGGCTCCACTGCATGGGCGTGCGCACGCCGTTGCGGTCGCCGAGGTAGATGTTGTCGCCCATGCCGATCTCGTCGCCATAGTAGAGGACCGGGGTGCCGGGCATCGACAACAGCAGCGCGTTCATCAGCTTGATTTTGTCCGGGTCGTTGTCCATCAGCGGCGCCAGGCGGCGGCGGATGCCGAGGTTGATGCGCGCGCGCTTGTCGGCGGCGTACATCTGGTACATGTAGTCGCGTTCCTTGCTAGTCACCATTTCCAGCGTCAGCTCGTCGTGGTTGCGCAGGAAAATCGCCCACTGGCAGCTTTCGGGAATCTCCGGCGTCTGCTGCATGATCTCGACGATGGGATGGCGGTCTTCCTGGGCGATGGCCATGTACATGCGCGGCATTAGCGGGAAGTGGTACGCCATGTGGCATTCGTCGCCGTCGCCGAAATAGTCGCGCACGTCCTCCGGCCACTGGTTAGCCTCCGCCAGCAGCATGCGGTCGCTGTAATGGGCGTCGATGACGGCGCGAATCTCCTTTACGACGGCATGCGTCTCGGGCAGGTTTTCGTTGCTGGTGCCGTCCCGTTCGCACAGGTAGGGAATCGCGTCCAGACGCAGACCGTCCACGCCGGCATCGAGCCACGAGCGCATGATCCGGATCAGCGCCTTGCGCACAGACGGATTGTCGAAGTTCAGGTCCGGCTGGTGGGAAAAGAAGCGATGCCAGTAGTAGGCACCGGCGACGTCGTCGCGGGTCCAGTTGGAGGTTTCCGTGTCGGTAAAGATGATCCGGGTGCCGGCGTAGCGCTTGTCGTCGTCGCTCCAGACGTAGAAGTTGCGTTTCGACGAGCCGGTCGGGGCGCGTCGCGCTGCCTGGAACCACGGGTGCTGGTCGGAGGTATGGTTGATGACCAGCTCGGTGATGACGCGCAGGTTGCGGCGGTGCGCCTCGCGCACGAACTGGCGGAAATCGGCGCGGTCGCCGTAGTCGGGATTGATGTTGTGGTAGTCGGAAATATCGTAGCCGTCGTCCTTCTGCGGCGACGGATAGAAGGGCAGCAGCCACAGCGCGGTGACGCCGAGGTCCTGCAGGTAGTCGAGCTTGCGGATCAGTCCCTGGAAGTCGCCGATGCCGTCGTTGTTGCTGTCTGCAAATGCTTTGACGTGCAACTCGTAGATGATGGCGTCCTTGTACCAGTCCGCTACTTTTCCGGCGGCATCCGGAATGCCTCCGTTCGCTTCAAGGTCGGCGGCATGTGTTTTCCTGTTGTTACTCATGGCGCCCCTCACATGAAGTAGTCGAAGTCGTGCTCGGTGCGCACCCGGCGCCGCATGCGGAAGATGTGGGCCGGGCTGATGCCGGGATCGAGGCTGACGAAGTTGCGGGCGCCGTGCCACAGGTAGCGGGCACCGGAAAGCTCGTCGTGCATCTGGTAGGGGCGCTCGTCTTCGAGGCCGAAACGCTCCACCGGCAGGCTGACCCAGCCCGACTGGGCATGGTGGGGATCGAGGTTCACCACCACGACCACCATGTCGGCCAGGTCGTCGGTGAACTTGCCGTAACAAATAATCTGTTCGTTGTCGACCGGGTAGAACTCCAGGTTCCAGTCCTGTTGCAAGGCAGAATTGTCGCGGCGGATGCGGTTCACGCGGGCGATTACATCCTTGAGGCTGTCGGCGCGGTCGATATCCCAGTGGCGCACCTGGTACTTTTCGGAGTCGAGGTATTCCTCGCCGCCAGGGTCACGGGGCGCGGATTCCTGAAGTTCGAACGCCGGCCCGTAGATGCCGTAGCTGGCGCCCAGGGTCGCTGCCAGCACCAGGCGGATCACGAAGCCGGCGCGACCGCCGAATTGCAGGTACTCGGTGAGGATGTCCGGCGTGTTGGGCCACAGGTTGGGGCGCAGGTATTCGCGGACGTCGCCGCGCGTCAGCTCGGTGAAATATTCGGTCAGTTCATGCCTGGTGTTGCGCCAGGAGAAGTAGGTGTAGGACTGCGAGAAGCCGAGCTTGGCCAGACGTTGCATCACGCGCGGCCGGGTGAAGGCCTCGGCGAGGAAGATCACTTCCGGGTGGTCGCGATGCACTTCGCCGATCAGCCATTCCCAGAACGGAAAGGCCTTGGTGTGCGGATTGTCGACGCGGAAGATGGCGATGCCCTCATTGATCCAGAAATCGACGACGCTCTTCAGTTCGGTCCACAGTGCGCGCCAGTCGGTCGTCTCGAAGTCGATCGGGTAAATGTCCTGATACTTCTTGGGTGGGTTCTCCGCGTACTGGATGCTGCCGTCGGGACGATGGCGAAACCATTCGGGATGCGCCGTGACCCACGGGTGGTCGGGCGAGCACTGGATGGCGAAATCGAGGGCCAGTTCGATGCCCAGTTCGCTGGCCTTCGTCATCAACTGGCGAAAGTCATCGAGGCTGCCGAGCTGCGGATGGACGGCGGTATGGCCGCCTTCGGCGGCGCCGATGGCCCAAGGACTGCCGGGGCCGACGGCCGCTGCCTGGCGTGTCGCCACGGCTGACTTTTCGGCCGGCACGGTATTGTTCGGCTCCTTGCGCCGAGTCACGCCTATCGGATGGATCGGCGGCAGGTAGAGCACGTCGAAGCCCATGGCGACCACGTAGGGCAGCCGCTCGATGCAACTGGCGAAGTTGCCGTGTTCGCTTTTGGCGGCAACACAGGAACGGGGAAACATCTCGTACCAGGCGCCGCAACGGGCGCGCGGCCGGTCGACCCATAGTGGCAGTTCCCGTTCGTACGTGGTAGCCAGCGACAGATCGGGATGGCGAAACATCAGCGTGGCCAGCGTGGGGTCGAGACCGATGTGGCGGCCGGCTTCGGCATCGGCGGAGGATTCGAGGGAAGCGGCGTAGTCGTGAAGCCGCGTGCGATCGCCGTCGTCGGCCCGGTCGGCGGCGGCCCGCACCAGCTCGGCACCGTGATGCAGCGCCGAGAGGATGTCGTCGGCATCGATCCGCCGTGGCAATTCGTTCCGCCAGGAGGCGAAGTGGTCCACCCAGGCGAGCACCGTATAGCGATGGGCGCCGGGTTCGGTGACGATGAAGTGCCCGCGCCAGCGGTCGTTGGCCAGGGCGGTCATGGCTGCGTCATGCCATGTCGTCTCGTTCTCGCGACGCCAGCGAAGCCGACAAGCAATACGGTCGTGACCGTCGCAAAAAGCGTCCGCTTCCACCATCACGGAATCGCCGACGCACCGCTTGGCGGCGAAGCGCCCTCCGTCTACTTCAGGGCTGACCGACTCGATGACGACGCGGTGGCGGCCTTCCTCGATAGTGATCGACGGCATGTCCATCCTCCTTTCAGCCGGCCGGCTTCATGACGATGGTCGCTAGCGGCGGCAGGGTCAGCCGCAACGAGTGGTAGCGGCCGTGGGCCGGCACCGGGGACGCCTCGGCGCCCCCCAGGTTGCCCTGGCCGCTGCCGCCGTAGAGCGGGGCGTCGCTGTTGAGGCATTCTTGCCACCAGCCGCCGCGCGGCACGCCGATGGCATAGTTGTCGCGACGTACCGGGGTGAAATTGCAGACCACCAGCACCACGTCGTTCGGGTCGTGGCCGCGGCGCAGCCAGGACAGCACGCTGTTGTCGGCATCGCCGCAGTCCACCCACTCGAAACCGGCGTCGCGGAAATCCTCCTGATGCAGCGCGCCCTGCTGGCGGTAGAAGCGGTTGATATCCTCGACCCAGCGTTGCACGCCGGCGTGCAGCGGATATTGCAGCACATGCCATTCGAGGCTTTCCTCGTGCTGCCATTCCCTTCTTTGGCCGAACTCGCAGCCCATGAACAGCAGCTTTTTGCCCGGATGTGTCCACATGTAGCCGAGCATCAGGCGCAGGTTGGCGAACTGTTGCCACTCGTCGCCAGGCATCTTGCCGATCAGGGCGCCCTTGCCATGCACCACCTCGTCGTGCGAGATCGGCAGCACGAAGTTTTCGTGGAAGGCGTACCAGAGGCTGAAAGTGAGCTGGTTATGGCGATGGCGGCGGAACAGCGGGTCGGTCTGGAAGTAGGCGAGCGTATCGTGCATCCAGCCCATGTTCCACTTCATGCCGAAGCCGAGCCCGCCAAGGTAGGTCGGCCGCGACACCATCGGCCAGGCCGTGGATTCCTCGGCGATGGTCTGGGTATCGCTGTGGTCGCGATAGACGCCCTCGTTGAGGGCGCGCAGGAACTGGATCGCGTCGATGTTTTCGTTGCCGCCGTAGCGGTTGGGAATCCACTCGCCTTCCTTGCGCCCGTAGTCCAGGTAGAGCATGGAAGCGACGGCGTCCACGCGCAGTCCATCGATGTGGTACTTGTCGAGCCAGAACAGCGCGCTGCTCATCAGGAAGCCGCGTACCTCGTTGCGCCCGTAGTTGAAGATGGAACTCTTCCAGTCCGGGTGGTAGCCCTGTTTGGGGTCGGCATGTTCGTAGAGTTTGGTGCCGTCGAAATAGCCGAGACCATGCAGATCGTCCGGGAAGTGCGAGGGCACCCAGTCGAGGATGACGCCGATGCCGTGCTGGTGCAGGGCGTCGACCAGCGCCATGAAATCCTCGGGCGTGCCATAGCGGGAGGTTGGCGCGAAGTAGCCGGTGCACTGATAGCCCCAGGAACCGTAGAAGGGATGTTCGGTCACCGGCATCAGCTCCACGTGCGTGAAGCCCAACTGCTGGACGTAGGCGGGCAATTGCTCGGCCAGTTCCCGGTAGGTGAGGAAACGGTTGTCGTCTTCCGGCACGCGGCGCCAGGAACCGAGGTGCACCTCGTAGGTCGACATCGGCGCATCGAGTGCATTGGCGGCGCGGCGACGCGCCATCCAGTCGCCGTCGCCCCACTCATACTCAAGCGACCAGACCCGCGACGCAGTGCGCGGCGGGCATTCCCAGGCGAAAGCGAACGGATCGCCCTTGTCGGCCTGGTAGCCGTGGTGGCGGGAGGCGATGCGGTACTTGTAGTTGTCCCCGCGGCCGACACCGGGAATGAACCCCTCCCAGATGCCGGAGTCATCCTGGCGCACGTGCAACGGATGGAGAGACTCGTTCCAGCCGTTGAAGTCGCCGATGACCGAAACGCGCTCGGCGTTCGGTGCCCATACGGCGAACTGTGTGCCGTCTACGCCATCGATGCTCGCCGGGTGCGACCCCAGCTTGTCGTACAGGCGGCTGTGGGTGCCTTGCTTGAACAGATAGACGTCCTGTTCGCCCAGACTGCTTGTGACGCTGACATTCCTTGTTTCCGCATTCATCATCGGATCACCTTTTCGGTACGATTTTGCCAGCCGGTGTTGCCTTGAGAAGATAACAGCCGGATAGTGCGGAGGCATTACAACCGGTCTTGCGGGAATGCCCCACCGGATGACCAGAGCGGTGCGTGCCGCACCCCTGGAGGAAGGAAACGATCAAGCGGTTGGGCGCGCCCCGTGTCCATGAAAAATCGGTCGGTCGCCGACTGAATGCCAACATTCTACTCCTCCCGGAGTTGCTCCCTTCGACGAGCGGAAAGCTGTCATGAAAGTCAGCCGTGGCAATACGCCGGGGTTGGCGGCCGGTCACCGGTTCTCAAGCATTGTCGATTCGTGTCGATATAGGAGTCGACAGTGGATTGCGCCTTGTCAAACGAATTCAGGAAATGCGAACGCTTGGCGGGCGGAAGTCTGACCGGGCGTTCGCGCTTTCGACAGGAATCGGATTGATGCGGGAATCGACATGGCAAACGAACCTTTACGCTCACTTGCGCCGCTGGCGGTAGTCCATGCCAAGCCGGAGGCCGTGCGCCCGAATCCGGATGGTCAAAAGAAACGCAACGACAAGGGTCGTCATTCGCATGAGCACGAGCCGTCAGCTGAAGACAAGCATCATCCGGTGCCCAACGATCAAGGGCAACTGACCGGGAAGCTGATCGATACGGAAGTCTGAGCGGGCGTAGCCCGCCGCGCCGGTCCTGACGGGACTGTGGTCGAAGAATATCCGGGGCTGATGCGAAAAGTCAGCCGTGGCGGTACGCCGGGGCGCGGGCCCTAGACGCCGCCGCCGCGATGGACGATCTCGTAGTAGAGCTTTTCCAGCTCGATCTTGTGTTTGGTCTCTTCGCTGGCGAGGTATTGGAAGAGGTCGCGGATCGGGCCTTCCGGCGCGGTTTCGGCGAGTTCGCCGTAATGGAGCATGGCGGCGTGCTCACGGCCCATGGCGTATTGCAGGACCGCCTGGTCGTCGGGTTCTTCTCCCAGGTCGGGCAGGTGCAGGCAGTCGGAGAACTTGCTGTCGTGCGCCGTGCGCTGTATCTCCTGCTGGATCTGGTCCGCGATGTCGGGGCGGCGGGCGAGGGCGCTGAACATGTCGAAATGCCGCTGCTCCTCGTCGGCCAGCTCCTGGACCAGATAGCGGATGCGCTTGCTGACCTTGGAGATCAGCACCGTGTAGAAGTCGCGGGCGCTTTTCTCGAAGCTGGTGGCGACTTCGAGAATTTCGCGCAGCGTGGTCTTGCCGCGCAGGCGCTCCATGCCATGGCTGCCTTCGCTCATGTGGTTTTCTCCTTTGCCAGTAGTGCGGCATGGATGCTGGCGGCGACGCGGTGGCCGTCTGCGACGGCGGAAACGACATCGGGGCCGCGCACCATGTCGCCGGCCGCCCACAGCCAGTCCTGGCTGCTGCGCCCACCCGCGTCGACTTGCAAGCGCCCACGGTTCCAGGCGAGTTTTTCGGTGAGTGCACCGCTGAACAACGCGGTGTCGGTCATCTGGCCGATGGCCTCGACCACCATGTCGCCGGGGTGGAACTGTTCGTCGGTTTCGTCGTAGCTGGGAGCGAAGCGACCCTGCTCGTCGAAAATCGCCTTGACGCGCCAGGTGGTCAGTCCCTTGACCTTGCCGTTCTCGATTACCACCTGTTGCGGACCGCGGGCGTCGAAAATGGCGATGCCTTCTTCGCCGGCTTCCTTGACTTCGTCCGGGTCGGCGAGGAAGTGGGCGAAGTCTTCGAGTGCGGTTACGATCACCTTCACTTCACCATAGGTTTTCTTTTGCAGGCGTGCCAGCGTGCGGGCGATGTCCATGGCGACGTTGCCGCCGCCGATGACGACCGCGCTCTTCGGAGTGCCGAAGTCCTCGCCAGCCGTCGCCTGGCGCAGCAGATCGACCGACCGGCGCACGTCGGGGTGATCGGTACCGGGCACGCGGGTGGCGCGGCCCAGTTGCAGGCCGAGAGCGATCAGCACGGCGTCGTGTTGCCCGCGCAATTCGTCGAGTGTGACGTCGGTTCCGACGCGCGTGTTGCAGCGAATCTCCACGCCCAGCGAGCGGATGATGTCCACATCCTGATCGATGATGTCGTAGGGCAGGCGGTACTCGGGGATGCCCCAGCGCGTCATGCCGCCCGGTTTGTCGAGCGCTTCGAAAACGGTGACGGCGTGGCCTTGTTTGGCCAGGTCGAAGGCGGCCGTGAGGCCGGCCGGACCGCCGCCGACGATGGCGACCTTCTTGCCGCTGGTGGCTGCGGGCTTGCCGACGACAGTGCGAATCTGTTCCGGCGTCACCTGATCCATGATGTGGCGTTTTAGCCAGCGGATGGCGATGGGGTCGCCTTCGTGCCGCGCGGCGCAGGTGGTCTCGCACTTGTGGGTGCAGATGCGGCCGCAGATGCCGGAGAAGGGATTGGTTTCGTAGAGCAGCGAGACGCCGCGCTCGTAGTCGCCGTCGCGGATCGCGGCGATGTACTGCGGAATCGCCATGTGGGTCGGGCAGGTGGCGACGCAGAGGCCGCAGGCGACGCAGCGGTCGGCCTCGAGTTTTGCTTGCGCGACATCGTAGCCGTGCACGATTTCGGCGAAAGAACCGATGCGCTCTTCCGGCTCCATCTCGCCCATGCCAATGCGCGTCTCGGCGGTCAGGCGGTGGCCTTCGGGCCGGCGATAGCCAAGTTCGGCGTTGTCCCAATGCTTGGTGTCGACCCCGGGCGTGAAGCGGAAGAGGTCGGGATCGCTCTCAACCCACTTGTATTCGTTGGACATCGACAGCGAGCCGGTCATGCAGACGTCCACGCACAGCGCGCACCAGCAGCAGCGGCCATAGTCGATGCGCGGGCGCAGGCCGGAATCGCCTTGCTTGGTCGCACGGCCTTCGACCGGCAGCATGTCGATGGCGCCGTTCTGGCAGATGGTTTCGCAAGTGCCGCAGCCGATGCACTTCTCGATGTCGTTCTGGTGGAAGCCGCGATAGCGCGCGGAACCGGGCCGCTCGGTGAGCGGGTCGTGGATCGTGACCGGATCGCGGAAGAGGTGCTTCCAGGCGGTGAAGGGGGAGAGGACGTCGCGGATGCTCATGGCAGTCTCTCGTTAGCGCTCGATCTCGGGCGGGTAGGTGTGCAGCGACACCATCAGTCCGGCGACATCGGAAATGTTGACGTTCACGATCAGCCGCTCCAGCAGCGCCATCGCGTGGGTGTAGGAGGGGCCGCGCACGTTGATGCGGCGCGGGTAGCCGCTGCCGTCGGTGACCAGGTAGTAGCCGTATTCGCCGCGCGAACATTCGCCACGGATGTAGGTCTCGCCGCGCGGAATCTTCCAGTGCAGGACATTGGGCAGCTTGGCCATCACCGGGCCGTCGTGCGGCATTTTGGCAAGGATCTGGCGGATCAGATCGACCGATACCTGCACGTCGCGGCGGCGCACGTCGGCGCGGGCATAACAGTCGGAATCGGTGCCCATCACCGGCTCGAAGTCGAGTTCCGGATAGACGAGGTAGGGCTGGTCCTTGCGCACGTCCTTGGCCACGCCGCCGGCACGGGCGTTGGGGCCGGTGACGCCGTAAGTGTCCATCAACGCCGGGTCGATGTAGCCGAGGCCGATGGCGCGCTTCTTGAACACGGCGTTGCGGAACATCACCTCTTCCACATCCTTGAGCGTACGTTCGATCTCGCGCAGGGTCTCTTCCATCCGCCCTTCAAAACCCTCGGGCAGGCCGTCGCGCACCCCGCCGGGGAGGATGAACATGTGATAGATGCGCGCGCCGGTGAGTTCCTCGAAGCGGTCGAGCATCAGGTCGCGCACATAGGTCGTCCATTGGCCGATGACGCCGAGGCCGAAGGCGCCGGACTGCCCGCCCAGATACATCATGTAGCTGTTGATGCGACCCATTTCGAGGATCAGGGTGCGGATCCAGCGGGCGCGCTCGGGAGCCTCGATGCCGGCCAGTTCCTCGACGGCGGCGGCGTAGCAGTATTCGTTGAAGTCCGGCTCGGGCACACAGACGCGGCAGACGATGGGGAAGACCTGGATGAAAGTGCGGCGCTCCATCAGCTTCTCGAAGCCGCGGTGCAGGTAGCCGACGTGGGTCTTGCCCTCGACCACTTCGTCGCCGCAGACAGTCAGTTCCACCGACATGTTGCCGGTGATGCCCGGGTGTTGCGGGCCTTGCCAGAGCTTGAGGTACTTGCCGGACGTGAGGTCGATGTCCAGCGTACCGTCGGGCCTGGTGGCGGGGTAGAGGCTGCGGTCGGGTGTGTAGCTCATCTCACTTCCCGTCCGGATAGAGTTGTTGTTTCATGTACTGCTCGGGGTCGCGGGTCTCGCGGCCGGGGCGATGGTTGAAGTTCTCCTCGGAGAATTTCTTGGTGTCGAAGTCGCGCCGGTAGGGTGGCTTGTCGATCCAGCCTTCGAGGATGAACTCCTCATCCACACGCGGGCTGCCGGGGAAATCGATGCCGAACATTTCGCGCAGCTCGCGCTGGTAGGTGGCCGCTGTCGGCCAGATGTCGTGGATGCCGTCCATGGTCGCCAGGCCGTTGGCCGGACGCGGGATCATCACCCGCACGCCGAGGTCTCGGGCCGCGCCGCGATTCGACAGCAGATAGGTGAGCTGGAACTGGCCGTCCTCGATCCAGTCGACGGCGGTGAGCAGCACCAGATGTGTGAAACCTTCCCTGTCGCTAAGTTGCAGCAACAGCGGCCGCAGATACTCAGCCGGTACGGTAACGAAGCCAAGATCGGGGCGCTGCTCGGTCAGTTCGCCGAGCGGGAAGAGGGACTTGAGGCGTTGGTGAAGTTCGCGCATCGCTGCTTACCAGTTGTAGTCCGGCATGTCCCAGTCGTGGATGACCTGCTTCTGGTTGGCCTTGTACCAGTCGAAGTTCTCCGCGTACTTGTTGGCGCCTTCGGCGTTGCCGGCACGGATGATCTTCTTCATGTCCATGAAGCCGGCCAGCAGCGCCTCCGGGCGCGGCATGCAGCCGGCGATGTAGAGATCGACCGGCAGGTAGTCGTCGAGGCGCTTGATGGTGTTGTAGGAATCCCAGTACATGCCGCCGTTGATGGTGCAGGAGCCGAGGCCGATCACGTACTTCGGGCTCTGCATCTGTTCGTAGGAACGGATGGCGCGCTTGAGCGTCTTCACCGACAGGTAGCCGGAGATGATGAACAGGTTGGACTGGCGCGGTGTCGGCCGCCATTGCACGCCATATCTGTAAGCATCAAAGCGCGGCGTCATCAGCGGCCGCATCTCGATGGCGCCGCAGCCGGTGCCGAAGCCGAGGATCCAGATCGATTCGGAGCGCGCCCAGTTGAAGAAGTCCTCGACGATCTTGATGTAGGCGGCCGGCATCACCGTCGGCGCGGCCTCGCAGTAGTAGTCGCGCAGCGGCTCGACCTCGAACTCCTGTCCGTCCGGGCCCTTCACCATGCGCTTCATCAGTTCCGGTTTCATGGCTCGCTCACATCAATACGATTGACAACACGCCGATCGGCACCGCCCAGATCAGGAACCAGCGGATCGACTGTTCGACGCGGAAGCGCGGGAACACCACGCCGACGAAGGCCGACCACAAGTAGATGCAGAACACCTTCAGGAAGAACACCGGCCAGCTGGTCGCGCCGCCGAAGAAAAGGCTCATGTAGATGACCATCTTGGCGACCGGAAAGATCGCGCGGTTGGTCTGCATCAGCGCCAGATACGAGGAGTGGTATTCGGTGGGCGGGCCGATGGGGATTTCCTGCGGCGCCAGTACCACATCGAAGGGCGGCCGCATCATCGAACCGAGGAAGCCGAGCATTGCCGCGGCAACCGCCAGCGGATTGGTGAACACGGTCCAGTTGAGGATGCTGCCTTGTTGCGCGGCGACGATGTCGGTGACCGATAACGTCTGGTATTGCAGCGCCACCGAAAACACGGCCAGCGCGAACGGCAGTTCGGCCGCGGTGACTTGCGACAGGCCGCGCGTGATGCCGATGGCCGAGTGCGGATGGCCGCTTTCCGCGGCGCCGAGCGCCATGCCCAGCGTGCCGAAGAAGACGAAGTAGAGGGCCAGGATCAGGTCGCCGGCGAAGGAGAAATTCGAGAACATCTCCGAGCCGTAGATCGAGGGCACGAACAGCAGCAGGCCGACGCCGCCGGAAAGCCGGAACACCGGGCCGAGATAGAACATCACGCCATGCGTGATGGAGCTGCGCTGGCCGTAGTTCTTGATCAGGTCGATGTAGTTCTGCCAGACGGGAATGCCGTAACGGCGCCCGACGCGGGCGGCGATCTTCTGGATCAGCGCGTTTTGCAGGAAGCCGAAGTTGACGACGATGAACAGCGTCAGCAGCGCGTAGGGGATTTTCATCCAGTCGAAATCCACGGCTAGATCCCCCTCGCGAACAGATAGACCGCGACAACGAAGCCCAGCAGGTGAATCGCGTAGGTCTGGCCGTTGCCGGTGTAGAAGCGCCGCGCGATGTCGGCGCCGGTGTGCAGCGTGTCGGTAATGGCACCCCAGAACTGCGTGACGAAGGGCTGCACCAGGAAGCCGAGCGCCTTGCGGTAGGGCGCGAAGAAGTTCCAGGCGAAGTGCGTGGTCTCGGGCCGGTAGGGACGTTCGGCGGCGAAGACGATGTTGAACTGCTTGACCTTTTGCGCCTTGCGATTCACGAACAGCAGCCAGAGGAACAGGGTCATGAAGATGCAACCGACGATGATCATGATGGCGATCGGATCCCAGTAGCCGTAGGGGCTGCTGATGTTGAGTCCGCTCCAGTTCAGGCCGCCGGTGGGGAAGAACTGGTTCATGTACTCGTCGACGCGGCGCAGGGCGATGCCGGGGACGACGGCGAAGGCCAGCAGCAGGACGACGTAGATCATCTGCGGCAGCACGATCCAGAACGGCGCCTCCTTGAGCTTGCGGTGCTCGTCTTTCAACTGGCCGAGGAAGATGGTGTGGATCAGCCGGAACAGGTAAAGGAAGGCGATGGGGCCGGAGAGGAAAATGACGACCATCGGCAGCCGATACTCGGATTCGAGGATCGCGTTGTAGAAGATCCAGCGGCCGCCGAAGCCGGACAGGGGCGGCACGCCAGACATGGCGATGATGCCGATCAGCACGGCGATGAAGGACAGTGGCATCAGCGCGATCAGGCCACCCATCTGGTACATGGCGCGGGTGCCGGTGCGCTTGGCGACGCCGCCGACCGAGAGGAAGAGCATCGACTTGTAGATGTAGTGGTTGATGACGAACATCAGCGCCATCAGCCAGCCGAGGTGGTTCATCAGCGCCAGGCCGAACAGCGCGTAGCCCATCTGGCCGATGGAGGAGTAAGCGAGCAGGCGCTTGGCGTCTTCCTGGAAGATGGCCATCAGGTTGCCGAGCAGGGCGGTGATCGCGCCGATCCAGAGCATGACGTAGGTCAGCTCGATGCCGTAGAGCTGCTGCTTGCCCATGCTCATCAGCAGGATGAAGAGGCCGAACAGACCGGCCTTGAGCAGGATGCCGGAGACCATGGGCGAGACGTCGGTCTCGGCCTCGGCATGCGCGCCGGGCAGCCAGATGTGCAGGCCGATGGCGGCGGTCTTGGTCATGAAGCCAATCGCCAGCAACAGGAATACCCAGGGCGCCAGCGGCTGGGCGACCTGCGCAAGTTCGGAGAGAGCAAAAGTCAGCCGTGGCGATACGCCGAGGGGAGCGCCACTGGCGGCCAGCGCGAAGCCGGCGAGGATCAGGAAGGCGCCGCCGAGCGAGAAGACGAGGTAGGAGAGCGCATGTGGCTCGGAGTGCTTGCCGCGGAGGATCAGGAAGTAGGAACCGACGGTCAGGATTTCCCAGGCGGCGAAGAAGCCGAAGGTGTCGGTGGCCTCGATCAGCATCGTCATGCCGGCATACATCAGCATCGCCGCCGGATAGAAGCCGACGCGGCGGCCGTGGGCATGGAAGCTGGCCAGCAGTATGACCGCGCCGCCGATCAGGAAGATGACGAAGAAGATCAGGCGCAGCGGATCGTAGTCACCCCAGGTCAGCGCGAAGTAGCCGACCAGGCCGGCGATGGCGAGCATGTTCTTGGTCCAGGCCGGCAGCCATTCGAGCAGCAGGAAGGCGAGCGCGAAAAGCAGCGGCAGGGCGAGCAGAAGGTTGCCGCGGCCAAGCATGACGTTGGCGGCGTCGCCCCACAGGTAGCCCAGCACCCAGCCGGTGACGGCGGCGACGCAGATGGCGATGACATTACCCGATGCACAGGCGATATCCTCGGCCGGCTTGTCGCGCTTGATGGTGTAGCCGAACCAGCGGAAGAGATAGGTCGCCTCGATCAGCGCGCCAAACAGGATCAGGGCCAGCAGCGCGATGCGACCTTCGGCGGCGAGTACGCGGGCCAGCTCCCATTTGGCGTAGAAGCCAGGGAAAGGCGGCAGGCCGACCAGCAGGCAGAGAAAAGTGGCGAAGGCGAAGATCATCAGCGGATGGCCGCGCAGCGCCGCCCAGGCCGAAAGTTCGCGTCCTGCGACAAGGCTGGAAAGCCAGTACAGGCCGGCCTTGGCGACCGAATGGGCGAGCAGCAGGCCGAGGGCGACGAAGCCGGTGAGGTCGCCGAGCACGTCGCGCTGGCCGAGCACGGTGAGGATGAGACCGATCTGCGCCACCGACGAATAGCCGAGCAGGCGGCGATCGTTGGTTTGCGGCAGCGCCAGCAAATTGGCGCCGACGAAGGTGACGACGCCGATGCCCGTCGCCGCGGGTAACCAGGCCGTGCCGCCGACCAGCAGGAGCTTGTCGACTGCATAAAGCGCCGCGGCGCCGCCGGCGGCCGAGAATATCGCCGAGTAGGCCGGGTGCGCAGACTCGTAGATGTCCAGCGCCCAGCCGTTGGCCGGGAAGGGCTTCAACTCGGCGACCAGCGCCATGAACATCAGGAAGAAGGCCAGCATGAATGCCTGCCTGCTGCCCGGCAAAATGCTTTGCGCGGCATCCGCCATACCGTCGATGTTGAGCGTGCCTGTGGCGTGGTAGGCGAAGATGATGCCGATCAGCAGCAAGATCGAGATCACCTGGGAAACGATCAGATACTTGAAGCCGGCGGCCAGAGCCCGCTCGTCGTCCGAAAGCAGGATCAGTCCGCCGGTGGAAATGGCGGCCAGTTCGAAGAAGACGAACAGGTTGAAGATGTCTCGCGTGAGGACGATGCCGCAGAAAGCCAGGGTGGCGACCAGTAACACGGCCATGGCGCGACGGCCCAGTGCGAGCAGCGCGTCTTTCATGGCCAGCGCCGATAGCAGGGCGGTCAGGCTGATGATCAGGGTCAACACCGCTTCCGCCAGTCCCACGCGCAGGTTGATGGCGAAGGGCGGCTCGGTCCCGGCGGTGAAGATGTCCACCGACGCGGCGCCGTCCATGGCGAACGCCCATGTCCAGTCGGCCGATATCCAGGTCATGAAGGCCAGCGCGAGCAGCGTGATCGCGTAGGCCACCCCGCGCTGTTCGTCCTTCAGCAGGCCGAGCAGAAAAGCGGCGGCAAGCGCGGCGGCGAGGATGAAGATGGCGCTCACCATTTCAGCTCCGTGAGTTTGCCAATGTCGAGCGTGCGCTTCTTCTGATAGAGCTTGTAGGCATAGGCCAGCATCAGCGCGGTGATGCCGAGGCCGATGACGATGGCGGTAAGCACCAGCGCCTGCGGTACGGGATCGATGATGCGTTGTGCCGCTTCGGCGGCGGGTACGGCGGCGTCGAGAATAGGCGCGGTGCGGCCGGCCATATAGCCGACGGCGACAATGACGATGTTCACGCCGGTGTCGGCGATGGTGAAGGCGACGATCATGCGCAGCAGGTTGTGATTGGTCAGCGCACCGTAGAGGCCGATCAGGATCAGGGCGAAGCCGGTCGCCATGGCGATTTGGGCGATCACAGTTCCTCCGTTTCGGAGAGACTCGCCAGCATCGACGAGAATTCGGCACCGACCTTGAGGCCGACCAGCGAATAGATCAGCGGGATCGCGCCGGCCGAGGCCAGTGCGCCCAGTTCGCCGAGCGGCAGGATGCGGTTGTCGAGGAAGCCGCCGGCGAGCACCAGACCGAGAACGCCGATGACCACGTAGGCGAAGCCGGCGACCGACTCGACCGCGGCGATCAGGCGGTGACTGAAGTGCTTGAGCGGATCGGCCAGAAGCATCAGCAGCACGCCCGAGGCAACGACGGCGCCACCCTGGAACCCACCGCCAGGCGTGAGGTGCCCGTTGACGAAGACATAGACGCCGAGCAGCATGATCAGCGGCACGAGGAAACGGCTGCCCGTCGTCAGCAGCTCGCCCACCGGGACAGGCGGCCGTTGCGCCGTCTCGCGCCTGCGGCCTCCGGCCAGCACCAGGCCGACGATGGTGGCGGACAGGAAGAGCACCGTGACTTCGCCCAGCGTATCGAGGCCGCGATAGGTGACGATGATGGCGGTAACGATGTTGGCCGAGCCGATATCCGGGGCGGTGCGATCGGCGTAGTAGCGGGCGGTGAGATTCAGATCGCCGTCCGGCGCATAGCCGGCCAGGAGCGTGGCGAAGATGGCGCCCATGGCGAGGACCAGCGCCAGTACGACCGCACGCCTAATCATGTTCGCCTCCCTCGCGTTCGCCACTGCGTACTCGGCCCAGTACGAAGAAGAACAGGAAGGTGGTGAGGCCGCTGCCGATGGCGGCCTCGGTCATCGCGACGTCGGGCGAGGCAAGTACCAGAAATACCACCGAGGCGAGCAGGCTGAGCAGGCCGGCGGCGAGGATGGAAACCGGCAGGCCGTCGGTGCGGATCGCCACCAGCGCCGCGCCGATCATGGCGACGCAAAGCAGCAGCGTCATGGCCAGCATCAACGTGCTCACGACGATTCCCCCGTGTCTTCCGCAAGGTGATCGACAACCGTCCGCGAAGCTTTCTCAGTGCCGATGCGGTGTGCCGCGCGGGCCAGTACCTGCGACGAAATCGGGTTGGTGAAGAGGATGAAAAGGCCGATCAGGAGCAGCTTCAGCGCCCACGCCGGTTGCAGGCAGCCGACGCCGGCGAGAGTCAGCAGTGTGCCCAACGTGGTGGCCTTGGTACCGGCCTGGATGCGATTGAAGACATCCGGCATGCGCAGCAGTCCCAGCCCGCCGAAGAACAGGAAGGCCGCACCGGCGACGAGCAGCAGTCCGCCGAGGATATCCATTAGAACCCCCGCTCCAGATAGCGGGCGATGGCGATCACCCCGAGGAACGACAGTAGCGCGTAGATCAAGGCCACGTCCAGGTAGATGCCGCGTCCTTCGGCAAAGGCGATCACCACGATGCCGGTGATGGAAACGATGGTCAGCACGTCGAAGGCGACCACTCGGTCGGCAGCTGACGGACCCTTGAGAAAGCGCCAGAGGGCGAGAAGAAATGCCGCTCCGGCCAGGGTTGCCGCGAGGTAGACGAGCGTCTCAACCATACATCACCTCGAGATAGTGTTCAAAGCCGGCGACGATGTTCGCTGTCGCCGCGTCGATGTCGGTCGATTCCACCGTTACCCAGTGGATGTAGAGCCATTCGTCACGCAGCTCGACCGTCAATGTACCGGGCGTCAGCGTGATCGAGTTCGCCAGCAGCAAGCGTCCCATGCGGCTCTTGAGTTTGGTGCGGACCTTGACGATGCCCGGGGTCACCGGCAGCGAAGGCGACAGCACGATCGCTGCCAGCCGCAGGTTCGACTTGACCAGTTCCTTGAGGAAATACAGGACATACACCGGGGCCGTGGCAAAGGCGCGCGGCGTGGCGCGAAATTCGGAGAAGACGGATAGCGAGTTGCGGAACAGCAGGGCGATGACGAGCGCAGCGACGAGTCCGACGAGGACGACGTCGGTAGCCAGCGAAGCGTTCAGCAACCCCCAGAAGAGAAGCAGGGCCGCGAAGAGCAGCGCGAAATCCTTAAGCTTTGACATCACTCCGCTTGTACTCCAATGGTTCTGTGGGCGTAGGAACCGTCGGGGTGGCCGACATGACAAATGTGACAGCAAATTACTCTATAAACCCATTCTAATACCACGATGCAACCAAGATGCTGCACCGCAATTGACTTGGGTCAACTGATCGAACAGTCGCGGGATCGCGAGGAGATGGAAGCGGCTTGTTCCGCTACCAGAGCGCGTTTACGGCAGAAAGGGCAACGCGGATTATCCCCGCAGACAACAGGGCAATGCCGACGGAAAGCGCGATCGAAAACAGCGCTTCCTTGCGGCCCAGCGCACGCAGCATGACGGCAAAAGTCGACAGGCAGGGTACATAGAATGTCAGGAATATCAGGAAGGTGACGATCTGCACCCAGTCGAGCAGGGGCACGATTTCCTGCGTGCCGAGGGCCTGATACACCATCAGCAGCGAAAGCTCCTTGCGCAGCACGCCGAACAGGATGGGCACGCCGAGCACGACCGGAAGGCCCAGCCACCACGATGTGACGGGCGTCAGCGCGGTGTTGATGAATGCATCGGCACCCCAATGACTGAGCAGCGCCAGCACGATGCTGCCGATTATCAGCAACGGCGTGACGATGGTGACGATGTCGCTGGTGCGACCCCAGGTCTTGCGCAGGATGTCGTGCCACTTCGGTAACGCGTAGGCAGGAATCTCCTGGATCATGCCCGGCGCCGCTTCCGAAAAGTGTTGCGCGAGAATCTTGCCGAGCACGGCGATGACGACCAGTGTCAGCATGAAGATGCCGAACACCCCGAAGCCGCCAAGGTACTTGCCGCCGAGCGCGAGGATGATGGCCGAGCGGGCCGAGCAGGGTACGAAAGTGATCAGCAGCGCGGCGATGAGGCGATCGCGGCCCGAGGAGGCCGCTGCCGCCGCCGAAATCGCCGGCACGTTGCAGCCGAGGCCGATCAGGAACGGAACGGCGACGCCGCCGTGCAGTCCGATGTGATGGAAGCCGCGGTCGACCACGAAGGCGACGCGATGCATGATGCCCGATTCCTCGAGCGCCACGAGCAGCAATACCAGCGGGATCATGTAGGGCACGACGATGCCGACGAGACCGATCAGGCCGTCGACGACGGCCTGGGTGACGATGCCGGTGGTCGAATCCGGCTGCCACGTCTGGCTCCACGCCACCAGCCTGGCGGAGGTGAGCGAATCAAGCGTCGCGCTGACTTCGAAGGTGACGAACAGCACCAGCGCGAACACGGCGAGGCTGCCAAGCAGGCCCCAGCGGGGATGCAGGAACAGTCCGTCGAGCCAGCGCTTCCAGCCTTCCTCTTCGGCCCCCGACGGGCTGCTGACGCTCTCCAGCAACAGGGCTGCGCGGTGATGGCGGTCGGCGTGGATTTCCTCCGACAAGGTGCGCGGCAGGCCGCGCTCTGCGGCACCTCGGGCGGCCACGACTTCGGGCAGCAACTCCGGAAAATGGCAGCCCAGTTCGTTCAGAAAGTAATCGTCGTTTTCCGCGAGTTGGCAAAGCAGCAGCGGGCGCGGAACCTGAAAGGCGTCGATGACCTCCGGTCGCGCGACCGTGGCGTTCAAGGCTTGCAGGCTTTCGACCAGGTGCGGACTGGCCGGCTGCGGCAGCGGGCAGATGCGATTGCGCGCTGCCTTCACTGCGGCGTCGAACAGGGCGCGAATGCCCTTGCCCATGTGGGCGACGGTGGGCACCACCGGCACGCCGAGCTTTTCGCTCAGCGCGCGGATGTTGATGAAGATGCCCTTGGCGCGCGCCTCGTCCATGCGGTTGAGTGCGATCACCATCGGCCGGCCGAGCAGCGAAAGCTCCATCGAGAGTTCCAGGTCGCGGTCGAGCATGGTGGCGTCCATGACCTGGATCAGCACGTCGGGCGCGGGGAAAGCGGCTACAGGCTGCTCGGATTCATGGCGCGCGATGTCCGGCCAGCGGTCGCCCCACAGCAGGTACATGAGCACGACGCGGTCGTGCTCGCGCAGGTGGTGCAGCGTCTCGATGTCGGGCAGGTCGACCAGCGAGATCTGGTCGAGGCCGACGTCAACCAGGCATTCCTCGTAGGACCCGCCGACGCCGGCGAGGCGTTCGTGCTTGACTGCCGGGCTCGACGCGGCCTGGAAGATGCTGCTCTTGCCGGTGCGGCGGCGGCCGACGAGCGCGACGCGCGCACGGCGCTCGCCGCGCAGCAGCGGGCCGTGGAGGGGGATGGTGGCGGTCTGCATGGGGACGCGGCGATTCTAGCAGGCGTGTCGCCACGCCTGACCAGCCCGAAGGGCGCAGGACGCCACGAAGTGGCGGTCCCGAGCAGTGCGAGGGATGGAGCGCAGCTCCACACTTTTGTGCGCGCTTCCCCGAGCGCCCCGGCCTCAGGGGCCGGTGACGGCTGTCGCTATGCCTGTCGGCTGGTCCTCGGTGACGGACTGGTGGACATTGACCGCCGGTTCGACGGCGGCGTCGCGGCCGTAAATGTAGCTTTGCTCCTGCACGATGACGCGATAGCCCTTGTTCAGGGCGATGGCGCGCTCGCGGGAGGGGAACAGCAGAAAGGTGATGTCGTCTGCCAGCGCGGCCAGGGCATCGCTTTTCAGCGAGCCGTCGGCATTGAAGAACTTTGCCTGCACCTCGCCGTTGCCGCGGAACTCGTCGCCCGCGCCGTTCTGCTCCAGATAGTAGGCATACTCGTTCCGGCCATCGGAGCGAACGGGTTCGTCCAGTCCGACCATGGTTTGCTGCGACCAGTGATACCAACCACGATTTGGCGCGCTGGCGCCGAACTTGCGGGGGAAACTGAAATTGCTGTCGGTGGTGGCGCCGATGCCGCTGTGGCAGCCCATGCAGAACACGTTTTCCTCATAGGTCTGCGGGCGGAGTTCGCCGTTTGCATCCTCGATGAAGCTCTGGAAAGTCCAGCCCTGCCCGTTGGACAGCCCAACCTCGGCGCTGCCCGTGATTTGGCGGGTACGCTCGGGGAACTGGTCCTTCTCCTTGGCTTCCTCGGCTGCCGCCATGTTCAGAGCGGAATAGCTGTACCAGGACTTCTTGATCGCGTAGCGCAACTCCTTCATGCGCGCCGCCATCGAGATGTTGCCGGCGTCGTCGACGTCGATGTATCGGACGGAGTGAATGAACTCGGTGCCTTCCGGGAAGAGGCCGGCCGCCAGATGCACGGCCCCGGCGAGTTGCTGCACGCGGGCCAGCCCGACATAGCTCATGTCGCGGCCGTCGGTGGGCGCCCAGTCGTAGGTGACCCTGGTCGCGGTGCCTAGTGTGCCGTCCTTGTCGAGGTCGACGTTCAGGGCGACTTCGTCGGTCGCGTCGATGGTGACGTCCCGGCGCAGGATCATCGCTTCGACGATCGCGAGGTTGGTCCTGTAGACCGTCAGGCTGAAGGCGCCGGACTCGTCCTGCCGAAAGGACGGAGCCAGGCGAATCATCACATCGTCGGTCGAGCCGTTAGTCGGCCAGAAGGTGCCCAGGAACGGGTAGTAGGCAAACGCGCGCCATCCCGTGTAGTTGCCTTGCAGGTCGTGGTCGAAGCCGTCGTCGTCGAAGCGCAGGTACAGGTCCGGCGCGTAGCCGTTCCATTCGCCGTTGTTGTCGGCGTCCCAGGCAGCCGGAACGCTCGCGAGCGTGGCGACCAGCTTGATGCTGCCGTCGGCGTTCAGATAATTGCTCGCACGAACATAGGCCAGAATGTCGGCATCGCCGATCGCGGCGAATGCCGCGCTGCGATCCTTGAACAGGTTGCTCCAGTGGTTCGTCAGCGCCGGCGTCGGGAGACTGTAGGCGAGCTGCACGGCGGCGTCGTTGATGTAGTTGGGCGCCAGGCTCTCGATGTGGCAGGCGTAGCAGGGGTTGTGCACGCCGCCCTCGGAATCTTCCGTCTTCGTGTAGCACTGCGAGGGGATGTAAGGCGCCGGGTTGGACAGATACCCCGTGCGCATCAGGGCGCTGACATTCTCGGTGCTGCTTGCGCTGCTGCCGCTGCCGCCGCCGCAGGCGGCAAAAATGCCGATGACCAGCACGCTCAACGATAAGAGCAGGATCGATCCGCGCGCATTCTTCATGATGAAGCTCCTTGTTGCCTGATCCGTGGGGAATCTGGGTTATCAGTCCTGACGGTAGGGGAATCTAGAGAGTTTCTGTTGCCCTTCCGTGAAAGCAAAAAGAAAAGTCAGGCGACGCCGAAGCGCGGAGCAGGGGCCCCGCTTGCGGGGATGCGACCGTGGAGGCGGATGCGGCGATCGCGAGTTTGACGATGGCGTCGCGCATCCCGCTCGCGGCCCAACCACCGCCTACCGGCGGTGGTTCGTCCCTTTGCCCATGGCGCGCAACGGCCGAAGGCCGTTGCTTGGCGCCCCCACTGCGTGGGGCCCCCTCCATTGCGAGCGGTCGCTGGCGATACGCCGACAAAGAAAAAGGGCCCCCGAAGGGGCCCGAAGATGCTTCGCGTGAAAGAGTCAGGCTGAGGGTGGTGAAATCAATCCATCGCCGGGAACGGGCCGACATAGCCGGTGTAGGCGCGGCGTTCCGCCGAACCTTCTGTGACCATGTTCGTGTCCGATTCGCCATACGGGTGCTGGATCACGCTCATCATGTAGCCGAAGCCGTTGATGTTCGGGTAGAAGTACGGCGAGGTCGTTTCGGAGCCGTAAGGCGTGCTCTGGATGCGGGTCAGCGCCGAGGTCGCCATGTCGTAGGACCAGATCAGGTCGGTCTGGTGGCCGCTGCCGGTGTCCTCGCCGATGATCAGCGTGTTGTAGCCCGGGATGAAGGTCACGTTGTCCGGATTGGCGATGCCATTGACGTCGCAGGTGTTGCCGTAATACGGGCTGGCCGCATCGTACGTCGTCGGCGTGCCGCTCACGACCGGATACATATTGGTGGCGATGTAGCCGGCGTCGACATCCAGCGCATAGACGGTGCCGCAATTGTTCTTGGCGACGCGGATATGGTTGTAGGTCGAGAGGTCGGACGAGTGGCCGTCCTCCATGCCCTTGGAGACGTCGCTCATCGCCACGAACAGGCGGTTGTGCTCGGCGTCGAAGGTGATGCCTTCTTCCTTGTTCAGCTCCGTGGTGGCGCCCAGCATCGCGGCATAGCGGCGGGTTTCGAGGAACGCGGCGGCTTTTTCCATGCCGGTGTTGACCATCAGGCACTCTTTGCCGGTGGTGGTGGACACGAGGGTATGGGTGCCCGGGCAGGTAGTGGTGTCGCCGCCGTTGTTGTCGAAGATGTCGCTGAAGGTGATGGGGACGCCGCCACTCCCGCCGCTGTCGATGAGAGTACGGATCTCGCTGTCGGTGGCGTGGCCCAGGCTGATCCACTCGATGGTGAAGCTGCCGCCGTTGTCGGCGGAGGTCTGGGTGAACTTGGCCGCGTACAGGGTGCCCGCGCTCAGATCGCCGGCAGTGTCCGCGTCGTAGCGGAAGAAGCCGACATTGGCGCCGTCGTCGGACTGATACACGGTCTTGCTGTCGGGCATGACGTAGGACAGTTCGAACGCCAGGCGGCCCATCGAATAGTGCTTGGCGACGGTGACGTTGCTGGCGAAGGTGCCGGTGCCCATGTCGGCGCCGGTGACGGTTGCCTCGACCGGGAAACCGTAGTTGTACGCGTTGATGCGCGAGGTCGTCGGCGCGACGTAGTTCGTGTAGCCGCTGTCTTCGCCATAGTAAGCGCGCATGCGGTTGGCGGAGCCGGCGACGGCCGCGTTCGGCTCGTATTCCTCGGAACCCAGGTGCGACTTCCACGGCGTGCGCATGCCGGCGCAGTGGGTCCAGCCGCCATTGATTCCGGCCAGGTCGATCGGCTTGGTGCTGACGGCGCTCAACTCGCCGCTGGTGGTGTCCTGTGAAAGCTCGGTAATGTAGAAACCGGCGTTCGAGCTCTCGAACTGCGAAACCATGAACACCTTGCTGTGCACATCGAGCAGGGTGGAGTGGTCGTTGGAATCGGAGATGTACTGGGAGTTGTCGGTCATGACCAGCGGATTGCCGTCGACGTCGTACATCAGGCCGAAGATGCCGTCGCCCCGTTGGTCACCGCTGCGCAGGATGGTGTTGTAGCCGATGGTGTGCGCGGTGCCGTCGACGGTCACGGTGGACGACGCGTTGATCACCCGCTTTTCGGCATCGGTGGTCGGGTAGGCGATTTCGGCGAAGGAAATCGTCTTCGCCGTGGTGGTCGGCGTCGAGGATGAGGACGAACCGCCACCGCAGGCGGTAACGGCAACGGCAACCGCTGCGGCAATCGCCGTCAGCGGGAAAAGGGCAATAACGGACTTGTTCATGGAGGCTCCCTGTTTGTTTACGTAAGAACAGGACGCATCCTCCACGCGCTGTGTGACCTCGGGATTTCCCGATTGTTAAGCGTGCATGACCGTGGCTCCCTCCGCTGCGCGCGGTCGCCTGATTTTTCGGCTGGCTCCTCGACAGTTATACCGCCGCCAGCGCCTGGTCGAGATCTTCCTTGAGGTCGTCGATGTGTTCGAGGCCGATCGACAGCCGCACCATGTCTTCCGACACGCCGGCCTTCTCCATTTCCTCCGCCGAAAGCTGGCGGTGCGTGGTGCTGGCCGGGTGGCAGGCGAGGCTCTTCGCATCGCCGATGTTCACCAGTCGCGTGATCAGTTTCAGCGCATCCTGGAACTTCGCACCGCCGGCCATTCCCCCTTTCACGCCGAAAGTGAGGATGCCCGAGGCGCGTCCGCCCAGGTACTGTTTCGCCAGCGCGTGTTCCGGGTGGTCCGGCAGGCCGGCGAACTTCACCCAGCTCGTTTTCGGATGCGATTGCAGGTGCTTCGCCACCGCCAGCGCGTTGTCGCAGATGCGCTCCATGCGCACCGGCAGCGTCTCGATGCCTTGCAGGATCAGGAAGCTGTTGAAAGGCGAAATCGCCGCGCCCATGTTGCGCAGGGGCACGACGCGTGCGCGGCCGATGTAGGCCGCCGCGCCCAGCGCCTCGGTATAGACGACGCCGTGATAGGAAACGTCCGGTTCGTTCAGCCGCTTGAACCTCGCCTTGTGCTCCGCCCAGGGGAACTTGCCGGAATCGACGATGACGCCGCCGAGCGTGGTGCCGTGACCGCCGAGGTACTTGGTCAGCGAATGCACGACGATATCCGCGCCGTGCTCGAAGGGCCGGCACAGATAGGGGGTCGCCACCGTGTTGTCCACGATCAGCGGCACGCCGGCAGTGTGGGCGATCCTGGCGAGCGCGCTGATGTCGACCACGTTCCCCAGCGGGTTGCCGATCGATTCGCAGTAGATCGCCTTGGTGCGCGCGTCGATCAACGGCTTGAACGAGGCCGGATCGCGGTAGTCGGCGAAGCGCACCTCGATGCCGTATTGCGGCAGCGTATGCGCGAACAGGTTATAGGTGCCGCCGTACAGTGTGCCAACCGAGACGATGTTATCGCCGGCCTCGGCGATGGTCTGGATTGCGTAGGTGATCGCCGATGATCCGGAAGCGACGCCAAGCCCGCCGACGCCGCCTTCCAGCGCCGCCATGCGCTGCTCCAGCACCGCCGTGGTCGGATTCATGATCCGGGTGTAGATGTTGCCCGCCACCTTCAGGTCGAACAGATCGGCGCCGTGCTGCGTGTCGTCGAAGGCGTAGGAAGTGGTCTGGTAGATCGGCACCGCGACGGCCTTGGTCGTCGGGTCGGGGCTGTAGCCGCCGTGGACGGCGATGGTTTCGAGTTTCATGGTTTTTCCTCTTCTGGGCGGGTCGGTTCGACAATTCTGGCACGGCCACGGAAAAAGTCAGCCGTGGCGGCACGCCGGGCGCCATGTGTTGGAGCAATTGACATCGCTTCCGGATGTTGGCATGATCTCCAACATGAAGGCTGTGGAAATCACTGCTACCCGTATCGTCTATTCGGAGTCCGCCTTCGCGGAACTGGTTCTCTGGCGATTGCCAAAGCCGTTGTCGGGGTCGTCCCACCCCTTCAAATACCGCCTGGCGTATGTCGTGGCCGGCGTCTGCGTTCTCAGATACGACAACGAGACGGGCAAGGGCGACCACCGGCATGTCGGCGGGAAGGAAGCAGACGATGTGTTTACGACGCCGGATCAGTTGGTGGCTGATTTCCGGCGCGATATCGAAAGGTGGAACCATGAAAACAGTAACGCTTGATGTGCGCTCTCCCGGGGATGCCATGGCCGGTTTGGCCGCGACATGGAAAGGCGACAAGGCAAAGACGTCGGCGCGGATCAGTTTCGCCTCCCCTGAAGTCCTGTGGCGCGTACTGACGCAAAAGCGCTGGGAACTGTTGAAGGCGCTGTGCGGTGCCGGACCGGTTTCGATCCGCGAGGCGGCACGGCGCGTCGGGCGGGACGTCAAGGCAGTGCACGGCGACGTGACCGCCTTGCTCAACGCCGGCGTCATCGACCGAACCGAGGATGGCCGGATCGTCTTTCCGTTCGACGCGGTGAAGGTCGAATTCCTGTTGCAGGCGGCCTAGCTTGAAATGCCTCGTCGTCGTCGCACATCCGCAACCAGACAGCCTGTGCGCCGAAATGGCCCGTGTCGCGGTCGCAACGCTGACCGCCGCCGGACACGAAGTGCAGGTCGAGAACCTGTATGAAGCGGGGTTCGCGCCCGGGCTAACGCCCGCCGAGCGCGCCAGCTACTACGGACGGCCCTTCGATTCGAGCGCCGTTCGGGCGCAGGTCGAGCGCCTGCTCCGGGCCGAAGGGCTGGTCCTCGTGTTCCCGACCTGGTGGTTCGGCTTTCCCGCGATCCTCAAGGGCTGGTTCGACCGCGTCTGGGCGCCGGGAATCGCCTACGACCACGCCGGCGACCTCGGGCCGATCAGGCCGCGCCTGCACAAGCTGCGGCGGGCGTTGGCCGTCACGTCGCTCGGTGCGCCGTGGTGGGTGGATCGATTCGTCCTGCGCCAGCCGGTCAGGCGCGTCCTGAAGACCGCGCTGCTCGGCACCTGCGCGCCGGCCTGCAAGTTCGGGATGCTGTCGCTGTACAAGGCCGAACGGTTGGGCGAAAGTCAGGTGACCGCGTTCCGCGCCAGGATCGAACGGGCGCTTGGCAACTGGTCGTAGTTTGCGGGCGGCTGATTTCGTGCCGTATCGACTCCTCGCCGATCTGATCCTGACCCTGCATGTCGCCATCGTCCTGTTCGTGGTCGGCGGCCTGGTCATGATCGTCGCCGGCAACCTGCGCGGCTGGGCCTGGGTCGATGGCAGGGGCTTCCGTTCCGCGCATCTGGCCGCCATCGGCGTCGTGGTGGCGGAGGCATGGCTCGGCATCGCGTGCCCACTGACCAACTGGGAAATGTCGTTGCGCGCCAGGGCCGGCGACGCCGTCTACGACCGCGGCTTCATCGAGTACTGGTTGCAGCGTCTCCTGTACTACGAAGCGCCCGAATGGGTCTTCGTGCTCGGCTATTCACTGTTCGGGGTGGCGGTGGCACTGGCCTGGTGGCGTTTCCCGCCGGGCGGCGGGCGCAGGAAATAGTGTGGAGCTGCGCTCCATTCCTCGCGTTGCCCGCGACCGCCACTTCGTCGCCTCCCGCGCCCTTCGGGAAAGTCAGCCATGGCGGGACGCCGCCAAAACCCGACACATTGTCGCTACGGGGGCCGCCGCGTATGCTTCGGCCGCCGTATATGTTGCGGCGCCTATCCTGAGGGAGACTTGAAATGAAGAAGCTGATTGCAGTGTTGGGATTCGGTCTGGCAGTGTCGCCGGCATTCGGCAGTTGCGAGTCGTTGAAGGCGGAACTCGCCGCCAATCTCGACGCCAAGGGCGTGGTGAATTACACGCTGACCATCGTGCCGAACGAGGAGGTGAAGGAGGGCGACAAGGTGATCGGCACCTGCGAAGGCGACACCAAGAAGATCGTATACAAGCGGGATTGATCGCGGTCGCCGTGGCCTTTCGCCACGGCTGACAGCGCACCTGCGCTGGCGTCCGCCGTCCCGGCATTCCGGCCGGATGTCCGCAGGGCGGCGCTTTTCGGTATCCTCTCCCCTTTTGGGGAGCCGTCGGCCCCCGGTTTCGGGAATGTCATGGAACGACGGCCGCAAGAACTGCTCGACGAACTTCACCGCGCGATCGCGCAAACGCCCGATTCGGCAGAACAAAAGGCGCTCTTCGAGAAGCTGGGCGTGCTTGAGCGCCAGCTCGACGCGCTGTCCCGGAAGCAACGCGAACTCGCCGCTGCCGAAGCGCAACTGGCGCAGGCGAAGAGCACGGTGCTCGTCTGGCGTGTCGTCATCGGCATCCTGCTGGTGGCGCTCCTCGGCGCGGTCGGCGGGCTGATCGCCAGCCTCGTCGAGTTGTCCTGACCAGAAGGTGCGCATCTGAACCTCGCAGCCGTATTTTCCGCGGACGGCCCGCTGGCCAGTGCCATCCCCGGCTACCGGCTGCGGCCGCAGCAGGTCGAAATGGCCGAACGCATCGAGGCGGCCATCAAAGCCAGCCATGCGCTGGTCGCCGAAGCCGGCACCGGCACGGGCAAGACCTTCGCCTATCTGGTGCCGGCGCTGCGTGCCGGCGGCAAGGTCATCATCGCCACCGGCACCAAGACCTTGCAGGACCAGCTTTTCAACCGCGACCTGCCGACGGTGCGCGATGCGCTCGGCGTGCCCGCTACCATCGCGCTGCTCAAGGGCCGCGCCAACTACGTCTGTCCCTATCACCTCGAACGCGCGCAAAGCGAGGGCCGTTTCCTCAACCGCGAGGAGGCGGGGCACATCCGCACCATCGCCCGCTTTGCCAAGGCGACGAAGACCGGCGACAAGGCCGAACTGTCGGCCGTGCCCGAGGATTCCGGCGCCTGGGCACAGGCCACTTCGACGCGCGAGAACTGCCTCGGCCAGGACTGTCCGCATTACAAGGGCTGCTTCGTCATCGCCGCCCGGCGCGAGGCGATGGACGCCGACGTGCTGGTGGTCAACCACCACCTCTTCTTCGCCGACGTGATGCTGCGCGACGACGGCCTCGGCGAACTGCTGCCGGCCTGCAACACCGTGATCTTCGACGAGGCGCACCAGTTGCCCGAAGTCGCCGGCCTCTTCTTCGGCGAGGCGGTCGGCACCGCGCGGCTGAGCGAGCTGGCGCGCGACACCAAGCTGGAGGCGATTGCCGGGGCGAAGGATTACCTGCCCCTGCAGGAAGCCTGCCGCACGCTGGAAAAGGTCACCCGGGATTTCAGGCTCGCATTCCACCGCGACGGATTGAGGCTTTCCGAAGCGCAGTGGCTCGACCACCCGAACGCGGTGGAGGCGCTCGCGACGCTGGAAGGCGAACTGGCGGAGTTCATGACGCACCTCGATTCGCAGGCCGACCGGTCCGAGGGACTGGCCAACTGCCGGATGCGCGCGCACGAACTGGCACTCGCCATCAAGCGCTGGTTGAAGCCGTCCGAGCCCGATGCCGACGAAGGCAACGACGGCGACGACGTCTTCATCAAGTGGGTCGAGGTCACCAAGTACGCCGTGACGCTGAACCTGACGCCGCTCTCGGTCGCCAACATTTTCCGGCGGCAGATGGAAGGCCATCCCCGCGCCTGGATCTTCACCTCGGCGACGCTGGCGGTCGGGTCGAGTTTCGGCCACTACTGCGGCGAACTGGGGCTGGCGGAAGCCGAAACCGGCCTGTGGGGCTCGCCCTTCGACTACGGCAGTTGTGCGCTGCTCTACGCGCCGCAGCAGATGCCCGATCCGAACAGCCCCTTCTACCACGAAGCCGTGCTGGAAGCGGCATGGCCGGCGATCAGGGCATCGCACGGTCGCGCCTTCGTGCTGTGCACGTCCTTGCGCGCCATGCGCCGCATCCACGAACTGCTCAAGGAACGGCTGGAAAAGGAAGGGCTCGACCTGCCGCTGCTGCTGCAAGGGGAGGGCTCGAAGTCGGAACTGCTGGAGCGCTTCCGCTTCCTCGGCAACGCCATCCTCGTCGCCAGCCAGAGCTTCTGGGAAGGCGTTGACGTGCGCGGCGAGGCGCTGTCGCTGGTGGTCATCGACAAGCTGCCCTTCGCACCGCCCGACGACCCTGTGCTGTCGGCGCGCATCGAGCATCTCAAGCGGCAGGGCCGCAACGCCTTCTTCGAATACCAGTTGCCGCGCGCCGTGATCAGCATGAAGCAGGGCGCCGGGCGGCTGATCCGCGACGAGACCGACCGCGGCGTGCTGATGGTCTGCGATCCGCGCCTGATCGAAAAGTCCTACGGTCGGCGCATCTGGCAGAGCCTGCCGCCGATGAAGCGGACGCGCGAGATCGCCGACGTCGAGAGTTTCTTCGGCGGATGAAAGTCAGCCGTGGCGACACGCCGCGGATGGCAGCGCTTTTGGTTGAGAATGAACATCTGGAGGAAGGGCTGTTCCGTTAATTCGTCACTTATTTGCGTTCGACGAATATATGGAACATACTGTCATCAACCATGCGCCACGACACCCATACCCAACGCGTCCTCGATCTGGTTGGCCAGAAGGGGCTGCTGCGTCCTGGCGATCTGGCTGCCATCGGCGCTCCCAGGGTAGTGCTGACGCGAATGGCCGCGACCGGGCTGCTGGAAAAGGCGGGGCGAGGCATCTACCGGCTGCCCGGCAATCAGGGCACCGAGTACGAGAGCCTGACCACGATTGCCATCAAGGCACCGCAGGCTGTGTTCTGCCTGCTCACTGCCCTGCAATTTCATGAACTGACTACTCAACTGCCGCGTCAGGTGTGGATCGCCATGCCCCGGGGCAGTCATACGCCCAGGATCGATTACCCGCCGCTCAAGATGATTCAGTTCGCCGGTGATGCCTATTCCGAAGGGATTGAAATCGTCGAGCGGGATCAGGTGAAACTGCGGGTCTACTGCGTGGCCAAGACGGTTGCCGACTGCTTCAAGCACCGCAACAAGATCGGTCTCGACGTGGCACTGGAGGCTTTGAAGGATGCACGCGCGCAGAAAAAAGCCTCGGCCGACGACCTCTGGCGTTATGCCAAGATTTGCCGTGTCGCCAACGTAATGCGCCCGTATCTGGAGGCAGTGGAGTGAACAGGGGAATCGCTGCATCGGTACGGGCACGACTGCTGAACGTCGCCAAGGCTCAGGGGGCGGACTTCAATCAAGTGCTCGTGCGTTTCGCCCTGGAGCGAATTCTCTACCGTCTGGGCCAGTCGGCGTACGCCGATCACTTCCTGCTCAAGGGCGCCTTGCTATTCACGCTCTGGTACGACATGCCCCACAGAACGACGCGCGACGCCGATCTGCTCGGTTTCGGGGCCAGCGACATTGAGTCGATCGCCCGGACGTTTCGTGACATTGCCAGCGTCGAAGTCGAGGACGGCATTGCCTTTGATCCGGCATCGGTGACCGTCGAAGAGATCCGCAAGGAAGCGGGTTACGCGGGTGCGCGGGTATTGATAACCGGCGAAATCGCCAGGGCACGCTGCAAGACGCAGATCGACATCGGCTTCGGCGATGCAGTCACGCCTGGCCCGGTTCACGCCGTATATCCAGTCCTGATCGATGACCTGCCGGCGCCTCGACTGCGGACATATCCCGTCTATACAGTCGTCTCCGAGAAGCTTCACGCCATCGCCTTGCTCGGCATGACCAATAGCCGCTTGAAGGATTATCTCGACCTGTGGGTATTGCTCGACCGCGAGGCATTGAATGCCGACACGCTCGCACAGGCAGTCGCCGCGACCTTTCACCGGCGTGGCATGCCCGTCCCGGGTGTGCTGCCGGTTGGTCTTACGGACGAGTTTTCGAGCGACTCCTCACGCCAGGCGATGTGGCATGCATTCCTGAAGAAGAACGGGATCACCATCAAACCGCTGTCCGAGGTGGTGGCGAGACTTCGGGACATGCTGGAACCTGCGCTCGTCCAGGCTGCGACAATCCCTGTGCAACGGATGGTGTGATGGAATCGATCGCAACCCTGCTGGCCCGGCTCGTCGCCGAAAGGCCGCATCTCTTTTCCGCCGCCACGGTAAAAGTCAGCCGTGGCGACACGCCGAGGATGGCGGCGCTGGTCGCCGCCGTCGAGCGCGTCGTCGCGCTGCCGGCGTATCGCGAGCACGTGCTGGCGTGGGCGCCCGAAATCGCCCGCCACGTGCCGCCCAACCCCGGCGTCTTTTTCGGCTACGACTTCCACCTGACCCCGTCGGGACCGAAGCTCATCGAGATCAACACCAATGCCGGTGGCGGCCTGCTCGCCGCGTGGCGTTTCGGCCGCAACGACGTCGAGCAGGCGTTCGTCGACATGTTCCGCGCCGAATGCGCCGGACCGCTGAAAGCCCTGGCCATCGTCGACGAAAATCCGGCGCAGCAATATCTCTACCCCGAGTTCCTGCTGTTCCGTGAACTGTTCGCGCAGCACGGCATCGAGACGCACATCTGCGCGCCGGAAGATCTGGCGCTCTGCCACGGCGGACTGTGGCACGGGGAAACGAAACTCGACCTGGTCTACAACCGCGTCACCGATTTTTCGCTGGCTGCGCCGGGCAACGCGGCGCTGCGCCAGGCCTGGCTCGACGGCGCGGCGGTGGTGACGCCGCATCCGCACGCCCACGCGCTGTACGCCGACAAGCGCAACCTCGTCGTCCTTTCCGATGACGCGCTGCTGGCGGAGTGGGGCGTGGACGCGGAAACGCGCGCCGTGCTGGCCGACGTCGTGCCGCGCACGGAACTCGTTCGCGCCGATCGTGCCGAAGACCTGTGGGCGCGGCGCAAGGGTTTGTTCTTCAAGCCAGCGACGGGTTACGGCTCCAAGGCCGCCTATCGGGGTGACAAGATGACCAAACGCGTGTTCGAGGAAGTCCTGGCGGGCGATACCATCGCGCAGGCACTGGTGCCGCCGTCGACCGTCGAGGTCGATGTGGACGGCGCCTTGACCGGACTCAAGGCGGACCTGCGCTGCTACGCCTACCGTGGTGAGGTACAGTTCATGGCGGCGCGTCTCTGGCAGGGCCAGACGACCAATTTCCGCACGCCGGGCGGGGGATTTGCGGAGGTGAAAACGGAGTGAAACAGTTCGGGCTCGCCGGCTACTCCGGCGCCGGCAAGACGACGCTGATCGAGAACCTGATTCCGCGCTTCGTCGCGCGCGGGCTGCGTGTCTCGATGATCAAGCACACCCACCACAACTTCGACCTCGACAAGTCGGGCAAGGATTCCTTCCGTCACCGCGAGGCGGGCGCGACCGAAGTGATGCTGGTCTGCGACCAGCGCTGGGTGTTGATGCACGAACTGCGCGGCGACCCGGAGCCGACGCTGGAACAGCAGATCGCCGGCCTGTCGCCCTGCGACCTGCTGCTGGTCGAAGGCTACAAGGCGACGCCGATCCCCAAGCTGGAAGTGCACCGGCGCGAGAACGGCAAGCCCTTCATCTGGCCGGAGAACGACAGCGTGGTGGCGGTCGCCACCCCGGCACGGAGCGATCTGCCCGCCGACTGCCCATTGCCATGGCTGGACCTGAACGACTACGATGCGGTGGCGGCATTCATTCTGGAGAAGACAGGACTGTGAAGACGAGCGACCGCAAAATCGACGCCGGGGCCGAAGAACCGGCCGGAGCCCGCGTGCTGAGTTTCGACGAAGCACTGGCGCTGCTGCTGGCCCGCGCCCGCAAGGTGAAGGGCATCGACCGCGTCCCGCTGACGGAGGCGACCGGTCGCATCCTGGCCGAACCGGTGCTGTCGAGCGTGGCCGTGCCGCCTTTGGACAACAGCGGCATGGACGGGTATGCCGTGCGTTGCGCCGACGTAGCCGAGGCCGGCTCGGTCCTGCGCGTGGCGCAACGGATCGCCGCCGGCAGCGTCGGCCAGCCGCTGGAAGCAGGCACGGCGGCGCGCATCTTCACCGGCGCGCCGGTGCCGCCCGGCGCCGATGCCGTCGTGATGCAGGAGTATTGCGAGGTCCGCGACGGCGGCCGGATCGTCATCAACCGGGTTCCCGATCCCGGCGAAAACGTCCGCATGTCGGGCGAGGACATCGGAGACGGCACCGAGGTGCTGGCCGCCGGAACCGTGCTGACGCCGGCGGCGATCGGCATGGCCGCCTCGGTCGGCATCGCCGAACTGCCGGTGATGCGGCGGCTTTCCGTCGGCGTCGTGTCGACGGGCAGCGAACTGGTGACGCCCGGCGAGCCGCTTTCCGAGGGGCAGATCTACAACTCGAACCGCTATCAACTGGTGGGCATCCTGACGGACCTGGGCTGCGAGGTGACGGATTACGAGCCGCTGCCCGACGACTTCGAAGCCACGCGGCGCCTGCTGCGCAAGGCCGGCGCGCTGCACGACCTGGTCATCACCTCGGGCGGGGTTTCCGTCGGCGAGGAAGACCACGTCAAGCCGGCGGTCGAGGCCGAAGGCGAATTGCAGATGTATAACGTCGCCGTCAAGCCGGGCAAGCCGCTGGCCTTCGGCAAGGTCGGCGACGCCGATTTCGCCGGCCTGCCGGGCAACCCCGTGTCGGTGTTCGTCACCTTCCACATGCTGATCCGGCCGTTCGTCCGCAAGTGCCAGGGCGCCAGCCGCATCCTGCCCGAGGCGCGCCAAATGGTCGCCGGCTTCGAGTGGAGCAAGCCCGGCAACCGCCGCGAATTCCTGCGCGTGCGCGTCGGCGCCGACGGCCGGCTGGAGCGCTATCCCAACCAGAGCTCGGGCGTGCTGACCTCCTGCCTGTGGGCCGACGGCCTGGCCGACGTCGCCATCGGCCGAAAAGTCAGCCCTGGCGACACGCTGGACTACATCCGCTTTTCGGAGATGCCATGACGGTGAAGGTTCTCTACTTTGCCAGCCTGCGCGAAGCGCTCGGCACTTCGGCCGAGGAGGTCGACCTGCCGGCCGGCGTGGCCACGACCGGTGCGTTGCGCGACCGCATCGCCGCGCGCGGCGAACCGTGGGCGCAACTGGCGCGGGCGAAGAACCTGCGCTGCGCGGTCAATCAGGCGATGACCGGATTCGATGCCGCGGTGAAGGCGGGCGACGAAGTGGCATTTTTCCCACCCGTGACCGGAGGCTGAGCATGGCCCCCCACGCTCGCAACACCGGCTCGCTGCCCCCCACGGGGGGGTGCATGCCCTCTTGGGGCGGCCCGGCGAGGGCACGGGCATGACGGTCTCCATCCAGGAAGAGGACTTCGACGTCGGCGCGGAAATCGCGGCGCTGACGGCCGGTTCGACCGATGCCGGCGCGGTGGCGAGTTTCGTCGGCGTTGTCCGCGGGACTGAAATCAATGCGATGACGCTCGAGCACTATCCGGCGATGACCGAAAAGGCGCTGAACGAAATCGTCGCCGAGGCGCTCCGCCGCTGGGACCTGTTTGGCGTCCGCGTGATCCACCGCGTCGGCCGCCTGTTGCCCGGCGACCGCATCGTGCTGGTGGCCGTCTCGTCCAGCCATCGGCAGGCCGCGTTCGCCGCGTGCGAATTCATCATGGACTACCTGAAGACGCAGGCGCCGTTCTGGAAGCGAGAAGAAACCGCAGCGGGCAGCCGCTGGGTCGATGCCCGCGAATCGGACGACGAAGCGCTGCGCCGCTGGTCCGACTAGGTCTTGAAGCGGCTGACGCCGGCCTGCAGGCGGTCGGCGCTTTCCTTGAGGGCCCGGGCCGCGGTCAGCGTCTCGCGGGCGGAACTGCTGGTGGTCTCGGCGGAGGTGGCGATCGATTCCAGGTTGCGGCCGATGTCGTGGCCCGCGCTCTTCTGCTCGGCCAGCGAGTGGTTGATCTCGTCCACGCCCTGATGTTCCTGATCGACCACCGTCATGCTCGCCCGCAGGCCTTCGGCGACCTTCTCCAGTGTCGTGCGGCTTTCCCGCAGCACCGATGTGCTGGCCTGGACCGCGCCTTCCAGGTTCTGCGATTGCGCCTGGATGCCCTGGGTAATGGTGTCGATCTCCGCCGCCGCCTTGCCGGACTTCTCCGCCAGGCCGCGCACCTCGTCGGCGACGACGGCGAAGCCGCGGCCGTGCTCGCCGGCCCGGGCCGCCTCGATGGCCGCATTGAGCGCCAGCAGGTTGGTCTGGTTGGCGATCTCCTTGACCTGGCCCGTCAACGTGGTGATGGTGCGCGAACTGCTGACGAACTCCTCGGTGGCGTTGGCGATGGCCTGGATCGCCTGTTCGATGCGGGCCATTTCCTGGCCCAGGTCGGCAATGCTGCGCGTGCCGTCCTGGGCGTGGCGCAGGCTCAGGTCGGACGTTTCGCGGACCGACTGGGCCGACGCCGATACCGACTCGATGCTGGTGATCAACTGCTGGATCGCGGCGGCGATCGCCGACGAGGCATTGGACTGCGATTCCGAGGCGTTCGACATCCCGCCCGCCGTGTCGGCGACTTGCGTCGATTTTTCCGCGACCGCGCCCGCCTCGCGCTGCACATCGGCGATGGTCCGTTGCAGTCCGTCGAGGAAGCCGTTGAAAGACGCCGCGGTGCGGCCGATCTCGTCCGCCGATTCGATGGGCAGGCGACGGGTCAGATCGCCATCGCCGGACTGGAGCTGGCGAATCGAATCTTCCAGTTGCAGCAGCGGCCTGCGCAGGCGGTTGATGGCGGAAGTCAGCATCAGCGCGGCGACCGCGAAGGCCAGCACGAAAGCCGCAATGCTGATCCAGCGATCCCGCCCGGCCCGGGCGGCGACATCCGCCTTCGCGGCGGCGACGGCGACGCCCTGTTCGTCGGCGCGCTTGAGCAGAATGTCCTTGAGCGCGCGCCAGGAGGGCGTTTCCTCCTTGTTCAACACCTGTATCGCTTCGCCGACCTGGTTCGCCCTGGCCAGGTCGCGCATGCGGTTCTTCAGCGCGGTGTTTTCCGCCCAGCGCCGCTCCATGTCGGCGAGCAGTTCGCGCTCGGCGCCGTCCGCCGCCACCCGCTGCGCCGCTTGCAGATGCCGCAGGAAATCCTGCTGCGCCTTGTCGAGATTCGCGTAAGCCTTCGGATTGGCGGGATCGAGGATGATGTTGCGTATCGCCTGGCCGGTCTGCAGACCCTGCGCATACATGCCGTTGTAGGCCTGCAACCGGGCCTGGTCGCGGTCGACGAAGTCGGCGAAGCGGTCCGCGACGTCGTCAAGCGACCAGAGCGCGGAGACGCCGCCCGCCAGCATTACCAGCAAGGACACGAGTCCCGCAACCAGCAGCGGCGTGCGGATGCTATTGCTTCCACCCATGGTGGCTCCCCTTTATCGATCGGCGCCGACGGGCACCCCCCGACGCCGCCGGGCCTTCCGGAACCCTACTTCTTCGCCTTCGCCGCCGGGGCCTTCTTCGCCGCGTCGCCCGCGCTTTCGAACGCCGCCTTCGCCGCCCGGCCCATCTGTTCGTAGGCGGTGTTGGCGTTGGCCATCGCCTGCTGCATGGTTTCCAGCACGCTGGCGTTCTGGCCCGGCAGGGCCTTGAAGAAGGACTGGAAGGCGTCGACCAGGTCCTGGCTGCCCGCCGCCAGTTGTTCCGTCAGCAGGCGCGAAAACTCGGTCCGCGCGCTGTTGCCGATCTCGGCGACCTGCTGCGCGGCGGCGACCATCTTCTGCGTCGTTTCCTGGGCGTAGCGGGAGCGCAGGGCGACGATGTCCTGCGGGCTCGTCGATGCCGTCTGCGCCTTCGCCTGCTCGACGCTGTTCTCGAACAGCTCGCGGGCGAGACGGGACTGCAGCTCCATGATGCGCTGCGAATTGTCTATCGAGAGCTGCGCCAGACGCATGGCCGCTTCCATGTTCTTGCGCTGGATTTCGCTGAAATCGTTCTTGGTCGCCATGATCCGCCCTTTCTCTGGTGGTTGTCTTGTTTCCCTATCCTACCAGCAAATTCGCGGCATCCGCCTTGTGCCGGGCGGGCCCCGAAAAGACAACGGGGCGGGGATTGCTCCCCGCCCCGTTGCCCGGGCGTTGCGGACCGGATCGGCGTGGTCGCGCCGAGACGGCTATCCGGCTTTTATGCCACCGGCGGGATGTACTCCAGGAGCACGAAGAAGTAACCGTCGCCAGGAACGGCATAGTACGGGTCCCCGGTCCCCGCCGTATCGCCGAGGTTGACCGCGCCGAAGTTGCCGAAGTACTCGCCCTCCGGGGCGCGGGTCGCCGACCAGTACTCGTAGGACGCATAGCCGGGCATGTCGCTGCCGAGCGCGGTCCAGATGTCTTGCAGTTCCTGATACGTAGGCAGGGCGACCTCGTTGCTGTTGAGCGTGGCGTAGCGGTAGGTGTCGGTGGTGCCGTTTACCGCGTCCGCGTTCAGCCCACCGCCTGCGTCGTACAGGAAGATGCCGTCGAGATAGGTGTGGGTGGGCGAGTCGCCGCTGCCGCTGGGCATGCCGCCGCGGATGTCGCCGTCCGCGGTGATGTCCCAGAAGTAGTAGGTATGGCCGCCGACATCGAAGGGATTGATGAGCTGGCCGGCGGCGCCGAGATCGACGGTCTCCGGAAGCTCGCCAGTGTCGCCGAAGCCGTCGTCCGTGACGTTCACGGTCACCGTCTGGGTGGAGGTATTCCCGTTTGCGTCTTCGGCCTGAATGATGACTTCATAGCTGTTGTCGGTGCCAGATCCCTCGGTACCGCCGTTGAAGCCGACCAGCTGGTTGAAGGCGAGGCCGGACGGATAAAGGACGGCACCCGGCGTGCCATATTCGCCGTACTGGTCGATGCCCGGGTCGGTGATCTGGAACAGGGCCTGATCGGCGCCGCCGACGATCGTGTAGGTCACGCCGACGTTGCCGTCCGCGCTGGGGTCGTAGATTCGCGCGTCATAGGTGCCGTAGGTGTTGCTGGTCTGCACTGAGATGTTCTCGACGATGCTCACCGATGCCGTGGCGCCGCCGGCGAAGACCGGGGCCGTGACATCGCCGATGGTGATGGCATCGGCGGACTGCGCCGAGAGGTTGCCGGCGACGTCGACCGTGTAAAGGTGGTAGGTGCCGTTGGCGAGCCCGGCGAGCGCCAGATCGCGCGCATCGTAGTCCCAGCGCATCTCGATCGAGTTCTGCAAGTTGTCCGCCGCGCCGGTGATGCTGGCGAGGTCGGTGACGGCCACGCCGGGGTTGGTCGGATCAAGCGGGTCGTCGTTGATCAGGTAGGCAATGCCTTCCTGGGTACTCGATACCCGGACGCTCTCGGTACTCGGATCTTCGAAGTTGCCGTCGCTCGCAGGGTTGGTGTCGTTGAGCGCGTCCGGGGCATCGGTATCGAGCGTGAAGGTGATGGTGGCACTGTCGGTGTTGCCGGCCGTGTCGGTGTCGGTGACGACGACGGTATGCGAACCATCGGTCGTCGGCGCGGTGTAGGTGCCGCTGGACGCGCCGCCGTCGACTGTGTAGCTGCGGGTGACGTCGCCGGCGGCGGTGTTGAAGGTCAGCGCGGCGCTGCTGGATACCAAGTCGGTGTTATGGCCCGTGCCGCCATCGGTACTGTCGGTGGTGAGTGCCACGGTCGTGTTGGCGAGGGTGGTGTCCAGCGTGAAGGTGATGCTGGCGTTGTCGGTGTTGCCGGCCGTATCGGTGTCGGTGACGACGACGGTATGCGAACCATCGGTCGTCGGCGCCGTGTAGGTGCCGCTGGGCGCGCCGCCATCGACTACGTAGCTGCGGGTGACATCGCCGGCGGCGGTGTTGAAGGTTAGCGCGGCGCTGTTGGTGATCAGATCCGAGTTGCTACTGCCGGCATCGCTGGTAAGGGCAACGGTCGTGTTGGCGAGGGTGGTGTCCAGCGTGAAGGTGATGCTGGCGTTGTCAGTGTTGCCGGCCGTATCGGTGTCGGTGACGACGACGGTATGCGAACCATCGGTCGTCGGCGCCGTGTAGGTGCCGCTGGACGCGCCGCCATCGACTGTGTAGCTGCGGGTGACGTCGCCGGCGGCGGTGTTGAAGGTCAGCGCGGCGCTGCTGGTGATCAGGTCCGAGTTGCTACTGCCGGTATCGCTGGTAAGGGCAACGGTTGTGTTGGCGAGGGTGGTATCGACCGTAAAGTTGCTGTCGGTACCCGTGCCGACGGTTCCCGTGCTGCCGGCAACGCTCGCTTCCACCGTGTAGTCGCCATCGGGCAGTGCGGAGGTGGGCGATACGCTGAAGGTGCCGCCGGATTGAACCGTCGTCGTAAAGCTGTCGACTTCGGTGGCGCCCTGGCTGATGGTGATTGTCACGGTGTTGCCGACCGGCGCATCGGTGGTGCCGGAGATGGCGGGCGTGTTGTCGTTGGTGATATCCGGCGCGTTGACCGTAACCGAAGGCGCGGAGGTGTCCACACTGCCGCTGTCGTTCGCGGTGCCGGTATTGCCGGCGGTGTCGGTAACGCTGGCAGCGGCCGTGTAGGCGCCGTCGGCCAGGGCTGTCGTGACGTTGGCGCTGTAGCTGCCGTCGGCCTGAACTGTTGCGGTCAGGGTCTGGTCGGCGCTGCCGCTCTGGCTAACCGTGATGGTGACTGTGCTGCCTTCGGCGGCATTGGTGGTGCCGGAGATGGTCGGGGTCGAATCGTTGGTGTTGTCCGGAGCGACGACGGAGATGGTCGACGCCGTGGTGTCAAGCGTGAAGGTGAAGGCTGCGCTGGCGGCGCCGACGTTGCCGGCCGCGTCGGTCTGGCGCACATAGACAGTATTCTCGCCTGCGGCGGCCGTGAAGGTCGTCGTCCAGGTCGTGCCATCCGTGCTGTATTCGACGGTGGCGCCGGCTTCAACGCCTCCCAGAGTCAGTGCACCATTATTGGTAATCAGGTCCGTGGCGCTAGCGCCCGTATCGCTGGTGAGCGTAACGGTCGGGGCAACCGGGGCCGTGGTGTCGCCATCGCCGCCACCACCACCGCCGCCACCACCGCCACCCGCGGCGGCGGCCAGCAGGAGGCCACCCCCAATGTACGCGCCGACGCCGACGCCGCCGGCGGCGGCTGCGCCACCCGCGGCTGCACCGCCCGCGGCGGCGCCACCGGCTGCCGAACCGCCTGCAGCGGCGTCAGTGGCGGTGCCGCCCGCGGCGGCGGCATCGGCGAAGATCAGGGGTTCGTCGCCGGCGGTTGCCGCGGCGAAAGGCGAAGCGTCGGGATTGTCGATGTCCGCATCGGCGACGAGGCCGGCGTCGTCGGACCGGGCGGCCGAGGCGGCCTGTTCGTCCTCGTCTTCCTTCTTGTGCCTGACGGCATGCTTCTTCGGCGCGAGCAGTTCGCGCTCGGCGGAAGTCTGCGGCAACGCGCCGCCCATTGCGGCTTGCGCGGCTACGGCGGGGTCGCCAGTGTTCGCGGTGGCAACTTCGTCGTTACGGACATCGGTCTTGTTCATCGTCTGCGGCTCCTAATGGCTGAGGCGGTTGTGTTTGCGATCTGGTCTCGGGATGTACTTGCTCTTCGCTGCTCATGTTAACCATGGCGGTGCTGCGATTATCCCATGTCGTCTGGAAATGACAGTGGCTCGAACGGACTAGTGCCGCGCCGACCGGAGCATGACGAATCCGGGCGTCCGGCGCAGGGAAAATTTGCAGAAAGTGGCATATGCACGCGGGTTATCGGGGTGGCCTGAACCGGGCGCCGGACAAAATAGCCCGGTTTGATGAAGGGCCGGTTACAACGGATGGACTTATCGCTCGCCAAGCGATTCGGCCAGGGTCTTGGTGATGGGCTTGGTCAGATAGGCGAGGACGGTCTGGCTGCCGGTCTTTATTTCGACGGTGACGGTCATGCCGGGCTGGATTTCGACCGGCTTGCCGGACTGTTCGCGGTTGCGCTCCGCCAGCGCGGCGTCGTCGATACGGATGCGCGCCCGGTAGTAGACGTTCTCGCCGTTTTGGGTCTTTTCGGTGAGGGCGTCGGGACTGATGTACACCACTTTGCCGTGCAGGGAGCCGTAGATGCTGTAGTCGAAGGCGTCGAGCTTGATGGCGGCGGGCAGGCCGTCGCGCACGAAGCCGATGTCGGCGGGCCTGAGCTTGGCTTCGACGACGAGGGCGCTGTCGGTGGGCAGGAGTTCCATGACGACGTCGCCGGGGCGGACCTTGGCGCCGGGGGTGGTCATCTGGATGTTCTTGACGAGGCCGTCGGCCGGGGCGGTGATTTCGGTGCGCTCGTAGACGGCCGTGCGTTCGGCGAGCACCTGTTCCTGGGTGGAGAGGTCTTCTTCGGCCTTGGTCATTTCGGCCTGGGCGTCCTGGAAGTACTTGTTGCGGCGGTTGGTGATCTGGCCGGTGAGTTCCGCTTCCTGCTTCTGCAGGCGGATGATCTCGGCCTTGCCGATGTCGCCGGTGGCGAGCAGGGGCCGGCTGAGTTCGAGTTCTTCGCGCACGAGGCGCAGGCTGTCCTCGAGCGCGGCGAGCTCGGCCCGGAGGGCTTTTTGCCGTCGCTGGAACAGTTCCGTCTGGTTCTGGACGAAGGCCGGATGGGCGCGCACGTCGGCGGGGAATTTGAGCGGGCGGTTGAAGACTTCGGCCTGCAGGCGGATGAGCGTGGCCTTGAGGGCGGCGACCTTGCCGAGGCTGTCGTGATAGGCGGCCTCGGCCTGGCTGCGGTCGAGGCGGGCCAGGACCTGGCCTTTCTTGACCTGCTCGCCTTCGTGCACCAGCAGCGCTTCGATGACGCCGTCGTTGGCGGACTGGATGACCTGGGTGCGCGCGCTGGCGATGACCTGGCCCTGGGCGCGGGCGATCTGGTCGATTTCGGAAAAGGCGGCCCAGACGCCGAGCAGGATGACGATGGCGAAGGCGAGGAGCAGCAGCCAGTGGCTGGCCTGCATGGCGGGACGATGGTTCACTGGACCGTCCTCCCTCCGGCACCTTCGGCGGCGGCGGGCGAGCCCGCGTCGGGCTTGACCGCGCGCAGGCCTTGCGCTTTCTGGATGTTCTGGGCCTGTTGCCGCAGTTTTTCGAGGACGGCGTCGCGTGGGCCGTCCATGAAGACGCGGCCTCCCGGCATCAGGATGATCAGCCGGTCGGCCAGGGCGATGAGCGAGGGCTTGTGGGTGACGATGACGACGGTCTGTTGGGGCGAGACGGCCTGGCGCAGGGCCTGGAGGCTCCTGAGTTCGGTCTGTTCGTCCATGGCGGCGGTCGGCTCGTCCAGCAGCCAGACATCGGGTTTGGCCAGCAGCATGCGGGTGAGGGCGACGAGCTGCTTCTGGCCGCCGGAGACGCCGGTGCCGCCTTCGGCGATGTCGAGGTCCAGCCCTTTCGGGTGCGAGGCGACGAGGGCGCCGAGGCCGGTGGCCTCGCAGGCGCGCAGCATGTCCGCTTCGTCGACGCCGGTCAGCCCGGCCGTCAGGTTTTCGCGCAGGCTGCCGGCGAGCAGCTTGACGTCCTGGGGCGAGTAGCCGATATGCTCGCTGAGGTGCGCGCGGGCGATCTGCTGGATGTCGAGTCCGTCGAGCAGCACCCGGCCCTCGTTCGGCATGTAGAGGCCGGCCAGCAGCTTGAGCAGGGTGCTCTTGCCGGCGCCGACGGCGCCGAGGATGGCGACCTTTTCGCCGGCGCGAATGTGCAGGCGTTCGATGGAGAGCGTCTCGGGACGGCCGGGATAGGCGAAGCGGAGGTCGGCGACCTGGAATTCTCCGCGAACGTGCTCGGGCGTCAGCGGCCGGACGATGTCATGGTTGTCGCATTGCAGGGCGAACACTTTTTCCAGGCTGTCGAGGGCGGCGCGGGCGTGGGCCCACTGGACGATGAGGCCGGGCAGGGCGCCGACGGGGCCGAGCACGCGGCCGGAGAGAATGGAGCAGGCGATCAGGCCGCCCATGGTCAGGTCGGTGGTGGTGGCGGCGATCCACGCCCCGGTGGCGACCAGCAGGATGTAGCTGGACTGCTGCATGAAGGCGGCGAAATAGCTGGCCTGTTCGCTGTAGCGGCGGATCTTGATGTCGTCCTCGACGGACTGGCGGTTGAGCGTGTCCCAGCGCGTCAGTTGCTGCCAGCCGGCGCCGGTGGCCTTGACGGCCTCGGCGCTTTCGACGGTTTCGACCAGCAGGCCGAGCTTGCGGTTGGTGGCGACGTTGCCGCTCTCGGCGTGGCGGGCGATGCGGCTGCGGTAGAACAGTCCGACAGTGAGGGCGAGGAGGAAGAAGACCGCCGGCACGGCGGCGACGGGCGCACCGCCGAGCAGCCAGATGACGCCGACGAAAAGCAGCGCGAACGGCGCGTCCACGGCAACGTAAAGCGTGGCCGCGGAGGCGAAGCCGCGAATGGTTTCGTAGCTGCGCAACTGGGACGACAGGGTGCCGACGCTGGCGGGGAACTGGTCCATGCGCAAGCCGAGCAGGCGCAGGAATATCTTGTGCGACAGTTCGAGGTCCATGCCCTTGATGGAATTCTCGAGGATGGCCGAGCGGGCCATTTTGACCACCAGTTCGAGCACGGCGGCCAGCATGACGCCGATGGTGAGCACGATGAGCGTGGAGACGCCCTGGGTGGGAATGACGCGGTCGTACACCTGCATGCTGTAGATCGAGGCGGAAATCGCGAGCACGTTGGCGAGCAGCGAGGCGAGCGCGGCCTGGACGAAAACGCCCTTGCGCGCGAACAGCGCGTTCCTGAACATCGCCAGCGCCGTCGTCGTCCGTTCGTTGCCCGCCGCCCGGGCCGACATGGCGGCGTACTGGCCGCCGAGCGGCACCTGGAAAAGCTGCTGGCTGCCATTGGGGCATTCCATCAGCCAGTGCCCCTCCGGCGTCCTGGCGTAGATGACGCGGCAGCCAATGCCCGGAATCAGGGCCACCATGGGCAGGGCGTCCTGCGTCGGCGCGCTCCGCCATTCGGGGGCGTCCAGGCCGATGCTGCGGAAAAGCGTGGCGACGGTTTCGCGCAGGCGTTCGGTGCGCGCGCCGTCGGCATCCGCCGCGAGTGCGTCGGGCGCGATGCTGTCCTGCAGGGAGCGGATCTCCCGCCGCGACGGCCTGTGCAGCGATGCGTGCAAGGCCGCGCAGCGCTGGGCGAGCCAGCCGATGTCGATATCAACCGGTTCTGCAATCACGAAGCATCCTCCTGCGGCAGTTGGCCGCGATGCAGGTGCAGGCGGTAGCGCGAGGCAAGGAACTGGGCCTCGGAGTCGGCGAGCGCCATTTCGACCTCGGTCAGTTCGCGCGCGGCGTTGAGCACGTCGAGCCAGCTTCGCTTGCCGGCGATGAACAGGCGGGTATACGAGGCCAGGATTTCGGTGCTGGCTTCGAGCGTGCTCCTGAGGTTGCGCCGCAGGTCGCGGCTGGAGAGATGCGCCTCGTAGTCCGTGCTGACCTTTCCGATCAGGTCGCGTCGGGCGGCGTCGCGGCTGGCCATGAGTCCGTCAACGCGGGTCCGGGCGGCATCGGCTGTGGCGGCGGCGGAGAGGCCGGCGCCGGGCACGTAGTCGAGGACGAGGGTGACCCGGTTGTCGGTGACATAGTTGCCGGTGTAGGTCGGGTCGGTACGCAGGCGCTCGGCGCGCAGGTTGAGGGTGGGCCAGTTGGCGGCGCCTTTCTGGGCGGCATCGTGGCGCGCGGCCTCGATGTCGGCGTCCAGGCGATGCAGCAGCGGCGAAGAAAGGAGCGCCTGGTCGACGAGCGCTTCGAGCGCGGGAAGCTCGCCTGCCACGCGGCCGGCGACGGCGAGGTTGTCGGCCCGCAACGGCCGGCCAACCATCTGCGACAGTTGGGCCAGGGCGCTCCGCTCCGAGGCGCGGGCGTTGGCGAGATTGCCCCGCGCCTGCGCCAGCCGCGACTGGACCAGTCTAAGGTCGACTTCGGCGGAGACGCCCCCGGCGATGCGCCGACTCACGCTTTCGGCGTAGTCCTCCAGTTGGGCGACGCTCTTGGTCAGCGCGGCGACGCGCCCGTGAGCCTGCATCGAGGCCTGCCAGGCGTCGGTGACGCGGAGCGCAAGATCATATTGGGCTTCGGTGATCGCAACGCCGGCGGAACGCGCTCGCGCGTCGGCGGCGTCGAAGCCGGCATCGATTCGCCCGCCGGCCCACAGCGGCTGCTGCAAGGCCAGGACCGTGGCCGTGCCGCCGTTGTCCCGGTCGCGGGCCACCGAAACCGACGGCGTCGGGTAATACTGCCAGCGGGCGGCGTCGACTTCCGAGCGGGCGGCGCCAAGTTCGGCGCGGCGGGCGGCGATTCCGGGATAGGTTTGAATGGCCATGCCGACAAGCTGATCCAGCCCGAGACGGTCGGTGGATTGCGCCATGCCGGGCTGCGGCGAAAGCATGACCAACGCCGCGGCGGCACCCAATGCGAGTCTCATCGTGCGCATGATACCCGAGCCCGGGACAGGGACTGCGAACATTCGGCGCCGCTACCCGCCATTCAGGCTGGCGTCCAGGCCCATGGGCGAATGCCGGAAGATTCGTCCGTCCATGATTTTCACTTCCTCGCCCAGGAGGGGCACAAAGTCCATCCGGTCGAGGATGTCGCGTTGCAAGTCGATGCCCGGTGCGATTTCGAGCAGTTCGAGGCCTTCTGCACGCAGTCCGAACACGCAGCGCTCGGTGATGTAGAGGACTTCCTTGCCCGCGGCGGCGGCGATCGGGCCGCTGAAGGTGCGATGCTCGACTTCTTCGACGAACTTCTTCGCCTTGCCTTCCTTCAGGATGCGCAGGGCGCCGTTTTCGACGGCGATTTGCAGGCCGCCGGCGGTGAAGGTGCCGACGAAGACGACCTTCTTGGCGTTCTGCGAGATGTTGATGAAGCCGCCCGCGCCGTTGAGGCGCGGACCGAACTTGGAAACGTTGAGGTTGCCCTGCCGGTCGGCCTGGGCCAGCCCGAGGAAGGCGAGGTCGAGGCCGCCGCCGTCGTAGAAGTCGAACTGGCTGGGCTGGTCGATGACCGCCTGGGTGTTGGTGGCGGCGCCGAAATTGAGGCCGCCGGCGGGTACGCCGCCAATGACGCCGGGTTCGGCGGTGAGCGTCAGGCGGTCGATGACGTTCTCTTCGGCCGCCACCGAGGCGACGCCTTCCGGCATGCCGATACCGAGGTTGACGATGGCGCCGGGCGCCAGTTCGAGTGCGGCGCGGCGGGCGATGATCTTGCGCTCGTCCATTTCCATCGGCGCGATGGCGGACATCGGGACGCGGATTTCGCCCGAGAACGCCGGGCTGTATTGCTCGGCGAAGGTCTGCGCGTGGTACTCGGGTCTCTCGGCGACGACGATGCAGTCGACCAGCACGCCGGGTATCTTCACCAGCCGCGGGTTCAACGTGTTGCGCTCGGCGATGCGCTCGACCTGGGCGATGACGATGCCGCCCGAGTTGCGCGTGGCCATGGCCACGGCCTGGGTCTCCAGCGTCAGCGCCTCCTTCTCCATGGTGATGTTGCCGTCGAGGTCGGCGGTGGTGCCGCGAATAAGGGCGACATTGATCGGGAAGGCCTTGTAGAAGAGGTAGTCCTGGCCGTCGATGGGCATCAGGCGGACGATGTCTTCGGTCGTGCGCGGGTTGAGCTTGCCGCCGCCCAGGCGCGGATCGACGAAGGTGCCGAGGCCGACGTGGGTGAGGGTGCCGGGCTTGCCGGCGGCGATGTCGCGGAAGAGGTGCGAGATGACACCCTGCGGCAGGTTCCAGGCTTCGAGCTTGTTTTCGACGGCCAACGCTTGCAGTTTGGGCACCAGCCCCCAGTGTCCACCGATGACGCGGCTGACCAGGCCTTCATGGCCGAGATGGTTGAGGCCGCGCGTCTTGCCGTCGCCCTGGCCGGCCGCATAGACCAAAGTCAGCCGTTGCGGCACGCCGGTTTCGAGAAAGCGCTGTTCGAGCGCGACCGCGAGGTTCTCGGCGAAGCCGATGCCGACGAAGCCGGTGGTGGCGACCGTGTCGCCGTCGCGGATCAGTTCCACCGCCTCGCGCGAACTCACCACCTTGCCGCCACGGCGGGCGTGCAGGGCTGCCAGTTGCGATCGTCCCATCCCGCTCCTCCTCAGCTCTCCTGTCGCCGGATTATGCCTTGGAACCAGGCAGCGAACGATGTGCGCTCGGCAGGCGTCATGGCCAGGCCGCGCTTGGTCCGGCGCCAGAGGATGTCGTCGGCGCTGCGGGCCCATTCGTGCTTCACGAAGTACTCGACGTCGCGCTGATGGAGTCCGCCGCCGAAGTGCCGGCCGGGGTCGCCTGACGGGGCGGCGCCGTCCGGCAGGGCTTCGTTGGCGGTCCAGGGACCGCGATCCGTGGCCAGCCACGGGCGCAGTCGCTCCATGACGGTCTCGGCCAGCTTGCGGTAGGTGGTGAGCTTGCCGCCGACGATGGCCAGTTCGGGCACGCCGTCGCGGTCATCGACCACCAGCGTGTAGTCGCGCGTGATCGCCGCCGGATCGCCCTTGCCGTCGTCGTAGAGCGGCCGGATGCCGGCGTAGCTCCAGACGATGTCGGCTTCCGCAAGGGGGCGCGCCAGGTAGCGGTTCGCCGCGTCGAGCAGGTAGCGCGTCTCGTCCGGAGTGATTGCCCGGGGGCCGTCCGGATCGTCGACCGCAATGTCGGTGGTGCCGATCAGGGACCAGCGCTCCATGTAGGGGATGATGAAGACGATGCGCCGATCAATGTTCTGGAGGATGTAGGCGTGCTCGCCGCCATGTACGCGCGGCACGACGATGTGGCTGCCTTTGACCAGTTGGACCCTGGCGGCAGGCATGCGGCTGCCGGTGCGCTCGATGACGCCACTGACCCAGGGGCCGGCGGCATTGACCAGAACGCGTGCGGTGACCTGCCGCTCGCCATCGGAAGACGCCAGCGTCGCCGACCAGGCGCCGGCCTCGCGCTTGGCGGAGACGAAGCGCGTACGCGGCAGCACGGTGGCGCCATGCTCGACCGCCGAGCGCAGGTTGGCGATGACGAGGCGGGCGTCGTCGACGCGGGCATCCCAATAGCTGTAGCCCTTGGTGAAAGCGGGCTTGAGGCCCGCGCCCAAACCGTCGGTGCGCAGCGTGACGCCGCGGGAGCCGGGCAGGCTGGAACGGCCGCCCATGCGGTCGTAAAGCCAGAGTCCCGCCCGGATCATCCAGGCCGGGCGCAGCGTCGGCACATGGGGCATGACGAACTGGAGCGGCGTGACGAGGTGGGGTGCGAGGCGCAGCATGACTTCCCGTTCGGCCAGCGATTCGGCGACCAGGCGGAACTCGTAGTGTTCGAGGTAGCGCAAGCCGCCGTGGATGAGCTTGGTGCTGGCCGAGGAGGTGGCGCCGCCGAAATCGCCTTGCTCCACCAGCAAGGTCCGGACGCCGCGCCCGGCGGCATCGCGGGCGATGCCGGCGCCGTTGATGCCCCCGCCGACGATCAGCAGGTCGAATTCGGCCGTCTTGGTCATTCTGGGAGCATTATGCCTGCGCTGCCCCGGTTGAAAACGCGGACCGAACCCCCACATCGTCGGTAACGATATTCGGGAGAAAACTATGGCCCCCACGCTCATTTCATTCGCTGCCCCCACGGGGGGCGTTGCCTCCTTCGGGGCGGCCCGTCAGGAGGCATGACCATGCGCTTTGACAAGTTCACCACCAAGTTCCAGCAGGCCCTGAGCGACGCCCAGAGCCTGGCGGTCGGTCACGACAACCAGATCATCGAGCCGCAGCACCTGCTGCTGGCTTTGCTTGAACAGGAAGACGGCGGCACGACTTCGCTCCTGCAGCGGGCCGGCGTCAATGTGCCGCCGCTGCGGACCGCGCTGGACAAGGCGGTCGACCGGCTGCCCAAGGTGGAGGGCCACGGCGGCGAGGTAACCATCGGCCGCGACCTCTCGAACCTGCTCAACGTGACCGACAAGGAAGCGCAGAAGCGCGGCGACCAGTTCATCGCCTCCGAGATGTATTTGCTGGCGTTATCCGGGGACAAGGGAGAAACCGGCAAGTTGCTGGTGCAGCATGGGCTGACGCGCGCGGCATTGGAAAAGGCCATCGAAACCGTGCGCGGCGGGCAGAGCGTGGGTTCGCAGGAAGCCGAAGGCCAGCGCGAGGCGCTGAAGAAGTACTGCCTCGACCTCACCGAGCGCGCCCGCCAGGGCAAGCTCGACCCGGTGATCGGCCGCGACGACGAGATCCGCCGCGCCATCCAGATTTTGCAGCGGCGTTCGAAGAACAACCCGGTGCTGATCGGCGAACCGGGCGTGGGCAAGACGGCCATCGTCGAAGGGCTGGCGCAGCGCATCGTCAATGGCGAGGTGCCGGAGACACTGAAGGACAAGAAGGTGCTGAACCTCGACATGGCCTCGCTGCTGGCGGGCGCCAAGTATCGCGGCGAGTTCGAGGAGCGGCTCAAGGCGGTGCTGAAGGAAGTGGCGCTCGATGAGGGCCGCATCATCCTGTTCATCGACGAACTGCACACCATGGTCGGCGCGGGCAAGGCCGAGGGCGCCATCGACGCCGGCAACATGCTCAAGCCGGCGCTGGCGCGCGGCGAACTGCACTGTATCGGCGCGACTACGCTGGACGAGTATCGCAAGTACATCGAGAAGGACGCGGCGCTGGAGCGGCGCTTCCAGAAGGTGCTGGTCGACGAGCCGAGCGTCGAGGCGACCATCGCCATCCTGCGCGGCTTGCAGGAAAAGTACGAAATCCACCACGGCGTGGACATCACCGACCCGGCCATCGTCGCGGCGGCGGAGCTGTCGCATCGCTACATCACCGACCGCTTTCTGCCCGACAAGGCCATCGACCTGATCGACGAGGCGGCGGCGAAGATCAAGATGGAAATCGATTCCAAGCCGGAATCGATGGACAAGCTCGACCGCCGCCTGATCCAGTTGAAGATCGAGCGCGAGGCGGTGCGCAAGGAAAAGGACGAAGCCTCGAAGAAGCGCTTCGGCCTGATCGAGGACGAGATCGCCAGGCTGTCGAAAGAGTATTCCGACCTCGAAGAAATCTGGAAAGCCGAGAAGGCGCAGGTGCACGGCACTCAGCACGTCAAGGAAGAGATCGAGAAGCTGCGCGCGGAGATCGCCGAACTGCAACGCAAAGGCCAATACGACAAGCTCGCCGAGTTGCAGTACGGCAAACTGCCGCAGCTCGAAGCGCAATTGAAGGAAGCGGAAAAAGTCAGCCATGGTGAGACGCCGAACAAACTGCTGCGCACGCAGGTCGGCGCCGAGGAAATCGCCGAGGTCGTATCGCGCGCCACCGGCATCCCGGTCGCCAAGATGATGCAGGGTGAGCGCGAGAAGTTGCTGAAGATGGAAGAGCGTTTGCACGCCCGCGTGATTGGCCAGGACGAGGCGGTGCGTCTCGTCTCGGACGCCATCCGCCGTTCGCGCGCCGGTTTGTCGGAGGAGAACCGGCCCTACGGTTCCTTCCTGTTCCTCGGCCCGACGGGCGTCGGCAAGACGGAGCTGTGCAAGACGCTGGCCGAGTTCCTGTTCGATTCGGAAGATCATCTCATCCGCATCGACATGAGCGAGTTCATGGAGAAGCACTCCGTCGCGCGGCTGATCGGCGCGCCGCCCGGTTATGTCGGCTACGAGGAGGGCGGCTATCTGACCGAGCTGGTGCGGCGCAAACCTTACTCGGTGATCCTGTTCGACGAGGTCGAGAAGGCGCATCCGGACGTGTTCAACGTGCTGCTGCAAGTGCTGGACGACGGTCGCATGACCGACGGGCAGGGCCGCACCGTGGATTTCAAGAACACCGTGATCGTGATGACCTCGAACCTCGGTTCGCACATGATCCAGCAGATGAGCGGCGACGACTACCAGGTGATCAAGCTGGCGGTGATGGGCGAGGTGAAGACCCATTTCCGGCCCGAGTTCATCAATCGCATCGACGAGATCGTCGTCTTCCATGCGCTCGACGAGAAGAACATCGCCTCCATCGCCCGCATCCAGTTGGGCTATCTGGAGAAGCGACTGGCGCGGCTGGAGATGAAAATCGAGGTCGACGACAAGGCGCTGGCGAATGTCGCCGAGGCCGGTTTCGACCCGGTATTCGGCGCGCGGCCGCTCAAGCGGGCGATCCAGGAACGCATCGAGAATCCGCTGGCGAAATCGATTCTCGAAGGCAGGTTCGCGGCCAAGGACACCATTCGCGTCTCGGCTTCGGAAGGACACATCAGCTTCGAGAAGGCCTGAGGCATCCGCGCAGCGTTGGCTCCATTTGGCGACAGTGGCCGCACGAACGTAACCAGTCTACATTCGGCGCATCCTTAAGGAGAGCGTCTTGAGTCATCCATCGAAAATTCTGGTTATGTTTCTTGCGGCTACCTGCTGGGCTTGCGGCGGTGGCGGTGGCGGTAGCACCAGCCTGGGCACCACCAGCAGCAGTAGCAGCGGCACGGGCAGCAGCAGCGGATCCACCACGCCCGACCCTCCGGTCGATTGGCAGAGCGGCCCGGCCGCCGGCAATCCGGACGGCAACCATTCGGTCCCCGTGGCGGCGCTGGCAGCAGACGTTTCGTCGCCCGATCACGTGATCGGCACCGGCACGGCGGCCAGTTGCACGGCGGCGGCCTTCATCGCAGCGGTGGCGCAGGGCGGCAAGATCACCTTCAATTGCGGGCCTGATCCGGTCACCATCACGCTGTCCAGTCCGGCCAAGATGTTCAACAACAAGCCGGATGTCGTGATCGACGGCGGCGGGCTGGTGACCTTGAGCGGCGGCGGCAGAACACGCATCCTGTACATGAATACCTGCGACGAAGACCAGGTATGGACGACCCCTCATTGCGACAACCAGGCGCAGCCGACGCTGACGGTGCAGAACCTGACTTTCGTCAACGGCAACTCGACAAACGAGCCGGCGACTGAAAACCTTGACGGCGGCGGGGCGATCTGGGTCCGTGGCGGGCGATTCAAGGTGGTGAACAGCCGCTTCTTCAACAACGTCTGCGCCAGCCTCGGGCCGGACGTCGGGGGCGCGGCGATCCGTGTTTTCGACCAGTATCAGGATCTTCCGGTTTATGTGGTGAACAGCACCTTCGGTGGTGCCGACGGCTATGGCAATACGGGCGCCAACGGCGGCGCCATCAGCAGCATCGGCGTGTCGTGGTCCATCTACAACAGCCTGTTCTCCTACAACAAGGCGGTCGGCAACGGCGGCAATCCGGCGGATTCCGGCACACCGGGCGGCGGCAGCGGCGGCGCCATCTACAACGACGGCAACACCATGACGCTGGCCCTCTACGGCACGCTGATCGAGCATAACGAGGTTAATGCCTACGGTTCGGCCATCTTCTTCGTTACCAACGACCATACGGGTGACCTGCACATCGAGGATTCGGTGATCCGCAACAACGTCGGCGGTTCGTGGTATACCTTGCCCGGAATCTCCATGCATTCCGATACGGCGCGGGAGATCATCAACTCCACCATCGAATAGGGCGCCTGTCCGGAAGGCGTTGCGCAGGCCATGAACCGACTGACCCGTTGTCTGGGGCTGCTGCTGGCGGCCATCTCCTCGATTGCCTCGGCAGCGCCGGAAGTGCCGCCGCATCTGAGTCCTTCGGGGCAGAACGAGTTTAGGGAATTCGCCGAGGCACCGGACCATCGTGCCTTCGCGATCGCGCCGGGCGGCGCCTGGGGATGGGCCGCGGGCAAGGCGTCGCCGCAGGAGGCGGAAGACGAGGCCGTGGCGATCTGCCAGGGACAAACCGAGCAGCGCTGTGTGATGTTTGCGATCGACGGCCGGACGGTTTTCGATGCGGACGCCTGGTCGACCTTGTGGCGCCCCTACGCCACGGCCGCGCAGGCCCGGAAGGCAGGCTTCGGCAGGGAGCGCGGCCAGCGCATGCACGACCTGCTGTTTCACGACGCCGCCGGCAGGAAGCACCACCTCGCTGCGCTGAAGGGCAAGGTCGTCGTGCTGCATTTCTGGGGAGCGTGGTGCCCGCCTTGTCGCCGGGAAATGCCGGAACTGATGAATTTGCGGCAGTCGCTGGCGGATCGGCCGGACGTTGCCTTCGTTCTGTTGCAGGCCCGCGAGAAATTCGCGGTTTCCAGGCAATGGGCCGAAAATGAAGGCATTGCGCTGCCGCTGTTCGATTCCGGATCGACCGGCGACGACGACACGCAGTTCCGCCTGGCGAACGGCAAACCGATCGGGGATCGCGAAATCGCCAATCGCTTTCCGACCACCTATGTTCTCGACCGATATGGCATAGTTGTTTTTTCGCATGTCGGGCCGGTCAGCGACTGGACCCAGTACGAGCGCTTTTTGCGCGATCTGGCCCGAAGTGCGGAACGGTAGTGCGGAAGCCGGGGGTTGACCAAGGTCAACGGATGGTGGATGCATGCTTCTATATTGACGGCTCATTTTCGACCACCTGGGGGGGAGTATGAAATTGACATTGCTGACCAAGCGTTCGGTGCTTGCGGTTTTCCTGCTGGCATTCGGGGTTTCCGCGTTCGCCTACGAGGGCAACCTGAAGCGCGGACGCCTGTACTACCGCTATATCTGCACCGATTGCCACAAAGCGACGCTGGGTGAGCCGATCCCGCCGAACGGACGCACCAAGGCCGAGTGGTTGGCGTACCTGAAGGCCGACAAGCACGACAAGTCCGGCAAGAGCAACGGTTCGGTGAAGTACTTCATCAGCAAGGCCTACCGGGAAACCATCAAGGACAAGAACAAGGCGGCGGCTCGCGTGCTGAACGACAGTGACGCCGAATTGTTCGCCGATGTCCAGGCCTGGGTGCAGTACAGCGCCAAGGACTCGGACAACCCGTCCGGCTGCCAGTAAGCGGAGATCATCATGGAATCTGAAAACGGCTGGCGGGCCGGGCTGGCGGCCGACTATCGGGCGGTGTTCGTGGAGCAGTGGTCGCCGTACGTCGGCGCCATCCTTCTGGTGGCGATACTGGCGGCGCTGATGGTCACCGGGCAGTTCTGGGGCATCTTCGGCGGTCTCAAGCTGTGGGGCGACTGGTTCAACAACGCCATCGGTCTGGGATCGCTGCTGGGCGTCAAACCGGAACTGGAAAGCCCGCTGTCGCATCGCATGTCGCTGATGAACGCTTCACTGGTTGTCGGCGCGTTCGCGGCCGCGCTGCTTGCGCGCCAGTTTGCGCTCAACCGGGCGCCCAAGCTGGAGTACATCTGGGGCGCGCTGGGCGGGACGTTCATGGGCGTCGGCGCGTCGTTGGCCGGTGGCTGCACCACCGGGGGGTTCTTTACCCCAATCGTGCATTCGTCGCCGGCCGGTTGGGCGATGTGGGCCGGATTGCTGGCGGGGGCCGTTATCGGTCTCAAGCTGCTTCTGTGGACGCTCGATCACATCACCTGGGGCATGGAAGCAAAAGTCAGCCATGGCGAGACGCCGCTGCGGGCCTGGTATCCCTGGTTCGGCGCCGCCGTGCTGGTGGCGATGGGGTGGTGGGCAACATCATGGGCAACCTCCGGCGATGCCAAGCTTGCGTCGAGGGCGATTCTCATTCTGGTCGGACTGGGCATGGGCTTCATCATGCAGCGCGCCAGAATCTGCTTCGCCCGCGCCTTCCGCGAGCCTTTCATGACGGCCGAAGGGGAGATGACCAAGGCCATCATCCTGGCGCTGGCACTGGCGATTCCCCTGGCGGCGCTGTTGTTCGAGAAGAAGGCGATCGATCCGTTCATCGGCATTCCCCCCGCGTTCTGGGCGGGTTCGCTGACGGGTGGCGTCATCTTCGGCATCGGCATGGTGTTTGCCGGCGGCTGCGCCTCGGGCACGCTGTGGCGGATGGGCGAAGGGCACCTCAAGCTGTGGGTCGCCGGCTTCTTCTTCGCCTGGAGTTCGTCGGCTTTCTCGGCCTTCGTGCGGCGCTGGGATCTGCTGACCCCGGAACAGAACATCGATACGATGCTGGACGAAACGAAGGTTGGCGCGCAGGTGTTCATGCCGCAAACGTTCGATAGCTGGGGCTGGACCTTCGTGGTCAGCTTCGCGATCCTGCTGGTGTGGTATCTCTTCGTGCGTTACAACGAATCGACGGAGAAGTTCACCGTTCTGTAACGCAAAGGCCGCAAGGCCGAACGTTTCGAGTCCGCGCCGATCAGGGTGTTTCTTCGGCGTCGACTTCTTCCCAACCGGTGAGCATCGCCTTGATGTGCGACGTCGGGGTATGGCCTGCCGTCGTCAGGTAGAGGTGCGCGATGAGGAAGACCAGCATCATGAACGCCGCCATGGTGTGGAAGAAGGCCACCCATTCCAGCGACAGATACTGGTCCCAACCCCAGGCCTTCCAGTTGCCGTAGAAGATGTAGCACCAGCCGGATATCCAGATCATCGGACTGATGAACAGCAGCACGCCGAGGTAGGCGAGGCGCTGCAACGGGTTGTGCTTCTTCAGGGTGGTGGCGCGGAAGGGATGCGGAGCATTGGTGAAGATGCCGGTGAGGTAGAACTTGATCATGGCATCGACCTTCTTGAGCGTCGGGATGTACTGCTTCCATTCGCCCGAGGTCAGATGCCAGAAGATCGCGAACACCCACAGTCCGACGAGCGTCCAGGCGGCGACGATGTGGTGATGTACTGCCGTCTTGAAACCGAAGTTCTCGTAGACGCCGTGAATCTCGAAACCGGTGAGCAGCAGGAAGATGATCAGGCCCGCCTGCGACCAGTGCCAGAAGCGCTCGAAGACCTTGAAGACGTAGATTTTGGTGCTGGGTCCGGACATGAGCTCAACCTGCCTTTCTTGCCATGTAGATACGCAGCGCCCCGTGGCCGAGAACGCCAATCAGCGTGCCCAGCGCCGCCAGCCAGCCGATGGCGTCGAGCCAACCGGTGGAGTCGCGGCCCGGCATGTAGATGCCTGAAACACCCTGCAGGCGACCGCTCTTGCTGTGGCATTGCGTGCAGCTCAGCGCATCCTCTTTCGGCGCCACCATGTGGGTAATCGGCCAGGTCATCGACGTGGCCACGAAATCGAACTTGCCGCCGAACGGACGGCCGACATAGTCGGAGCCGGCCTTCAGGGCGGCTTCCCACTTGAAGTTCGTCCAGAAGGCGGAGCTGTCGCTCTCGCCGTAGGCGACCGCGGTGTGCGGCACCAACAGCGACTTTGTTTCGAGGTCATAGGGCTGCTTGCCCCGGAACACCTTGACCGGCCAGATGCGCGACAGGCCGTCCTCGGCGCTGCCGAAGTAGTGGTTGATTTCGGTGACGCCGTCGGTATTCACCGGGTCGCCCAGCAGGGTGTACTTCACCTTGCCGTTGATCCACTGGTATTCCGGAATGACGTCGGCTTCGTAGGTGAAACTGCCCTTGATGGTCGCGTAGGAATCGTGCCCCGCGCTGTCCTTGAGCTTGAACGGTTTGCCGTCCTTCAGCCTGCCGGCGGTCGACCAGTCCCAGGTCATCTTGGTCGGCTTGCCGCCGCGCGCGAACTGCGGGATGTGGCAGGTCTGGCAGGCGATCTTGTCGGTGTGCTCGTTCAGTTTCGCGGTGATGATGCTGTCGTCGCTGTGCGGTTTCAGCCCGTGACAGGACTGGCAGGTGGTCGGGTTGGAGCTGTCAACCTTGCCGCGGATGTGGTGGGCGACGGCATCCTTGCCCGTCGGCGTGTAGCGGCTGCCCGGGATGTTGTGTCCCTCGGTGGCGTGGCAGGTGCCGCAACTGAAGTTGAGCCCGTTCGCGTCCATGTGTACGTCGAGATAGCGCTTCGGGTTCTTCAACGAGGTGTCCAGATCGCCGTGCTTGACGGCATCGCCGCCGCCGCCGAGGAAGTGGCAGGCGCCGCAACTCGCGCGGGTGGTGACGCCGACGCGCTGCGCAATATCCTGCAAATCGACGCCCGGGACCTGCCGGCCGGACTTGGGCGGATACTCCATCTGCTGGTAGGCAGGATGCCCTGCCAGGCCGGGCAACTTCTTGTAGTCACCGGTGGTGTCGTGGCAGACCAGGCAGTCGACGTTTTCCTCGTTCGTGAAATCGAAGTTCTTGTCCTTCATGCCATAGCCGATATGACAGGCGGCGCAGAAGGCTTCGTTCGACGCGGTGGCGGTGCAGAAGTTGTTGATGACGTGCCGCTTCCCGAGCAACTGGTTGTTTTCCGGATTGCGCCACTCCCACTGCCAGTGCTTGGTCTTCAAGAGCTGCTTGCCGGCCTCGGTGTGGCAGGAGAGACAGGCTTTGGTGACTTCCGGACCACTCTTGAAGTCCTGTTGCAGCGCTTCGAACTTGCCGTGGTCGGCGGTGGTGCGGGCAGCCCGCAGTTCCAGCGAGTCCGGCTGGCGCTTCTGTACGGCCGCTGGACCGTCCTTGGCTTCCGCTGCCGGTGCGTCGCTGGCCGCTGCATTCCACAGTGCCAGCGTTCCCGCCACCGTCAGCGTCGCCATGAGAATACCTGTCGCTCTCACAATGTTTTCCCCCGAAGTTGTTTGCCGGACAAGTCGTTTTCAGCAGCCACCGCCGCCACCGCCGCCGCCACCACCTGAAGCGGCGGGTTGCGGCTTGATGAGCGGCGGTGCGGGCTTGTTCGGGTCCATGACCAGGAATTTCTGCTGGTCCGTCGCGACCTGTCCCATGACATCGCCGACCAAGGGCCCGAACATCTTGCCCATCAGTCCGGCGTTCATGGTGCCGATGTAGGTCTTGCCGTCGTTCTTCTTGTAGACGGAGATCTTGCAGGGCATCAGGATCGACAGGAAGCGGACCGCGTCCTCGTTGAGGATGGGTTTCGAATACTGGGTGCTGCACGCTTCCACCATCATGACGGGTAGGGTATTGCCGCCGGTCGCCTGTACCGCGCTGGCAGGATTGCGCAAGCCGGAGAGTACCCAACCGTTGCCGGTATCCTGGATGTTGTGCTGTATGCGGGCGACGGTCTCCTCGACACCGAACGGACTGACCCGTTCGTTGAACATGAGTCCGCCCATCGCGTTCCAGGCCAGGACAGCCGTAAACGCGATACCCGCGACGAATGCCGCAATGATCTTGAACATGGAAATCCCCCCCACGGGAATAACACAACATCTGTATATGCCAATACGCTTCCGCACGCATTGACAAAAATCAAGGCCGCTTTATATCACGGTCGAACGAATCCCGAATGGCGATGACAGGAAATCAGGTGATCGTCGACCATGCCGATCGCCTGCATATGCGCGTAGCAGATGGTCGGTCCGACGAACTTGAAACCGCGCTGCCGCAGGTCCCGTGACAGCGCCCGGGAAGCGTCGGTTTCCGCCGGCACCTCGGCCAGTGATTGCCACCGATTGACGATCGGACTTCCATCGACGAAACGCCACAGGTAGTCGTCGAAGCTGCCGAATTCCTCCTGCACCTCCAGGAAGGCACGTGCGTTGCCGATCGCTGCGCCGATCTTCAGGCGGTTGCGCACGATGCCGGGATCGGCAAGGAGGCGGGCGATGTCAGTGTCGCCGAAGCGGGCGACGACCTCGGCGTCGAAATCGGCGAAGGCGCGCCGATAGTTCTCACGCTTCCTCAGGATGGTGATCCACGACAACCCGGCCTGGGCGCTTTCCAGCGTCAGGAATTCGAACAACTTGTGGTCGTCGTGGCAGGGCACGCCCCATTCCTCGTCGTGGTAGGCGACGTAGAGCGGATCGTCCCCGCACCAGGGACAGCGGACAGGTTGTTCGGGCATGACCGGATTATGCACCGGGTAACATGCGCAACATGGAAAAGGCTTACTGCGAAATCGACCTGCCCGTGCTCGGCGACGAGGACGGCAACGCGCTGGCCTTTTCCGGACCGGTCGAGATGCTGCACGCCTCGCGGGCAGAGGAGGTGAATGGCGTCCTGACGCGTGCCGAACAGCTTGCCGCGACGGGACACTGGCTGGTCGGCTTCGTCGCCTACGAGGCGGCGTCCGCCTTCGACGCGGCCCTGGTCGCCCACGAACGAGCCGATGCGCTGCCGCTGGCCGCCTTCGCCGTCTTCGACTCGACCACTGTGCCGCGTCAGCGCGCCGAATGCATGTGGGGAAACTGGCGCGATTCGACTGCGGCCGAAACGTTCGATACCACGGTCGCCGCCATCGAGGCCGACATCGCCGACGGACGTTTCTATCAGGTCAACTACACGACGCGGCTGCGCGCGCCGTTGCTCGGCGACGCGGCTGCATTGTTCGATGCGCTGCGCGTCAGCCAGCCTGGCGCGTACAGCGCTTATCTGGAATTCGGGCGCTGGCGGGTCTGCTCGGTATCGCCGGAGTTGTTTTTCCATTGGCGGCCGGCGAAAGGTGGAGCGGGTGGCGTGTCGCCACGGCTGACTTTGCGGCCGATGAAGGGAACGGCCCCGCGTGACGCCGATCCCGAGTGCGACCGCATCAACGCCAAGCGGTTGTCTGTTTCGGAAAAGGATCGCGCCGAGAACCTGATGATCGTCGACCTGTTGCGCAACGACGCTTCGCGGGTCGCGGAACTCGGCAGCGTCGCCGTCACTTCGCTGTTCGATACCGAGCCCTGGGAAACCGTCTGGCAGATGACGTCCACGGTCGAATGCCGTACCCGGCCCGACGTACGGCTGGCCGACCTGTTCGGCGCGTTGTTCCCTTGCGGTTCGGTGACGGGCGCGCCGAAGGCCGAGGCGATGCGCGCGATCCGCGAACTGGAGCCGGCGCCGCGCGGCGTCTATTGCGGCGCGATCGGTGTCGTCATGCCGGGCGGCGAGGCACGCTTCAACGTCGGCATTCGCACGGTGGTGGTCGATGCCGAGCGTCATCTGGCGGAATGCGGCATCGGCAGCGGCATCGTCGCCGATTCGAGCATCGCCGGGGAACGCGAGGAATGGCGCGTCAAGGAACGCTTCCTGCGGCAAGCCTGCCCCGACTACGAGCTGCTCGAAACGCTGCTTTGGCGGCGCGGTCGTTTCTGGCTGCTGGCGGAGCATCTGGCGAGGCTGGAGCGCAGCGCCGTGGCGCTCGGATTTGACTTTGCGCGGGAGGCGATACTCGCCAAGCTGGAGGAGGCCGCGCGAGGCTTCGACGGCGGCCGTTGGCGGATGAGGCTGCGGCTGGCGATGGATGGTGCCGTTGCGATTGATGCCGAGCCGATCATTCGCAAACGCGGCGAGGTGTTTTGCGGATTGGCGAAGCGGCCCGTCGACAGCGCCAACCCGTGGCTGCGCCACAAAACGACCCGGCGCGGGATTTACGATGCGCTCGCCATCCCCGATCTCTTCGACACGCTGTTGTTCAACGAACGCGGCGAAGCCACCGAGTTTACGCGTGGCAATCTCGTCGTCCGGCGGGGTGGTCGTCTGCTGACGCCGGCGCTCGATTGCGGCCTGTTGCCCGGCGCCTTCCGCGCCGCGCTGCTGGCGCGCGGTTCGATACGGGAGGCGGCAATGAGTGTGGCCGAGGTCGAGTCCGCGGACGCGATATGGTTCGTCAACAGCGTTCGCGGCGCCTTGCCGGTCAGGCTCGCGAGTGACTTAGAATTCGGCCCATTGCAGCGGGACGACAAGGATGGTTGATATGCGGGGCGGAATCTTCGGCAGATGGGTGGTGCTACTCGGCGCGTGTATCGCGCTGTTGGCAGGATGCAGCGTGATGGGCCCCCAGCCGCCCGCTGCGGAACCGGTCAAGATCGGGTTGGCGCTCGGCGGCGGCGCGGCGCGCGGCTTCGCCCACGTCGGTGTGATCAAGGCGCTCGAAGCGCAGGGTATCTTTCCCGACATCATCGTCGGCACCAGCGCCGGCGCGGTCGTGGGTTCGCTTTACGCTTCGGGCTACACGGGCTTCGAGCTGCAGAACGTCGCGCTCGAGATGACCGAAAAGCAGGTCGTCGGCTGGGCCTGGCCCAATCGCGGCTGGATCGATGGCGAGGTCCTGCAGAACTTCATCAACAAGGCAGTCGGCTACCGGCCGCTGCAATCCCTGCCGCGAAAAATCTCGGTGGTGGCGACCGACCTCAAGAGCGGCGAACCGATCGTGTTCGGCACCGGCAACACCGGCATGGCGGTGCGCGCTTCGGCGGCGGTGCCGGGCGTCTTCCAGCCTGTTTCCATTTCCGGCCGCGAATATGTCGACGGTGGCCTGGTCAGCCCGATTCCGGTTCGCTTCGCCCGTCAGCTTGGCGCCACTTTCGTGATCGCCGTGGATATTTCTTCGCGCCCGCAGGACGGTGCGACCGACAGCACCCTCGACGTGCTGCTGCAGACCTTCAGCATCATGGGCAAGGTCATCGGTCAATATGAAACGGTCGACGCCGATATCGTGATCCGACCGATCACCAGCGGCCTGCCGGCGACCGATCTCAGCGGTCGGCATCGCGCCATCCTCGAAGGCGAAAAGGCCGCCGCGCTGGTGATGACCGAACTCAAGGACAAGCTGGAGCGCCGACGCACGGCGAATAGCGGCAGGTAAAAAGTGTGGAGCTTCGCTCCATCCCTCGCGTTGCTCGGGACCGCCATTTCGTGGCGTCCTGCGCCCTTCGGGCTGGTCAGCCGTGGCGGGACGCCGGAGATTCAGGGTGCGCCGATGACCAGGTAGACGTTTGAGGAGCCGCTACTGGTCCGGCCAAAACCGAGGTAGAGCATGCCCAGCGGCGTTTCGCCGCCGACGTAGATGGCGCCGGATTTCAGCCACCCTTCATAGGTGGGCTCGGTGTAGCGATAGCCGACCTTGCCGGTTTCCAGTGCGACGCCGAAACGCATGTCGCCGCGCAGGCCGAGCGGCAGGCGGCCGATGATGCGCTCGGCGCGAATGCCGGCGTAGCGGATGTCGTCACCGATGATCTGCCCGGGCGCCAGACCCGAGAGCTTGAGGAATCCGCCCAGCGATCCGGCGTCGTAGTAGGGCAGTTGGCCGCGCGGCGAGCCGAGGTAGCGGAGGTTGCCGGCGAGAACGTACTTGCCCAGCGATCCGGCCGCCTGCGCGGTCGCCTCGAGCCGGCTGTAGCCTGCCTTGGAACTGTCGAAATAGCCGACGTGCGCAGCCCAGCCTCGGGTCGGGCTGTAGAGGCGGTCCGTCTGGTCGAGATCGAGTGCGGCGCGCCAGCCGCCATACTGTTTGTCGATCATCGGCATGCCGGGAAGGCCGATGTCGCGCTCGGTGTGATGGCGCTGGGTTTCCCAGCCGGCGCGGAACTGCCCGAAGGCTCCGAAGTTGAGCCCGGCCAGGAGTCCGGCGCGACTTTCCGAAGCGCGGAATTGAGCGACCTTGACGTCGCGTTCGTACACGCTCGTTTCCCAACGGCGGGAGCTTGCCGTCGGCTCGATGAACATTCGTTGCCGGTCGTCCAGCGGCTGGTACCAGTTGAGGCCGATGGCGTCGGTCGAACCGATTTCGCCGGTGACGAGAAGCTGGCCGCCCAGCCGGTTGAGCCAGGTGCTGTGGTAGCCGGCGCGCAATCCGTAGTTCGAGACGTTCGACAGCGTGCTTTCCAGATGCACGGCCAGACGCAGGTAGTCCGGCCCCCAGGGCTTTTCGATCGGCAGGATGCGAAGGATGTGCCGATCGTTGAGCGACAGCATTTCGTAGTCGATGCTTTCGTAGTAGCCGTCAGCGTAGGCGCGCAGGAGGTCGCGGTTGAGGCGTTCTGTGTCCATCGGTTCGCCCGGCCGCTGTTCGATATGGCGGGCGAGGGCGTCCGGATTGACCCGCTTGAGGCCGGTCACCGCGATCTCGTCGATTTTTGGTGGCGGCAAGTGGGCCGGCATAATGTTTTGCCACCAAAGGAAGTACTCATTGTTGTCGACGGAGAGACGCTGCAATTGCTCGCGCAGCGCCTGGGTGGCCTGGTGCCCGCGGTCGGCGGCCAGCCCGTTCAACTGGAAGTCGGTGGCGGTGATGCCGGTCAGATCGGGCTTGATAAGGATGTCACCATCCCGAAGATGGGTCAGGGAGCGGGTGACATTCTGCTCGGTGAGGATGTTGACCATCTGCGCCGATACCGAAAGCATGGAACCGATTTCCTCCGGTTTCAGCAGTGGCGATCCCACGTTGACGGCGATGATCACGTCGGGATGGCAACGGTTGCGGGCCTCTTCGATCGGCAGGTTGTCGACCAGTCCGCCATCGACCAGCTTGCGTTTGCCATCATCCACCGGCGCCAGCAGACCGGGCACCGACATGCTGGCGCGCATGGCGCGGGTCAGGTTGCCGTTGCGGAACACGACCCGGTTGCCGCTGCCGATGTCGGTAGCGATGATGGAAAGCGGAATCGGCAGCGATTCGATGTTGCGTTCGCCCTGGTCGGCGTGCACCAGCTGGTTGAAGAAGAGCTTGATCTTCTGCCCCGTCACCACGCCGCCCTGGTACTGCACGCCTTTCTCGACGCCGACGCCGGTTTCGGAACCGGGCAGGAAGCGCCGCGACATCTCCTTGTTGCGGTAGTCCATCTCCGAGTAGTCAGGGTTGTCGATGAACATGTCGTTCCAGTTGGCCTTGCCCAGCTCGGCGCGCATCTCCGCCGGCTGGATGCCGGCGGCGTAGGCTCCGGCGACCAGGGCGCCCATGCTGGTGCCTGCTACGCAGTCGATCGGAATGCGCATTTCCTGAAGGACTTCCAGTACGCCGATATGCGCCGCGCCGCGAGCACCGCCGCCACCGAGTACCAGGCCGATAGTCGGACGGGCCAACGCAGTGGCGCTGACGAGCAGCAGCGCGGGAATCAGCAGCAGGCGAAGCATCAGTGTCGGCCGGGTGGCGGGTTGTTGCGGATGGTGGGGCGAATTTTACCCATCACATGCATTTCACATGCGCGGCAGTCGAATTCCAGGCGCAGTTTCTCGTTGCCGTTGACCAGCACCATCGGTTCTGCCCGTACCTGGCCCTGCACGCCAGCCACGCCTTTCGCCTGCTTCGGGCAGAGGCTGAACGAAAAGCGGATGCAGTGGCGGGTGATCATCAGCGGCACCTCGCCGGTTTCCTCGTGGGCTTCGTAGGCGGCGGCGATCAGCTTGACGCCGTGCTGCTCGTAGAAGGCGCGCGCGGCGTGGTTGTAGATGTTGGCGAGGAAGGACAGCGATGCTTCGGGATAGACAGCGGGCGGCTCGACGGCGGGCCGGCGCAGCGGACGTTGATAGGCAGCGAGCCGCGCAGCGACCAGTGCGGCCACCGCGTCGCGACGCAACTGGTTGAGCAGCGAGTTGGGGATGAAGCGCGGTTCGGACCATTCGACCGCGAGCGTGTCCAACTCGAAATCGGTGTTGCCCAGCCGGCCAAGCTGATCGCGCAGGGTTTGCTCCGCCGTATCGGCGTGTCGCGACGGCTGACTTTCGCAGGCGATGGTCGCGCTGGCAGCGATGCCGTCGCTGTCGGTGAGCGTCAGGGTGAATCCGTCGGCGGTTTCCTGAAACAGCGCATTTACGGCGATACGCCGTTCGGCGGACTTCTTCGCCAGCACCTGTTCCCATGCATGGTCGCGGTTGCGGCCGATGGAAAGGCCGACCTTGAGGCCGGGCAACTCCTTGAGCGGCTTGTCGGGATGCACACGCCAGAGATTCGGGCCCATGCGCTCGACGGTGTTCGCCTGCGTGCCGGCCGACTCGTGCTTGTACTGCCACGACAGGCCGTCGCCGTTGGCCATCGCCTGGTCGGTCTCGATGTCGATGAAGTCCGCGCCGAGCCTGGTCACGGTGCCCAGCGGCAGGCCGACGAAGGCGGGCGTGTCGAAAGCGCCGATGTCGGCCTGGCGGCCGTTGGCGAAGTAGTCGGTCGAACCGCGATGGAAGGTCTTGTCCGGGTCGGGCGTGAAGAAGAGTTTCGTCCGGCCACTCGATGTTGCCTGTTCGCCCAGTTCGTCCAGCAGACGCCGGTAGTGGCCGGTGATGTTCTTCACGTAGGGCGCGTCCTTGTAGCGGCCCTCGATCTTGAAACTGCCGACGCCTGCCTCGATCAGTGCCTGGAGGTTCGCGCTCTGGTTGTTGTCCTTGAGCGAGAGCACGTGCTTCTGGAAGGCGACCACCTGGCCGCGCATGTCCTGCACGGTGTAGGGCAGGCGGCAGGCTTGCGAGCAGTCGCCGCGGTTGGCGCTGCGACCGGTCTGGGCGTGGCTGATGTAGCACTGGCCGGAGTAGGCGACGCACAGCGCGCCATGGACGAAATGCTCGATGACCACGTCGGCTGGCACGGCAGCGCGCACGGCGGCGATTTCCGGGATGGTCAGTTCGCGCGCCAGCACGATCTGCGAGAAGCCGACCTCGGCCAGGAAGCGCGCCTTCTCGGGCGTGCGGATGTCGCATTGCGTCGAGGCGTGCAGGTCGATCGGCGGCAGAGAAAGTTCGAGCAGGCCCATGTCCTGCACGATCAGCGCATCGACGCCGGCATCCCAGCACTGGTGCGCCAACTGGCGCGCCGGCTCCAGTTCGTCGTCGTGCAGGATGGTGTTGAGCGTGACGTAGATGCGGGCGTTGAACCTGTGCGCAAACTCGACCAGTGCCGCGATCTCGGCCATCGAGTTGCCGGCCTTGTCGCGCGCCCCGAAGGCCGGGCCGCCGATATACACCGCATCGGCGCCGTGGACGATGGCCTCGCGGCCGATCTCGGCCGTCCTGGCCGGAGCGAGCAGTTCGAGCCTGGCGCTCAAGGCTTGCGCGGTTTCCTTGCTGCAGTGTGCGGCGCGTCGGCCCGCTTGCCCTTGTACGGCGGCTTGCCGGATGCACCGGCCCGTGCCGGTCGATCGGTCCGTTCGGGCTTGCCGGCGCGAGGTGGACGATCGCTCCATTCCTTGCGGGCGGGGCGTTCTGGCCGGTCGGCGCGTGGCGGGCGCTCCGAGCGCTCGAAGTCGCTGCCGGCCTCGAAGGGCCGGATGTTGAGCGGCGTCTGCTTGACGCGCGTCTTCTTCAGCGTCGCCATGACGTCGGGCGGCAGTTCGGGCAGTTCGACGGTGGCGAAGTCGGCGAAGAGGTGGATCTGGCCGATGAACTTGCCGGCGATGCCGCCTTCGTTGGCAATGGCGCCGACGATTTCCTTCGGTGTGGCGCCGAGATTGCGGCCTACGTCGATGCGGTAGCGCTTGAGGTCGCCTTCGGCGAGCGTCGGCCTGGCCTTGCCGGTTTCCCTGGAAGAGTGTGGAACTTTGCTCCATCCCTCGCGTTGCTCGGAACCGCCACTTTGTGGCGTCCTGCGCCCTTCGGGCTGGTCAGCCGTGGCGGGACGCCGCTCGCGCGCAGGTTTCTCGCCTCGCTGCTCGCGCGATTCGTATGGACGGCGTTCGGGCGCGGCCGCGGGCACGGGAATGTCGGGCATGTCCGGCTTCAGCGGCCGCTCACGGGTGGCGAGGAAGGCCAGCGCGGCGGCGATCTGGCGTGTCGCCAGGTTTTGCTCGCCTTCCATGCGGCGGATAATTTCGTAGAAGAAATCGAGGTTTTCGCTGCCCAGCGTTTCGAGAATCTGCTGCTGGAACTGCGCGACCCGCTTCTCGGCGACTTCGCCGGCAGTGGGCAGCGAGACCGGTTCGATCTTCTGCCGCGTGGCCTGCTCGATGGCCTTCAGCATGCGCTGCTCGCGCGGTGCCACGAACAGGATGGCGGTTCCGGCACGGCCGGCACGGCCCGTTCTGCCGATGCGGTGGATGTAGGCTTCCGTGTCGTAGGGGATGTCGTAGTTGATGACATGGCTGACGCGCGGCACGTCGATGCCGCGCGCGGCGACGTCGGTGGCGACGACGATGTCGAGGCTGCCGCTCTTGAGACGCTCGATCACCTGCTCGCGCAGGCCCTGCGTCATGTCGCCGTTCAGCGCCGCCGCTTCGAGGCCGCGCGCCTCCAGCTTCTCGGCCAGGTCGACGGTGGCGAGCTTGGTGCGCACGAAGATGATGGCGGCGTCGAAATCTTCCTCCACCTCCAGCATGCGCGTCAGCGCGTCGAGTTTGTCCGCGCCGCGCGCGATCCAGTAGCGCTGGCGGATGGTCGAGACGGTGGCCGTCGCAGCCTTGATCTTGATCTGCTGCGGGTCGCGCTGATAGCGCTTGGTGATGCGCCGTATCGGCTCCGGCATGGTGGCCGAGAACAGCGCCGTCTGACGCGTCGCCGGCGTATTGCCGAGGATCCACTCGACGTCGTCGATGAAGCCCATGCGCAGCATTTCGTCCGCTTCGTCGAGGATCAGCGTTTGCAGCGCGTCGAGGTTGAGGCTCTTGCGCTCCAAGTGGTCCATGACCCGGCCCGGCGTGCCGACGATGACATGGGCGCCGCGCGACAGCGCGCGCAACTGGATCACCATGCTCTGGCCGCCATAGACCGGCAGCACGTGGAAGCCCGGCATATGCTTGGCGTACTTCTGGAAGGCTTCGGCGACCTGGATGGCCAGTTCGCGCGTCGGCGCCAGCACCAGGGCTTGCGGCTTCTTTAGGGAAAGGTCGAGGCGAGCCAGCACGGGCAGCGCGAAGGCCGCGGTCTTGCCGGTGCCGGTCTGGGCTTCGCCGAGCAGGTCGTTGCCGGCCAGCAGCACGGGAATACAGGCCGCCTGGATGGGCGAGGGCGTTTCGTAGCCGACGTCGGTCAGCGCGGAAAGCAGGGCGGGCGGCAATTGCAGCGCCGCGAAGGAGTCGATGGATTCGGTCATTGGATGCCCCCTAGGGAAGGGGATTGCGGATATTCGGGGCCGACGATGACCCCCAAGGGCGCGCATTATCGCGCAAACGCCCGAGAAATGCCCGAAATACCGAATCAGGTGAAGTAGTTGGCGGCGAAAATCTGCCTGCCCGCGACCCAGGTTTGGGTGACCGCAGCCCGCCCGGCGGGGCGCCCGATTGAAATGAGATCGGCCCGTTTGCCGATGGCGATCTCGCCGCGGTCATCCAGGCCGGCGGCCTTGGCCGGGCCGAGCGTCACGAGTTTGACCGCATCGGGCAGCTTCATGCCGTCGCGTTCGTGCAAGGCGACGACGGCGGCGAGCATGGTGGCCGGGGCATAGTCGGCGCACAGGCAATCTGCGACGCCCGCCTCTATGGCGTCGATGGCGCGCATGTTGCCTGACTGGCTGCCGCCGCGCATGACGTTGGGCGCGCCGAGGATGGTGGCGAGGCCGGCCGCGTGGGCGGCGCGCGCCGTTTCCAGGTTGATCGGGAATTCGCTCATGCGGGCGCCGAGTTCTTTCATGGCGACGACGCGGGCGTGGTCGTCGTCGTCGTGACTGGCGGTGGGAATGCCGAGTTCGCGGGCGCGGGCCATGACCTGAAGCACGCGCTCGTCGCCGCTTTCACGCGCCTGCCGCTTCTCTTCGGCAACCTGCTCGGCCGCTTCGCGTGTCGAACCGTGGTTGCCCATCATGTAGGCGACGTAAGTTTCCAGGTGGCGGAACTGGCCCTGGCCCGGCGTGTGGTCCATGATCGACAGCATGTCCGTCGCGCCTTCGTCGAGCAGCGCCATCACGTAGGGCATGGCGGTGATGTCGGTGATTTCGTAGCGCACGTGGATGCGGTTGTCGACCAGCGCATGCGCCTTGAAACGCTTGACTTCGCGCACCAGTTCCGCAGCGGTGTCGTTGTTGCGCACGCCCCATTCGGCGTGGGCAAAGGAAAGCGCGTGAAAGGGCGTGGTAACGCCGGCGACCGCGTTGCGCCGGTCGATGTTCACGCACGCGAGGTCGAGCGGGAACATCACCTTGGCCCGCGGCTCGGCTTCCTTCTCGATGGCGTCGCAGTGCAGGTCGATCATGCCGGGCATCAGCCACTGGCCGTCGAGCCGGATCTCCTGCGCGTCGCCGGTGCTCTCCGGGCAGATGGCGCGGATCACGCCGTCCTCGACGAGCACGCAGCCGTCTTCGACGACTTCGTCGGCGAGGACTAGCCGGGCATGGGTGAGGCAGGTCTTCATTCGGAAGTCTCGGCGATCAGGCGACAATTGCGGATTCAGCCACGACCGGCTGGACCGGCAGACGGCGCGTGGCGACCGCATCGCGGACCTCGGTGTCGTGGAAGATGCCGACGACCGCAGCGCCGCGGGCGCAGGCTTCCTTGATCAGGTTTACCACCACGTCGCGATTGGCGGCGTCCAGCGACGCGGTCGGCTCGTCGAGCAACATCAACGGCCGTTCGGCGATGAAGCCGCGTGCGATGTTCACGCGTTGCTGCTCGCCGCCGGAGAAGGTGGCGGGCGGCAGGTCCCACAGACGCTCGGGCAGATTGAGGCGCGCCAGCAAGGCCGCGGCGCGGTCGCGTGCTTCCTCTGTTGCGCAACCGAGGCGCTGCAACGGCTCGGCGACAATGTCGCGGGCGCTGACGCGCGGGATCACGCGCAGGAACTGGCTCACATAGGAAATCGTGGTGCGGCGCAGTTCGACGATCTGCTGTGGCGAGGCGGTGACGATGTCGATGCGGCCGGGATTGTCGGCCTCGCGCACCCAGATTTCGCCATGCGTCGGCAGGTAGTTGGCGTAGAGGCAGCGCAGCAGCGTGCTCTTGCCGGCGCCGGAGGGACCGTCGAGTACCAGGCATTCGCCGCCATCGACGTCGAACGATATTTCGTCCAGCACGGACAGGCGTGTGCCACCCTGGGTGTGCAGAATGAAGTGCTTGCCGAGACGACGGACGCCGAGCGTGGGAAGGTTGGGCATGTCGATCGCTTTCACGCCGCCAGGACGGACGACACCAGTAGCTGGGTATAGGGATGTTGCGGGTCGTCGAGCACCTGGTCGGTCAGCCCGGTTTCGACGATGCGGCCGTGGCGCATGACGATGAGTCGCTGGGCCAGCAGCCGTGCGACGGCCAGATCGTGCGTGACCAGGATTACGGCCAGACGGAGCTCGGCGGTCAGTCGCCGCAATAGATCGAGGAAGCGCGCCTGCACCGACACATCGAGCCCGGCGGTCGGCTCGTCCATGAAGACCAGCCGCGGCCGGGTGACGAGGTTGCGGGCGATCTGCAAACGCTGCTGCATGCCCCCCGAAAACGAGGTAGGCGCTTCGTCCAGTCGTGTATCGTCGATTTCGACGCGTTGCAGCCAGTCCTGTGCCTGAACGCGAATGTCGCCATAGTGGCGCTCGCCGATGGCCATCAGGCGCTCGCCGATGTTGGCGCCGGCCGAAACGCGCATTCGCAGGCCGTCGCGCGGATTCTGGCGCACGAAACCCCAGTCGGTCCGCCACAATTCGCGCAGGGTCGAGTCTGGCAGGCCGGACAGATCGGTCAGGCCGCGCCCGCTCAGGTCGTAATGTACGGCGCCGGCGTCGGGGCGCAATTCGTAGGCCAGCGTCTGAAGCAAAGTGGATTTGCCCGAGCCCGATTCGCCGGCAATGCACAGCACCTCGCCCGGAAAGAGATCGAAACTGACGCGTTCGCAGCCGACGCGTTCGCCGTAGAACTTGCTCAGGCCGCGTACCTGTAACAACACCCGGCCCGGCTTCATGGCGCCATCGCTCCCTTGTGGCCTGCTTCCTGGCGCACGGCGCAGTATTCGGTGTCCGAACAGACGAACATGCGTCCGCCCTTGTCGTCGAGGATGATTTCGTCGAGGTAGGCCTCGGTACTGGCGCACAGGGCGCATGGTTCTTCCCAGCGTTCGACGGCGAACGGATGATCGTCGAAATCCAGAGAGCGCACGTCCGTGTAAGGGGGCACTGCATACACGCGCTTTTCGCGCCCCGCGCCGAACAGCATCAGCGCGGGATTGCGATGCAGCTTCGGGTTGTCGAACTTCGGGATCGGCGACGGCCGCATCAGATAGTGGTCGTTCACGATCACCGGATAGTCGTAGGTAGTAGCGATGCGGCCATGGCGCACGATGTCCTCGTAGAGCTTCACATGCATCAGGCCGTACTCACGCAGCGCGTGCATGGTGCGCGTTTCCGTCTCGCGCGGTTCCAGCCAGCGCAGCGGCTCGGGAATCGGCACCTGAAAGACGAGAATCTGGCCCTCGGCGAGCGGCGTTTCGGGAATGCGGTGGCGGGTCTGGATCAGCGTCGCCTCGGTCGTCCTGGTGGTGGTCGCGACGCCGGCCACCTTGGCGAAGAAGCTGCGGATGTTGACCGCGTTGGTGGTGTCATCCGCGCCCTGGTCGATCACCTTGAGCACGTCGTCCGGGCCGATCAGCGCGGCGGTGACCTGGATGCCGCCGGTGCCCCAGCCGTAGGGCAGGGGCATCTCGCGGCTGCCGAAGGGCACCTGGTAGCCGGGTATCGCCACCGCCTTGAGCAACGCACGACGGATCATGCGCTTGGTGTGTTCGTCCAGATACGCGAAGTTGTAGCCGGCCTGTACCGGCGCAGTTGTCGCGTTCATGCCGCTTCCATCGTGGCGGGAACTGCCGGGGGTTCCGCCGGTGCCGCTGTATTGCCGTGGTTGGCTTCCCATTCCTCGCGCAAGCGCCGCAGCAGTTCGAGATTGGTCTGGAAGTCGACGTAGTGCGGCAACTTGAGGTGCTGCACGAAACCTGAAGCCTCGACGTTGTCGCTGTGGCTGAGCATGAATTCCTCGTTGTTGGCCGGCTGTTCGGTGTCCTCGCCCAGCTCGCGGGCGCGCAGGGCACGGTCGACCAGCGCCATGGCCATGGCCTTGCGCTCGGAATGACCGAAGGACAGCCCATAGCCTCGTGTGAAACGCGGCGCTTCTTCGCTGCCACCCTCGAAGCCGGTGATGAGCTGGCATTCGGTCAGTTCGACCTCGCCGATTTCCACGGCAAATCCCAGTTCCTCAACGAAGACCTCGACCGGCACCGTGCCGAAACGGATCTCGCCGGCGAACGGGTGCGTGGTCGAGTAGCCGCGCTGCGTCGAGTAACCGAGCGCCAGCAGGAAGCCTTCGTCGCCCCGGGCGAGGTTCTGCAGGCGCGCCGTGCGATCCACCGGGAACAGCAACGGCTCGCGGGTCAGATCCGGCGGTGGCGGATCGCCGGCCGGACAGGCTTCGGATTCCAGCAGTCCCTGGCGGTCGAGCAGGTCCGTGACGCGCGGAGCCACGGTGGTCTCGACCGGATTCGGGGATGGTCCCGAGTCGGCGGTACCGATCTCCGCGCTTTCGTCCATCAAGCTGAAATCGAGCAGCCGCTGCGTGTAATCGTAGGTCGGCCCGAGAATCTGGCCGCCCGGCAAGTCCTTGAAAGCTGCCGATATGCGACGGGACAGGCGCATGCGGCTGGTGTCGATCGGCTCGCTGTCTGCCAGGCGCGGCAGCGTGGTGCGATAGGCGCGCAGCAGGAAAATGGCCTCGATCAGATCGCCGGCGGCCTGTTTGATCGCCAGCGCGGCGAGGTCTTCGTCGTAGAGCGCGCCTTCGCTCATCACGCGCGCGACAGCCAGACGCATTTGTCCGCGAATCTGCGCAATGCTCAGTTCCGGAACCGCCGCATCGCCGCGACGCGCGTCTGCCAGCAACACATGCGATTGGGCGATGGCGCGCTCGCCTCCTTTGACGGCTACATACATGCCATGCCTTCCGCGGTCAGATGTACGGTGCGCGGCAGGCCGACAAGGCGGTCGCCACAGGTGAGCACGATGTCCACGCCCAGTGGAACGCGACGCCGGTTTTCCTGAACCAGCGCGGTAGCAGATTCGGACCAATCCGCGACGCGCAACTCCGCTTCGTCGGCGATACCGGGGCCGCGCAGACGCAGCGAAGCGCCGCTGTCGAACGACGCGACTTCGACAAGCAGGGTGGCGGAACGATCCGGGAACTCCGGATCGCCTAGGGAGAGATCGTACAGCGCCGGCAGTCCGGCCAGCGTCGAAACGACAACGAAGGTGGCGTCGGCGAGCCGGGTCGCCAACGGGCAGCCACAGTAGAAGCGCAGATAGGCGCCGGCGGCAGCGCTGCGCACCACCGGTGGCAGCCAGACGGGGGTGTCTCGATCGGCCAGCGCCAACAATATGGCGCTCTGTGCGGCGCCGAGGCCGGCTGGAGGTACTGGAATATCCGCAAGGCGCTGAATCCTGCCGGGGCGTGCAAGGCCCTCCAGTAGCGCGCGGAAACAAGTCTGTGCATCGCGCACCGGCGCGGCAAAGGCGGCCTGCATGTGCGCCAGATCGAGTTCCTGATGGATGCTCATCAATCTTCTCCCCGTACCAAGGTGTAGAAGTCGACCCGGCTACCTGCGGTGTCAGCGCTGGCGCGGGCGTGGCGTTCCTGCTCCGCCTGCGCCAGGACATTCATCACTTCCATCCGGATCGTGGCCGCCCGCGCTGGCTGTTGCAGCATCGCGTCGCACAAGGCGATCATCTCCGCATGGCGAGCATTGCGGCCGCGTACGGTACCGACGCCTACAGAACCGTCCGCCAGTCGCAAGGTGCAGCGGGTCATGGTTGCCTCGCCCAGATTGAAGCGGGCACCGTCGCCGCCGATCCGGCCGCGCAGCATCACCATGCCGGTTTCGGGTTTACGCAGCCAGGTGAAGGAAGGCAATTCACCGACTCGCGCCATGCGTTCAGCCAGCAGCGTGGCCGGACTGCGAGCCAGCAAGCCGAGCGAGCCGCGGCGGTCAGTGTTGTTCGTCATCGCGGGTATCGTTGTGCAGGGATCGACATCGGAAGAGATTCTTGCCGACGCGCGTGACAATTTCGTGAAGCTGCCCGATGCACTTTGCAGAGCGCTTCTACGCCTGGCATCGGTCTTCGGACATGAATCTGTAAAGCGGTGCTGCTAGGCTTTGCGCATCAACATGGATGTACCTGAACAATAATGTTCGAACCTGCCAGGAACGCACCGCTGACCGCCATCCACCGCGGCCGCATACTCAGGGGCGAGGCGTGGGACGATGCCTCGCTCTACCTCGCCGACGGCGAGCTGGTGAACGCGCCCGAATGGGGCCGCTGGCTCGACGCGCGCGGCTGCGTCGTCCTGCCGGGCATCGTCGACTTCCACGGCGATGCCTTCGAGCGCCAGATCATGCCGCGCCCGCAGGTGAGCTTCCCGCTGCCGGTGGCGCTGCTCGACACCGACCGCCAGCTCGCCGCCAACGGCATCACCACCGCGCTGCACGGCGTCACCCATTCCTGGGAGGGCGGCCTGCGCGGGCCGCAGACCCTGCGCGACCTGATTCCCGCCTTCGACGGATTGCGGCGGCGCAGCCTGGTCGACCACAAGATCCACCTGCGCTTCGAGTGCCACCACCTCGACGGCGAGGCCGAGACCGTCGAATGGCTGCAGGCCAGCCACGTGACGCTGCTCGCCTTCAACGACCATCTGCCGGGCATGAAACGCAAGCCGCACAAGTGGAAGGAATGGGCCGACCGCGCGCTGACCGACATCGCCGGCTTCGAGGCGCGGCTGGAGGCCGCCCATGCCCGCACCGGCGAGGTTTCCGCGCTGATCGGCCGGCTGGCCGGCGCGGCGCGCCAGCTCGGCATCCCGATGGCTTCGCACGACGACCCGGCCATCGAGATACGCGACTTCTATCGCAGCCACGACTGCCACATCTCGGAATTTCCGCTCAACCGCGAAGTCGCCGAACACGCCGCCCGCCACGGCTCGCCCATCGTCTGCGGCGCGCCCAACGTCCTGCGCGGCGGCAGCCACGTCGGCGCGCCGCGCGCCGCCGACCTCGCCGCCGACGGCCTGTGCAGCATCCTCGCCTCCGATTACTACTATCCCGCACCGCTGCACGCGGCCTGCCGCCTCGCGGCCGACGGGCGGCTGCCGCTGGAGCGGGCCTGGGCGCTCGTCTCGCGCAACCCCGCCGCCGCGTTGGGCCTTACCGATCGCGGCAGCATCGAGACCGGCCGGCGCGCCGATCTCGTCGTCGTCGACGTCAGCGACCTCACCGCGCCCCATCTGGTCGCGACCATCAGCAACGGCCGCATCGTCCATCTTGCCGACGCGAGCCGACTGCATGCCGGCTGAGGCGCGCTACGCCATCTATTTTGCGCCACAGGAAGACAGCGCTTTCGCCATGGCGGGCAGCCGCTGGCTTGGCCGCGACGCCATCGGCGACACGCCGCTGGCCCAACCGAAGTGCCCGGGATTGACCTCGGCGCGCCTCGCCGAGCTGACCGGGAGCGCCCGTCGCTACGGCTTTCACGCCACGCTGAAACCACCATTCCATCTGCGCGACGAACGTGCACTTCCCGATCTACGCCGCGCCATCGCCGCATTGGCCACGCGCCAGCAGGCATTTTCATTTCATGTGCAAGTTGCGTCCCTATCCGGATTTCTCGCCTGGCTGCCGACCGCCGAGGTCGATGCCATTGAAGCGGTGGCTCGCGCCTGCGTCACCGAACTGGACGACTTCAGGCAAGCGCCTACCGTTGCGGAACTCGTCCGCCGTCAAAGCGTCGGGCTGAACAAGACCCAGGAAGCGCTGTTGCTGCGGTGGGGCTATCCCTATGTGCTCGAGGAGTTCCGCTTCCACATGACGCTCACCGATACCGTCTCCGGCGCCGAAGCGCGGGCATTGCTGGCAGCGCTCGAAGCGGGCGCCGCCGGTCATGCGCTCGAGGCCATTCCGTTCGATTCGCTATGTCTGTTCGGGGAACCAGCGCCGGGTGCGAACTTCCGCATGATCTCTCGCTACGGGTTCGACGGCAGTGTCAAACACTATCCGGGCTGGCATGAGTGACGGGCGGCTGATATTTCTGGTCGGTCCCTCCGGCGCCGGCAAGGACAGCGTGCTCGCCCGCCTGCGCGCGTTGTCGCGGCCGGCCGACCGCCTGCTGGTTGCGCACCGCTACATCACCCGTCCCGCCGACGCCGGCGGCGAGAACCATGTCGCGCTGAGCGAACACGAGTTCCTGCAACGCCGCGACGCCGGCTGCTTCGCCCTGCACTGGCAAAGCCACGGTCTGCATTACGGCATCGGCCGCGAGATCGACCTGTGGCTTAGTCAGGGCCTGTCGGTGGTCGTCAATGGCTCGCGCGCCCACGCCGCGAACCTCGCCGAAACCTGCCCGCATGCCGAGGTAGTCGAGGTCACGGCCGCGGAAGCCACCATCCGCCAGCGCCTGCTGGCCCGCGGCCGCGAAGACGCCGCGGCCGTCGAAGCGCGACTGGCGCGCAACCGCAAACTGGCTGACTGCCCGGCATCACTGCGCATCCTGAACGAAGGCAGCCTCGACGAAGCAGCGCTGGCGCTGCTCGCCTGGGCGCGCCGCGCACCGCAACCGACCTGCCAGGACTGACCTGCCTGATCGGCCCATCCAGTGGCGTACCGCCACGGCTGACTTTTTCGGCTGCCCTTCCTTGAAGGCCCGGCAAGACGATGGCATCATGGCTGCCCATGACGCCAACAACTCGCACCTCCTTGCCAGCCGGTATTCCCACAGCTATAGGTGCTACTAAATTCGTCCAAGGCTTTGATCTACGGCCCGGTTCACTTTTTATACCGCCTAAGGTCGGAGAACTTTCCGACACTTTTAGGCGGTCTACTTAACGTTGGGTAAGAATCTCTGCCTGAGCCATTTTGGATTGGAGAAATGCATGAGTACAGAGGTTGAAAATCCGATTCCTCTCCTCGATGAGGTCAAACTACAGGCGCAAGTCCTCATACCAATCCTGCGCACCTTGCGCACGGAAATAGGAAAGGATAAAGCCGATGAGTTGGTCGCCAAGTCCTTGAGTGATTGGGTGCGCTCCGTATATTTACGAATTGGCGAGAAACAGTCAGGCGCCCCCCGCGAGAAGTGGCAGGGGGTGTGGAACGAGTTGCGACCAAGAATCGGCGGCGTAGTCGAGCGGGAGTTGCTCCGAGACGACAATGACGCTCGCGACTACAACGTCAACCGATGTGGTTTTGCGGAGTTCTTCAAAACATTGGGCGAACCCGAGTTAGGCGCACTCTTGGTCTGTGATTTTGACTATTACGTCGCGGAGGTCGGAGCGCCTACCGTCGAACTCACGCGGACGCAAACCATAATGAAAGGCGCGGCCTACTGTGACTTCCGGTACCGCTTTAAGCGCGGATAGCATGTCACCCGAGATCTTGGCACGGACGAGTTCAATGAACTGGCAACTCTCAGTTCAATTCAGACGTTGAAGCCGTAGAAAACACCTTCTTGGCGCGGCCTTCCGGGCGATGAATGGCGCGATGGCAATCGCGCCATTGTTGTTTCCGGGTTTGAACTCTGCTGGTGGCGTACCACCACGGCTGACTTTTCGCTATTGCTCGCTGTCGGGCAGTGCGGCGTACTTGGCGAGGAAGCGGCGCATGTCGCGCAGGTCGTCGAGGCGCGCGACCAGGGTGTCGTGGTCCCAGTCCCACCAGGCCACCTGCTCGACCGCCTTGGCGACAGCGGCCGGGAAGCGCGGCCGGATCGGGCGGGCCGGGCTGCCGGCGACGATCATGTAGGGCGGTACGTCGCGGGTGACGATGCTGCCGCTGCCGACCACGGCGCCATTGCCTATCGTCACACCGGGCATGATCACGGCGCCATGGCCGATCCAGGTGTCGTGGCCGATGGTGACGCGCTGCAGGCGGCGCCAGTGGAAGAGTTCGGCATCGTCATCGCCGGCGCCGTACATGCTGCCGCGGTAGAGGATGTGGTGCTGGCACGGCCGCTCGGTCGGATGGAAGCCGGGGTTGATGCGCACCATGGAGGCGATGTTGGCGAACTTGCCGATGTCGGCGGCCATGACGTCGCCGTGGTGGCCGATGTAGCTGTAGTCGCCGAAGACGCTATGCTCGATGCGAGTCGAAGCGCCGACTTCGGTATAGGCGCCGAAGCGGCTGGCGCGGATGATGGCGTCGGGTGCGATGACCGGTTCCTTGCCCAGCCGCACGGGTGGCGGCAGGTTCATCGACTCGATGTGAAAAAGGTCAGCCATGGCGGGACGCCACCTCGGTGCTGAAACTGACGCCGTGGCGGGTGAAGCCCATGCCCTCGTAGAAGCGGTGGGCATCGAGCCGGCGCAGGTTGCTCGACAGCGCCAGCTTGTAGGCGCCCTTTGCGGAGGCCAACTCGATGGCGGTGCGCATCATGGCACGCCCCAGGCCGCGACCGCGATGTGACCGGCGAATCACGACCGCCTCGACAATGGCTTCGCTCTGCGCCGGAACGGTCAGTACGGGAAACACAATCATGGACAGCGTGCCGACGATTTCCCCTCCGGACTCGGCCAGATAGCACGTGTAATCCGGAAACCGTCGCATCTCCCGCCAGGCGGTGGCGATGTCCTCAACCGGTATCGGCTCGTTGCCGTCCAGTTCGGCAAGGATTTCGGTCAGCAGCGGCAGTTCGGCTTCGGTGACGGGTCGCAGTCGGACGTTGCTCACATCAAGGTCTTTCTGATCCGGGCGGAAATCAGGTCGATGACGGTGACGAAGGCGATGATGATCAGCATGACCGCGCAGGTTTGCGCATAGTCGAAGCTGCGGATCACATCGTAGAGGGTGACGCCGATGCCGCCGGCGCCGACCATGCCGACCACCGAGGCGGAACGCACGTTCGATTCGAAGCGGTAGAGCGTATAGGACACCCAGAGCGGCATCACCTGCGGGATGACGCCATAGACGATCTCCTCCAGCACGTTGGCGCCGGTGGCGCGGATGCCTTCGACCGGCTGCGGGTCGATGGCCTCGACGGCCTCGGAGAACAGCTTGGCCAGGATGCCGGTGGTGTGCACCCAGAGCGCCAGCACGCCGGCGAACGGCCCGAGGCCGACGGCGACGATGAACAGCATGGCGAAGACCATCTCGTTGATGGCGCGCGCGGCGTCCATCAGGCGCCGCACCGGCTGGTATATCCAGGCCGGGGCGATGTTGGAAGAGGACAACAGGCCGAGCGGAACGGCGCAAACCAGGGCCAGCAGCGTGCCCCAGACGGCGATATGCACGGTGACGACCATCTCGCTGACGTGGATACGCCAGTCCGTGAAGTTCGGCGGGAAGAACCCGGCCGCGAACTCCGCCATGTTGGCGGAATCGCCGATCAGGGCCATCGGCCGGATCTCGGCGCCCTGCCATGACCAGGCAAGCACGCCGAGGACCAGGCCCCAGATCAGCAGCGAGCCGAGACTGGAGCGGGAAAAGCCGCCGCTCGGATCGGCGGTCTTGGCAGGCGTTGCGCTTTGCATGATGAAAAAGGCCGGCCTTGCGGCCGGCCGGAAGGAGGCAGGAATTACTTGGCGGCGGCGAGCTGGTCGTTCAGGGCGGCGAGCTTCTTGGCGATTTCGGCCAGCTTGGCCTGCTTGGTCGAGGCGTCCATATTTTCGTCGGCTTCGATCTTGGATTTCGCCTTGACCAGCTCCAACTGACGGAACGGCACCAGTTGCTTGTTGCTGGACTCGTTGAACACGCCGAAGGTCAGCTTGTTCATGTTGGCCAGTTCGCGCTTGGCTTCGGCAGAGTCGCCGCGGCCGTAGGACATGAAGAACTCCTTGACCTTGGCCTTGACGTCGGCCGGCAGATCGGCGCGCCAGACGATGGGGTCGGCGGCGATCAGCGGCGACTTCCACAGGATGTGGATGTTCTTCGCCTTTTCGGGTTCGCGGCGCGAGAACTTTTCGAAGGTCTCGGTGTTGGTGATGGCGACGTCGACCTGCTTGGCGGCGGTGGCCATCAGGTTCGATTCGTGGTTGCCGACGCGCATCGACTTGTAGTGGGTCTTGGGGTCGATGCCGTTCTGCGCGTACAGGTAGTAGCCGGGCACCAGCGTGCCGGAGGTCGAGTTCGGATCGCCGGCGCCGTAGCTGATCTCCTTGCCATGCTTCAGCACGTCGTCCAGGGTCTTGTAGGCACTGTCCTTGTGGGTGACCAGCAGCGACCAGTAGCCGGGCGCACCGTCGGCGTAGGTGATCTGGGCGAACACCTCGCCGTTGGCGCGGTCGACCGCCTCCATGCCCGACTTGTTGCCGAACCACGCCAGATGCACCTTGCCGAAGCGCATGCCTTCGATGATGCCGGCGTAGTCGTTGGCGAAATAGCCCTTGACCTTGTAGCCGGTCTTCTTCTGCATGTCTTCAAGAACCGGCTGCCAGTCGGCCTTCAGGTTGGCGCTGGACTCGGTGGAAATGATGCCGAAGTTGATTTCGACCGGCTCGGCCGCGGCGGTGCCGCAGGCGAGCACGGCGAGGATGGGAACGAAGAGTTTGCGGAACATAGTGGTAAGCCTCCTTGGTGGGATTGTTGGGTCAAGCGGCCAGCGGCAGCGCGACGAGTTCAGGGTTGCCGGAAAGCGTGCTCGCGCAGGCCGCTTCCGGATCGCAGCAATAGAGTTCCTGCAGGAAGGCCTGGGTCAGATCGGCCGCAGGGCCATCGAAGACGACGCGGCCATCGCGCATGGCGACGACGCGGGGGCAGTAGCGCAGGGCAATATCCACCTGATGCAGGGAGACCAGCACGGCGCAGCCATGTTCGCGGTTCACCCGTGTCAGGATTTCCATGACCTTGCGCGACGACTCCGGATCGAGCGACGCGATCGGCTCGTCGGCCAGGATCACCTTGGCGCCCTGCACCAGCGCCCGGGCGATCGCCGCACGCTGCTGCTGGCCACCGGAAAGGGTCGAGGCGCGCTGAAAGGCATAGCTTTCCATGCCGACTTCGGCCAGCGCCTGCATGCCGATCTCGCGCTCCTTGCGGGTAAACAGCTTCAGCAGTGAACGGTGAGTGGGAATGCGATATAGCTGGCCGGTCAGCACGTTGGTCAGCAGCGTCAAGCGACCCACCAGATTGAACTGTTGGAAGATGAAACCGATCCTGGATCGCACCGTGCGCACGTTACGGGCGATATGGCCGTTGCACTGCACGGACTCCCCGCAAACCGCGACTTCACCGTTGTCGCCGGCAACAAAGCCGGAAAGATGTCGCAGCAGCGTTGATTTCCCCGATCCGGAAGCGCCGATCAGCGCCACCATCTCGCCCGGCGCTACCGTGATGGATACATTGTCCAGCGCCCGACGGTCGCCGAAGGTTTTGGTCAGAGCGGAGACGCTGATGGCTTGCATGGCTTCCTCCCCGGAACGTAATGACGACGAATGCTAGGGGGGCTTTGTTAAGACCGGATTGCGTTTTTGCGACCATTTGTCGCGTGGTGGTGGCAGCGCCGTTGATATCGGGAGATGCAGGCATAATTTGGTCATGAAGATCCTTGACGAACTCAAATTGCGTGTGCGCGCCGCCAGCGGCCCCGGCGGCATGGCCGATTACTTCCACATCCTGTTGTTGGAGGGCGGTTTGAAGAAAGTGATCGAGATCGTGGACGCGCGTCCCGAGCTGCTGGCCGATCTGCTGCCCATCGTCGGCAACCCGGATGCCGCCATGAACGTCAGCCTGGGCGCGTCGGCGGTGTTCGAGCGCTACGCCGGCAAGGAGCCGCTGCGCGTGCTGGTGGTGAAGCTGGGCAAGCTCTCCGAGCACGCGGACGCTCGGGTGCGGGCGGACGCCTGCCACTATCTCGGACTTTCGGGTTCACCGCTGGCGCGGGCCTTCCTTGAAGCGCGGCTGAAGGACGACAGCGCCGACGTGCGCGAAATCGCCGAGGACGGGCTGGCCGAGCTGGGCGAGTAGCGGGAAAAAGTGTGGAGCTACGCTCCATCCCTCGCGTTGCTCGGGACCGCCACTTCGTGGCGTCCTGCGCCTTCGGACTGGTCAGCCGTGGCGCTACGCCGCGCGCAGCCAGACCCTGGTGTCGTGGAAGGGTGCGCCGCCGACCGGCGGGATGGCATCGGCGCTGGTCAGGGTGTTGATCCCCGTGCCTTCCTTGAAGTCGGCATTTCCCCACAGCCCTTCGACGATCACGACGCCGCGCTGAACGCCGTCGAACGCCCGCGCGGCGACCAACAGCGATCCCTGTTTGTTGCCGAGCCGAACCAGTGCGCCATCGGCCAGTTTCAACTCGTCGAGATCGGCCGGATGCACCATGGCGGTTGGCGCGCCTTCCGCCTTGCGCGAGGAGGGCGTTTCGTTGAACGAGGAGTTCAGAAAGCTGTGCGCCGGCGCAGTGACCAGGCGGAAGGGGTGCTCGTCGTCCGCGGCGTCGATCAAAGGCGCGTGATCGGGAAAGGCGGGCAGGGCATCGTTGCCCCACTCGGGCTTGAAGCGGAAGCGCCTGTCGGCATGGCCGAAGCCGTTGAGGAAATGCGCGGTGTCGAAGTCGGGCGCCAGGTCGAGCCAGCGCTGTTGCAGCAGCGCTTCCGCATTCGGGAAGCCGGATTCGGCCAGGGTGGCGTCGATCAGTTCCCAAGCCGTCATGTCGAAGCCGGGATGCCTCGCGCCGAGGCGCTTCGCTAGCGCGCGGATGACCTCGTGATTCGAGCGCGCCTCGTGCATCGGCGCGATCACCGCCTTTGCGACTTGAAGAAAGGGCGTGCCGTAGGAGGAATAGAGGTCGTCGTGTTCCAGGAAGGTCGTGGCCGGCAACACGATGTCGGCCATCAACGCCGTCTCGCTCATGCGCTGCTCGTGGACGCAGACGAACAGGTCGTCACGACTGAAACCCTCGCGGACGCGCTTCGAATCGGGGGCTACCACCATCGGATTGGTGTTCTGGATCAGCATTGCCGTCACCGGCGGGCCGTTGCCGATGTCGTGGCGATCGCCGGTCAGCACGGCGCCGATGCGGCTCATGTCTAGGGTGCGCACGCCGGATTTGGCGGCGTCGTCGCCGTTCAGCAGATGCTTCTTCAGGCGCCTGAAGCAGTCGCTGTCGTTCATCAATGCGCCGCCGCCTTCGACTTGCCAGGCGCCGGTGACGGCGGGCAGGCAGGAGACGGCATGGACCGCGACCGCGCCGTTGCGCTGACGGGTGAAGCCGAAGCCAAGGCGGAGAAAACTCTTCTTCGTCGATCCGTAGAGCCGCGCGAACGAGACGATTTCATCGACGCTCAGGCCGGTGATTTCCGCCGCCCATTCTGGCGTGCGCGAATCCAGATGCGCGGCGACATCCGGCCCGAAATCGGTAAGCCTGGCCAGGTACTCCCTGTCGGCCAGACCTTCCTTGAGCAGTACGTGCATGACGGCCGCCGCCAGCGCGCCGTCGGTGCCGGGGCGCAGCATCAGATGAATATCGGCCTTCTTCGCCGTGGCGTTGCGGTAGGGATCGACGACGACCAGCTTGGCGCCGCGTTCGCGCCTGGCCTGGGTGATGAAGGTCATTACCTGAACCTGCGTGGCGACGACGTTGGTGCCCCAGATCACGATCAGGTCCGACTTGGCCATTTCCCGCGTGTCGGTGCCCCATTTGGTGCCGACGCCCGCCAGCCAGCCGGCGCCGGCGGCGCTGGAGCAAATCGTCGCCAACTGGTTCGAGTAGCCCATGACTTGGCGCAGACGCTCGATCGAGTTGCGCATCACCAGTCCCATGGTGCCGGCGTACTGATAAGGCCAGACGGTTTCGGGGCCGAATCTATCGGCCGCTTGCTTGAATCGTTCTGCCACCTCGTCCAGTGCTTCGTCCCAGCCGATGGCGGCGAACTTGCCTTCGCCCTTGACACCGACGCGCTTCAGCGGCGTGGCAACCCGTTGCGGGTGGTAAAGGATTTCGGGGTAGCGGGCGACCTTGGCGCAGATGATCCCCTGGGTGTGCGGATGTTCCTTGGCGCCGTGTAGGCGCTTCACCCGCCCGGCGTCGTCGAGTTCGACATCGAGGGCGCAGGCGCTGGGGCAGTCGAGGGGGCAAACCGAGTAATGGATGGTCATGCGTGGCTCCGCTTACAATCGCCTCGATTCTAAGCAATCGCATGACAAATCCGACGAGGAGACAGCAGTGATTGATACTCTGACGTTGTTGACCGGGCAATTCGGCATTGAAGGAAAGGTCAGTTTCGAAATGGTCGGCGAGCTTGCCGCCGTGCGCGTGACGACGCCATTCGCCACCGCCACCATCGCGCTGCAAGGCGCGCACGTCATGACCTGGCAGCCAGCCGGACAACAGCCGGTGATCTGGGTCTCGAAGTTCGCCAAGTACGCGCCGGGCAAGTCGATTCGCGGCGGGGTGCCGGTGTGCTGGCCGTGGTTCGGGCCGCATGCCAATAACCCGCAGTTGCCCGGCCACGGCTTCGCCCGCACGGTGCCTTGGGCGCTGATCGCCACGCAGGTGCTGCCCGACGGTCGCGTCCGCATCGAATTCGAACTGACGCAGACCGAGGCGACGCGAGCGCAATGGCCGCATGCCTCGACGGTGCGCAATATCATCACCGTCGGCGAAGAGCTGGAAGTCGAGTTGGAGACTTCGAATTCGGGCAACGATTCATTTCAGCTCGGTCAGGCGTTGCACACCTACTTCGTGGTCGGCGATGTCCGCCAGGCGACGGTAGCCGGCCTGGAAGGTTGCGACTACCTCGACAAGGTCGGCGGCGGGCGCAAGCGCCAGCAAGGCCCGGTGACTTTCACGCAGGAAACCGACCGCGTCTATCTCGGCACGCACGGCTGCTGCGGCGTTCTCGATCCGGTCATGGATCGAACCATCCTCATCACCAGCACCGGCAGCCGCTCGACCATCGTCTGGAACCCGTGGATAGAAAAGGCCGAGAAGATGGGCGACTTCGGCGCCGATGGCCAGTGGGGCATGGTTTGCGTCGAGACGGCCAATGCCGACGAGGATGTCATCACGCTGGCCGCCGGCGAAACGCATCGACTGACCGCGCAATACCGCGTGCTATCCGCCCGCGGCTGATGACCACGGTTGCCATCATCGGCGGCGGTCCGGCCGGGTTGATGGCGGCGGAGGTGGTGAGCGAGGCTGGCCGGGTCGAGGGATTCGGCGTCGATCTGTACGATGCCATGCCTTCCGTCGGCCGCAAGTTCCTGATGGCGGGGAAGGGCGGGCTGAATCTGAGCCATGCCGAGCCCCGCGAACAATTCATGAACCGCTACGGCGACCGCCGGAAGTTCGTCGAGCCGTGGCTGGCGGCGTTCGGCGTCGATGAGCTGCGCGCCTGGGCGCGCGATCTCGGCGTCGAGACCTACGTCGGTTCGTCGGGGCGCATCTTCCCGACCGACATGAAAGCCGCCCCCCTGTTGCGTTCGTGGCTGCATCGCTTGCGCGCAAACGGCGTGAAGTTTCACGCGCGGCATCGCTGGCTGGGCTGGAACGAAGCCGGCGAATTGCGCTTCGCCACGCCGAATGGCGAGGCGACTGTGCACGCCGACGCGGTGGTGCTGGCGCTGGGTGGCGGCAGTTGGGCGAAGCTCGGTTCGGACGGTGCCTGGGTGCCGGTGCTGGAAGCGGCGGGCGTTGCTGTTGCGCCGCTGAAACCTGCCAATTGCGGATTCGATGTCGTATGGAGCAGTTTCTTCCGCGACAAGTTCGCCGGGCAACCGGTGAAGTCGGTGACGGCGAGCATCGGCGGCTTGGGTGAAGAATATCGGCGTCGCGGCGAGTTTGTCGTGACGGAACATGGCGTGGAAGGCGGATTGGTCTATTCGCTTTCGGCGCCCTTGCGCGAGGCCATCGAGGCAGAGGGCCATGCCGATCTGGAGATCGATCTGTTGCCCGACAAGTCCGTCGATCAGGTTCGGGGGGAAGTCGAGCGGCCGCGCGGTTCGCGTTCCCTGTCCAGCCACCTGCAAAGCCGGCTCGGACTCAAGGGTGTGAAGGTCGGACTGCTTCACGAATGCGCCTCGCGGGAGGATATCGGCGTACCGCCACGGCTGACTTTTCTGCTGAAGGGCCTGAAATTGCGCCTCGTTGCGCCGCGTCCGCTCGACGAGGCGATCAGCAGCGCGGGCGGCGTGCGCTTCACGGGGGAGGACGGGCTTGACGAGCACCTGATGCTGCGTGCCAGACCTGGCGTCTTCTGCGCCGGCGAGATGCTGGATTGGGAAGCGCCGACGGGCGGCTACCTGCTCACCGCCTGCTTCGCCAGCGGCCGTGCGGCCGGGCAGGGCGTGCTGGCCTGGCTGTCACGGGTCCGGCGTCTATAATCCCGACCCCGCAACGATCCGCACCGACAATGGCGATTCAATGGTTCCCCGGTCACATGACCTCGGCCCGCAAGAAGGCGGCCGAGACCATGGCCATGACCGATGTCGTCATCGAGGTGCTCGACGCCCGCTGCCCCGAGGCGAGCAGCAATCCGATGATCCGCGAGTTGCGCCTGGCCCGGCAGCGGCCTTGCCTGCGCCTGCTCAACAAGGCCGACCTTGCCGATCCCGAGGCGACCAAGGCCTGGCTGGAGTTCTACAACAAGCAGCCGGGCGTGAAGGCGGTGGCGATCTCCTGCAAGAAGCCGGGTGACGCGGCCCGCGTGCCGTCGCTGTGCCAGTCGCTGGCGCCGCATCGCAACGACGGCGTCAAGCCGCTGCGTATGATGATCATGGGCATTCCGAACGTCGGCAAGTCGACGCTGTTGAACGCGCTGGTGAAGAAGCGCGTCGCGGCGGTGGGCGACGAGCCGGCGGTGACGAAACAGCAGCAGCGAATCGACCTTTCGCCGCGCCAGACGCTGTACGACACTCCGGGGCTGATGTGGCCGAAGATCGAGCACGACTCCGACGGCTACATGCTGGCGGCCAGTCACGCCATCGGCGTCAACGCCGTGATCGAGGAGGAGGTCGCCACTTTCCTCGCCGGCCTGCTGCTCGATCGCTACGGCGACAGCCTGGCGAAGCGCTACGGATTGGCGGTAGAAGAGCTCGACGCGGTCGGTGTGCTGGAAGGCGTGGCGAGGAAACGCGGCTGCCTGCTCAAGGGACGCGGCGGCGAGCTGGACCTGGACAAGGCCTCGCTGATCCTGCTCACCGACTATCGCAGCGGCGCGCTCGGGCGCATCAGCCTGGAAACGCCGACAACGCGCGCGGCGTTGCTGGAATCCGTCACTCCACGATCTTGTTGATCGGCAGTTCGATGATGCCGCGCGCGCCGGTGGCGTAAAGGCGGGGCATCAGTTCCCGCACCAGTTTCTCGTCGACGACGGTGGACATTTCCACCCAGGCCGGATCGGCAAGCGTGGATACCGTCGGCGTCGCCAGTGCCGGCAGCAGCTTGAGTACGGCATCGACCTGGTCGCGCGGCACATTCATCGACAGCAGCACGCGGGTAGCGGCGGCGATGGCGCCCAGCAGCATCATGAGCAAACGGTCGATCTTCTCCAGCTTCCAGCCGTCCTTGCGCGCCTCGCGGTTGGCGACGAAGCGCGGCGTGCTTTCCAGGACAACATGCATCACTTTCAACTGGTTGGCGCGCAGCGAGGAGCCGGTTTCCGAGACGTCGACGATGGCATCGGCGAGGATGGGCGGCTTGACCTCGGTGGCGCCCCAGGAAAACTCGATCTCGGCCGTTACGCCGTGCTCGTCCAGGAAGCGGCGGGTCATGCCGACGGCTTCGGTGGCAATGCGCTTGCCTTGCAGATCCTTGACGGTATCGAACGGCGAGCCTTCCTTGGAAGCCATCACCCAGCGCACGATGCCGTAGTTCGGCCATGGCGCGCGCAGGTCCGCGAGTTCCTCGACGTCGGCGCCGGTTTCGAGTATCCAGTCGAGGCCGGTGATGGCGCAGTCGATGATGCCCTGGCCGACGTAGCGGGCCATTTCCTGCGGACGGATCAGGATGCACTCGATCTCGGGGTCGTCAATGTCCGGGTAATAGGAACGGCCGGAGATGCGCAAGTTGTAGCCGGCGCGCCGGAACAGGCTTTGGGTGGTTTCCTGCAGGCTGCCCTTGGGGATGCCGACGCGCAAGCGGGGTTGTTCGCTCATTGTTTCTTTTCCCTGGATTTCAATGGTTCGCTCAGGCTGACGAAATCGCGCGGCGCGACATATTGCAGGAGTTCCTTCTTGTCGGAATCGAGGAGAATGTCCAGACCGCGTTCGGGATACAGCAAATGCTCGATTTGTTCGGAGGTGCGATGCCTTGATGCCGGCTCGCCGAAACGCTGCACGATCATGGTTTCGTCAAGGTTGATCGAGGGAATGAACGCCAGACTGCGAATCGGCGCCGCCAGCGCCGGCGCGACATCCTGTTTGGCAAGTGTTGATTTCTTCGTCGCGCCACTCTCCATGTATTCCGTTTTCGTCGTCCGCTTGCGCATGGCGGCCAGGGTGTCGGCAGCAACATCCGCGGTAACCAGCAGCTTGCCGGTCACGGCGCCCGCGGTGACGGTGTCGAAGTAGAGCTCCAGCGATCCGGCCTCGTCGGGCGCGGCGACGATGGCCAGTTCGCCTTCGCCGAAACGAACCCGGGCGTCTTCCAGGGTACTGGTGCCGAGTGTGAGATCGAGAACGCGGGATTGGCCGTCAGCGAGAACCTCGATCTGCCAGGGCAGCCCGCTCACAGGCTCGCCGGTCTGGTTGTCGGGAGAGGGCGACAGCAGCATCGGGGCGAAAAGAATTGCGATTATTACGGCCAGTGCGGCAAAAAAAAGCTTCATGAGTGTCTGTGGCGGAAGTGCGCGGATGGGAAAGCGCGCAGTCTAAGCCGGTACCGCCAACTCCGGCAAGGTTGAACGCAACGCGGTCAACCAATTCCTTGGTCCAACGTTGTTGCTCTTGGCGTCTGGGCGGCAAAACAAAATTGGAGACGGAAGATGGGCAGTCTTGGCGACGGGTCTTATCTGCAATTCCTGGATTCCCTGAAGCAGGCCGGGATTGCAATCATCAACGAACACGAGTTGCGCCAGCGACTGGCGGAAGCACAACGTTGGCGCTTTGCATTCGCAACGCTGGCTGCAAACGGCCGCTCGCTCGGAATTCGCTTCATCAATGAACGCGAAGGCGCCAACGACGCGCAAATCTGGAACACCTTTGCCCGGTTCGACTTCCCATCGCAGCTTCAGGCGACCTTTGCCGAAAGTTTGAGAACCGAGCACTGAGTCCGGAACCAGCCGTTCCTAGCGGCTGATCGGCTTGTAGCGGATCCGTTTCGGCTTCGCGCCTTCCTCGCCCAGCCGCTTGCGCTTGTCTTCCTCGTATTCCTGATAGTTGCCGGCGTAGAAGAACCACTGCGACTCGCCTTCGCAGGCCAGGATGTGCGTGGCGATGCGGTCGAGGAACCAGCGATCATGCGAAATCACCAGCACGCAACCGGCAAATTCCAGCAGGGCATCCTCCAGCGCGCGCAGGGTTTCGACATCGAGGTCGTTCGAAGGCTCGTCCAGCAGCAGGACGTTGCCACCTTGAATTAATGTGGTCGCCAGATGCAGCCGACCGCGTTCGCCACCGGAAAGGTTGCCGACGATTTTCTGCTGGTCTCCGCCCTTGAAGTTGAAGCGCCCGAGATAGGCGCGGCTGGGCATCTCGAATTTACCGACCGTCAGCACGTCCTGTCCGCCGGAAACGGCCTCGAACACGGTTTTGTCGTTGGCCAGCCCTTCGCGCGACTGGTCGACCGAGGAAACGTTTACCGTCGGGCCGATGACGATTTCGCCGCTGTCCGGCGTTTCCTGGCCCTGGATCATTCGGAACAGGGTGGACTTACCGGCGCCGTTGGGGCCGATGATGCCGACGATGGCGCCGGGCGGCACCTTGAACGACAGCTTGTCGATCAGCAGGCGCTCGCCGAAACTCTTGGACACGCCGTTGAATTCAATGACTTCATTGCCCAGGCGCTCTCCCAGTGGAATGAAGATTTCCTGGGTCTCGTTGCGCTTCTGGTATTCGAAGCTGGACATTTCCTCATAGCGGGCCAGACGAGCCTTGCTCTTCGCCTGGCGCGCCTTGGGGTTCTGGCGTACCCATTCCAGTTCCTGCTTCATGGCCTTCATGTGCGCGTCGACCTGTTTCTGCTCGGTCTCCAGGCGCGCTTCCTTCTGCTCCAGCCACGAGGAATAGTTGCCCTTCCAGGGAATGCCCATGCCGCGGTCGAGTTCGAGTATCCACTCGGCGGCATTGTCGAGAAAGTAGCGATCGTGGGTGACGGCGACCACGGTGCCGGGGAAGCGCACCAGGAACTGTTCCAGCCACTCGACCGATTCGGCGTCGAGGTGGTTGGTCGGCTCGTCCAGCAGCAGCATGTCGGGCTTGGAGAGCAGCAACTGGCACAGCGCGACGCGACGCTTTTCGCCACCGGAGAGATTCTTGATCTCGGCGTCCCAGGGCGGCAGGCGCAAGGCGTCGGCGGCGATCTCCATCTGGTTCTCGACGTCGGCGCCGGAGGTGGCGATGATGGCTTCGTACTTGGCCTGCTCTTCGGCCAGCTTGTCAAAATCGGCATCGGGTTCCGCGTAGGCGGCGTAAATCTCGTCGAGCTTCTTTTGCGCGTTGACGACTTCGCCAAGGCCGGCTTCGACCTCTTCGCGCACGGTGTTGTCAGGGTTCAGTAGAGGTTCCTGCGCCAGATAGCCAATGGAAATGCCCGGCAGCCATTGCACTTCGCCGTCGTATTCCTTGTCCGCACCGGCCATGATCCTGAGCACGGTCGACTTGCCGGAACCGTTGAGGCCGAGCAGGCCGATTTTGGCGCCGGGGAAGAAGGAAAGCGATATGTCCTTGATGATCTGACGCTTGGGCGGAACGATTTTGTTCACGCGCAGCATCGACATTACATATTGAGCCATTGGGCTGAGACCTGAGGGTGATTCGGAAAGGTCGAGAGCTTACCGGAGGCCGGTGCGCTTGTGGGGCGGATTCAGGGCAGGTCGATGCCGACCGAGAAATGGATCATCCGGGATACGGGATTGACCGGTGCTTCGGGATGCAGCGACTGTTCGGAGCGGTCGGCGATCTCCTGGTGGCTGCTGCCGAGATTGATGCCGGAAAGCGCGAAAACGATTTCCTGCGCACCGATGCGCATCCGTCGCTGGATGCTGAAGTCGTAGGTAGTGTAGGCAGGTGCTTCATAACTATACTGACCGAAAAAACCCTCGCCGCCGGCAAGCGGGCCCATGCGCAGGGCCGTGATCATGCTCGACCATCCGTGGCGCCAATCCTGTATCCAACTCACGCTGGCCGAGTAGGGCGCGACGCGTGTTCTGATCGAGGGGTCATCGATGTGTCTATCGATCATCACGTGATTCAGGATGATGCGGCCATCAGTCCATGGCCTGGTGTCAAGTTGGTATTCGAGCCCCCGCAGCGTTATGGGAGAGTCGAGGTTGTAGTACTGCTTGGAAGTAATGTAAGCCGCGAGCAGCGGATTGTCCGGCGTGGTCGGCACTTCCCGTCGCGCGACGAAGCCTGTGATGCGTTCGTTGAACAGGCGCACATCGAGTCGCGTGTCGCCCGCCTTGAAGCGCTCCAGCCAGCCGATTTCGGCACTGTCGATACGAGGTGGGGCGAGGTCGGGATTCTGGACGTAAGGCCGGGCGAGCAGGCTGCCGGTGGCAGGATCGTAGACACGCACGTCGCCGTAACGCTCGAGCAGGTTGCGATCGCGCCATGCACGCGAGTAGCCGGCGCGCAGCGTCGTTTCCGGAGTGGCTTGCCAGTTGACGAAGGCTCGCGGCGAATAGCGGGCACGATCGTCTGAGTACTTCTCGGCCATGGCGCCAAGGTTTGTCGTCCAGTAGGGGGCAAAGCGCCATTCCATGTTGCCGAACAGGCGGTACAGGTCGGTGGCTATCCTGTCGCGCCCGTAGTAGACGAAGGGTGCCTCGACGGTCTCCCTGCGTGCCTCGCCCCCCCAGACGGCCTTCACATCATCTGAGAATGACAGCCGATGCTGCGCTTCGACGCTGTTGCGTTCGATGTCGCGGTTGCGATTCAGCGGCACGTATGGGAAGTATGGTAGTGAGGAAGCGATCCATTCGTCGCGGGCCGAAATGTTGTTGTAGAAGTAGTTGACCAGCACTTCCTCGTCAGTGCTCGCAATATGTCGCCACTGCGTCTGAAGCGAGGTGTTGCGCGTCTCGATGCGTCGTTCGCCATCGTTGTTGAACGGCGAGTCGGCATAGCCGGCTTCGCGGTTGCCGTCGCTGGCCGTGATCCTCAGCGTCGCCTGATCGTGGTCGGAAATCTGGTGGTCGCTACGCAGGCTGAAAACGTTCATCCGGCTGCGATCGTGCAGTCCCGAATATCCGTCGTCACTTCGGGTCGAGGCGGCGAGTCGCACCGCGTGATTGCCTGGACCGCTGTCCCAACCCGCACGCAGGTCGCGGATATCCTCGTTGCCGGCGCCCATGTCAACCGATGCTCCGGGTGCGCTGCCGGCCTGGCGCGTAATGATGTTGATGACCCCGAGGAAGGCGTTCGGTCCGTAGGCGACGGCATCGGTGCCGCGCACGATCTCGATGCGATCGATCTCGTCGACGGTGACCGGCAGTGCCAGCCAGTCAACGCCGCCCAGGACTCCCGGCGAATAGACAGCGCGACCATCGATCAGTACCTGCATATCGGCCGGCGAATCGTTGCCGAGTCCATGATAGGTGACCCAATTGATGCCACTTCGCTCTTGACCCACCTGCATGCCGGGGACCAGCCGCAGCAGTCGAGCGATATCGCGATAGCCGGTGGCGCGGATCAGGTCGCCGTCGAGTACTGTAACAGCCGCTGGCGCCTCGCGTAGCGGCTGCGGCAGGCGCGACGGAGTAAGCACGATCGGCAGGTCTTCGAAATAACTGCCTGCGCCGGGCGGATCGATGCCCTCCTGCGCGTGAGCCAACATGCACAGAAATCCGAGTGAAATGCTTGGGAATCTTTTGAAATCCAAGGCAATATTTTCTTGTCGTTGATAGGACAGTCGGATATTAACACCACTAAAGGCATAGAAATGTCAAGAGGATGAAACCGTGACAATCGGCCGCTCCTCTGCGATCGCTTCGCCTTCGCTCACCAGGACATCAACGATCGTTCCCTCGCAAGGCGACGGAATATCGAGCGCCACCTTTCCCGTTTCCAGAGTGATCAACGGCTCGTCAGCCCGGATTCGGTCGCCCGGCTTGACGTGCACGACCTCGACCATCACCTCGCCGCTGCCGCAACTGCCGCAGGTATCCCAGCACTCGGGATACCGGGGCATGCGGACTTCCGTGATCAAGCGATTTTCTCGTCGAGGTTGATGTCGACCATCAGGTCGTTGGAGATGCGCTCCAGTTCAGCCGTGAGCGCACGGGCATCGAGGTCGTGGCCGGCCAGGAGGTCGATGTCTGCATGGAACATGATTTCGGCCGACATCGGCGCACTGGCGGTGCGAGTCGACAGATCCTCGACGTTGACCGCGTGGCGCGCCAGCACCTGCGACACCTCGCGGACGATGCCGATGCGGTCATGGCCGACCAGCGAGAGCTTGAGGCGGCGTCCAGCCACGGCTGACTTTTGTTCCAACGACGATTCGGCAGTGACCCTCAGCCCGGAAAGCTTGCCAAGCGCAGCCTTGAGGGCTTCGGCGCTGTCGTTGGGTACGGCGACTTCGACAATGCCGGCGAATTTGCCGGCCAGATGCGACATCGACGATTCCAGCCAGTTGCCATGGTGGGAAGAGATGGCGGCGGAAAGCTCGCCGACCAGGCCGGGGCGGTCGTCGCCAATGACGGTAAGGATCAGGAATTGGTCAGCCATTGGCATAGTCCTCCAGGGGTGGGCAGGCGCAGAACAGGTTGCGGTCGCCGTAGACGTCGTCGATGCGGTTCACGAAGGGCCAGAACTTGTTGTCCGCCACCCAGGGCAGCGGGAAGGCGGCCTGCTGGCGGGTGTAGGGCCGGTCCCAGTCGCCGATCATGTCGGCCTCGGTGTGCGGGGCGTTCTTCAGCGGGTTGTTGTCGGCCGGCCACTCGCCGCGCTCAATGCGGCGAATTTCCTCGCGGATACTGATCATCGCGCCGATGAAGTGGTCGAGTTCAGCCTTGGATTCCGATTCGGTCGGTTCGACCATCAGCGTGCCGGCGACCGGGAAGCTGACCGTCGGCGCGTGGAAACCGTAGTCCATCAGCCGCTTGGCGATGTCGATCTCGGCGATGCCGGTTGCGGCCTTGATGGCGCGGATGTCGAGGATGCACTCGTGGGCGACGCGGCCATGGCTGCCGGTGTAAAGCACGGGGTAGTGCTCGTTCAGGCTTGCGGCGACGTAGTTGGCGTTGAGGATGGCCGTCTTGGTCGAAAGCGTCAGGCCTTCGCTGCCGAGCATCGTGATATACATCCAGGAGATGGGCAGGATGGCCGCCGAGCCGTATGGCGCCGCCGAAACCGCGCCGGGGCCGCCGGTGACGACGTGGCCCGGAGCATGGGGTGCGAGGTGTGCAGCAACACCGATCGGCCCCATGCCGGGACCGCCGCCGCCGTGCGGGATGGCGAAGGTCTTGTGCAGGTTCATGTGCGAGACGTCGGCCCCGATGGCGGCGGGCGAGGTCAGGCCGACCTGGGCGTTGAGGTTGGCGCCGTCCATGTAGACCTGGCCGCCGTGCGCGTGGATCGTGGCACAGATGTCCTTGACCGCCTCTTCGAACACCCCGTGCGTGGAAGGGTAGGTGATCATCAGGCAGGAAAGGTTGGCGGCATGTTCCGCCGCCTTGGCCTTGAGGTCGGCGACGTCGATGTTGCCGCTGTCGTCGCAATCGACCACCACCACCTGCAGGCCGCACATCTGGGCCGTGGCCGGATTGGTGCCGTGGGCGGACTTCGGGATCAGGCAGACATTGCGATGGCCCTGGCCCTGCGCCGCCTGGTAGCGGCGGATGGTGACGAGCCCCGCGTACTCCCCCTGGGCGCCGGAGTTGGGCTGCATGCAGATGGCCGGAAAGCCGGTGACGGCCTTCAGGTAGTCGGTCAGCGAGGCAATCAGTTCCAGGCAGCCCTTGGCCTGGTCCGAGGGTGCGAAGGGGTGCAGGTCGGTGAATTCCGGCCAGGTGATCGGGATCATCTCGGCCGTGGCGTTGAGCTTCATGGTGCAGGAACCGAGCGAGATCATCGCGTGGTCCATGGCCAGGTCGCGGTTCTGCAACTTCTTCAGGTAGCGCAGCATCTCGTGTTCGGTGTGGTGCGAGTTGAACACGGGATGAGTGAGGATCGAGTCGGTGCGAAGCAGATTTTCTATAGAAGAATCTACTTTAGCAACAGCATCCAATATATTGATATCAAATGATTGTCCTGTGAGTTCTTTGAGCAGGGTAACGACGTCATCGCGGGTTGACTTCTCGTTCAACGCAATAGCGCGGACGGAGTCCGAAACCTTGCGCAGGTTGTAGCCTGGCACGTCTTTGGTCGTTTCGACGCGGATGGTGTCGAACCACTTTTCGGTCAAAACCTTCACCCCGGCCGACTTCAAGCCCTCGGCGAGGATGGTGGTCAGGCGGTGGATGCGGTTTGCGATCGTCCGCAGGCCTTCGGGGCCGTGATAGACGGCGTACATGCCGGCCATGTTGGCCAGCAGCACCTGCGAGGTGCAGATGTTGGAGTTGGCCTTCTCGCGGCGGATGTGCTGCTCGCGGGTCTGCAGCGCCATGCGCAGCGCTTTCTTGCCGCGCGCATCGACGGAAACGCCGATGATGCGGCCGGGCACGGAACGCTTGTGCTCATCCTTGCAGGCGAAGAAGGCTGCATGCGGGCCGCCGAAGCCCATGGGCACGCCGAAGCGCTGGCTGGAGCCGAGTGCAATGTCGGCGCCCATGGCACCGGGCGATTTCAGCAGCACCAGCGCCATCAGATCGGTCGCCACGGCCACAGCGGGCGGCGTACCACCATGGCTGACTCTTGCCGCGGCGATGATGTCGGTCAGATCACGGCATTCGCCCCGGTCGTTCGGATACTGGAGCAGGGCGCCGAAGACTTCGTGCTTGACGAGATCCTGCGCCGGGCCGAACACCAGCTCGTAACCGAAGAAACCGGCGCGGGTCTTGATCACGTCGATGGTCTGCGGGAAGCAGTCCTCATCAACGAAGAAAGCGTTCGACTTGGACTTGGAAACGCGCCGCGCCATGGTCATGGCCTCGGCCGCCGCCGTGGCCTCGTCGAGCAGGGAGGCGTTAGCCAGTTCCATTCCCGTCAGGTCAATAACCATCTGCTGATAGTTGAGCAGCGCCTCCAGCCGGCCCTGGGCGATTTCGGCCTGGTAGGGCGTGTAGGCGGTGTACCAGCCGGGGTTCTCCAGGACATTGCGCAGGATCACGTTCGGCAGCAGCGTGTCGTGATAGCCCATGCCGATCAACGACTTGGCGATCGCGTTCTTGCCGGCGATCGCCTTCAGCTTCGCCAGCGCTTCGTGCTCACGCATCGGACCAGCCAGGTTGAGCGGTTCGGGCAGGCGAATCGCAGCCGGGACGGTTTGGGCGATCAGTTCATCGATACTGCCAGCCTTGACGGCGGCCAGCATGGCGGCGGTGTCGACGAAGTCCTGGCCCAGGTGGCGGCCGATGAATTCGTCGTGCTGCTCAAGCGCTGAAAGGGAAAGGTTGGACATGGACGCCTCAGTGTTCGTCGGCGACCTTGGCGTAGGCGGCGGCATTGAGCAGGGCGCCGATTTGGGCGGCGTCGCTCGGCTTCAGCTTGAACAGCCAGGCGGCGTAGGCGTCCTGATTCACCGATTCCGGGGCGTCGATGGCGGCGTCGTTGCGGGCAATGACCTCGCCCGAGACGGGTGCGTAGATGTCGGAGGCGGCCTTGACCGACTCGACCACCGCGCATTCCTCGCCGGCCTTGACCGTGCGGCCGGCATCGGGAAGTTCCAAAAAGACGATGTCGCCCAGGGCTTCCTGGGCGTGGTCGGTGATGCCGACCGTGACGGTGCCGTCGGCTTCGAGTTTGACCCACTCGTGGGACTTGGTGTACTTGAGTTCGCTTGGGATGGACATGTCGATTCTCCTAGATCAAAGCTTTGCCGTGACGGGCGAAATTGGGTTTGACGACGCGGGCCTTGAGCGGCTTGTCGCGGACGATGACTTCGACTACGTCGCCGATATTGATGCCGAGCGGTACGCGGGCGAGGGCGATGGAGCGCTGCAAAGTAGGCGAGAAACTACCTGAAGTAGTATCTCCATTACCTTGTTTTGTTACTACTTGTTGATGCGATCGCAAGACGCCCCGGTCTTCCAGCAGCAGGCCGACCAACTGACGCTGCGGGTGGCGTGTCACCACGGCTGACTTTCCGATGAAGTCGCGGCTGGCGTCCTTGAGGTCGAGCGTCCAGGTCAGGCCCGACTCGGTCGGCAGGGTGGTTTCGTCCATGTCCGAGCCGTAGAGGTTCATGCCGGCTTCCAGGCGCAGGGTGTCGCGGGCGCCCAGGCCGATTGGCGCGACGCCGGCCGCGCGCAGCTTGTCCCAGACGGCGGGAGCTTGGGCTGCGGGCAGGGTGATCTCGAAGCCGTCCTCGCCGGTGTAGCCGGTGCGGGCGATCAGACCGTCGGTCATGCCCGGCCACTCGGCGGCCTGGAAGACGATCAGGTTTTCGCTGGCCGCCTTGGCTTCCGGGAATGCCGTCCAGAACTTCGCGCGGGCGTTCGGCCCCTGGACGGCGATCATCGCCAGTTCCGGTCGGCCAGTGATCGAGACATTGAAGCCTTCGGCCTGCTTCAGCATCCAGGCCAGATCCTTGTCGGCCGTGCCGGCATTGACGACGATGCGGTACTTGGTCGGCGAGAAGAAGTAAATGATCAGGTCGTCGATCACCCCGCCCTCGGGATTCAGCATGCAGGAATAGAGCGCCTTGCCGGGCAGGGTCAGCTTGGCGACATCGTTCGCGACGAGTTTTCTGAGCCAGGCTTGAGCATCGCAGCCCAGCACGTCGACCGCCCGCATGTGCGAAACGTCGAACATGCCGGCATCACGGCGGACGGTGTGATGCTCTTCCAACTGTGATCCGTAGTGGATGGGCATCTCCCAACCGGCAAAGTCGACCATCTTGGCACCAGCGGTGACATGGGACTCGTAAAGTGGTGTTCGTTTTATCATAATTCAAAGACTTATCAGTCTTTCCTCATGTAATTTCACGAAAAACAAAAAGGGCGAAGACCTTGCGATCTTCGCCCATCTGTCCTTGCACCTGAGAGATTTTCCCCATCGGTGGACCGCTATCGCACAACGTCGTGCCGGTCGCTCTCCAGATTTGTCCTGCGTCGTCGGCCCTTTTGCCTGAGCGGTTCCGGGCGGTTGCGCCTTCGGCGGCAGTGGGGGTCTCCGACTGCTCTCTCCCGACGATGGCCGGATTATGCCGGGCGACCGGGGCGGCGGCAAGTGGCTTGGTAGAATTGGCAGATGAAGCCGCTTAATGCCGATCTTCACTGCCATTCGACCGTCTCGGACGGCCTGCTGACGCCTGCCGAACTGGCTCGGCGCGCCCATGGCAATGGCGTCGAGTTGCTTGCACTGACCGATCACGACGAGATCGGCGGTTTGGCCGAAGCGGCCACTGAAGCCGCCGAAGTTGGCCTGCCGTTCGTCAATGGCGTCGAAATCTCGGTTTCCTGGGGTGACGACCAGACGGTACACATCGTCGGCCTGGGCTTCGATCGGGATTTCGCGCCGTTGGTCGAAGGCTTGGCGCAGGTTCGTAGTGGTCGTGACTCCCGGGCGCACAGGATCGCGGCGGAACTCGACAAGGTCGGCATTCATGACGCCTACGAAGGCGCCTTGAAGTACGCCGGCAACCCGGCACTCATCTCCCGTTCCCATTTCGCCCGTTACATCGTCGAGCTACGACATGCAAAGGACGTCAAGTCCGTGTTCGATTGGTGGCTTGCCAAGGGCAAGCCCGGCTACGTGGCCCATCCCTGGGCAACTCTAGATGACGCTCTGGGCTGGATTACCGGCGCGGGAGGCATCACGGTAGTTGCACACCCGGGCCGCTATCGACTATCACGGGCTGAAATGAATGAAATGCTGAGTCGTTTCAAGGAACTCGGCGGCGTCGGTATCGAGGTGCTGTCCGGTTCACACGACGATGAGCACACTCGCGAATATGCCCACATGGCGCGACATTATGGCTTTCTGGCCTCGCGCGGCTCTGATTTCCATGGCCCGGGCGAGAGCTGGGTCGATCTCGGGCGCTTGCCCGACCTCCCTGAGGACCTCGTTCCGGTATGGACGCGGTTGAACTGAATGGCGGAACTGCTTTCCATCCACCCGAAAAATCCCCAGCCGCGCCTGGTACGACAGGCGGCGGAGATGATCCGCGACGGCGCATTGACCGCCTTTCCGACCGATTCGGCCTATGCGCTCGGCGGCCATCTGGGCGACGCCGCGTTGCTGGACCGCATCCGGCACATTCGCGATGTAGACGATCGTCACCACTTCACGCTGATGTGCCGGGATCTCTCGGAAATCGCGACCTATGCGCGAGTCGACAATGCCCAGTACCGCCTGCTCAAGGCAACGACGCCCGGTTCGTACACATTCATCCTCGAAGGAACCAAGGAACTGCCTCGCCGGGTACTGCACCCGAAACGGAAGACGATCGGTCTGCGCGTGCCCGACCACCCGCTGGTGCTCGCGCTATTGGCCGAACTCGATCAGCCCATTCTTTCCTCGACGCTCTCACTGCCGGGCGACGAGCAACCGCTCAGCAACGCCGACGAGATCGAGGCACGCATCGGTGGCCTGCTCGATCTGATCATCGACTGCGGTCCTTGCGGCGCGGGGGCGACGACCGTAATCAACCTTGCCAGCGGCGTGCCCGAACTGATTCGGGCGGGGAAGGGTTCCCCGGCGCCTTTCGGTTTCGATTGAAAGCCGTTTCCGGCCAGTGGTGGCCGTAGAGTAAAATCCCGCCTCCTAATGAACACACTTATCCAGACGCTGGCAATTGCCGCCCTGCCAGTAATTTTCGCGATCACACTGCATGAGGCCGCGCACGGCTATGTCGCCCGCCATTTCGGCGACCTGACAGCCTGGCAGGCGGGACGGATCAGCCTCAATCCCCTCCGGCACATAGACTTGATCGGTACGATCGTCGTGCCGGTCAGCATCCTGCTGCTCACGGCAGGCAGCTTTTTGTTCGGCTGGGCAAAGCCGGTTCCGGTCGACTTCGGCCGCTTGCGTAACCCGAAGAAGGATATGTTCTGGGTGGCGGCCGCCGGACCTGGCGCCAATCTGTTCATGGCCTTGCTTTGGGCCGGTGTCCTGAAATTCGTCGAGGCGGCACCTGACAACGTCTACAGCCTGCCGATGGCGCGTATGGCGGATATCGGCATCGACATTAATCTGGTGCTGATGGCCCTGAATCTGCTGCCGATTCCGCCACTCGATGGTGGGCGCATCGCGGTCAGTCTGTTGCCTCATCGTCTGGCCTGGAATTTCGCCCGCCTGGAACCGTGGGGCTTCCCGATCCTTCTACTATTATTGTTTACCGGCGTACTCGGTGCCGTTCTCGGCCCCGTACTCGGTACCCTGCGCTATCTCATGGCAGTCATTTTCAACTTCCAATACTGACAACGATGTACGCAGAAAAAGTACTTTCGGGCATGCGGCCGACCGGCCGTCTCCATCTCGGCCATTATCACGGCGTGCTCGCCAACTGGATCAAACTCCAGCACGAGTATCCCTGCCTGTTCTTTGTCGCCGACTGGCATGCCCTTACCACGGCCTACGACGAACCAGGCACGATTGCGCAGAACACCTGGGACATGGTTATCGACTGGCTGGCCGCAGGTGTCGATCCATCGCAGGCGACATTGTTTGTTCAGTCGCGGGTGCCGGAGCATGCGGAACTCAACCTGCTGATGTCGATGATGACGCCGTTGGGGTGGCTGGAACGCGTTCCGACCTACAAGGACCAGCAGGAAAAGCTGACCCACAAGGATCTGGCGACCTATGGCTTCCTCGGGTATCCGCTGCTGCAGGCGGCGGACATCCTGATATACCGCGCCAACCGGGTTCCGGTCGGCGAAGACCAAGTGCCGCATATCGAATTCACGCGCGAAATTGCCCGCCGCTTCAACCATTTGTATGGCCGGGAACCAGGATTCGAGGACAAGGCGAAAGAGTCGATCAAGAAGCTCGGCAGCAAGCGGGCCAAGCTTTACGAGGAATTGCGCACCCGCTACCAGGAAAAAGGGGAAGAGAGCGCGCTGGAGCAGGCCCATGTCCTGCTCGATGAAGCGCAGAACCTTTCTCACGGAGACCACGAGCGCCTGTTCGGCTATCTCGAAGGCGGCGGCAAGATGATCCTGGTCGAGCCGGACGCGATGCTCACCGAAGCGTCGCGCATGCCCGGCCTGGACGGCCAGAAAATGTCCAAGTCCTACGGCAATACCATTACGCTACGCGAGGACGCCGAGTCGATCCGCAAGAAGATTCGCACCATGCAGACCGATCCGCAACGCGTGCGCCGCACCGATGCCGGCGATCCCGAAAAATGCCCGGTCTGGCAGTTTCACCTGATCTACTCGAACGACGAGGTCAGGGGATGGGTGCAGGAAGGTTGCCGTTCGGCGGGGATCGGCTGCATCGAATGCAAGCAGCCGGTCATCGATGCCGTGCTCGCCGAGCAGGAACCGATGCGCGAACGCGCCCGCATGTACGAAGAGGATCCGCAACTGGTGCGCAACATCATCGCCGACGGCTGCGAAAAGGCCAGGAAACTGGCGCAGGAAACCATGCGCGACGTCCGCGAAGCCATCGGGCTGGACTACACATGACCGAAATAGCGGCAGCGGCCAACGAGTCTGTCGAGCCTCATCTGCCGAAGGTCTATGGCGAGACCATGGCGGTCATGCCGCGCGACCTCTACATCCCGCCGGATGCGCTGGAGGTCTATCTCGACGCTTTCGAGGGACCGCTCGACCTGCTGCTGTACCTGATTCGCAAGGCCAACATCAACATTCTCGACATCCCGATGGCGCCGCTGACGGCGCAGTATCTCGTCTACGTCGAAGCAATGCGCAAGAGCAATCTGGAACTGGCCGCCGAGTACCTTCTGATGGCTGCCATGCTGCTCGAAATCAAGTCCCGCTTGCTGTTGCCGCGCCCACCCAGGGCGGATACCGGCGAGCCGGAGGATCCACGCGCCGAACTGGTGCGGCGTTTGATGGAGTACGAGCGCATGAAGCTCGCGGCCGCAAAACTGGACGAGTTGCCGCAGGCCAACCGCGATTTCGAATGGGTCAGCGTCTGGATCACGGACCAGGTTGCCGAGCGATTGCCGGAGGTCTCCCTGCACGACCTTCAGGTTGCATGGCTGGGCTTGATGAAACAGGCCAAGGTAAGGGCGCACCACAAGGTCCACCGCGAGGAACTGTCCGTGCGCGAATACATGACTTCGATCCTGCGCCGGCTGCAAGGGCGCGGCTATGTCGTGTTCGAGGATCTGTTCGATACCGCGGCAGGGGTCGCCGGGCTGGTGGTAAGCTTCCTCGCCATTCTCGAACTCGCGCGCGAGAAACTCGTCGAACTTACCCAGAGCGAGGCTCTGGCTCCCATTTACGTCAAATCGGCGGATGTCACCGATGATCCATCTCTACAAACCTGAAGACTACAAGACGGTACTCGAAGCGGCCCTGCTGGTGGCCGGCGAGCCAATGCCGCTATCGGAACTGAAGAAACTCTTCGATCAGGAGTTCGATGACGAAACCTGGCGAACTCTGCTGGACGACCTGCGTCGGGACTGGGCCAATCGCGGTGTCGAACTGGTGCAATTGGCCACAGGTTGGCGCTTTCAGACACGGCCGGAGTACCAGGGATTTCTGGATCGCCTCAGGAACGAGAGGCCACCGCGTTACTCGCGGGCCGCGATGGAAACGCTGGCCATCATTGCCTATCGGCAACCGGTGAGTCGTGGCGACATCGAGGATATTCGGGGCGTTGCGGTGTCATCCAACGTTCTAAAGACGCTGGAAGCCCGGGGCTGGGTCGACATCGTCGGGCACCGCGATGCGCCCGGACGGCCCGCGCTGTACGCGACCACCAAGAAGTTTCTCGACGACCTGGGCTTGCGCAGCCTGTCCGAGTTGCCACCGCTGACCGAAATCGAACGGGTAATGGACCTTGCAGAACAAGCCAACGAAGCCGACCAGACCATCACGCCGGAAGAACAGCCCGCTGAGACCGCCGAGCAAGACTGAGGGGAATTCGCGGCGCGCCCGCTCACCCAGCCTTCCGGTTGTCCCTGTCGAGACGGTCAAACTGCAGAAGGCGCTGGCCGACGCGGGCCACGGTTCGCGCCGTGAAATCGAGGAGTGGATCGCTGCCGGGCGCGTGAGCGTGAATGGCGAAAGCGCTCACGTCGGTCAGCGTATCGCCTCAACGGACAAAGTGCGGGTCAATGGACGACTTGTGCAACTCAAGGCGACGGGGGGACGTCTGCCGCGAGTGCTTCTGTATCACAAGCCGGAAGGCGAGATCGTCTCGCGCGAAGATCCAGAAGGGCGACCAACCGTTTTCGAAAAGCTGCCGCGGATCAACAACGGCCGCTGGATCGCCGTCGGCCGGCTCGATTTCAACTCCTGCGGCTTGATGCTGTTTACCAGCAGCGGAGAACTGGCAAACCGCCTGATGCATCCGCGCTATGAACTGGAACGCGAGTACGCCGTTCGTGTTCTGGGGGAACCGACGCCCGAGGCGATGGCGCAGCTTGAGTCGGGCATCGAACTGGAAGACGGTCTGGCGCGCTTCACCCGGATGCTGGACGCGGGCGGCGAAGGCGCCAACCACTGGTACAACGTCACGCTCTCGGAAGGACGGAACCGCGAAGTGCGCCGCATGTTCGAGGCGGTCGGGCTGCAGGTCAGCCGTCTGATGCGGGTTCGTTACGGACCTGTGCTGCTTCCTTCCGGCCTCAAGCGCGGCCTCTGGCGCGAACTTGATTCGCGGGAAGTCATCGCACTGACGAAGGCGCTCGTGCCGCACGAAAAGCCAGAAATATCCGCAACCTGATTGCTAGCCGGTACATGATCCTGCTATAATCCACGCGCTTTAGAAACACCGTTCCCGGCTGCGCTATGCGCTTGCCGAGGGACAAAGAAAATGGGCAACGTTGCCCATTTTTTATTTGTGTCGTGAGGATGATGGGCAGGTGCAATTGGCTGAACTGATTGAACAGGCGGTATCCGGACTTGGATACGAACTCGTCGATTTCGAGACGAGTCCCCGCGCCCGCCTGTTGCGCGTGTTTATCGACCGCCTGCCGGAAAAGGGCAAGATCGATATCGACGACTGCACAGCGGTCAGCAATCATCTGAGCCGGTTATTTGTCGTCGAGAACGTCGATTACGACCGCCTCGAGGTTTCTTCGCCCGGACTTGATCGACCGCTGAAGAAAGCAGCCGACTGGCAGCGTTTTGCCGGTCTGGACGTGCAGTTCAAGTTACGTGTTCCGGTTGGCAACCAGCGCAATTTCACCGGCCGTATCGTTGGCCTCGGCCAGGATGGTGATGCTGCGGTAATCGCGGTCGAGGGCGAGGAGCGCGAATTTTTGCTGGCTGGAATCGACAAGGCGCGTTTGGTGCCGAAATTTTGAATGGGATTGCTGGAGGATCTGGAATGAGCCGCGAATTGCTGATGCTGGTGGATGCCCTGGCGAGGGAGAAGAACGTGGACAAGAACACCGTGTTCGCGGCACTTGAGCTCGCGCTGGCGTCGGCCACCAAAAAGCGTATCCACGACGAGGCGGACGTGAGAGTCGAAATCGATCGTGAAACAGGCGCTTTCGAGTCCTTTCGCCGGTGGCTGGTGCTCCCCGACGAAGAAGTCGAGATTCCGGAACAGCAGATCGGATTGACCGACGCCCAGGAACAGCTTCCCGATGTGACCCTTGGCGACTACGTCGAAGAAACACTGGAACCGATCGACTTCGGCCGGATCGGCGCCCAGGCGGCCAAGCAGGTGATCCTGCAAAAGATTCGCGACGCCGAGCGCGAACAGGTACTGAATGATTTTCTCGATCGTAAGGAACATCTGGTCACGGGAACCGTCAAGCGCATGGAAAAGGGCAATGCCATCATCGAGGCAGGCCGTATCGAGGCATTGCTGCCACGCGACCAGATGATCCCGAAGGAAAATCTTCGTCCCGGCGACCGCGTCCGGGCGTGGTTGAAGAAAATCGATCGCGTTGCCCGCGGACCGCAATTGATTCTTTCGCGCACGGCGCCCGATTTCATCATGAAGCTGTTCGAACTCGAAGTCCCCGAGATCGAGGACGGCCTTCTCGAAATCAAGTCAGCGGCTCGCGATCCCGGTGTACGAGCCAAGATCGCCGTCAAGTCGAATGACCAACGCGTCGATCCGATCGGCACCTGTGTCGGCATGCGCGGTTCGCGTGTTACCGCCGTAACCAATGAGCTCGCCGGCGAGCGGGTAGATATCGTGCTGTGGTCAATGGATCCGGCTCAGTTCGTCATCGGTGCACTGGCTCCCGCCGAGGTCAGTTCGATCGTGGTCGATGAAGAGAAGCATGCCATGGACGTCGTGGTGGACGAAGCGAACCTGGCGATCGCGATTGGCCGCGGAGGCCAGAACGTGCGTCTGGCCTCCGAACTGACTGGCTGGACCATCAATCTGATGACGGTTGAGGAATCGCAGCAAAAGCAGGAAACGGAAACCGCCGGAATCCGTGACGTATTCATGGAGAAACTGGACGTCGATGAAGAGGTGGCGGACATCCTGATCCAGGAAGGCTTCTCGACGCTCGAGGAAGTGGCGTATGTGCCGCTGGCCGAAATGCTGGAAATCGAGGCGTTCGACGAAGCCACGGTGAACGAACTGAGGGACCGAGCCCGGAACGTGCTCTTGACAGAAGCCATCGTGGATGAGGAACACCTCGAGAAGGTGGCCGACGACATGCTGGAACTGGAAGGGATGGATAAACAGTTGGCGGCGCGTCTAGCCAAGAACGGCGTGTGTACACGAGATGATCTGGCCGACCTGGCCACCGATGAACTGATCGAGATGACCGGCATAGACGACCAACGTGCAAAGGCGCTGATCACCACAGCTCGGGCCCACTGGTTCCCGGAAACGCAGTAAAGGGGGAGGCCGCACCATGGCACAAATGAATGTCGCGCAATTTGCAGCTGAGCTGAAAATGCCAGCGTCCGCGTTGTTGGAACAACTGGCAAAGGCCGGGGTGTCCAAACAAGCGACCAATGACGTACTCAGTGAGCAGGACAAGACCCGCTTGCTCGACTATCTACGCAAGGCACACGGAGGGGCGGCTCCCAAGGCAAAGATCACGCTGACTCGCAAACAAACGACGGAAATCAAGTCCGCCGACTCGACCGGCAAGGCGCGCACCATTCAGGTGGAGGTGCGAAAGAAGCGGGTTTTCGTCAAACGCGAGGCGGAACTGGCAACGGAGTCCACAGCACCGGAGCCGACGGTGGCGCCGGAACCCGCGCCGGTGGTCGACAAGAAGCAGTCCGCGTTGCGTGCGGCGGAAGCGAAGCGTCAAGCCGAACTTGCGGAAATCCAGGCGGCAGAGCTCAAGGAAAAGCAGGAACGTGAGGCCCGTGCCAAAGCAGAGGCAGAGGCTCGTCTGGCGCTCCAACAGGCCGAGATGGCACAGAAGGCGGCCGAGCAGCAGGTCACGGCCGATGCCGCCAACGTGAGCGGTACATTGCACAAGCCGGCTGCCAAGGCGGGCGAAGAACCGAAGAAGCCCGGAGCAAAGAAGGCCTCAGGCAGCGCCTGGAAGGACGATGCGGCGAAGCGGCGTGGAATCAAGACGCGCGGCGATACGGCGGGCGGTGCCGGTGGCTGGCGGGGTGGTCCGCGTGGTGGTCGTCACGGTTCCCGTCGTCACGAGGAAAGTAGTCCGCAGTCCCAGTCCAGCGAAGTGATCGTCCGCGAGGTTCACGTTCCTGAAACCATCAGTGTTGCCGACTTGGCGCACAAAATGTCCGTCAAGGCCACCGAAGTCATCAAGGTGCTGATGAAGATGGGCATGATGGTGACCATCAACCAGCACCTTGACCAGGAAACGGCCATGATCGTGGTCGAGGAAATGGGTCACAAAGCGCTTGCGGCGAAACTGGACGATCCGGATGCGTTCCTGGCTGACACGGTCGAGCATACGGATGCCGAGGCATTGCCTCGTGCCCCTGTGGTGACCGTCATGGGCCACGTTGACCACGGCAAGACTTCGCTGCTCGATCACATCCGTCGCACCAAGGTCGCTTCGGGCGAGGCTGGCGGCATTACCCAACATATCGGCGCCTATCACGTCGAAACGCCGCGTGGCGTTATCACTTTCCTCGATACACCAGGCCACGAAGCCTTTACGGCGATGCGTGCCCGCGGCGCCAAGGCGACCGACCTTGTCATTCTGGTGGTGGCCGCGGACGACGGCGTGATGCCGCAAACAAAAGAGGCCATCCACCATGCCAAGGCGGGCAACGTACCGTTGGTAGTGGCGGTCAACAAGATCGACAAGCAGGGCGCCAACCCCGATCGCGTGCGACAGGAACTGGTAGCTGAAGGGGTGGTACCGGAGGAATACGGCGGCGATGTTCCCTTCGTTCAGGTTTCGGCCAAGACAGGGCAGGGAATCGATGAGCTCCTTGAGCAAGTGCTGTTGCAGGCCGAGGTGCTTGAACTGACCGCGCCCAGGGATGTTCCAGCCAAGGGGGTGATCATCGAGGCTCGCCTGGACAAGGGCAAGGGGCCGGTCGCAACGATGCTGGTCCAGTCAGGTACGCTCAAGCGTGGAGACGTGGTTCTGGCCGGGCAGGTATTCGGTCGCGTTCGCGCCATGCTCGACGAAAACGGAAAATCGATCGACGAAGCGGGACCGTCCATTCCTGTGGAAATTCAGGGCCTGTCCGACGTGCCGGGCGCCGGCGACGAGGCGATGGCGATCACGGACGAACGCAAGGCGCGGGAGATCGCACTGTTCCGTCAGGGCAAGTTCCGCGATGTGCGTCTTGCCAAGCAACAGGCGGCCAAGCTCGAGAACATGTTCGATCAGATGGGCGAGGATGAAACCAAGCAACTGGCGCTGATCATCAAGGCGGACGTGCAGGGCTCTCAGGAAGCGCTGATGCACGCGTTGACGAAACTTTCGACCGCCGAGGTCAAGGTAAACGTCATCCATGCGGCGGTCGGCGGCATCACGGAATCCGATGTTAACCTCGCCGAGGCATCGAAGGCGGTCATCATCGGCTTCAACACGCGCGCCGATGCAGGCGCGCGCAAGGCGGCCGAGAACTTTGGTGTCGATATTCGCTACTACAACATCATCTATGACGCTGTCGATGAAGTTAAGGCGGCGATGTCCGGCATGCTCTCGCCGGAGAAGAAGGAAAATATCATCGGCCAGGTCGAGATTCGTCAGGTATTCCGCATTTCCAGGGTCGGCGCCGTAGCGGGCTGCATGGTGTTGTCGGGCGTTGTAAAACGCAATGCCTCGGTTCGCGTATTGCGCGACAACGTGGTCATTCATACCGGCGAGCTCGAGTCGCTGAAACGCTTCAAGGACGACGTGCGCGAGGTCAAGGAAGGCTTCGAGTGTGGTCTCAACCTGAAGAACTTCAACGACATCAACGAAGGCGACCAATTGGAAGTATTCGAGATTCAGGAAGTCGCCCGGACACTATAGGCGATGGCGAAGGAGTTTTCCCGCTCCAGCCGGGTTTCGGAGCAGATCCATCGGGAGTTGTCGGAGCTCATCCGCTGGGAGATCAAGGATCCCCGGATCAGCCCGAAGATGAGCTTGGTGACACTGACCGACGTCGAGGTGACGTCAGACTACACGCACGCAAAGGTCTTTTACACCTTGCTGGCAGGCGAGGAACATCGCGCCGAAGTCGACCATGGCCTCAAGCACTCGGCCGGCTTCCTGCGCCGCGAACTGGGAAAACGCGTTCGTATCCACCATATCCCCGAGCTGCATTTTGTGTATGACACCTCGGTCGAACGCGGCACTCGCCTCGCCAACCTGATCGACGAGGCAGTCAAGTCCGGCGAAAGCCACAACGACGAGTGAACAAGCCTCGTCGTGCTCCCCGGCGCCGTGTGGATGGCGTTCTGTTGCTCGACAAACCGATCGGCATCACCTCCAACGCTGCATTGCAAAAAGCGCGCTGGCTGTTCAATGCCGAAAAAGCCGGGCACACGGGTACGCTCGACCCACTGGCTACTGGCCTTCTGCCGCTCTGTTTTGGTGAGGCTACCAAGTTCGCCGGCGAATTGCTTGGCGCCGACAAGTCCTATCGCGCCACGCTGAAGCTCGGCGTCACCACCGATACTGCGGATGCCGAAGGGAAGGTGCAGCAGGTGCGCCCTGTCGAGGTCGATGCCGATAGTTGGCGTATCGCCATGGCTGACTTTCGTGGCCAGATCGAGCAGATACCGCCGATGCATTCGGCGCTCAAGCGCGACGGGGCGCCGCTCTACCAATACGCGCGCCAGGGCATTGAACTGGAACGGGAAGCACGGCAGGTAACCGTACATCGCCTGGAACTGGTTTCCTTCTTCGGGGAGGAGGCCGTTATCGACGTCGATTGCAGCAAGGGTACCTACGTCCGCACTCTCGCGGCCGATATCGGCGAAAAACTTGGGTGCGGCGCACATTTGACCGCACTTCGACGCACGCGGATCGGCGGCCTGGACGTAATCGACGCGATTCCGCTTGCCGACCTTGAAGCGTTGTCCGTTGATAGCCGGGACAACCGTTTGCTTGCGGTCGACTCCTTGCTTGCCAATGTGCCAATGGTCAGGCTCGACAGCGGCGAATCGGAGCAAATGCGACACGGCCAGGGTATCCGTCGGGAAGGCCCCCCGGGGCTACGCTACCGCCTCTACGCCACCAATGGCGCGTTCATCGGCCTTGGCGAACAGTCCGCTGACGGCTGGCTGAACCCGCGTCGCCTGATCGCGACGATCCCCATAACGCGGTAAGACGCTGAAATTGGTTGAGTTTAGGTAGGCAGGGTGGCTATAATGCCGCCCTTCGTCCATGGACGGACGAAGAGGCGGGCGCAGGGCTCTATCAAACCGGGGCAGCGCCTGTATCCGATAAAGCGTTTGAAAGAGAAAACATGACAATCAACACCACCGAAAAGGCGAAAATCGTCGCCGACTACCAGCTCGCCCAAGGCGACACCGGGTCTCCGGAAGTTCAGGTTGCACTCCTGACTGCCCGCATCAACGACCTCACCGGGCACTTCAAAGAGCACGTCAAGGACCACCATTCCCGTCGCGGTTTGCTGAAAATGGTCAGCCAGCGACGCAAGATGCTGGACTACCTGAAACGCACCAACGTCGACCGGTATCGTGCGCTGATCGAGCGTCTCGGCTTGCGCAAGTAAACCGGCTGTGGCGATCATGCCGGCTGCCTGTCCAGAGTACTTGCCCGCATCGACCGAATTTGCCGGCGCGCCCCCTGCGGTCGCGCCGGTTTTGCATTTCTGAAAGGATATTTTGTGCTGACACCGACCAAGAAGACTTTCGCCTATGGCGCGCACACCGTAACGATGGAGACGGGTGAAATTGCCCGCCAGGCCACGGGAGCCGTCCTGGTGAACATGGACGATACCGTAATCCTCGCCACCGTCGTCGCCAAGACCGAAGCGAAGTCCGGCCAGGATTTTTTCCCGCTCACCGTTGACTATGTTGAGAAGGTCTATGCGGCAGGTCGCATTCCGGGAGGCTTCTTCAAGCGCGAAGGGCGTCCTTCTGAAAAGGAAACGCTGACGTCGCGCCTGATCGACCGCCCCATTCGCCCGCTGTTTCCGGATGGCTTCTACAACGAGATCCAGGTCATCATCCATGTGCTGTCGAGCAACCCGGAGGTCGACCCCGACATCCCGGCGATGATCGGCGCGTCGGCAGCGCTTGCCATTTCCGGCGTCCCCTTCAATGGCCCGATCGGCGCCGCCCGCGTCGGTTACATCAACGGCCAGTATGTGCTTTGTCCGACCTTGAGCCAGTTGCCGGACAGCCAGCTCAACTTGGTAGTTGCCGGCACTGCCGGCGCTGTACTGATGGTCGAGTCGGAAGCGCAACAACTGTCCGAGGAAGTTATGCTGGGCGCGGTCGTTTTCGGCCACGAGCAGATGCAGGTCGCCATCAATGCGATCAATGAAATGGTCGAAGTCGCGGGCAAGCCCGAGTGGGACTGGCAGGCCCCCGCCCAGAACGAGGCATTGATCGCCAAGGTTGCCGCTTTGGCGGAAGCAGAATTGCGCGATGCCTATCGCGTAACCAGCAAGCAGGCGCGTACCCAGCAGTGCCGAGAGGTGGCGAAGAAGACGATCGATGCCCTATGCACCGGTGAAGGTGCCCCGGATGCCACCTTGGTTGGCAACCTGATTTTCGAACTGGAAGCGAAGATCGTCCGCACCCAGATCCTGAACGGCGAGCCGCGCATCGATGGTCGCGATACCCGCACCGTGCGTCCCATTACCGTGCGTACCGGCGTACTGCCGCGCACCCACGGTTCAGCCTTGTTTACCCGTGGCGAGACGCAAGGCTTGGTCGTTGCAACGCTGGGAACCGGCCGTGATGAACAAATCATCGATGCGCTGCAGGGTGAATTTCGTGATCGCTTCATGCTTCACTACAACATGCCACCGTTCGCCACAGGCGAAACCGGTCGCGTGGGCAGCCCGAAGCGTCGTGAAATCGGCCATGGTCGTTTGGCCAAGCGCGCATTGCTGGCGGTCCTGCCGTCGCCCGAGGAGTTCGGCTATTCGATGCGAGTGGTGTCTGAAATCACCGAATCGAACGGCTCATCGTCGATGGCGTCAGTGTGCGGTGGTTCGCTGGCCCTGATGGACGCCGGTGTGCCACTCAAGTCGCACGTGGCAGGAATTGCCATGGGCCTGATCAAGGATGGTAACCGCTTTGCCGTGCTCACCGACATCCTTGGGGACGAAGATCACCTCGGCGATATGGACTTCAAGGTTGCGGGTACTGACAGCGGCATTACTGCGCTGCAGATGGATATCAAGATCCAGGGTATCACCAAAGAGATCATGCAGGTAGCACTGGCTCAGGCCAAGGAAGCACGCCTGCACATTCTCGATATCATGAAGAGTTCCGTTTCCGGCCATCGTGACGAGGTTTCCACGTTTGCGCCGCGGATGATCAACATGAAAATCAACCCGGAGAAGATTCGTGACGTCATCGGCAAAGGCGGTGCCGTTATCCGTGCCTTGACCGAGGAAACTGGCTGCGTGATCGACATCGAGGACGACGGTAGCATCACGATCGCCTCGGTCAATGCCGACGCTGCTCAAGTCGCGAAGAAGCGTATCGAGGACATCACGGCGGAAGTTGAAGTCGGCAAGATCTATGAAGGCCCGGTGCTCCGTTTGCTCGATTTCGGCGCCATCGTTCAGGTATTGCCTGGCAAGGACGGTCTGCTGCACATCTCCCAGATCGCCAACGAGCGCGTCAACGCGGTCGCCGATTACCTGAAGGAAGGTCAAGTAGTCAAGGTCAAGGTCATCGAGACCGACGACAAGGGCCGCATCCGCCTGTCCATGAAAGCGTTGGCGATTGAAACTCAGGGCGAGGCGCCGGTCGCTCAATAGCGTAGCGTCGCTGTACGACCATTATAAAAAAGGACGCAAACGCGTCCTTTTTTTTGCTTCGTGTTGCGACTATTTCGCCATCTGCTTCTCTCGTCTCTCCTCGAGTTCCTTGCAGTCGATGCAGAGCGTCGCTGTCGGACGCGCCTCAAGGCGCTTCAGACCGATCTCGACGCCGCAACTGTCACAATAGCCATATTCGCCAGAGTCGATACGAGCGATCGATTCGTTCACCTTCTTGATGAGTTTGCGTTCGCGGTCGCGATTGCGAAGTTCAAGGGCGATGTCCGATTCCTGACTTGCCCGGTCATTGGGGTCGGCGAAAACGGTAGCCTCATCCTGCATCGTCTGGACGGTACGCTCGATATCGCCCGCCAGTTCGCCTTTCAGCGACTCGAGGATGGCACGAAAGTGGGCCAATTGCTTGGGGTTCATATACTCCTCGCCTTTCTTCGCGACGTAGGGCGGGAATTGCTTGTGCAAAAAGTCGTCGGCCATGCTTGATAGTAGTCCGTCCGCGGAAAATGTTGCTTTATATAGGAAACGCGTCATTGCCGCAAGCGGGTCCGAGGTTTCCATCTGGTGGGCTGTTGGAATATGGCGCCAGTTGACACTCGATTCCTTTACCGCGCTAAATGTGCATTGCGGAATCACCCTTAGCCCCGAATATCGCCGTATCGGGATGATGTGAATTCTGCTCGTTCTCACCATGAAAGGGTACTGTCCATGAATAAGACTGAACTGATCGATCATATCGCCCAATCCGCTGATCTCTCGAAGGCTTCCGCCGCTCGAGCTCTGGAGGCAGCAATAGATGGAATAACGGAGTCATTGCGAGCCGGAGAATCGGTCTCATTGGTCGGGTTTGGCAGCTTCGTTGTCGGGACACGCGCAGCTCGCAGCGGCCGTAATCCGCGGACTGGCGCGACCATCAATATCAGTGCGGCGAAGGTCCCCAAGTTCAGGGCCGGCAAGGGCTTGAAGGATGCCATCAACTGATATACTGCGCGTCTTCGCCTGATCGTGTGGAAACGATTGCTCGGCGCGGGTGCTTAGCTCAGTTGGTAGAGCGTCGCCCTTACAAGGCGAATGTCGGCGGTTCGAGCCCGTCAGCACCCACCACTGATTCGCGGGACGTCGTTCTCCAACTGGTCGTTCTGATCGCGTGTCCGGATTCGCTTGCGCCCACCTGCGATCCGGCTTTTTCCTTTGATTTGTCGTACAACTGACGATTGTGTGACTAGGGAACCCGAGGAAGCCATCCGGATTTCGCTGCCGTCATCCTCAAACTGGCACCATGTCTTTCTATCCACGATCTCTGCTCCGGTTGGTGTTGCTTGGCAACCTGTTGATGATGCTGCCGCTGCTGGCTGCAATCGTCTATGCCGCAATTACCGTGGAGAGAATTTCCAAACAGAGCGAGTTGATGGCGGGAGAAGCCAACCGGGCCGGGCAACTCAGTTGGGAACTGCCGGAAGAACTCCGCCTTATGGAGCGCATCCTCCGCCAGTACGTCGTATTGCACGATGCCAGTCTGCTCGACGACTACGCGACTGCGCGCAGGGAATGGCGCCGTCGTGCAGCGACATTTGCCGATATTCCCTTGACGAGCAGCCTGCGGGAGAAAATTGGTGGCCTTCTGTCGCTGGAGGACGCTGCATACAGGAAACTGGGCGACTCCGGGGATGGACTGCCCGAATTGCAGGAAACAGTCGCTGCGTTGCTTGAGCGTAGTGTTGCCATGGCCGACGAAGCTGCCCGTATCGTCGATGCGGAGCGGACTTCCTTTCGCGCTCGCGCCGCCGAATTGCGCGAACGCCTGATGATCGGCATCGCGCTGGCGCTTGCGGCGGCGTTACTGCTGTTGCTGCTTGGTCGCCGCTTGGTGGCGCGCCTGTTTTCGAGTGTGGAAAACGCCGTTCAGGTTTTGGGGGAGGGACATCTGGATCGAAAGGTCGCGTTGCAGGGGCCTGACGACGTAAAACGCATTGGAGAACGTCTGGAATGGCTTCGCTGCCGCCTGCGCGACCTGGAAGAGCAGCGAACGCGTGTCCTGCGACATATTTCCCACGAACTGAAAACTCCTCTGGCGGCCCTCCGGGAAGGCTCAAGCCTGTTGTCCGATCAGGTGGCCGGTTCGCTGACCGCTCAGCAGAATCGAATCGTCGGTATCATGCACGGCAATGCAATACGCTTACAGACCCTGATCGACGGGTTGCTTCGTCTTCAGCGGACGGAATACGCGCTTGAACGGTTCGAGCGACTGCAACTTCGCTTCGACGAGATAGTCCAGCAAGTATTGGCAACTTTTCAACTGGCGGTACGGGACAAACAACTGCGTATCATGGGAACGCTGGCGCCGTTGACGGTTACTGGCGGGCGTGAGGAGATTACAACCATCGTGAGCAATCTTGTGGCAAATGCGATCAAGTACTCGCCGGCGGGCGGCACTATTCGACTAACCCTGAGCGGGGTGGGAGATCAGGCGGTATTCGACGTCGTCGATCAAGGCCCTGGAATACCCAAAGACGATCAGGCGAAGATATTTGAGCCCTTTTTCAGGGCGCGTGGAACAGAAAAGTCCGCTACCGGCACCGGTCTGGGGCTCGCCATTGCGAGCGAGTTTGTTCATGCTCACCACGGACACTTGGCGTTGATTGAGTCGGCTACAGGGGCACATTTTCAAGTCCGCATACCGCTGACGGGGGCGCACCCATGAGATATCGGATTCCATTCGTTGCAGTGATAGTGTGCGCCTTCGGTATGACCGCCTGCTCACTGCCGCTGCCACTCGCAAGAAACGCAGAGACGACTCAAGTAGAAGAGCTTCTCGCCCATTATCGATACATGAGCATGGCAACGCTGGACGATCAACGCAATGAATTCATAGAGGCCTCGCTGGTGTATAGGCACTCGCCGAGTGACGGCACCAGACTGCGCCTAGCGCTGGCTTTGCTGGTTCCCGGGGCACCGTGGCGGGATGACGCGCGCGCTGCTCAACTGCTTGACGCAATTGACTCCACTCCGTCGCCGCGCCACGACTTGGTTGTCCTGCTGGAACGGATGGCACAGTTGCGACGTGATGACATAAGACGGTGTGAGCAGAAAATTGAAGCGATCCGTGATGAACGCAGGAAGGCGGAGCAAAAACTGGAAAGTGCACGGGAAGAATGCAAGCGGGCCGATGTGTTGCAGCAGAAGCTCGACGAACTGCGCAATATCGACCGGGATCTGAGAAACAAACGACCATCGCGACGGACAAAACCATGAAATCGCTAGGCAATGTACTGGTAGTCGATGACGATCCGGATTTGCTGGATCTTATCGGGATGAGGCTATCCGCCGCGGGATACGAGGTGACGCTGGCCTCGTCAGGCGAAGAGGCGCTTCAGTGTTTTCGGGCTCAACGGCCCAGAGCCGTAATTACCGACCTGCGGATGGACGGCATGGATGGGCACGCATTGTTCGCCCGTTTGCATGCCGAGGCGCCAACCGTACCCGTGATCATCTTGACGGCCCACGGAACCATTCCGGACGCGGTGGCAGCCACGCAACGGGGCCTGTTCGGCTTTCTGACAAAGCCATTCGACAGTCGCGAGCTGTTGGCGCGCGTATCGGAGGCCGTCGCCCTGTCGCCGACAATTGCCGCAACGGATGCCGACGGTGCCTGGCGCTCTGGAATAGTATCGGCAAGCCCCCTCATGGACGAGGTTCTGCGGAGAGCCAGAAGGGCGGCCGAGGACGGTGGACCGCTATTGATTATCGGGCCGCGCGGCTCGGGAAAGGAAATGCTGGCGCGAGCCATCCACAAGGCCAGTGCCCGGGCGGACAAACCCTTCGTTACGCTGGTATGCGGGTCGCTCCCCCCGGAAGGCTTCGAGGAAGCGCTGCTTGGAGTACCCAAAGGGAAAGGCGCTCACGGCGGGCTTTTGGCGGCTGCCACGGGCGGAACGCTCTATATTGACGAGCTTGAAAGTTTGCCGCCAATCGCGCAGGCGCGCCTTTTACCGCTTATCCGTAGAAACGATGGACCGTTCGGTATTATTCCCAGTGGTACGGGACCCGACGTACGCATCCTGGCCGCGTGCGAAACCGTGCCGGAGCGTGCAGTCCAGGAGGGGCTGCTTCGCGCAGACCTGTACTACAGCCTGGCTGCAACGACACTGGTCATCCCTCCGCTTGCCGATCGCCCTGAGGATATTTCGGAAATCATCGCGCACTGCATCAGCAGCGCCGGCGACAACGGGCGCAGCTTCTCTCCGGAAGCCCTTAAACTGTTGCAGGAAGCGCCGTGGCCGGGAAACACGAGGCAACTGATGAGCGTGATTGGACAAGCCATGCAGCTCTCGGTCGCCGCGGTGGTGCCAGGATCCCTGGTCAGCCAGTTGCTTCGCGAGGAGAGCGAACGGGAGATGATCTGCTTCGACGAAGCGAGGCGAGGTTTTGAACGCGAATACCTCGTCAAGCTGATGCAGACTACCAGCGGCAACGTCTCGCAGGCGGCGCGCATCGCCCAGCGCAACCGCACGGAGTTCTACAAACTGCTCGGGCGGCACGGCATAGACCCGGCGACGTTCAAGACGCAAAGCTGAGCAAACGCTGTGGTAACAATCCCTTACAACTGAATGTCGTCATTCCGGGGGGGGATTACCGTTACTCTTGTTGTCGGTCAGCGATGATCGTAACAACAACGAGGGATCAGCCATGTGGAATCGTAAGCGTTCAATATTGTTTCCGCTCATGGTCGCGCTGCTTGTAGGCGGGATTGGTGCGCCGGCATGGGCGGATCGTGGTCATTCGAGAGGCCCGTCTCATTTTGGGCACCACTATCGGGGTGGCCATGGCATCGGTTGGGTACCCGGCTTGCTGCTCGGTTCGGCAATTGTCTGGGCTGCAACACGCCCCCCAGCTATTTATGCCGCCCCGGCAGCCCCACCGGTTGTCGTCGTGCCTTCGCAGCCAGTAGAAAACTGGTACTACTGCCGTCCGGCGGGAGCCTATTATCCCGACGTTCCGTCCTGTCCGACCCCATGGGAACTTGTGCCCGGGAACGCTCCGGGGCAGTGACGATGGCGTAACGGGTGTTCAAACCGCGGCATATGCCGCGGTAATCTTGTTTGGGGCACTGATTTGGCTACAATCGGGAGCACAACAATTCCCGTTGCAGAATCGACCCAACGATGCAGACACAACGCTGAGCGAAAGATAAGATGGCTCCCCGACCTGGGCTCGAACCAGGGACCTGCGGATTAACAGTCCGTCGCTCTACCGACTGAGCTATCGGGGAACAGGAGAGGCGCGGATATTAGACATTTCGCTTGGAACCGTCAAGCAACCATGAACGACGAACTCATTTTCGTAAAGACTCTTGCCGGAGAAGACGCAGTACGCGATCGAACGCGCTTGGTCCAGCGCAACCTTCGCATGGTGCTGATTCTGGTGGATGGTCTGACCAACGTATCAGCACTGAAGCAAAAGGCGGGTGATCCAGCGATGATCGAGACGGCGCTCGCGGAATTGGAGCGGATCGGTCTAATCGAGTCGACGGAGACGCGCGGATCGCGAAAGGCCAACTCGATTGCCGAAGCACTTTCGATTGCTCCGAAAGAGATTGCTCCGGAAGAAACGGAAATCGAGTTGCCGTCCGATGTGGAGACGGTGATTCCGGATATTGACTTTCCGACCGTTGACACCGTTTTCGAGGAGCTTGAGGTCCCGCCAGTGCCTTCTGGCATATGGGCCGACACTCCCAACCCGACGTTGCTTCCTCAGTCAAAGTTCCTGGAATCGCATGCTGCTCCAAGGTCCGGTTTGTTCTCCCGGTTGCGGCAACGCTGGCAGCAGATGCGGGAGGAACGCACATATGAAAGAGCTTACGGCCAACCAACCAAAGCCGATGCCGATTTTCCGTCACCTCCCATACGTCTCCCTAGACGGAAACTGAAGTTAAAGCCCGTACTCCTGACCATACTGGTCGGAATTCTCGCCTTCGGTGCGCTTCGCGTCATTCTGTATCCCTATGACGAGTATCGTCCGACCGTGGAGACGCAGTTGTCCCGCATATTGTCGGACGAGGTGAAGGTCGAACGGATCACGTTCTCTCCTTTCCCTTTTCCGGCCTTCAAACTTCATCAGGTAACGATCGGCAGTGCGGCTGACGCAACGGTCGACGAGGTCGCCTTGGTGCCCGATTGGCTCGCCCTGATCGGCGGAAAACTGTTCCGAATTGCCACGGTCAGCAATCTGCGGCTTCGTGAAGGGGCGTTCGGCAAACTGGACAAATGGTTCCTGCGGGAAAACATGGGCGATGTCGAACTGGATCGGATAGAGATACGGAATCTTTCTGTCGACCTTGGTTGGGTCGAACTCAGCGGGCTTTCCGGAGGCCTGACTCCCGGTGCGGCCGGAGTTGCGACTTTTTCGGGTGAAGCGGGGAAAGGCGGCTTGCACGTCGAGGTCGTGCCAGGCGACACCGGAATTAGGATTTCCGCGCACGCGGGCGAGTGGCTCGTACCCGTTGTCCCACCGTTCAAGGTGTCGGCGCTGGATATCAGCGGCACTTTGTTCCCTGGCCGATTGGTGCTGGACAAATTGGATGCACGCATGCTCGAAGGATCGATCGTCGGAGCGGGTACGGTGGTGTGGAAGAGTGCGCCCAAAACGACGCTCGACCTGACGCTCAAACACGTCGCAGCTGCTAGCTTGCTTACAGCAATGGAGGCGCCGACTGTCGTCGCTGGTTATCTCTCCGGACAGGTCCGATACACGACTGATGCGCCTTCGTCCAGTTGGCTGAACGGGAACGCGAGTGCAGAAGGCAGCTTTATCGTTGATCATGGAACCCTGAATCGAATTGATCTTGTCGGCGCACTCAAACCGGGCGTCCAGGGGGGCGGTCTTTACCGCGGAGGAGAAACCGGATTCGAAGAACTTTCCGGCAAGTTTTCCTGGGATGCCAAGACGGTTCGCGTCAGCGGTGTTCGGCTATCGTCGGGGTTGATGGCGGCTTCCGGTCAGGCAACTGTTACCAGAGAAACCGGCATTGTCTCAGGCTCTACAGCGGTGGAAATGCGGGGAGCAAGCGCTCCACAAGCCTGGCTATCGATTGGCGGCAAAGCAAGCGACCCCGAACTCAAACGTGGTGGCCGCTGACGCCTGCTCTGCCTGATAGGGGATAAAAAAGGTTCTTCACCGAACTCCGGGGAAAGCTGAGCGGATTTTGAGGAAGAAGTAGGCGTCATCGCGGAAGCCGTAGGCCATACGTTTGATCACCTTGATCTTGTTGTTGATGCCCTCGATGATATTGGTGCCCAGTGG
>JAHJPX010000012.1 GCA_018819515.1 Gammaproteobacteria bacterium
ACGACGCTGGCGATGGTCAGCGGGTTGCCGTCGGCGTCGGTGTCGTTGCCCAGCAGTTGCGCCGCGGTGTAGATCGCCGGGGTGTCTTCGCTGGCGAGCAGGTTGTCATCAACGGCGACCGGGGCGTCATTGACCGGGGTGACGTTCAGGATGATCGTGTTCGGCGCGACATCAAAGGCGCCGCCACTGTCCTGGACGCTGAAAGTGAAGCTGGCATACGGGTTACCGTTGCCATCGGCTGCCGGGGTGAAGACGAGACTGCCCAAACCACTGGCCGGGATGATTTGGCCGACGGTTACGGGGTTGCCCAGGTAGGTGAGGACCCCCAGTGCGGGCGGGTTGTCGATACGGACGGCCTGGAAGGTCTGACCGAGATCGGCATCGGCAAAGCCGAAATCGCCAGCGGCAAAGCTGCGACTGCCGTCTTCGGCCAGGGTGAAAGTAGCGTCGGTGCCGGTCGGCGGTGTATTGGCGCCGACATTGACCGTGACGGTCGCGGTGCTGGTGCCGCCATGGCCGTCGTTGACGGTGTAGGTGAAGGTGTCGGTGCCGCTCCAGTCGGTCGCCGGGGTGTAGACCGGGTTGCCGCTCACGGAGTCGATGGCGACGGTTCCGTGTGCACCGTTGGTGACAGCGCTCACCGTCAGGCTGTCGCCATCCACGTCGCTATCGTTGCTCAGAACAGCTACGGTAACCGGGGCGTTGATCGCTGTAGACGTGAGGTCGTGTCCGGTTACCGGAGCGTCGTTGACCGCGCCAACGGTGACATTGACGATGGCCGTCGCTGTGCCGCCATTGCCGTCGCTGACGGTGTAGGTGAAGCTGTCCGGACCGTTGTAGTTGGCCGCCGGGGTGTAGATGGGATTGCCAGAAACCGGATCGATGGCGACGGTGCCATGGGCACCGTTGGTGACGGCGCTGACGGTGAGCAGGTCGCCATCCAGGTCGCTGTCGTTACCGCGAACGGCAATGGTCACCGGTGTATCTTCGGCAGTCGTAGCGGTGTCGTTCTGCGCCACTGGGACGTCATTCACGGACGTGACGGTCACCGTCATGGTGCTGATCGCCGTGCCGCCCTGCCCGTCGCTGATGCTGTAGCTGATGGTGGCGTCGCCGTTGAAGTCGGCTGCCGGGGTAAAAGTGATGGTGTTGTCCGCATTGACGACGACGGTGCCTTGGGTCGCCGGCACGCTGGCCGCAGTCACCGTCAGCGGGTTGCCGTCGGCATCGGTGTCGTTGCTCAATACGCTAAAAGTCACCGGTGTATCTTCGGCGGTGGTAGCGGTGTCGGGGTTGGCTATCGGGCCATCATTCACAGGGGTGACGGTGACCGTCACGGTGCTGCTCGCCGTGCCGCCCTGGCCGTCGCTGATGCTGTAGCTGATCATCGCGTCGCCGTTGAAGTCGGTCGCCGGGGTGAAGGTGACGGTGTTGTCTGCATTGACCACTACCGCGCCCTGCGCCGCAGGTACGCTGGCGGCGGTCACGCTCAGCGGGTTGCCGTCGGCGTCGGTGTCGTTGCTCAGTACGCTGACGGTCACCGGCGTTTCTTCGGCGGTGCTGGCGCTGTCCGGGTTGGCGGCCGGGGGGTCGTTCACCGCAGTGACGGTGACATTGACCGTCGCGGTGCTGGTGCCGCCATTGCCGTCGCTGACGGTATAGGTGAAGGTGTCGGTGCCGCTCCAGTTGGCCGCCGGGGTGTAGACGGGGTTGCCAGAGACCGGGTCGATGGCCACGGTGCCATGGGCGCCGTTGGTGACAGCACTGACGGTCAGGCTGTCGCCATCCACGTCGCTGTCGTTGCCGCGCACGACGATGGTCACCGGGGTGTCTTCCGCCGTGGTGGCTGTGTCGTTCTGCGCCACCGGGGTATCGTTCACCGGGGCAACGTTCAGCGTCACGCTAGCAGTATCGGTATTGCCGGTTCCGTCGCTGATCGTGTACGTGAAACTGGCAGTACCGTTGTAGTTGGCCGCCGGGGTAAAGACGATATTGCCGCCGACGAGGGCGACGGTGCCGTGGGTGGCGCCATGCACAGAAACGATGGTCAGCGCATCACCATTCGGGTCGCTGTCGTTACCCAGCAGTTGGTCGGGGGTAATCGTCCTGGGGGTGTCCTCGGTGGCGGCAAAAACGCCATCGTTGGTCGCCTGGGGAGCATCGGGGTTGGGCGGCAGTTCAACCGGCTTGGCGGCGTCGGCCAGTGCCGGCGCAACGTAACCACGGCCGGTGCCGTAGTCGTACGCCAAGGGCGGCACGGCTTCGACGATGCGCAGGAGTTGCACGAAGTCGTGGCCTTCTTCGCCGCCACCGCCCTCGAAGCCGGCGGCGGTTTCTTCGAGCAGATCGTCGAGGCTGCTGCCTTCGGCGATCGCGCGCGTGATCGCGGCGGTCTCGGAAATGCGATCGATCAGCGCGGCATCGTGGCTTTCGGGCAAGTCGGTGCCGAACACCGTGTTGTCGATGGTAACGGTTTCGGTCTCCCGGACCAGGTAAGTGGTGCCATTGTCGAAGGCAAGTTCGACCCGGCTGTCCGGCCCGGTGACGATCACTTCGCCTTCCATGATCGCGTCGCCGACCTTCAGTGCGCGCTGGCTGCCATCCTCGCTGCGAGCGAATGCCTGACCTTCGAGAAGCGCGACCTTACCGACTGCGTTTGCCATGATGACCACTCCGAACGGAACAAAAGTGGTGGCACTTTATGCCGCCACGGAAATTGCGCCTATTGGACCGAAGTACAGGGTGGCCGGCCGCGCTGGCTGGCGCTAGCAGGAACGGCGCCCGTGCACGACCAGGGAGAGCTGCATGCGGTCGCGCACGCCGAGTTTCTCGAAGATGGCCCCGGTATGGGCCTTGACGGTACGCTCGGTAATGCCAAGCTGGCGGGCGATTTCCTTGTTGCTGGCACCCTCGGCGACAGCCAGCGCGACCTGGCGCTCTCGCTCGGTGAGCAGGGCCGACCAATCCGATGACGCGCCGGCCGGGGCCGAAACGGGAATCCGCGCCGTGCCCTGAAGCAACCGCTGCATCAGCGCTTCACCGATCCAGAGGCCGCCTTGCAGAACGACGTCGGCCACCCGCCGCAGCAGCTCGGGCACTGCATGGGTATTGCAGTAGCCCCGGGCGCCGACAGCGAAACAATCGAGCGCTTCGTCGTCGGATGACTGGTCGCTCAGGACGACGATCGGGGCTTCCGGATACTGCCGACGCGCTGCCTCGATCTGTTTCGCAACCGGCAGACCGGCCTGCAGCCTCAACCAGAGCAGGCTCGGCGTGTCGCCACGGCTGACTTTTTCTCCCGCCGCAGTTGAAGCCGCCTGGGGAAAGGCGTCGCGCCAGCGCGGCAATAGGTCGCCGCGCAAAGACATAAAGCAGTGAAGCGGGTTGCTCATGCCGACAATTCAACGCTCCGTGAGCGCAGCCTGCTTGGCCCTAAGGACCGGCTTGAGCAGGTAGGACAAGATGCTTTTCTGCCCGGTGACGATGTCCACCTGGGCCACCATGCCCGGAATAATCGGCAGATCCTGACCGAGGCTCGGCCGATTGGTGCGCACGCGCACGATGTAGTAGGTGTTGCCCTTCTCGTCGGTGAGCGAGTCGGCGCCGATCTGCTCCAGCTTCCCTTCGAGGCCGCCATAGATGGAGAAATCGTAGGCGGTGAACCTGACCATGGCCTTCTGCCCCGGATGCAGGAACGCGATGTCCCGGGGTAACACCTTGGCTTCCAGCAGCAGCGCGTCGTCGAGCGGCACGACCTCGACGAGGTCCTTGCCGGGCTGGACGACGCCTCCGACCGTGTTCACCAGCAGGCGCTTGACCGTTCCCTTCACCGGGGAGCGAATCGCAGATTGTTTGACCTTGTCGGCCAGCCCGACATTCGTCTCCGTGAGGGCATTGAGCTTGCCCAGCGTCTCCGCGAGTTCCCTACGCGCCTCGTTGCGGAAGTTGAGTTCGACTTCCTGGATCTTCTTGTTGGCCTCGGCAATTGTGGATTGGACGCGGGCGATCTGCGCTGCCGCCATATCGCGCTCGCCACGGAAGCGCCCGACATCGCGCTCCAGTCGCAGCAACTCGACTTCGGACACCGCGCCCGAAGCCAGCAGCGGCTTCGTGACAGTCAGCTCCCTGGCCGAAAGCTCGTAAGCACGGCTCGCCTGATCGCGCTTGGCGACCATTTCCGTCAGATCCTCGCGACGCTGACTCAACTGCTGACGCGCGATCGACAACTGCGCGTCGAGTTCGCTGTTCTTGGCCTCGTACAGGCGGCGCTCCTCCTCGACCAGTTGCGGCTCATTCTTGAGCGTCTCGGCGGGCGGCTCAAAGGGTTTGCCTTCGGCCAGCGCGCGCAGCCGGGCCGCCTTGGCGGCCAGGGACGAATACTGCGCCTGCCCCTCGCGTGCCGAGGATTCGAAGCGCGTCGAATCGATCTGGAGCAGCAACTGGCCGGCTTCGACCACTTCGCCTTCACGAACCGCAATCTCGGAAACGATGCCTCCGTCCAGGCTTTGCAACACTTGGAGCTGGCGCGACGGGATGACCTTGCCCTCGCCGCGCGTGATCTCGTCAAGCTGGATCACCGAGGCGAGAATGATCGCCACCGCAACGACGATGCCCAGCGTGCGGACCAGCATCCGGGCGCGCAATGGCTCCTGATAGATCATGTAGTAGTCGGCATCGGCGACGAAATCGGCGTCCGGCTGCTCGGGATCGCCGCGCCACGCCGTAAGCCAGTGGTCGATCCTTGGCTGTGCCTTTTTGCTGATGGCTTCCAAGACCTTGCGGAGCGGGCCGACTCTCGCCAGCCATTTTTCGGAGTCGAAGCTCATGACGCGCGCCCGATCCGGCCGCTCTGCAAGGCTTCGACGACCTTGTCGCGCGGACCGTCCGCGACGATACGCCCATTGTCTATGACGAGAACGCGGTCGGCCAGATCTATCAGGCTGGTGCGATGCGTGACGATGACTACGGTCTTGTCGACCACCAACCGCCGCAACCGGTCCTTGAATTGCGCCTCGGAAGTAAAGTCCATCGCACTGGTCGGCTCGTCGAGAATCAGGATGGGCGGATCGAGGAGCATCGCGCGCGCAATCGCCACCCCCTGCCGCTGGCCGCCCGAGAGCGATTCTCCGCGCTCGCCGATGGGCATGTCGAACCCCTGCGGATGGCGATTGACGAACTCCGTCAGTCCGCCTACGTCGGCAGCCTCGATGATCGCCTGATCGTCGGCGTACGGCGCGCCAATGGCAATATTCTCGCGCAGTGTGCCGAAGAAGAGCATCGAGTCCTGGCTGACATAGCCGACATTGCTGCGCAAGTCGGCCGGATCGAGCTGGCGCAGGTCGACACCGTCAATCAGGACAGCACCCTCGACAGGCTCGTACAAACCCAACATCAACTTCTGTAGCGTCGTCTTGCCCGAGCCGACCCGTCCGATCACCACCACGTGCTCACCGGGCTTGATCCTGAAAGAGACATTCTTCAGCGCCGGTTCACCTTCTCCATAGCCGAAGGTGACCTCGCGGAATTCGATATCCCCATGCAACTCGGGGCGATGCACCAGAGCCGCATCGCCGTTGCGCTCGACCGGACGCGCCATGGTCTGCTCCAGCGACGTCAGGGCCAGGCGCGCATTATGGTATTGCATCAGCAACCCCACGATCTGACCTATGGGCGCCAGCGCACGGCCGACCAACATGGTCGAGGCAATCAATCCACCCATGGTCAGCATGCCGGCGTGAATCAGGTAGACGCCGGCAACGATCGTCACCAGGTTGGTCAACTGCTGCAGAGTGACGGTGCCGTTGGTCGCAGAAGCGGACAACAGACGCAACTGGCTGCTGACGCGGGCCAGAAACGCCGCGGTCCGTTCCCACTTGTCCTGTATTTGCCCTTCAGCACCCTGGGTCTTGATTGTCTCAAGCGCAGTCAGGCTTTCGACCAGGGTCGCATTGCGCAACGCCGTCGCCCTGAAAGTGCTTTCCGAAAGTTCGTGCATCTTGTGCTGGACGACATAGCTGTACACGATGATGGCGATACTTCCCACGATCGGAAAGAACACCAGCGGCCACGAAATCCACATGATGACGAGAATGAACAGCAGTGCGAACGGCAGGTCGATCAGCGCCGTTACCGTCGCCGAGGCGATGAAGTCGCGGATGGACTCGAAAGAGCGCAGGGTCGCGGCAAAAGAGCCGACCGACGCCGGTCGATCGACCATTCGCATGCCCAGAACGCGTTCCATGATCAGCGACGAAAGCTTGACGTCGATACGCGCGCTGGCCAGATCGATGAAGTGGCCGCGCAACAAGCGCAGGAGGTAATCGAGCCCGAGCACCAGAATCAGGCTGGCCGCCAGCATCCAGAGCGTCTCGACGCCGAAGTTCGGAATCACGCGGTCGTACACGTTCATCGTAAACAACGGCATCGCCAGGGCAAAGATGTTGATCAACAGCGCTGCCGCCAGGACATCCCGATACATCGGCCACTGCTCAAGCAAAGCCCCCCAGAACCAGTGGCGTTGCACAGGTTCCTCGACCTGAGGCGTACGCCGGTCGAATCTGAAATGGGGCCTGGCGAAGATGGCGATCCCGACATAGCGGCGCGCCAGATCCTCCTTCGTTAGCGCAACGCTACCCTGCCCGGTTTCCGGCATCAGAACGCGAGCCGTGGCGCCGTCCTCCTCCCAGCCGAGAAGAAGACATGCCTCATTCCCCTCCAGAAGCAGAATGACCGGCAACAACACCGAATCGATCTTGTCGAGCGATCGCCGCAATACCTTGCTGGAAAACCCCGCACGCGCCGCCGCACGTGGGAAAAGCGAAGGTGTCAATCCGGCCCGGGTCGTTGGCAACCCGGCGTTCAAGGCGGCGCGCGTGCTTGGCCGGCCGTGAATCCGGGTCAATTCGACCAGACAATCCAGCAGAGGATCATGGTGCAACAAGTCTTCCCGAAGCCCGTCGCCGAGATGAATCCCCGCTGCGTTGACCCGGGAAACCGAATCGTTACTCATAGGAAAGATTATGCAACAGGTACGCGAGGATCAGCGGCAACGAATGTGAATTTGACGACTAGCACTAATATGACGATATTCATATACGAACATCTACATATAGAATATATTAGTACCTTCTAAATTATATTGCCTTGATTATTATTGCTTTTCATCGCTTGCCGTGGTGCTTCATTACAAAATTATCGCATCCAATAAATAACTTATCGTCGTTCCTTTTGGACAGTATTTGTCCGCTCATAGAAATACCAACCTACTTCTATAAAAAAAAGCTCACCCACCCTAGGTTTTATGGTGCATACTTAAAAAAAGTCATTAACCAGAAAGTAGTTAAGCACAACGGAACATCAATCCACCCAAGCTGCCCGCGCCAAGTGGAGCTGTTCCGAGCTTGTCAGGAGGAGACAATTCATGACCGACGATACGCCCCCGCGCGACGAGGGCGCGGTGACCGGTGAGCGCGGTTGGCTGTACCGACTGTTCAAACCGCCCAAGTGTTCGATGCTGCGCATGCTGGGCATCGGTGTGATATTCGGCATCGTCATCTGGGGCGGTCTCAATACCGCCATGGAGTACACCAACCACTCCGAGTTCTGCCTCTCCTGCCATGAAATGAGCATTCCCTACGAGGAACTCAAGAAGACCGTCCATTTCAAGAACCGCAGCGGGGCTGCTGCCCAGTGCGCCGACTGTCACGTCGCCAGCAGCAAGACGCCGACCGACTACATGTTCAAGTCGTTCCAGAAGCTCATGGCGGCGCGCGACGTGATTGGCAAGATCACCGGGGTAATAGATACGCCGGAGAAATTTGAAACGCACCGTCTGACGATGGCCAAGCGGGTCTGGGAGCGCATGGAGGCTCGCGACTCCAAGGAATGCCGCAACTGCCACGACTTCAAGTACATGGACCCCGACAAACAGAAGGATCGCTCGGTGGTCAAGCACGAGGGGGCCGCCGAGGACGGCAAGACCTGCATCGAATGCCACAAAGGCATCGCGCACAAGCCGGTACACCAGAAACCCGAAGTCGGCGGCGCCAAGGAAAGCTGATATTCTTTTGTCATTGCACCCGAATGGGGTGCGCAGAAACCGCTATCAGGAGGAAATCGATGAGGAAGATTGCGTTGGCAGCGATGTGCATGTTTGCAGCAAGCGTGGTTCAGGCCGGCGCGCCCGACTGGAGCAAGGTCACGGAGCGCAAGTTCAAACTCTTCTATCCCGGTCAGGCGGCGCTCGAATGGGTCATGAACGAGCCGGATCACTCGGCGGTGCCGGACATCGTCAAGAAGAAGCGTACCTGCGCCAAGTGCCATGAAGGCGATGCCAACGACGTTGGCGATGCAATCGTCGCCGGCAAGCCCGTTGGCCAGTCGAAGACCGTTCTCGAACCGAAGCCACCCGCTGGTAAGGGAGGCTGGGTTCAGGCAAAGTTCAAGATGGCCCATGACGGCGAAAAGCTGTACGTGCGCGTCGAGTGGGAGTCTCCCGCGGCCGGCGGCGGCAAGATGGACAAGAAGAACGAAGTCAAGCTGACCATGCTGTTCGACGGCGGTGGTACCGTCGAAGGCGCCGAGCTGAATGGTTGCTGGGCGACCTGCCATACCGACCTGCGCACCATGAAGGATGCAAAGAACGACAAGAAGACCAAGTACATCGCCAACGCTGATCTCGGCAGCGGCAAGTTCTACGACCTGATCCAGTACCGCAGCGGTAAGGGCGAGAAGCCGATCGACGGCTACGTGGCCGAAAAGCGCTATATGGAGGGCGGCAAGGGTCTGCTCAAGGCCGAAGGCGGCAGGGAAGGGAAGAAGTGGGTCGTCACCTTCGAGCGCGCGCTGGTCGGCGGCGGCAAGGGCGACCACGCGATTACTGCCGGCAAGACCTACAACTTCGGCTTTGCGATACACGAGGCTTTTAGCGAAGCACGGTATCACCACGTATCTCTGGGTTATCAGTTCGGACTCGATCAAGCCGTCGAGGGAGTCAAGAACTACTACAACGTTGTAAAGCAGTAAGGGGGAAGCACTACCACCTGGCGGTAAAACGCGATCTCATGGAGGAGACAAAAATGAAGCAAAGATGGAGCAGGTTGGCGCTGGCAGTCGGCGCCATGACAATTTCGGCTGCGGCGTCCGCCGGACCCAGCGCAGCCATGCTGTCCAATGCGTGTTCCGGCTGCCACGGAACCCATGGCGGCAGTGCCGGTCCGAGTATGCCCAGCCTGGCCAGCCAGTCCAAGACCGCCATCGTCGAAGCCATGAAGAAGTTCAAGAGCGGCGATCGCCCATCAAGCATTATGGGGCGCATCGCCAAGGGCTACACCGATGAACAGATAGAACTGATGGGCGATTTCTTCGCCAAGCAGAAGTTCCACGCCACCAGCCAGATGGTCGACGCGGCCATGGTCAAGCATGGCGCCAGCCTGCAGGAGTCCAACTGCTCGCGCTGTCACCTTGACGAAGGCAAGGATGGCAAGGACGACACGCCGGTAATGGCCAGCCAGTGGCTGCCCTACCTGCAAATGCAGATGGACCTGTACCAGTCCGGCGCCCGCAAGATGCCGGAAAAAATGGCCGAGAAGGTCAAACCGCTCTCCAAGCATGACCTGGAAGCCCTGCTCCACTTCTACGCCAGTCAGAAATAAAGGGAGGAAGACGACATGACTTTCGAACGCAGAAGTTTCCTTAAGCTCCTTGGCGCTGGAGCAGGCGTGGCAACCGCCGGGCTGGCTGGCTGCGCCACCCAGGCGGCATCTATCGCCGCCGGCAAACGCAAAGTGGTGGTAATCGGCGGCGGTTACGGCGGCACCATTGCGGCCAAGTACATCCGCATGATGGATTCTTCCATCGAGGTGACCCTGATCGAGCGCAACGACCATTTCGTTTCCTGCCCGTTCAGCAATCTCTATCTCGGCGGCATTCTCCCGGATCTCTCGCCACTGACCATCAAGTACGACAAACTGGCCGCCAACCACGGCATCAAGGTCGTCCAGGCCGACGTCACCGGCATCGACGCCGCCGCCCGCACCGTATCGACCAGCAAGGGTGTCTTCCACTACGAGCGCCTCGTGCTCTCGCCCGGCATCGACTTCCGCACCAACGAGATCGAGGGCTACAACGACAAGACAGCCGAAATGATGCCGCACTCCTGGAAAGCCGGTCCGCAGACCGTGCTGCTCCGTAAGCAACTCGAAGCCATGAAGCCCGGCGGCACCGTTGTGCTCTCCGTGCCGCTCGGCCCCTTCCGCTGCCCGCCCGGCCCCTACGAGCGGACCAGCATGATCGCCATGTACCTCAAGCAGCACAAGCCCGGCTCCAAGATCGTCGTCCTGGACGCGAACCCGAACATCGTCTCCAAGGGTCCGCTCTTCAAGGCGGCCTGGGACAAGCACTATCAGGGCATCATCGACTACCGCCCGGCCAAGAAGGTCACGGCGGTCGACAACGCCAGGATGGAAGTGCTCGTCGAAGGCATCGAGGCGGTGCACGGCGACGTCATCAACCTCATCCCGCCGCAGAAGGCCGCACACATCGCCCACGTGGCGGGGGTCGTCGGCGAGGACAAGAAGTGGTGTCCGGTCAACCAGCAGACCTTCGAGTCCACGGTACACAAGGGCATCCACGTCATCGGCGACGCCTCGATTGCCGGCGCCATGCCGAAGTCCGGCTACTCGGCCAACTCGGAAGCCAAGATCTGCGCCGCCAACGTCGTGGCGATGATGAACGGCCGCGACCTCGCCGAGATCTCCGGCATCAACACCTGCTACAGCTACGTGACCGCCGACGAGGCGATCAGCGTGGCGGCGGTCTACACGCTGGCCGAAGGCAAGATCGTCGGCGTCAAGGGCGCGGGCGGCGTGTCTCCCAAGGACTTCTCGATGGCCAAGACCGAGGCGATCTATGCTCACAGCTGGCTCAAGAACATCCTGACCGAGATGTCGACCTGAGTCCGATTGCGGCTTCGGGCAGCAAGACAAACCCCGCTTCGGCGGGGTTTGTTTTTCTACTGGTGGCCGGTACTGCCGAAGCCCCCTTCGCCCCGATGGCTCGCATCGAAGTCGTCGACCACATTGAAGGCGACCTGCACCACCGGAACGACGACGAGTTGCGCCAGGCGATCGAGCGGGTTCAGCGTAAACGTTTCCTTGCCGCGGTTCCATGTCGACACGAATATCTCGCCCTGATAGTCGGAGTCGATCAGCCCGACCAGATTGCCGAGCACGATGCCGTGCTTGTGGCCCAGACCCGAACGCGGCAGGATCATCGCGGCCAGCCCGGGATCGGCGAGATGGATCGCCATCCCCGTGGGGACCAGATGCGTCTCGCCGGGATGGATCTTGATCGGGGCCTCGATGCAGGCACGCAGATCGAGGCCGGCGGAACCGGGCGTGGCGTAATGCGGGGGGCTGTCCTTCAGCCGCTGGTCGAGAATCTTGACGTCTATTGTGGGCACTTCATCAACCTCGCAATATGGGAAACGATGCCACGCGCGACGTTCAGCTTGTCAGCCGCCGGCAGGGGATGCGCGCCCGTGTCATCGAACAACGTAACCTGATTGGTGTCGCCGCCGAGTCCGTCCTGCACCAGATTGCCCACCACCAGCGGCAGCTTCTTCGCCTTGCGCTTGGCTTCGGCGTACTCGGCCAGATTGCGGCTCTCGGCCGCAAAGCCGACGCAGAAGGGCGCATCCGGCCGCGCCGCGACTTGGGCGAGGATGTCCGGATTGGCGACCAGTTCCAGCTTCAGCGTCTCTTCGCCTTTCTTTATCTTGTGTTCGAACGCGCGGACTGGACGGTAGTCGGCGACCGCGGCGACCGCGATAAACACATCCTGTCCCGGCAGCGAAGCCAGCACCGCGTCCCGCATCTCCAAGGCGCTGACGACATCGATGCGCCTGGCGTACCGCCAGGGCTGACTTTTCTCGCTGACCGGGCCGGCCACCACCGTGACCTCCGCGCCCGCCTCGGCACAGGCGCGCGCCAGCGCGAAACCCATCTTGCCGGAACTGGCGTTGGTCAGTCCGCGCACCGGATCGAGCGCCTCGAAAGTCGGCCCCGCCGTGAGCAGCACCTTTTTGCCGGCCAGCGGCTTCGGTTGGAGGAAAGCAACCAGCGCATCGAAAATCTCCTGCGCTTCCAGCATGCGGCCCTCGCCGACTTCGCCGCAGGCCTGTTCGCCCTCCGCCGGGCCAAGGATGGCCACCCCATCGGATTCCAGTTGTGCGATGTTGCGCTTCGTTGCCGGCTGCTCCCACATCTGGCGGTTCATCGCCGGCGCCACCAGCAAGGGGCAATCGCGGGCAAGACAAAGGGTCGTCAGCAGATCGTTGGCCATGCCGTGCACCAGCCGCGCCAAGAAGTCTGCTGTTGCGGGCGCCACCAGCACGGCGTCCGCCCCCCCTTCACCCCTGGTCAGGTCAATATGCGCCATGCCTCGCTGATCCGCGTCCCACAGGCTGGACCAGACGTTGCGGCCCGAAAGCGCCTGAAAGGTCACGGCACTGACGAAATGCGTCGCCGCCTCGGTCATCACGACATCGACCGTCGCGCCGGCCTTGCCCAGGAGGCGCGTCAGTTCCGCCGCCTTGTAGGCCGCAATTCCGCCCGTAACGCCGAGGACGATGCGCTTGCCGCTCAATAGGCCGATGGGGTCGCTCATGACAGGCAGAACTCCTTGAAAGTGCGCTGAATTTTACCTTCGAATGGCATTGACCGACCGGTATCGACCGGTTTTGCCGAACCGCACCCGAACCAAAAAGCACAAATTGCTAAAGAATTCCCGCAATCGTCCGTCAACACAACTATGACAACCTTAATTCCGTCCCGCAATGGGAGGTCAACATGAGTATCGACAGAGTTGGCGGCCCCGCCAGCAGCCCCGTTCAGCCCGCGCAACGCCCGAATGGCCCCGCGTCCGCACGGAGCACCCCGGTGGCGGGAAATGGACCGGTAGCCGCGGATTCCCCACGCAATTCGACACCCGCCACGAAAGCCCCGTCCGGTCCCGAGGAGTTGAAGCGGCTTTCCGCGGACATGCAGCGCATGACCGAATCCGTTGCCCCCAAGCTCGAATTCGCCATGGACGAAAGCACCGGCAAACCGTTGATCAAAGTCGTGGACAAGGCGACCAACGAACTCATCCTGCAGATTCCGTCCGAAGAAGCGCTGCAAATCGTCGAGCAACTCGGCAAATTCCAGCAGCAACTGTTGCGTACCCAAAAGGCCTGAAAAGCCGATCAGCAAGCCCATTCATGACAGGTAGAATTCCGTGAAAGAACCCGGAACGTCTACCTGCGAATGGCAATTTCCGACTGGCCCGAGAACGAACGCCCGCGAGAGCGATTGCTGGCCCATGGGCCGCAGGCGCTTTCCGACGCGGAACTGCTGGCAATCTTCCTGCGCGTCGGCGTCAAGGGCAAGAGCGCCGTCGACCTCGCCCGCGACCTGCTGACCCGTTTCGACGGCAGCCTCGCCCGCCTAGCCGCAGTACCGGCACGCGAACTGGCCAAATTGCCCGGCCTCGGCCCGGCCAAGGCCACACAGCTCGCCGCGACGCTTGAACTGGCCCGCCGGGCCCTGATAGAACAAATGAAAGGGAGCGACCTGCTGTCCTCGCCGGGCTCGGTACGCGACTGGCTGAAGCTCAGGCTCGGCAGCCTGGCCCACGAAGTGTTCGGCGCACTCTGGCTCGACGCCCAAAATCGCCTGATCGGCTGGGACGAACTTTTCCGCGGCACGCTGACGCAAACCAGCGTCTACCCGCGCGAAGTCGTGAAGCAGGCACTCACCCGCAATGCCGCCGCCGTCATTCTCGCCCACAACCATCCTTCCGGACTGGCCGAGCCGTCGGCCGCCGACGAAGCCCTGACTCGTGGCCTGAAGGAGGCGCTGGCGCTGGTCGACGTTCGACTCCTCGACCATTTCATCGTCGCCGGTAGCGCGCTTCCCCTTTCTTTCGCCGAACGCGGCCTCATCTGAAAAGGGCTTGAAAGGCCGGGACCATTCCGGGTATACTGCGCGGCTTTACTGAATTCGACTGACTGGAGCAAGACCATGTCTCGCGTCTGCCAAGTGACGGGCAAGGCCCCGATGGTTGGGAACAACGTTTCCCACGCCAACAACAAGACCAAGCGCCGCTATCTGCCCAACCTGCAAAACCGCCGCTTCTGGGTGGAAAGCGAAAACCGCTGGGTGCGCCTGCGCGTATCCAATGCCGGTTTGCGCACCATCGACAAGAAGGGCATCGACGTCGTCCTCGCCGAATTGCGCGAACGCGGCGAGATCTAACGGAGAACGATCATGGCCAAAGGCGCCCGCGACAAGATCAAACTGGAATCCACGGCCGGTACCGGCCACTTCTACACCACCAACAAGAACAAGCGCACCACGCCCGAAAAGCTGGAGTTCATGAAGTACGACCCCAAGGCGCGCAAGCACGTCCTTTACAAGGAAGTGAAGCTGAAGTAAACCGGCTTCGCCTCGGTAAAAAGCCCGCTTCGGCGGGCTTTTTTGCATCTGAAAGCCATACAGTCCCGGAATATCAGGCGCATGGTGGCGTACCACCAAGGCTGACTTTTGCCACACCGCGTCATCGCATCAGGGCACGCGACGGGCGAAATTCATTTCTCGCCGAGAATGCGCACTTCCCGCTGCGGGAAGGGAATCTGGATGCCGGCCGACTGGAAGGCGTGCCAGATCGCCAGATTGATGTCCGAAGTCAGCTCCAGCGTGCCTTCGTGAGCATCGGCGATCCAGAAACCGACTTCCATATTGATGCCGGAATCGGCGAACGCCACGACGAACCCCTTCGGCAAAGGGTCGGCCAGCACCCGCGGCTGGGCAGCAGCGGCCGCAACCAGTATCTCCTTCGCCCGTTCCAGATCAGTGCCGTAGGCCACCTGCACCGGCAACGAAAAGCGCACCTTGGTGTCCGTGAATGACTGGTTCTTCACCACCGAACTCATCATCACCTCGTTGGGGACGATCGCCTCGACCCCGGTCAGCCCCTTCAGCACCGTGTAGCGCGTCGTGATGCGCGTGACCTCACCCTTGTCGTCGCCGACCGTGACCAGGTTGCCGATGCGAATCGACCGATCCAGCAGGAGGATGAAACCCGAAACGTAGTTGGCGGCAATTTTTTGCAGGCCAAAGCCGAGGCCGACGCCGAGCGCGCCGCCGAACACCGACAAGGTGGTCAGGTCGATGCCGACCATGGGCAGCGCAATCAGCACGGCGAGCACGATCAACACGGCGCGAGAGAGACGCGCGAAAACAGTGCGCAGGCTAGTGTCCAGCCCCTCCGCGGCCGCCAGCCGCGACTCGATGGCGCCGCCAGCCCACAACGCCAGCAACAGCGTCGCCAGTACCGTTGCAATCCCCTGCAGAATCAGCCAGAGATTCAGTTTCTGCTTGCCGACAGTGAAACTGACTTCCTCCAGGAGGTTGATCAGGTCCGGCAGCAGGCCGGTGATGTACAGGGCCACGACGGCCCAGGCCGCGGCTGCGAAGGTGCGCTCGAAGGTGGCCAACCAGGCACCGCTGAAACTCACGCGTAACACGAAGAACACACTGCGGATCACCGCCAGCGAGACCAGCAGCGGCACCGCCAGCGAAAGTAGATTGACGTGATGCCAGTGTGCGAGCAACGGGCGGGCGACGAGCACCAGTATCAGCGCCGACAGCGGAAACGCCAATCGCTTGAAGCCACGCCGTCCGAGACGGCGGCCCGAGGACTGCGCCTTGTCTGCCTGTACCTCACGAAGACGGATGAGATAGCTGAACAACCAGGCAACGGCGAGACAAACGGCCAGCACGCCGATCTGCCAGATCACGTCCGGCGCCTGTATATCCGACCATATATCCGCCAGCAACAACCCGAACTGGCTGTTCGCGCTCATTTCCTGATCACCTCCACGTAGGGCAGCGCCTCTTCGCGGTGGCGGCGCCAGTTGCCGAGATAGGCGTGCGCGAGCGACGCGTTGCCGCGCAGGATCAGCATGTTCTCGGCATTGCGCGCCTGCGCCGAATAGCTGAAATTGTAGCTACCGGTCACGACCACGGGTTCCGTGTCCTCGGCATCGATGAGCATGATCTTGTTATGGGCGCTAGCGTAGCGCACCTCGAACCAAACGGGTATTCCGGTTTCATGCAATTTCTGGACGAGGCTGCCCGGGTTCTTGGTCGCCTGTTCGACGTCGGCCAGCACCTCGACGCGCACCCCGCGCCGATGCGCGTTTTCCAGCGCCTTGGCGAGGTTGCGGCTGGTGAGTATGAAAGCCTGAACATGGATGCTGTGCCGGGCCTCGTCGATCACCTTGAGCAGCGCACCTTCGGCGTCGTCCCAGGGCGTGAACAACACCTGTACCGTACCCTGCGCCGGCAGCGGTTCCGTGGCCAGCGCCGGCAGACAGGCGAGCGCCAGCAGGAGTCCGGCCGCCGGGCCGCCCCAAGGCCGGGCGGCGCGTGCCGCAAGGCGCACCACCACACACGTACCGGGGAACGCGCCCCGTAACCGGCGAGCGCAGCGAGCTTGCAGGCTCTCCCCCGCGAGGGGGAGACGGAGGGGGCGGGTCACCGCTTTCTCTCCAGTACGGCGGCGAAGAAGCCATCCGTGCCGTGCGTATGCGGCAGCAGACGCAGTTCGGTCCCGACATCGATATCGATCCCCTGCTTGGCCAGGATTTCGGCTGCCGACAGTTGCGTGAAATCGGGATGACTGTCGAGGAACGCATTGACGATCGCCTCGTTTTCCTCGGGCAGGATGCTGCATGTCGCGTAGACCAGCCGCCCGCCGGCTTTCAGCAGCCGCGCCGCGCCGGCCAGGATATCGGCCTGCTTGCGCATGAGTTCGGCCACCGACTCGGGCGTCTGGCGCCACTTGAGGTCGGGGTTGCGACGCAGCGTGCCGAGTCCGGAACAGGGCGCATCGACCAGCACACGGTCGATCTTGCCGGCCAGGCGCTTCACCTTGATGTCGTTCTCGCCGCTGATCAGCACCGGATGGACATTCGACAATCCCGACCGCGCGAGACGTGGCTTCAGCTTCATCAACCGCTTGTCGGCCACGTCGAAGGCGTAGAGCCGGCCGGTCGAACGCATCATCGCGCCGAGCAGCAGCGTCTTGCCGCCGGCGCCGGCGCAAAAATCGACCACCATTTCGCCGCGTTTCGGCGCGAGCAAATGGCCCAGCAACTGACTGCCTTCATCCTGGACCTCGATGGCGCCATCGAGGAAAAGCGGATGCTTCGCCAGCGACGGACGCCCCTTGAGGCGGACGCCCATCGGCGCGTAGCGGCAGGCCTCGGCCTCGATGCCGTCGGCCGTCAGGCGCGCCAGCACCTCCTCGCGATTCGCTTTCAGCGCGTTGACCCGCAAATCCAGTTGCGCTGGCTGGTTGAGTCCGCGCGCCAGCGCCAGCAGTTCGTCCGGTCCCATGCGCTCCAGCAGACGCTCCGCCAGCCAGTCCGGCAGATCGGCCTGCTCCGCCAGCGTCAGTTGCGGCTCAGGCTGCGCCTTGAATTGCGCCAGCCAGTCGAGTTCGCGCGGGCTCACCGCCTCGGCCAACTGCCGCTGGTTGCAGCCCTGCAAACGCGTCAACGCCGCCAGCACGAGCCGGCGCGGCGTCGCATCCGGGCCAACCAGTCGTTCCAGCAGGCGCTTGCGGCGCAACACCGCATAGGCCGTCTCGGCGACGAAAGCTCGTTCCTGTATCCCGGTCCTATCCACCTTGAAGTGCGTCGACAGCACGCCGTCAGCGGGCTGGTTGAACTTCAACATATCGGTGGCGGCGACGACGGCGGCGTCCAGCAGTTTTTCAGTGATGCGCATCAGCGCGTTCCTTCCCTGGTTTCCGTGGTGTCGATCCGGACCGCGATCTGATCGAAGACGGTGCCCTTGCGGTCCACATGCCGGATCTTGATCGGCAACCGCGCATCGTCGAGACCGAGCCAGATTTCCGTCGCCTCCTTGCTGTCCGGTTCGCGATGGCGCAGATGCAGCGTCATCCGCTCGCCGCGCGGCGTCTTGATATTTTCCTTGCCCAGCACCTCGAAGTCGTAGCGCTCGACGCGCTTGCTCGTCATGACGGGAATCGACACCACGTCGCCATCGATGTCGACCAGTGCCAGCTGGGTGAACAAGGACAGCATGTCCTGCGTGCCGGGTTCGAGCTTGAAACTGCGGCCGTTGGACATCCGCACCTCGCCGGCCCGCCAATCGAGGTCGGCCGACTCGTTTCGGCCGCTGCTGCGCTCGATACGAAAACGGTGCGGACGCAGACCGCCCGCCACGATGTCGCCCTCGGATGCGTTGACCACCGTCGCGCGCTTGAACAACCGGACGAAACCAGTGGTTTCCGCAGTGTTGCGCAAGGAAAAATGCGTTGCGCCAAGTCGCGACTCCTGCACTGTCGTGCCGACGACAAAACCGTTGTCGCCCCAGGTAACTCGATACTCGATTCGCACATAGGGCGGCAACGTCACCCGAGCTGCCGGTTGCGCCGCCTCGCGAGCCGCCACGGGCGACGCGAACCATGCCGCCGATTGCACGGCAGCAAGCATCGCCCACGCGAATACGCGGGGAAGTGCCAACCTCATTCCGTCGGGACCCGCAGCACGCCGGCCGCGGCTTTTTCGCCATCGAGCCGAACCCGGCCATCGGTCAGGCGCAGACGTCCCTCGAGGAACCAGCACACGGCTTGCGGATAGATGACGTGTTCCTGTTCCAGCACACGCGCGGCGAGCGTCTCGGGCGTGTCGCCGGCCAGCACCGGCACCGCGGCCTGGACGACGATCGGCCCGGCATCGAGCGAAGGCGTGACGAAATGCACCGTCGCGCCGTGCACGCGGACACCGGCGGCGAGCGCCGCTTCGTGCGTCTTCAGGCCGGGGAAGCTTGGCAGCAACGAAGGATGGATGTTGAGCATGCGCCCCTCGTAGCGGCGCACGAAATCGTCGCCAAGCACGCGCATGAAGCCGGCGAGGATGACGAGGTCGGGTTCGTAGCGGTCGATTTCCGCAGCCAGCGCGGCATCGAAGGCGGCGCGATCGGCGTGCTGTTTGTGGTCGACGACCGTCGTCGGCACGCCTCGCCCGGCGGCGAACGCCAGACCGGCCGCATGCGGGCGGTTGCTGATGACGGCGGCGCAACGACCCGGCAGATCGACGGCGAGGATCGCCTCCATGTTGCTGCCGCGGCCGGAAATCAGGACGACGTAACGCTTCGTCATGGTTGCGCGGCGCGGCACGCCAGCCGCGCCCGCAGCCAGCCGACGGCAATGGGCACCACCGAAATGACGATGATGCCGATGATGATGAACGACAGATTGTTCTTCACCACCGGCAGGTTGCCGAACCAGTAGCCGGCGAGGCTGAGCGACACCACCCAGATCACGCCGCCCAACAGGTCGAACAGGAAGTAGCGGAGGTAGGTCATGCGCGCCACGCCGGCGACGAAGGGCGCGAAGGTGCGCACGAAGGGGATGAAGCGCGCGACGGTCATGGTCATCGGCCCGTACTTCTCGTAGAAGGCGTGCGCCTTGTCGTAGGCGTCGCGGTTGAAGAAGCGCGGCGCGCCCTGCCCCCAATGCAGCACCTTGAAACCGAACCAGCGGCCGATCCAGTAGTTGGTGTTGTCGCCCAGCACCGCCGCCGAGAGCAGCACCGCGATGAGTACGCCGATGTCCATGCCACCCGTCGCGGCCAGTGCCCCGGCGACGAACAGCAGCGAATCGCCCGGCAGGAAGGGCGTCACCACCAGCCCCGTCTCGCAGAAGATGATGGCGAACAGGATGGCGTAGATCCAGATACCGTAGTCCGCGACAAGAATGGCCAGGTGCTTGTCCAGATGCAGGACGATATCAATGAACTGGGCGAGGATTTCCATAGGCCGCGTAGTGTACCCGAGCGACGCCCGAAGCCGCGTCGCGCCGCCCCGGGGCGGCGCAACTTTTCGAAACCGCCCGTTTGGCGCGCCCCGTGACATTCGAGCGAAGCGGGCTTGCGGGCTTCCTGCCCGCGAGGGAGGGTCCGAGGAAGGGCGGGCCTATAATCTTCCGATGAGGATCAAACCGCTTCCCGATCTGCTCGTCAGCCAGATCGCCGCCGGCGAAGTCGTGGAGCGGCCCGCCTCGGTGCTCAAGGAACTGATCGAGAACAGCCTCGACGCCGGCGCGACGAAAATCGACGTGCAGCTCGAAGAAGGCGGCGTCAGGCTGATCCGCGTCGCCGACGACGGCAGCGGCATCGAGCCCGACGACCTGCCGCTGGCGCTGGCCCGCCATGCCACCAGCAAGATCGCCACGCTCGACGACCTCGAACGGGTCGCCAGCTACGGCTTTCGCGGCGAGGCGCTGGCCTCGGTCGCGTCGGTCGCGCGCGTCACGCTCACCAGCCGCACCGTCGCCCACCCGCATGCGTGGAAAGTCAGCCATGGCGGCACGCCGCTTCCCCCACGCGAACCAGCCGCCCTCGAACGCGGCACTGTGGTCGAGGTCGCCGACCTCTACTTCAACACCCCGGCGCGGCGCAAGTTCCTGAAGTCGGAGCACACCGAATACGCGCATTGCGACGAGGTGCTGCGGCGCATGGCGCTGGCCCGGCCCGATGTCGCCTTCACCCTGATGCACAATCGGGCCGTCCGGCGGCGTATCGCCACGGCTGACCAGCCCGAAGGGCGCAGGACGCCACGAAGTGGCGGTCCCGAGCAAAGCGAGGGATGGGGCTCCGCCCCACACTTTTCTCGACGAGTGCGCGACCTGCTCGGCGAAGATTTCCCGCGGCACGCGCGCGACGTCGACGTCGCGGCCGGGCCGCTAAGTCTCACCGGCCTTGCCGCCCTGCCCGCCTATTCGAGGTCCTCGCGGGATGAGCAGTTCTTCTACGTCAATGGCCGCTTCGTGCGCGACAAGCTGCTCGCCCACGCCGCGCGCGAAGCCTACGCCGACGTGCTGCACGGCGCCCGCCACCCGGCCTATGTGCTGTTCCTCACGCTCGACCCTGCCGCCGTCGACGTCAACGTACATCCGGCGAAAACGGAGGTGCGCTTCCGCGACTCGCGCGGCGTGCACCAGTTCGTCTTTCACGCACTGACACGCGCGTTGGCGCAGCCCATCGTGCATGCCGCCGCGCCCGCAACCGCACCGACGACGCCCGCCTTCTCGTTTCCGCGCCAGCAGTCCTTCGCCGTGGAAGAGCCGCGCACATCGACGGCCGCCTATCTCGACTTCGCCAAACAGGCGTACAGCGAACCGGCCGCGCCGGACGCTCAAACCGCGCAGCCGCTCGGCTACGCCATCGCCCAACTGCACGGCCTCTACATCCTGGCCCAGAACGAAGCCGGGCTGGTGCTGGTTGACCAGCACGCCGCGCACGAACGCATTCTCTACGAGCGCCTTAAGAACCAGGTCGAAGCCGGCCCGCCGCCGACGCAGGCGCTGCTGGTGCCTGCGGTGATCGAGGTCAGCGAGAAGGAGATGGCGACCGCCGAGGAACAGGCGGACGCGCTGGCGCAACTCGGCTTCGAGGTCTCGCACGGCGGTCCGCGACAACTGACTTTGCGCGCCGTGCCGGCGCTCCTGGCCGGTGGCGACGTCGCCGCGCTGCTGCGCGCCCTGCTCGCCGAACTGGCCGAACACCCCGCCAGCCGCGTCGTCGAAGCGCTGCGCAACGAACTGCTCGCGACCATGGCCTGCCACGGCGCCGTGCGCGGACGCCGCCAACTCTCCATTCAAGAGATGAACGCGCTGCTGCGGGAGATGGAAGCCACCGACCGCGCCGACCAGTGCAACCATGGCCGGCCGACCTGGCGGCAGGTCAGCCTCGCCGAAATAGACGCGCTGTTCATGCGAGGGAAATGACCCAGCCGCCCGCCATCCTGCTGATGGGCCCGACGGCCAGCGGCAAGACCTCACTGGCTTTCGAGATCGCCGACCGCTTCCCGGTCAACATCGTCAGCGTCGATTCCGCGCAGGTGTTCCGCGACATGAACATCGGCACCGCCAAGCCCGATGCCGCGACGCTGGCGCGCTACCCGCACCGGCTCATCGACCTGATCTCGCCCGAGGAAAGTTATTCGGCGGCGCGCTTCCGCAGCGATGCACTGGCCGCGATGGCAGAGATCACCGCCACCGGCCGCGTGCCGCTGCTGGTCGGCGGCACCATGCTCTACTTCAAGGCGCTGCGCGAAGGTCTGGCCGACCTGCCCGACGCGAACCCGGAACTGCGCGCCAAGATCGACGCCGAAGCCGAACTGCTCGGCTGGCCGGCGCTGCATCAGGAACTCGCTCAGGTCGATCCCGAGACCGCCGCCCGCCTCGCCCCCACCGACGCCCAGCGCATCCAGCGCGCGCTGGAAGTCGTGCGCCTCACGGGCAAGCCTCTAGCCTCATACTTCGCCGCCCATCAGAGCGAGCCGCTGCCGTACCGACTGCTGCCGCTGGCGCTGCAACCTTCCGACCGCGCCGTGCTGCACGAGCGCATCGCGCAGCGCTTCGAGGAAATGCTCGACGCCGGACTGGTCAGGGAAGTGGAGGCGCTGCGCGCCAAGTACCAACTCAACGCCGACCTGCCCTCGATGCGCTGCGTCGGCTACCGCCAGACCTGGGAAGTCCTCGAAGGCCTGCTGCCCCGCGACGAACTCCGCGACCGCGGCATCTTCGCCACCCGCCAATTCGCCAAACGCCAGATCACCTGGCTGCGCTCCATGAGCGACCTCGTCACACTCGACCCGCTGGATTCAGGCGCAACCGCGCAGGCGCTGAAAGCCGTCGAAGACTTCCTCCAGCCCGACTGATCGGCGTGCCGCCGCGGCTGACTTTTTCGGAGTATGCCATCGCGCTACATTTCGTGAGAATATCCCGCTAGGTGACGAGGAGGATTCACGTGGCTAAAGATTGGAAGGAATTTTCGGACAACGAGATTCTCAATTACAACGATGCTCAAACCGCCGAGATGTCACGGTACGACCGAATCATGCGGATGAAAACTGTTGATGCCTTGATGCAGGTACGTGCGGGCTTATTTGATGTAAAGAAGTCACTTCACATCGTAAGTGACAAGCTTGAAGCGCGGCTAAGGGAAGCAGAGAAAGTTCAACGCGCGACAGCGGAAACTCAGACCAAGGTTCAGCGCGTTACAGTTGCGCTGACTGTCGTTATTGCACTTTCAACCGTGATCTACACATGGATCACTTGGCAATCAGTTCAAGTGCAGCGTGAAGCAAACCAAATCCAACGCGGATCACCAAGCCGTTCCTTATCGCCGTCATCTCCCACTATCCCGGCGTCCGGGAAGTAGCCCGGGCCGCACCCCCCATGCCCTGATGCGCCAAGCCCAGTCAAACCTCAAGCGCTCCCTCAACCCCATGCCCGCCTTCGTGCGCGAAGCGCTTGAAGCGAAGGGGCTGATGGCGACCTATGAAGCGCGGCCGCCGTACCAGCGCAACGACTACCTCGGCTGGATCGCGCGGGCGAAGCTGCCGGCGACACAGCAGAAGCGGCTGGCGCAGATGCTTGACGAGCTGGCGCGGGGCGATGTGTATATGAAGATGGCGTGGTCTGGACCGCGCAAGTCGAAATGAGATTTGTGCTCATCGTCGTGGTCGCCGCAGTCGTCAGCGCCGCCATGCTCCTGCTCGGCATCGAGTACCAGTGGCCACGCGCCTTATTCCACTGCGAAGGCTTCGGCTGTTCGGCGATGGGCGTCGTCTACTTGATCTATGCGGCAGCCATCGTCGTCGCTTTCGCCATCGGTGGCGCGGTGTTCGGCCCGAGACCGAAAGCATCTTCTGGACTACTGACAGGCGGCGTCGCTACCCTAGCCATGTGCGCCGTCTTTGGCATCCTGTTCGTGCAGAACCAAATGCAAATCGCAGATGACTGGCGGGATTACGCAGACGTCTGCGCCAAGCACCCGAGCCTGTGTCCGGAAAAGCTGACACCCAGCCCATCGGCACTTCCGTAGAGCCACGGAATAGTCAGAAACGCACCACGATTTCCAGATGCAGCAAGCTGAATCAAGCCTGGAATGCCCCCTCAACCCACGTCCGTCTTCGCGCGCGAAACACTCGAAGCACATGGTCTGATGGCGACCTGTGAGGCGCGGCAAGGCTTGGGAGCCTTGCCACCACGGCTGACTCTTGCAGCCAGCCGGAGCAGCAGTCCTAGACGACGATCGTCTGCGCCTCGCCGGGTGCGCAGGTTTCGATGCGGCCGATGCGGAAGACGTGTTCGCCGGCGGCGGAGAGCAGTTCGGCGGCGGGCTTTTCGTTCTCGGGCGAAATGACGATCACCATGCCGATGCCGCAGTTGAAGACGCGGTGCATTTCGGCGTCGGCGACGTTGCCTTCGCGTTGCAGCCACTGGAACAGCGGCGGCAGCGTCCAGGATTCCTTTTCGAGCACGGCGGTGAGGCCGGGCTGCAGGATACGCGGCACGTTGTCGACGAGGCCGCCGCCGGTGATGTGGGCGAGGCCCTTGACCGGCATGGCCTGCATCAGCGCGAGGACGGACTTGACGTAGATGCGCGTCGGCGCGAGCACGGCTTCGGCCAGCGTCTGGCCGTGGAAGCCGGCTTGCAGGTCGGGCTTGGCGCGCTCGAGGATGCGGCGGATCAACGAGTAGCCGTTGGAATGGGCACCGCTGGAGCCGAGGCCGAGGATGATGTCGCCGGGCTTGATGGTGGTGCCGTCGATGATTTCGGACTTTTCGACCGCGCCGACGGCGAAGCCGGCCAGGTCGTATTCGCCGGGCGGATACATGCCGGGCATCTCGGCGGTCTCGCCGCCGATCAGCGCGCAGCCGGCCAGTTCGCAGCCCCTGGCGATGCCTTCGACGACCTGCGCGGCGGTATCGACGTCGAGCTTGCCGCAGGCGAAGTAATCGAGGAAGAACAGCGGCTCGGCGCCCTGCACCAGGATGTCGTTGACGCTCATCGCGACGAGATCCTGGCCGATGGTGTCGTGCCTGTTCAGTTCGAAGGCGAGCTTGAGCTTGGTGCCGACGCCGTCGGTACCCGAGACCAGCACCGGCTCGCGATATTTGCGCGAAAGCTCGAACAGGGCACCGAAGCCGCCGATGCCGGCCATGACTTCGGGGCGCATGGTGCGCTTGGCGGCGGGCTTGATGCGCTCGACGAGACTGTCGCCGGCATCGATATCGACGCCGGCATCGCGGTAGGTAAGCGGTGTACTCAAGTTGAGTTCCTTGGGCGGCACGGATAAAGTTGCGCCCTTACTAAGACCAATTGGCCGCAATCACCGTAAATAACGGAAAACGGCGCGATTTTACCGCAAATGCCCATCGACCATCGCCTGCAAACCGCCCTCTGGATCGGCCTCGTCGTCGCGATGCTGTGGCTGGTCGCCCTGCTCGGGCCGATTCTGACACCCTTCCTGCTGGCGGGCATCCTCGCCTATATCTGCAATCCGCTGGTCGACCGGCTGCAAGGCCTGCGGCTGCCGCGAACGCTGGCCGTGCTGACGGTGCTGTTGCTGCTGCTGGCGGTACTGGTCGGGCTTGTCGGCGTCCTGATCCCGCTGCTGACCCGCGAGGCCGGCGTCGTCGCCGCGCGCCTGCCGGACGCGCTGACGAAGGCCAATGAGCAGATCGGGCCGTGGCTGCAGACGACTTTCGGCCTCGACCTGAAATTCGACCCGGCGTCGCTGCGCAGCCTCGCCGTCGAAAACATGGACAGCCTGCAGGGCGTCGCACAGAAGCTCTTCCAGTCGCTCAGGATCGGCGGCGTGGCCGCGGTCGGCCTGCTGGTCAACCTGACGCTGACGCCGGTGGTGATGTTCTACCTGCTGCTCGACTGGCATCCGCTGCTGGCACGGGTCGACAATGCCATCCCGCGCGCCTGGCATGCCAAGACCGTCTCGATGGCGCGCGAAGTCGATGCAGTGCTGTCGCAGTTCCTGCGCGGCCAGATACTTGTGATGCTGACGCTGGCGCTCTACTACAGCCTCGCGCTGTGGATCGTCGGGCTGCCCTCCGCCATCGCCATCGGCCTGTTCACCGGCCTGCTGGTCTTCGTGCCCTACATCGGCTTCGCCACTGGCTTCATCCTCGCGCTGCTGGTCGCGGCGCTGCAGTTCGACGGGCTCGGACCGATCATCGCCGTGCTCGCCGTGTACGGCCTTGGCCAGTTGCTGGAGAGCTTCCTGCTCACGCCCTACCTGGTCGGCGAACGCATCGGCCTGCATCCGCTGGCGGTGATCTTCGCGCTGATGGCCTTCGGCCAGTTGTTCGGTTTCTTCGGCGTGCTGCTGGCCCTGCCGGCATCGGCGGCGCTGGTTGTGGCCTTGCGCGAATTGCGCACGCTCTATCTCGCCAGCCGCGCCTATCGCGGACCCGACGCATGACGCAACTGCTGCTGGACATCAAGCCGGAACAACCGCCGACCCTCGACAACTTCGTCGCCGGAACCAACACGGAACTTCTGAGCCGGCTGCGCAGCCTCGCCGGCAGCCGCAGCTACGAGGCCGTCTACCTCTGGGGACCGGAAGGCTGCGGCAAGTCGCACCTGCTGGCCGCGACGGTGGCCGCGGCAACCGGCCATCGTCCGGCGGCATTTTTCGCCGGCGCCGATGTCGGCGCGGACATCGCGGCCCCGACACGCACCCTGCTGGCCATCGACGATGTGCAGCACCTCGGCGACGCCGCGCAGGTCGCGCTGTTCCGCATCTTCAACGCCGCCCGCCTCGCCGGTCTGACGCTGATCCTCGCGGGCGACGAGCCGCCAGCCCGGCTGGCGCTGCGCGAAGACCTGCGCACGCGCATCGGCCAAGCGATGATCTACGAAATGAAGCCGCTCTCCGACGAGGAAAAGTCAGCCGCGCTGGCACGCCACGCGCTGATGCGCGGCATGAAGGTCGATGCCAGCCTGGTGCGCTACCTGCTCTCGCACGGCCGCCGCGACCTGCCCTCGCTGATGGCGGTGCTCGACAGCCTCGACCAGGCCACGCTGGAACACCAGCGACCGGCGACGCTGCCGCTGCTCAAGGAAATCCTGCAACTGCAACCGGAATCCGATGAATCTCGTCCTGTTTGACCTCGATAACACCCTGCTGGCCGGCGACTCGGACTTCGAGTGGGCCCAGTTCCTGATCTCGAAAAACGTGCTCGACCGCGAGGTGCACGAAGCGCGCAACATCGAGTTCTACGAGCACTACAAAGCCGGCACGCTCGATATCCACGCCTTCCTCGATTTCCAGTTGGCGCCGCTGTCGCGCCATCCGCGCGAGGAACTCGACGCCTGGCACGCGGAATTCATGGCCACGCACATTCGCCCCATCATCGGCGCGCCGGCCCGCACACTGGTGCAGCGCCATCTCGACGACGGCAGCCTGTGCGCCATCGTCACCGCCACCAACAGTTTCGTCACCGGCCCGATCGCACGCGAATTCGGCATTCCGCACCTGGTCGCCACCATCCCGGCGCAGGAAAACGGTCGTTTCACCGGCAAGCCGCGCGGCACCCCGGCCTTCAAGGACGGCAAGGTCGAGCGTGTCGACGCCTGGCTGGAAGAACTGGGCTACTGGTGGGGCAGCTTCGGCGAGACCTGGTTCTACAGCGATTCGCGCAACGACCTGCCGCTGCTGTCGCGGGCCAGCCATCCGGTCGCCGTCGATCCCGACGACGCGCTGCGCGACCACGCCCGCCAGCATGGCTGGCCGATCCTGAGCTTGCACGGCTGATCGGTTATCATGGCCGACTTTCCCGGCACCCTGTCCCGATGATTCGCAAGCTCTTCCGCCGCGTATTCCTGCGCGGCGAGTCCGTCAAGCGCAAGGCCGAGATCATTCCGGCCTCCCGACACGGCATCCATCGCAATCAAGTGTCCACGGGCGCGCGTCGTACTTGCGAAACGCTCCAGAAGAAGGGCTTCAAGGCCTACGTGGTCGGCGGCGCCGTGCGCGATCTGATCGCCGGGATACCGCCCAAGGACTACGATATCGCCACCAACGCGACGCCCGACCAGGTGCGCGGCCTGTTCCGCCGCTCGCGCATCATCGGCCGCCGCTTCCAGATCGTGCATGTCATGCAGGGGCCGGAGACGCTCGAAGTATCGACCTTTCGCGCCGCCCACGACGCGGACACGGTCAAGGACGAACACGGCCGCGTGCTGCGTGACAACGTCTGGGGCAACATCGAGGAGGATGCGGCGCGGCGCGACTTCACCATGAACGCGCTGTATTACGATCCGACCGACGAAGTGGTGCTCGACTTCCACAACGGCGTACAGGACATCCAGCGCAAGACGCTGCGCATGATCGGCGACCCGCGCGCCCGCTATCGTGAAGACCCGGTGCGCATGCTGCGCGCGGTGCGCCTGGCGGCGAAACTCGACCTGCGCCTCGACCCCGTGGTGCAGGCGCCGATCCGCGACATGGCGGACCTGATCGAGAACGTGCCGACGGCACGCGTGTTCGACGAAATGCTGAAATTGCTCTTCTCCGGTCACGCAGTCGAGTGCGTCAAGCGCCTGCGCGACGACGGCCTGCATCACGGCCTGCTACCGCTGCTCGACGTAATCCTCGAACAGCCGCTGGGCGAGAAGTTCGTCATGCTCTCGCTGGCCAACACCGACGAGCGGGTGCGTGCCGACAAGTCGGTGTCACCGGGTTTCCTGTTCGCCACCCTGCTCTGGCACGAAGTGCTGGCGAGTTGGGAAGCACGCAAGAAGAACGATGCGCCGCCGGTGCCGGCCATGTTCGGCGCCATGGACGAAGTGCTCGACCGGCAAGGTGGAAAGCTCGCCATCACCAAGCGCATCGCCGGAGACATCAAGGACATCTGGCTGTTGCAGCCGCGCTTCGAAAAGCGCGCCGGCCGCGCGCCGTTCCGGTTGATCGAGCAGCCGCGTTTCCGCGCCGCCTGGGACTTTCTGGTGCTGCGCGCGCAAAGCGGCGAGGCGCCGAAGGAACTGGCCGACTGGTGGCGCGACTTCCAGGATGCCGATCACGAAGAACGCGAGAGGATGCTGCTGCCCGATACCGACAAGAAGCGCAAGCGCCGGTCGCGCGGGCGCGGCCGCAAGGCCGCCGAGGAAAAAGTCAGTGGTGGCGACACGCCGACCGGTGACGACACACCATGATCCGCGCCTATGTGGCGCTGGGATCCAATCTCGGCAATCCGGTGCAGACCGTCGAGGACGCAATCGAAGCGATGGCGGCGCTGCACGGCTCGCTGCTGAAGGCGATGTCCTCGCTCTACCGCACCGCGCCCGTGGGACTGAAACACCAGCCCGACTTCATCAACGCCGTCGTCGCCCTCGACACGCGGCTTTCGCCACGCGACCTGCTCGACGAGCTGTTTGCGCTGGAAGCGCATTTCGGCCGCGAGCGCAGCGTGAAGAACGCGCCGCGCACGCTCGACCTCGACCTGCTGCTGCATGGCGAGACGGTGCACGACGATCCGGAACTGACGCTGCCGCACCCGCGCATGCACGAACGCGCCTTCGTGCTGGCGCCGCTGGCGGAAATCGCGCCGGATCTGGTCATTCCCGGGCATGGACCGGTCGCCGGGTTGCTGGCCGCCTGCGCCGGCCAGCGCATCCACGCGTTGACACGAAGCTGAACTCCTCACGGTATAGTTCGCCGGCCGAGATTCCCGGAGCTTTGCCATGACCTACCTGGCCAGCAACAAGCCCATCGTATTGCCAGAACTCGCGCGCATGAAGCGCGAGGGCGAGAAGATCGTCATGCTCACCGGCTACGACGCCAGCTTCGCCGCGCTCGAAGACCGCTGCGGTGTCGACGTGATCCTGGTCGGCGATTCGCTCGGCAACGTCATCCAGGGCAAGACCTCGACGCTGCCGGTGACCATGGAGCACATGGTCTATCACACCGAATGCGTGGCGCACCAGGCGCTGCGGCCGATGGTCGTCGCCGACCTGCCGTTCGGCGCCTACCACGAGTCGAAGGAACAGGCGATCCGCAATGCCGGCCGCCTGCTGGCCGTCGGCGCCGAGATGGTGAAACTGGAAGGCGGCGAAGTGATGGCCGAAACCGTGCATTTCATGGTCGAACGCGGCGTACCCGTCTGCGCCCATATCGGCCTGACACCGCAATCGGTGCATGCGCTGGGCGGCTATCGCGTGCAAGGCCGCGACGAGGCGGGTGCGGCGCGCATGAAGAACGACGCCATCGCCATGGAACAGGCCGGGGCGGCGATGATGGTGCTGGAGATGGTGCCGTCGAAACTCGCCGGCGAGATCACGCGCACTCTGAAGGCCTGCGCCACCATCGGCATTGGCGCCGGACCCGAATGCGACGGCCAGGTGCTGGTGCTCTACGACATGCTCGGCCTCTATCCGGGCAAGAAGGGCCGCTTCGTCAAGGATTTCATGGTCGAGGCGCAAAGCATCGAGGGGGCGGTCACGAACTACGTCCAGGCCGTCAAGGACGGCTCCTTCCCCGCCGCCGAGCACTGCTACTAATCCAACATGCAAGTACATGAAACCATCGCCGGCCTGCGTGCCGCGCTGAAGAGTGCCGGCCCCGGCAAACGTGTCGCGCTGGTGCCGACGATGGGCAACCTGCACGACGGGCATATCGCCCTGATGACGCAGGCGCGCGGCCACGCCGACACCGTCGTCGCCACCATTTTTGTCAACCGGCTGCAGTTCAGGCCCGGCGAGGACTTCGATAGTTATCCGCGCACTTTCCAGGCCGACTGCGGGAAGCTGGAGGCGGCGGGCGTCGACCACCTGTTCGCGCCCACCGAGGCCGAGATGTATCCGCGACCGCAGGGCTACCACGTCGTCCCGCCGGCCGAGCAGGACGGCATTCTGGAAGGCGAATTCCGGCCCGGCCATTTCCGCGGCGTCGCCACGGTGGTCATGAAGCTGTTTCAGATCGTCGGACCCGATGTCGCCCTGTTCGGCAAGAAGGACTACCAGCAACTGATGGTGATCCGCAACATGGTCGCCGACCTGAACCTGCCGATCGAAATCGTCGGCGGCGAGACGGTCCGCGCCGGGGACGGGCTGGCCCTGTCCTCGCGCAACGGCTACCTTTCGGCCGAGGAAAGGGCCGAAGCGCCGCACCTGAACCGCGCTATCACCAAGGTAGTAGCGGCGATCCGCGCCGGAAATGCCGATTTCGCTGGCCTGGAGCGGGACGCCGTGGCGGAACTGACCGCTGCGGGCTGGCGGCCGGATTACATTGCAATACGGAAGAAAACTGATCTACAATTGCCCCCCGCTCACGAATCCGGGTTGGTGGTGTTGGCAGCGGCGCGCCTCGGCAGCACGCGTCTCATCGACAACCTGGAAGTGTAGGGCACCGCGATGCGCTCAGGCCGGCGGTGTGCCAGCAGCGGACAGGACGGGGCCGCATCCCAAGCAACCCCGACGTGTTGTTTCCTTTGCCTGAGAAAGGAACCACCATGCAACGCATGATGCTGAAGTCCAAGCTCCACCGCGTCACTGTGACGCAGGCCGAATTGCATTACGAGGGGTCCTGCGCCATCGACGAGAACCTGCTCGACGCCGCCAACGTCCACGAATACGAGCAGATCGAGATGTGGAACGTCACCAACGGCGAACGTTTCACGACCTATGCGATCAAGGCCGAACGCGGTTCCGGCACCATCTCCGTCAATGGCGCCGCCGCCCGCAAGGCCTCGCCCGGCGACCTGATGATCATCGCCACCTTCGCCTCGTACGACGAAGCAGAACTGGCCAAATACGAGCCGGACCTGGTGTACGTGGACGCGAAGAACCGCATCACCCGCCATAGCCGCAAGATCCCGGTCCAGGCCGCGGCCTGACCGCCTTTCCCGGCCCGCCGCCTAGCGCGGCGGGAGCGGCCTCTCTGGTTGCTGCCATTTCCGCCTACCGCGCTTGCGCGTATCATCGCGGCGATGAGTCCTACCGTATTCCGCGAGGGTGGTTTTCGCTTTTTCTTCTTTTCGCGCGAAGAGCCGAGGATGCATGTGCATGTTCAAGGTCAGAACGGCGAAGCCAAGTTTTGGCTGGAACCGACGATTGAACTGGCACTGTCCGACGGTTTGACGCGAATTGAGATCAGCACCGCCCAGCGTCTGGTTCAGGAGCACGAAGATGACATCCGCAACGCCTGGCGCCGACATTTCGCAAGTTGAAGTCACCAACATCTCCCGGCAGGGCTTTTGGCTGCTGCTGCGGGATGAGGAGTTATTCTTGCCGTTCGCGGAATTTCCATGGTTTCGCGATGTTCCGGTCGGCAAGATTCTGCACGTTGAACTCCCGGCCGCCAACCATCTCTACTGGCCAGAGTTGGATGTCGACCTCGCGGTCGAATCGGTTCGCCACCCGGAAAGGTTCCCGCTGTTCAGCCGCACTGGCGCCTAATCTGCACCACCGCGACTGATTGTCTGGAAGGGCCTGCCTCAGCGGAGGACGTTCTCGGGCGTCCGCGACGCTACCCTGTTAGCGAATGAACGCATCAACTGAGTACGTGAAGCGCTGAACCTCTTCACCGTTTAGGGAAAGCGTCATGCTATGAGGACCTGAAGGATCGCCATGCTCAACCGTCCATGACGCGTGCCCAAGCACATTCGATCCAGCCTCTATTTCTCCCTCGATCACTATCGTTCTGCCGTCCTCAGATATTGATAGCGTCTCGATGCCGGTTGGCTTTTCAATGTGTTCCATCGGAACAGGAAACTCGTAGACCTCCCGAAATTTCACTCTGTCACGGGTTGGCTTGACTGTCGCAACCCATCCATAAACGTCGCCGGGGCGGAATGAGGTTGCCGTGACGACTTCGTATCGGTCCTCTGTGACCCTAACGTACTTACCAAACACGATCTCCTCGATCAAGGGTACCGGCTTGGCGCAGCCAAACACTGCCGACATCAATGCTAGAACGATGGTGAAGATGGTTGCTCGCATGTGTCGCTAACTCTTGATTTATCTCGGCGGCGGTGCCCGGTCGATTCCCCGCAGTTGCATGCCGGGCTTGATGCCACGGCTGCCGAACCATCCGGCGTTCATTTCCAGCGCGTAGCGCGCCGGCCTGGCCGCGCAGTGGTTGTTCAGCGTCTGCGGCTTCATTTCCTCGACGTTGAGGATGCGGCCATCGTCGTCGAGGAAGGCGACCGACAGCGGCAGCAGGGTGTTCTTCATCCACATGCAGTGCCGCGCCTCGGCGTCGAAGACGAACAGCATGCCGCGATGTACCGGCATCGACTCGCGATTCATCAGGCCCTGCATGCGCGTCGCCGGGGTGTTCACGACTTCCGCCTCGATGCGGTGCATGCCGGCGGCGAGTTCGATCGTCGGCAGGCTCTGCGCCGCGGCGGGAAAAGTCAGCCATGGCGACACGCCGAGAAACAGGATGAAAAGTCGCAGCAGCATCGTTTTGGCTCCCGGAATCAGAGGAAGCGATCCAGCATCTTGCGACTGGCGCGGTCGAGCGCGCGGATGTCGCGGACCAGAAAATGGATGCCGTTGGCGTCGGCGATCAGCAGCGCGGCGCTGCCGAGGCGGCGGATGTCCTCCTCGCCCTTGAGCACCAGCGTGGTTTCGCCGCGATCGGATTCGACGACCCAGGTGCTGGGCGTGGCGAAGCTCGACACGCTGACGATGCGCTTGATCTCCGGCATGAACTCGCGGCTGGCCAGTTCGCCCTCGATCAGGCCGCGCACGGCCTCGGGCAAATCGGCGACGCGGTCGAACCAGGCCACTTCGCGGCCGTCGGCGGCGACCAGGGAGACGCCTTCGTCGGCGGCGCTGATAGGAAACGCCCGCACCGGCACCACGCCTTCCGCCACCGTGCCGTCGGCGCCGGTGAACACCAGCCGGCCGAAGGCGTCGCGCACAAGTCGGAAGTCAATCGCCGTCATGGCTTCTCTCCACGGGATCGGCAGACGCATCCACCATCTCGGTATCCACGTTTCGTGCCTGCGCCTGGTAGAGGCGATAGTAGTGGCCTTCGCGCGCCATCAGGTCGTCGTGCGGGCCGACCTCGACGATCCTGCCGCGATCCATCACCACGAGGCGGTCGGCCTTGCGCAAGGTCGACAGCCGGTGCGCGATGGCGATGGTGGTGCGGCCGCGCACGAGGTTGTCGAGCGCTTTCTGGATTTCCTTCTCGGTTTCGGTATCGACCGACGAAGTCGCCTCGTCGAGGATCAGGATCTTCGGATCGATCAACAGTGCGCGGGCGATGGAGATGCGCTGGCGCTCGCCGCCCGAAAGGCCCTGGCCGCGCTCACCGACCAGCGAATCGTAGCCGTGCGGCAGGCGCAGGATGAACTCGTGCGCGTGCGCGGCGCGGGCGGCGGCGACGATCTCCTCGCGCGTCGCGTCCGGCCTGCCGTAGGCGATGTTCTCGGCGATGGTGCCGAAGAAGAGGAAGGGCTCCTGCAACACCAGGCCGATGTGGCGGCGGTATTCGGAAACCGGCACCGAGCGGATGTCGGTGCCGTCGATGCGGATGGCGCCTTCGCTGACGTCGTAGAAACGGCAGATCAGGTTCACCAGCGTACTCTTGCCCGAGCCGCTATGACCAACCAGGCCGATCATCTCGCCGGGCGCAATGGACAGGCTCAGCCCGTGGATCACCGCGCGGTTGCCATAGCGAAAGCCGATGTCGCGAAGTTCGATACGGCCTGTCACCCCCGACAGATGTACCGGGGTCACCGGCTCGGGCACACTCGACACATGATCGAGGATGTCGAAGATGCGCTTGGCGCCGACCGCCGCCTTCTGCGTCACCGAGACGATGCGGCTCATCGAATCGAGCCGCGTGTAGAAGCGGCCGATGTAGGCGAGGAAGGCGGTCAGCACGCCGACCGTGATCTGGTCGTGCGCGACCTGCCAGATGCCGAAGCCCCAGACGACCAGCAGGCCGATTTCGGTCAGCAGCGTCACCGTCGGCGAGAACAGCGCCCAGGTCTTGTTCAGGCGGTCGTTGAGCGTCAGGTTGTGCTCGTTGGCGACACGGAACCGTTCGCCTTCCCGCGTCTCCTGGGCGAAGGCCTTGACGACGCGAATGCCGGGAATCACGTCGGCGAGCACGTTGGTCACCTCGGCCCAGACGCGATCGGTTTTTTCGAAGCCGGTGCGCAAGCGGTCCCGCACCGTGTGGATCATCCAGGCGATCAGCGGCAACGGCATGAGCGTCGCCAGCGCCAGCCACGGATCGATGGACACGAGGATGACGGCGGTCATGGCAATCATCAGCACGTCGGTGGCGAAGTCGAGCAGGTGCAGCGACAGGAACAGGTTGATGCGGTCCGTCTCCGAGCCGATGCGCGCCATCAGGTCGCCGGTGCGCTTGCCGCCGAAGTACTCGAGCGACAGGTTGAGCAGATGCTCGAAGGTCGCCGTGCGCAGGTCGCGGCCGATGCGTTCCGACACCAGCGCCAGGATGAAGGTCTTGATCCAGCCCAGGCCCCAGGCCAGCAGGGCCGCGCCCAGCAGGCCGCCAAGGTAGAGCGTCACCAGGTCGACGTCGATCGGCTTGCCGTTCTGGTAGGGGATCAGGATGTCGTCCATCAGCGGCATGGTGAGATACGGCGGCACCAGCGTCGCGGCGGTGCTGGCCAGCATCAGCAGAAAGGCGGCCAGCAGCCGCCCCCGGTACGGGCGCGCGAAACGCCAGAGACGCAACAGCGTCCAGGTCGACGGCGGCGTATGGATCACCTTGCTGCACACCGGGCATTCTTCCTGGTCCGGTTCCAGCGGTGTATTGCAGGTCGGACAGACGGCCTCGTCGGGCGGAGGCACCGGCCGGCCGCTGCAATGGCTTTCGAGGCGCCGCTTGAACTCGGAAACGAGGCGCAAGGAATGGACGTTTTCGGCCAGCGTGTAGCGCCAGCAGCCCAGGCGCGAATCGGCATCGCGCAATTCCAGCGTCCCCAGGCCACCGTGGTCATGGCTTTGCAGGATCAATCCGGGGCGAATATCCCACGACTGCCACGCCGCCCCGTCCGCCGCCCGGGCGACGATGCGCCGGTCGGTGACGACGATCAGCCCGCGGGCAAAGCGGAGCTTGCCGTCGAGATCGGGTTCCAGCCAGGCCGCGACCTGTTCGTCCGCGTCCAGAAAGTCAGCCGTGGCGATACGCCACATTTCCGGCAGGGAATTGGAATCTCCCGCCAGGCGGGGCGTTACGGATCGCATCATGCCGCGAGTATACCTGCGCGCATCGGCGATAATCGCTGGCGTTGTCGCCCGACACACACTTCTACGTCATGCCCGGGCGTCCTGTAAACTAGTTGGCTTGTCCGGCGTTACTTGGCGTCGGGGGTACTTTGAACCCGGCAGTCGCACCTACCGACAACTACATGAAGAAACTCGACATCGTTCGCGTCATCCCGCTGCGTGGCCCCAACGTCTGGACTTACCGGCCCGCCCTCGAAGCCTGGGTCGACATCGGCGAACTGGAGGATTTCCCCTCCAACACCCTGCCCGGCTTCGTCGATCGACTGGTCGCCTGGCTGCCCTCGCTGATCGAGCACAAGTGCAGCATCGGCGAGCGCGGCGGGTTCATCCAGCGCCTGCGCGAAGGTACCTGGGCGGCGCACATTCTTGAACACACGACGCTCGAAATCCAGAACCTCGCCGGCCAGCGGACCGGCTTCGGCAAGGCGCGCGGCACTTCGGTGCGCGGCCTGTACAAAGTGGTCGTCCGTTCACGCCAGGAGGAAGTGACTCGCGCCTGTCTCGAACACGCCCGGCAACTGATCCTGGCGGCAATCGAGGATCGCCCCTTCGACGTCGCTGCCGCCGTCGCCGACGTACGCACGATCGCCGACCGCCACTGCCTCGGGCCGAGCACGGCCTGCATCGTCGATGCCGCCACCGAGCGCGGCATTCCGTCGATCCGGCTGACCGACGGCAATCTCGTGCAGCTCGGCTACGGCGCGCGCAGCCGCCGCATCTGGACAGCCGAAACCGACCGCACCAGCGCCATCGCCGAAGGCATCGCCGGCAACAAGGAGCTGACCAAGCGCCTGCTCGCGGCCTGCGGCGTTCCGATCCCCGAGGGCCGCGAAGTGGATAGCGCAGTGGACGCATGGGATGCCGCCGAGGACATCGGCCTGCCGGTAGTGGTCAAGCCGACCGACGCCAATCACGGCCGCGGCGTGTTTACCGACCTCAACACGCGTGCGGAAGTCGAGCGGGCCTATGCGGCCGCGGAGAAGGAAGGCAGCGGCGTGATGGTCGAACGCTTCGTGCGGGGCGATTCGCACCGCCTGCTGGTGGTCGGCAACCGCGTCGTCGCGGCAACCGGCGGCAAGGTGCTGAACGTGATCGGCAACGGCAAGTCCACGATTGCGCAACTGGTGGACAGCCAGATCAACGGCGATCCACGCTGCGGTGTCGAGGAGGAATTCCCGCTCGAACCGCTGGTACTGGCAAACGAGCCGATCGCCCTGCTCGAACTGGAGCGTCAGGGCTATACCGCGAAATCGGTGCCGCCGAAGGGCCAGGACGTCCTGATCAAGCGCCAGGGCGACCTCGCCTACGACGAAACCGACGCCGTGCATCCGGATGTCGCCGCGACAGCCACGCTGGCGGCGCGCATCGTCGGCCTGGACATCGCCGGCATCGACATCGTCGCCGAGAACATCGGCGAGCCGCTGGCGGAAACGCGCGGCGCCGTGGTCGAGGTCAATGCCGGCCCGGGGCTGCTGATGCACCTGAAGCCGGCGGAGGGCAAGCCGCGGCCGGTCGGCATGGCCATCGCCAACCACTTGTTCGCCGTCGGTGAAAACGGACGCATCCCCATCGTGGGCGTGACGGGCAGCACGGGCAAGACGGCGGTTGCGCGATTGCTCGCCGAGTTGCTTCGGCTTTCCGGCCTGCCGACGGGGCTTGCTTGCAGCACGGGTTCCTTTCTCGGGGCGCGCCGCCTCGACAAGGCCGACGGGGCCAACTGGAGCGCCGCACACCGGATGCTGATCAACCGCGCGGTCGAGGTCGCGGTTCTGGAGACCGGCGCGCGCAGCATCCTTGCCGAAGGCCTCGCCTACGATCGCTGCCAGGTCGCCGTCATCACCAACATCGACCCCGCCGAACAGGTCGCCGACCACTACATCGAATCGCCGGAACAACTGGTCAACGTGCTGCGCACGCTGGTGGACGTGGTATTGCCGGAGGGCATTGCCGTGCTGAACGCCGACGACCCACTGGTCGCACCGCTGGCGCCGCTTTGTGACGGCGAGGTGATCTTCTTCAGCAGCGGACCGGACAATCCGGTGGTCGTCCGGCATCGCGCGCTCGGCCGGCGGGCAGTCGTGTTTCGCGACGGCAGGCTGGTCCTCGCCAGCGGCCAGCAGGAAATCCTGGTCACCACGCCGGCGACAACGGCGGCAATCGCGCGCGACCCCGAAATGGCGACGATCATCGCAGCGGCGGCAGCCGCGGCGTGGGCCATGGCGGTCGCGCCGGACCTGATCCGGGCGGGAATCGAAACCCATCATGCCGCGGCCGCGTTCGGGCTCGACAGGAAAGCGCAGGACTAGCCATGGACGTTTCCCGCATCCGGGCGCTACGCGGCCCCAATCTCTGGAGCCGGCACACCGCCATCGAGGCGATCGTCTCCTGCGACGAGGAAGAGCGGACGATCGCCGGCATCCACGGCTTCGAGGACCGCCTGCGCGCCCGCTTCCCGGAAATCGGATTCCTTGCACCGACCAGCCACGACGAGTCGATCTCCATGGCGCACGCCATGGAGTTCGCCGCGCTGGGCCTGCAGGCACAGGCCGGTTGTCCGGTGACCTTCAGCCGCACTACGGCGACGCTGGAACCGGGGGTCTATCAGGTCGTCGTCGAATACAGCGAGGAAGCGGTCGGCCGCCTCGCCTTCGAACTGGCCGAGAAGCTATGCCGCGCGGCGCTCGACGACGCGCCGTTCGACACCACGACCGCGCTGGCGCAATTGCGCGAACTCGACGAAGACGAACGCCTCGGCCCGAGCACGGGTTCCATTGTCCAGGCCGCCGTCGCCCGCGGCATTCCCTTTCGGCGCCTGACTTCGGGCAGTCTGGTGCAACTCGGCTGGGGTTCACGGCAACGGCGCATCCAAGCGGCGGAAACCGACCTCGGCGGCGCCATCGCCGAGGCGATCGCGCAGGACAAGGACCTGACCAAGCGCCTGCTCATGGCCGGCGGCGTATCGGTGCCCCGCGGCCGCCCGGTACGCGATGCCGAGGATGCCTGGGCCGCCGCGCAGGAAGTCGGCTGCCCGGTGGTGGTCAAGCCGCAGGACGGCAACCAGGGCAAGGGCGTCGCCGTCAATCTCGACACACGCGAGCAGGTGCTGGCCGCCTACGCAGTCGCCGCCGAATTCAGCGATCTGGTGCTGGTCGAAAGCTGCCTCTCGGGTCACGACTACCGCATGCTGGTCATCGGCAACCGTCTCATCGCCGCGGCGCGGCGCGATCCGCCGCAGGTGTACGGCGACGGCGTGCGAACGGTGCGGCAATTGGTGGACGAGGTCAACAAGGATCCGCGCCGCGGCGTCGGGCATGCAACCTCGTTGACCAGGATCCGCTTCGACGACATCGCCATGGCGACGCTCACGCAGCAGGGCTACGACGCCGAGTCGGTGCCGGCCAAGGGCGCCCGTGTGGTCCTGCGCAACAACGCCAACCTGTCGACCGGCGGCACGGCCACCGACGTCACCGACGACGTGCATCCCGACATGGCGTCGGCGGCGGTGGCGGCGGCGCAGATGGTCGGCCTCGACATCTGCGGCATCGACGTGATCTGCGACACCGTTCTCAAGCCGCTGGAAGACCAGGGCGGCGGCATCGTCGAGGTGAATGCGGCGCCCGGATTGCGCATGCACCTGTCCCCTTCCTACGGCAAGGGGCGCGCCGTCGGTGAAGCGATCATCTCGACGATGTTCGAGCATGGCGAAACGGCGCGCATTCCGATCGTGGCGGTCGCCGGCACCAACGGCAAGACCACCACGGTGCGGCTGATCGCCAGCATATTCTCGCGCAAGGGTCTGCGCACCGGCATGACCACCACCGATGGCGTGTATATCGAAGGCAGGCGCATCGACAGCGGCGATTGCAGCGGCCCGAAGAGCGCCCGCAACGTTCTGTTGCACCCGGACGTCGACGCGGCGGTGTTCGAGACGGCGCGCGGCGGCGTGCTGCGCGAAGGGCTGGCCTTCGACCGTTGCGACGTCGCCGTCGTCACCAACATCGGCATGGGCGACCATCTCGGCCTGAGTTACATCAGCACGGTCGAGGACCTGGCGGTGGTCAAGCGCGTCATCGTCGAAAACGTCGCCCCCGGCGGCACGGCGGTGCTCAATGCCGCCGATCCGATCGTCGCCCGCATGGCCGGCTCGTGCCCGGGCAACGTCACCTTTTTCGCCAGCGACCGCTATCTGCCGGTCATGGCCGCGCATCGCGCGCAGGGCAATCGCGTCGTCTATCGCGACGGCGATGCCATCGTCGCCGTCGAAGGTCTGCTCGAGCATCGCATCGCACTCGCCGGCATCCCCGTCACCCGCGGCGGCAGCATCGGCTTCCAGGTCGAAAATGCCATGGCCGCCATCGGCGCGGCATGGGCGCTGGGAATCGGTTGGCAGACCATCCACGCCGGCCTGAACAGTTTCATTAACGACGCGCAAACCGCGCCCGGCCGCTTCAATCTGTTCGACTACCGCGGCGCCACGCTGATCGCCGACTACGGCCACAATCCCGACGCCATCAAGGCGCTGGTGCAGGCGGTCGACTCGATGCCGGCCAATCGCCGCCTGGTGGTCATCAGCGGCGCCGGCGACCGGCGCGACGAGGACATCCGGCAACAGACCGAGATCCTCGGCGACGCCTTCGACGAAGTGATCCTCTATCAGGACGCCTGCCAGCGCGGACGCGCCGACGGCGAGGTCATCGCGCTGCTGCGCGACGGGCTGGCCAACGCGACGCGCACGAAGGCGATCGAAGAAATCAACGGCGAGTTCGTCGCCATCGACACCGCACTGGCGAAACTCCAGCCCGGCGACCTGTGCCTGATCCTGATCGACCAGATCGAGGAAGCGCTGGCGCACATCGCCGCCCGCTGCGCCTAGCCGTCCGGCGAAAAGTCAGCCGTGGCGGGACGCCACAGGATCGGGTAAGTTAACGCCATGGGCATGTTTGATCTGATTGAAGTGCTGTCGGCGAACCATGTGGATTACGTCCTGGTGGGCGGTTTGGCCGTTGCACTTCAGGGCTACCAGCGCGTCACGATGGACGTCGATGTCGTCCTGGCAATGGACGAAGCCAACCTGGACCGATTCATCGCGGCGGCCGACGCAGCGGGATTGCGGCCGACGGTTCCCGTGCCCATTGGTTCATTGCGGAACCCGGAGTTGATCGAGCAGTGGTACCGCGAAAAGGGCATGCTGGCGTTCAGCTTGCGCACATCCGACACAGTAGCCACGGTGATCGACGTTCTGGTGAGGCCCAAGGTGCCCTACGCAGATTTGCGACGCGACTCGACCATCGTAGAAGTCGGCCCGCATCATATCCCCGTCGCTTCGATCGACCACTTGATTGCGTTGAAGACAGATACCGGTCGCAGCAAGGACGCCGCCGATATCGAAGCACTCAAGAAGATAAAAGCCGGAGAGCAGCCATGACCGCCGAAGAAAACCTGCGCCTGATCCGCGAGATCGAGGCCAATCGCGACTTCCTGCTGGCGGCCTATCGCCAGAACCCGCGGCTGTTGGAACTCGCCGAACCCCGCATCCGCCAACTCTTCACGCCGACGCCTGAAGCGGAAAAGCAAGAGCGGAAAGACCGCTGCTAGGAAAAGTCAGCCGTGGCGATACGCCACCATGAAGGGAACGTGATGCGATTCGGGATGATGGCGGCGGTGGGAATGCTCGCGGCGACCGCCGGAATGGCGCATGGGGAGCGGGAGAACGGGAAATCGTGGTCTGTCCCCGATTATTCATCGGACGGCCCACCGCTGACGGAAGCCACGACGTGGAGCAACTGATCACCCTTCACGCCCGCGCGCCGGCAAAACCGCGCTGGGGCGAGCCCTGCAACGGATGCGGCGTCTGCTGCGCCGCCGAACCCTGCCCCGTCGGCCAACTCCGCTTCCGTCGTCGCCGCGGCGCCTGCCCGGCCCTGGAGTGGGACGCGGCCTCCAGCCGTTACCGCTGCGCTCTGGTTGCCGATCCCCGGCGTTTCATCCCCGGCCTGCCCGGCTTTCTGCACCGTCCGATCGCCGCCCTGCTCCACCGCCAGATCGCCGCCGGCCGCGGCTGCGACTTCGACGCCACGGTGGAGTAAATCCCTTCCCCGTCCCGCCAACAGACCACGGTTTTCCGCTTGAGGTTGGCGTACCGCCACGGCTGACTTTTGTCGGAGCCGGTCACCCGGGGGGGGGAAGTCAGCCGTGGCGATTCGACACCTCGCGCCATTCTCCCGGCGCAAGGCCATCGAGGGTCCAATTACCCACCGCCCAACGGATCAGCCGCAGCGTCGGGAATCCGACCTTCGCGGTTCTTGCTTATTGCCACGGTTAGCTCTTCGCAGCCAATCGAGATTGAGCCCGCGATAGTACGAAAGAACCAATGGTCCCTAAGGTACTTCTCGGGTGCCGCTGACCATATGCGTGGTTACATGCAGACCAGAACTGGAACATCGTTCGCAACTAGCCCATTTGACATATCGACCACTTCGCAGTGGTATTACTTTGGGCATATTGACACTCCCATCGCCAAACCTAGACTGCGCAGCGACTGACCACTAGCGCCCTCCACTCGCGTTTGTCTGCATCGCCGAATTGAGTTTTTTCCGTCAACTAGTCTAGGGAACCATCATGTGTAACTCAGCACCTACGCCAATGATCGAACTCCGCAAGTCACTCCGGTTAGTCCTCATTACCTGCTTCTTATTGGCCGTAGGCGCGTGTGGGGGTGGTGGCAGTGATAGCGACAACTCGAGTCAAGGGGGGCCGTCAAGCAAGCTCTTCGTGGCAGACTCGGCAAGTTTTGCAATTGCATCGGTAGTAGACGCAAACCCATCCCCGGGCAGCATGGCCATCGATCGCATCATCGCGGGCCCAATGACTCACATCTCGAACAACGTAGGCAACCTCTTAATCGACGCGGGCAACGACCGTCTCTACGTCGCAAATGGAACGTCAATACTGGTCTTCAACAACGCGGGAACGTCGGAGGGTAACATCTCGCCTGCCCGGACAATTACTAGTCCGCAGTTCGGAAATATTAGTTCGCTATTTCTGGATGCCACAAACAACATCCTGTACGCGGGAGATGATCTGAACGGCATATGGATCATTGACAATGCGAACTCCGTCAATGGCTCAATCACGCCAACTCGGTCAATCACCGGCAACTTCACTGCCACCTATGGTGGTAGTTTCAGTATTAACAGCCTATACGTCGACACTGTACGCGACTTGCTTTACGTGTCAGTACGAATATTCGCTACTGGCGGCGGCACCAGCATTCTGGTCTTCAATAACGCGCGTACCGCAAACGGCAGCGGATTGACTCCAGCCCGCACGATTCATCCGTCGGCATACGCCGGGACAATTTTTTTAGACGCAGCCAACGACCGTCTGTACTTGGCTGATCCAAGCGCGTACACCGTTCGCGCTTTCGATAGCATCAGTACCGCAGATGGATCTGTCGCTTCCAATCGAACCATTAGCATGGGGATCTCGCCTGCAGGTCTCACAGTGGATATCGCGAGCAATCGGCTCTATGTGCTGAATCCAAGTGCTGTTTTTATCATCAACAATGCGGATATCGCCGACGGTTCAGTTCCAATGACGGCTGTGCTTGCACCGTCCAACAGCATCCTGACTGCTATCACGGTCAGGCAGTAGCTGGCTGGCAGGATCAGAGATCGACCGCGTCCCCAAAGAAGTCAGCCGTGGCGGGACGCCACCTCGCGCCATTCTCCCGGCGCGAGGCCGTCGAGGGTCCAGTTGCCCACCGCCCAGCGGATCAGGCGCAGCGTCGGGAAGCCGACCTTGGCGGTCATGCGCCGCACCTGGCGGTTCTTGCCTTCGGTGAGTACCAGTTCCACCCAGCTCGTCGGAATCGCGGCGCGGTAGCGGATCGGCGGGTCGCGCGGCCACAGGCCGGCGGGTTCGTCGATTACGCGCGCCTGGCAGGGCTTGGTGACGAAGTCGCCGAGGTCCACGCCGGCGCGCAGTTTCTTGAGCGCGGCCTCGTCGGGAATGCCCTCGACCTGCGCCCAGTAGGTCTTGGCCAGTTTGTGGCGCGGGTGGCTGATGCGCGCCTGCAGGGCGCCGTCGTCGGTCAGCACCACCAGTCCTTCGCTGTCGGCATCGAGCCGGCCGGCGGCATAGACGCCGGGAAGGGGCATGAAGTCCTTGAGCGTCGCCCTGCCCCCCTCCGAGGTGAACTGGCAGAGGACGTCGTAGGGCTTGTTGAGCAGGATGACGCGGCTCATGTGCCGGCCGCGCAGCCGTCGCCGAACGCGCTGCAGAAGCGGAAGGACTCGGGATAGGGAAAGAAGTCCTGCACCTCGCCGCGCCGGATTGCGGCCTGGGTGTGCTGCCAGAAGTCGGCATCGAGCAGGTCGGCGTGGTACTTCATGAAGGCGGCGCGAATCTTGGGGGTGGATAACAGGAAGGTCGCGAACTCCTCCGGAAAGATGTCGTGAGTCCCCACCGAATACCATGGCTCGCCGGACAGCTCCGCTTCGGGATTGGGCGGCGGCGGTATGCGGCGGAAGTTGCAGTCGGTCATCCACTCGATTTCGTCGTAGTCGTAGAACACGACGCGGCCGAAGCGGGCGACGCCGAAGTTCTTCCACAGCATGTCGCCGGGAAAGACGTTGGCGATGGCGAGCTGGCGGATGGCATCGCCATACTCCTTCACCGCCGCGTCGATCAGGTCGTCGCGGCCGGACTTGTCCATCCGGTCCAGATACAGGTTGAGCGGCTCCATGCGCCGCTCGATGTAGAGATGCTTGATGACCAGGTCGTCGCCATCTTCTTCGAGTTGCGACGGCACCTGTCGCTGCAATTCCTCCACCAGTTCCTCGGAAAAGCGGTCGCGTGGCAAGGCGGCGTAGGAGAACTCCAGCGTGTCGGCCATGCGGCCGACGCGGTCGATCTGCTTGACGAGCTGGTACTTGCGCCGGACGGTCGCGTGGTCGACTTCCTTGGTCGGACTGAAGACGTCCTTGATCACCTTGAACACGTAGGGAAAGGACGGCAGCGTGAACACCATCATGACCATGCCGCGAATGCCGGGCGCGACGACGAACTTGTCCTCGGAATGATGCAGGTGATGGAAGAGGTCGCGGAAGAACATGGTCTTGCCCTGCTTGCCCAGGCCGAGCATGGTGTAGAGCTCGGAACGCGGCTTGCCCGGCATCATCGAACAGAGGAACTGCACGTAGGCCGAGGGCACTTCCATGTCGACCATGAAGTAGGCGCGCGACAGCGAGAACAGCGCGGCAATGCGCCAGGGATCGAGGAGCACGGTATCGAGGAACAGCTCGCCGCTATCGGTTTGCAGCACCGGCACGGCAAACGGAAATTCCTCGGTGCCGTTGACGATCTTGCCGATCACGTAAGCCGCCTTGTTGCGATAGAAGGCGGAGTTGAGCACCTGGAGCTGCAGGTTCGGTTGCGGTTCGCCGCGTTCGCTTATCTGCTGGTGCGCCATGCGGAACAGGAAGCCGACATCGCGATCGAGATTCTCGAATGGGCGGCGCCAGCCGAAATCGAGAAACAGTTTCCGCAGGGCCTCGCGAAAGCCAAGCGTCCCAGGATAGTAGCAACGGTACGAAGGCGGTTCGGATTCGATGAACTCGGTGGAAATGGCGGGGCGAAAGAAGATGAAGTCGTTGTGGAAATAGGTTCGGTGCTGGACGCGGCAGAACACCGAATTGAAGAAGGTCTCGGCAAGTTCCGGCTGCTTGTGCTCGGTGAGCAGGCCGATGTAGTAAAGCTTGGCCCGCTGCCAGACGGCATCCTCGATGCCGCCAACCGGAAACTCGGCGTGCAGCCGCTCGATGGCCTCGCGCACACGGGTGTCGTAGAAGGCGATCCGGTCCCGCACGGCTGTCTGGACGCCACGCCAGTCGGCGTCTTCAAAGCGCGACTTGGCGCCGGCGGAGCATTCGCGGAACAGGCGGTAGTGCCTGTCAAAGCCCTCGATCATGACCTGGGCAATGCGTCGGGAAGCGGCTTCGTCGTCGTTGCTTCTCTGCGTGGGCGTGGCTGGCGGCATCATTTTCCGGGCCGGTGGCGGTTGAGCGATGATAAATTGATAGCAGGTCTTCAACAACAAACAGGAACTGGAGAAAACAATGAGCACATCCCCCATAACGATTCCGGCCGGACAGAAAATCGTCGCCGGACAGCCGACCCCGGACAATCCCGTCATTCCGTACATCGAAGGCGACGGCATCGGCGTCGACATCACCCCGGTCATGAAGGCCGTGGTCGACGCCGCCGTGGCCAAGGCCTATGGCGGCAAGAAGAAGATTTCCTGGATGGAGGTCTTCGCCGGCGAGAAGGCGACTCGCATCTATGGTCCGGACGTCTGGCTGCCGGAAGAAACCCTGGCGCTGCTCAAGGAATACTCGGTGTCGATCAAGGGCCCGATGACCACGCCGGTCGGCGGCGGCATCCGCTCGCTGAACGTTGCGCTGCGCCAGGAACTGGACCTCTACCAGTGCGTGCGGCCGGTGCGCTACTTCAAGGGCGTGCCCTCGCCGCTCAAGGACCCGACCAAGACCGACATGGTCATCTACCGCGAGAACACGGAAGACATCTATGCCGGCATCGAGTGGCTGGCCGAGAGCGACGGCGCGAAAAAGCTCATCAAGTTCCTGCAGGACGAAATGGGTGTCAAGAAGATCCGCTTCCCGGCGACCTCCAGCATCGGAATCAAGCCGGTGTCGAAGGAAGGCACCGAGCGCCTGGTGCGCGCCGCGATGCGCTACGCCGTCGACAACGACCGTCGTTCGGTGACGCTGGTGCACAAGGGCAACATCATGAAGTTCACCGAAGGCGGCTTCCGCGACTGGGGCTACGCGCTGGCGAAGAACGAGTTCGGCGCCCAGCCGATAGACGGCGGCCCGTGGTGTTCGTTCAAGAATCCGAAGACCGGCCGCGAGATCGTGGTCAAGGACGTGATCGCCGACGCCTTCCTGCAGCAGATCCTGCTGCGCCCGGCCGAATACGACGTGATCGCGACGCTGAACCTGAACGGCGATTACATTTCCGACGCGCTGGCGGCGCAGGTCGGCGGCATCGGCATCGCCCCGGGGGCCAACATCTCCGACCGGTACGCCTGCTTCGAGGCCACCCACGGCACGGCGCCGAAATACGCGGGCAAGGACTACGTCAATCCTGGCTCGCTGATCCTGTCCGCCGAAATGATGCTGCGGCATCTGGGATGGAAGGAAGCCGCCGACCTGATCATCAAATCCATGGAAGCCGCCATCGGCGACAAGGTGGTGACCTACGACTTCGCACGTCTTATGGAAGGCGCCACTGAAGTGAAGTGCTCCGCCTTCGGCCAGGCGATGATCGACCGGATGTAATTTTCCGGCAAAATGACAAAAAAAGGCCTGCCGGGTCGCCCCGGCAGGCCTTTCGCATTCTGGAGACTGATTAGGCCTTCTGAATGTTCGACGCCTGCTTGCCCTTGGGGCCTTGCACGACGTCGAAAGAAACTTTTTCCCCTTCCTTCAGGGTCTTGAATCCGGCCATTGTTATCGCGGAAAAATGGGCGAACAAATCCTCGCTGCCATCATCCGGAGTAATAAAGCCGTAACCCTTGGAGTCGTTGAACCACTTGACGGTACCGGTTGCCATAAATCTCATCCCAAAAAACGAAAAACACACCGGCGCAAACATCACACCGGAACATGTTTGCGTTACAAAGTCTCTACAGCCAAGGAAGCCAAGCGGTAACTCAGAGTACTGAAGGACAGCGGGGCAGTTCCGAAAACAGCACAGCAGTGAGGCTTGAACCAAACACGCGTGTTTTTTATCGCAATTTTCAGGACAGCGTCAAGAAAATTCTATGTTGCACAACAACAGCCAAAAAGCGGTTTCCGACTGAAAATGGGGGCCGATCCAACCGCTATTCCCCTGTTGAAGCCGGTGTTGAAGGCTGGAAGATTGGCTATAGAATCAAATCATGGCAACACAGAAGCCGTCGCGTGAAGGCAACACCGTACTCGAACCAAAACGGGCGCTGGCAAAACCGCCGCGTCTCTACAAGGTTCTGCTGTTGAACGACGACTTCACGCCGATGGACTTCGTGGTGGTGGTTTTGCAACAGTATTTCGGTATGAACCGGGAGCAGGCGACCTCGGTCATGCTCAAGGTGCATCGTGAAGGAAGAGGCGTCTGCGGCGTATTTCCGCGTGACGTTGCGGCAACCAAGGTGGAGCAGGTCACGGAGTTTGCGCGCCAGAATCAGCATCCATTGGCGTGCGTGATGGAGGAAAGCTAAATGATTGCCCAGGAACTTGAAGTCAGCCTTCACATGGCCTTCGTCGAGGCGCGTCAGAAGCGCCACGAATTCATTACGGTCGAACATTTGCTGCTGACGCTGCTCGACAACCCATCGGCAGCCGATGTCCTGCGCGCCTGCGCCGTGAACATCGACGAGTTGCGCCGCGAGTTGACCGAGTTCATCGACGAGCACACGCCGACCGTCGCCGGCAACGAGGAGATCGATACCCAGCCGACACTGGGTTTCCAGCGCGTCATTCAGCGGGCGATCCTGCACGTGCAGTCCTCGGGGAAAAAGGAGGTCACCGGCGCCAACGTGCTGGTGGCGATCTTCGGCGAAAAGGATTCGCACGCGGTCTTCTTCCTGCAAAAGCAGGGCGTATCGCGCCTCGACGTCGTGAACTTCATATCCCATGGCGTCACCAAGATTCCGCAGTCCGCGCCGCCGGGCGAAGAATCGACGGAAGTGGACGCCGACGGACAACAACAAGCGGGGGCGCTGGACAACTTCACCCAGAATCTCAACCAATCGGCGCTGGTCGGCAAGATCGACCCGCTGATTGGCCGTGACAAGGAGCTGGAACGGGTCATCCAGACGCTTTGCCGCCGTCGCAAGAACAATCCGTTGCTGGTCGGCGAAGCCGGCGTCGGCAAGACGGCGATCGCCGAAGGGCTGGCCCAGCGCATCATCGAGGGACGCGTGCCGGAAATCCTGTCCAAGGCGACCGTCTATGCGCTCGACATGGGCGCCCTGCTGGCGGGCACCAAGTATCGCGGCGATTTCGAGCAACGCCTGAAGGGCGTGATAAAGCAGCTCGCCGACAATCCGGACGCCATCCTGTTCATCGACGAAATCCATACGCTGATCGGCGCGGGGGCCGCCTCCGGAGGGACGCTGGACGCCTCAAACCTGCTCAAGCCGGCCCTTTCCTCGGGTGCGATGAAGTGCATCGGCGCCACCACCTATAACGAATTCCGCGGTGTGTTCGAAAAGGACCATGCCCTGTCGCGGCGCTTCCAGAAGATCGACGTCAGCGAACCGAGCGTGACGGATACCATCGCCATCCTGCGCGGCCTGAAGAGCCGCTTCGAGGAACATCACGGCGTCAAGTATTCCGCGGCGGCAATCACCAACGCGGCGGAGCTTTCCGCCAAGTACATCACCGACCGCCACCTGCCGGACAAGGCCATCGACGTCATCGACGAGGCTGGCGCGGCGCAACGCATCCTGCCGAAATCGAAGCAGAAGAAAACCATCGGCAAGCAGGAAATTGAGGAAATCGTCGCCAAAATCGCCCGCGTGCCGCCGCAACACGTGTCGGCAGACGATCGTTCGGCGCTCAGGAACCTGGCGCGCGACCTGAAGACCGTCGTTTTCGGCCAGGACCCGGCCATCGAGGCGCTGACCAAGGCAATCAAGATGTCGCGTTCCGGTCTCGGCAATCCGCAAAAGCCGATCGGTTGCTTCCTGTTCTCCGGCCCGACCGGCGTCGGCAAGACCGAAGTGGCGCGCCAACTCGCCTACTGCATGGGAATCGAACTGATCCGCTTCGACATGTCGGAGTATCAGGAGCGCCACGCGGTGTCGCGGCTGATCGGCGCCCCGCCGGGCTACGTCGGCTTCGACCAGGGCGGCCAGTTGACCGAAGCCGTGACCAAGAAGCCCCACGCGGTGCTGCTGCTCGACGAGATCGAGAAGGCGCACCCGGACATCTACAACATCCTGCTGCAGGTGATGGATCACGGCACGCTGACGGACAACAACGGCCGCAAGGCGGATTTCCGCAACGTCGTCATCGTCATGACGACCAACGCGGGTGCCGAGGCCCTGCAGAAGACATCGATCGGCTTCACCACCAGCAAGGAATCCGGCGACGAAATCGCCGACATCAAGCGGATGTTCACTCCCGAATTCCGCAACCGGCTCGACGGCATCATTTCCTTCAAGCCGCTCGACACGCAGGTCATCCTGCGCGTCGTCGACAAATTCCTCATGCAGTTGGAAGGCCAGTTGCACGAAAAGAAGGTGGAAGTCGTCTTCACGGATGCTTTGCGTGCCTGGCTGGCCGAGAAGGGATTCGATCCGCTGATGGGCGCGCGTCCGATGGCGCGCCTGATCCAGGACTCGATCCGCGCTGCCCTGGCCGACGAACTGCTGTTTGGCCGGCTGCAACATGGCGGTCGCGTGACGATCGATCTCGACAACGAGGGGCCCGACGGCGTCGACGAGAAAATCAGGTTGATATTCGACGAGGAATCCGAATCGGCGTCCACCGGCTCCGCCAGCCCGACGCCCTCACTCGGGTAGTTCGAAGACGATCGGCAGGTCGACGGCGAAGTCCCGCTTCCGCAGCGATAGAGGCACGGGAGTAGCGGACGTCGCCAGACGCATCATTTCGAGCGCCGCCACATCGAGCGCATAGTAGCCGCTTGATTTCTTCAAGTGGATATCTGGCGTCGCGCCGAAGCCGGACGCGACACTGATCCGAAGTTCCGTAGCGCCAGTCCAGCCGGCATCGACAGCCGCCGGCGGATAGTGCCGATGACTTCGCGCCGCGCGCGCCAACGCCAGGCGATAGGCGCGCACCTCCTTGGCGTCGACATCTCGATCCGCCGGCAATGCCGGCGCCACTGCCGACTGCGCTTCAACCATCGGTAGCGTCGTCTCGCCGGCCGAACGGTTCGTGGAAACTGCGGTCGAAGAGGATAGGAACTCGGCGCGCGCATCGGCCGGCTTCGTCTTGTCGGGAAGCGGCATCGCCGGGGCAGGTTTCGGCCTCTGTTCTTCGCCTTTCCGTTGCACGGATTTCGGCATGATGGGAGTCGCCGCGGGATTGGCCGGCGAAGCCGGCCGCAAGCTGGCAACGAGCGGCTCGGACGACTCGGACGACGCGGCCTCCGGCCAGGCCGTCACGGCCGGCCAGAGCAGCAGAACATGCAGCAGAAGGGAAACGGCGATTGCCCGACCAAGACCAAGGAGGTCGCCGCGCGGTTTTGCCGTATCGATGATTTGCAAAGTAACAGGGCTCTGATAGATTGTCGCAATCGGAATTTTAAGACATGAGCGCGTATCCGCTGATTTTGACACTTGACCAGCACGGCGTACCCCACCGTTGGGTAAGCTGGCAGCACGCTTGTTTCTATTACGCCAAGGATCTGGTGGCCTGGGCCATCGGCGAACACAGTTTCATTTTCCACGGTGGCACCAACCGCATTACCGGCACGCGCTCCCAAATCAGCACCAACAGCATCATTGCCATCAAGGGCAAGGCGCTGGCGGGAAAGTCGCTGCACAAAGTACCGCCACTGTCCAATCGCGAGCTGTTCCACCGCGACCGTCATGTCTGCGCTTACTGCGGCCACGAACTTTCCGGCCAGCGGCTGACGCGCGACCACATCGTGCCAGTGGTGCAAGGCGGCCGTGACACCTGGATGAACGTCGTCACCGCCTGCCGCGGCTGCAACCAGATGAAGAGCGGCCGCACGCCCGAGCAAGCGGGCATGGAACTGCTTTACGCGCCTTACGTGCCCAACAAGGCCGAGTATTTGATCCTCTGCAACCGCCACATTCTCGCCGACCAGATGGACTTCCTCGCCCGCCATGTGCCCAGCGTGAGTCGCGTCCGGATTTGACGCGACGAGCGATTCATCCGGTCGGGCGCGTGCCCCCAGCGTGACGACGGCGAAACCCCTCACCTCCTGGCGCAAGTTCTGGGCGCAGCGTTTCGGCGTTGCGCCCTTCCTGCCGATGTCGCGCGCCGAGATGGAAGCGCGTGACTGGGATTCCTGCGATGTCGTGCTCGTCACGGGTGACGCCTATGTCGACCATCCGAGCTTCGGCATGGCGCTGGTTGGACGACTGCTGGAAGCGCAGGGTTTTCGCGTCGGTATCATCGCCCAGCCTGACTGGAAATCGGCCGAGCCTTTCCGGGTGCTGGGCAGGCCCAACCTGTTCTTCGGCGTCACCGCCGGCAACATGGATTCGATGGTCAATCGCTACACGTCGGAGCGAAAGATCCGTTCGGACGACGCCTACACACCCAATGCTGCCCCGGATCGTCGACCGGATCGCGCCACCGTCGTTTATGCGCAGCGCTGCCGCGAAGCGTTTTCGGACGTACCGCTGGTAATCGGCGGCATCGAGGCCAGCCTGCGGCGCATCGCGCATTACGACTACTGGTCGGACAAGGTACGCCGTTCCATCCTGCCGGACTCGAAGGCCGACCTGCTGCTGTTCGGCAACGCCGAACGCGCACTGGTGGAACTCGCCCATCGCCTGGCCAAAGGCGAGAAGATCGGCGACATTCGCGACCTGCGCGGTTCCGGCTTCATGGTCCCACGCGGCTGGGGAAAAGTCAGCCGTGGCGACACGCCACCCGAGCGCCGGGATACGGTCGTCCGCCTGCCTGGCTACGAGGAGGTGAAGGACGACCCGCTGCGCTACGCTGAAGCCTCGCGCGCATTCCACCTCGAATCGAATCCCGGCAACGCACGCTGCATCGTCCAGCAGCATGGCGAGCGCGACCTGTGGCTCAACCCGCCGCCGATTCCGCTGACGACCGCGGAGATGGACCACGTCTATGGCCTGCCCTATGCGCGCGCGCCACATCCCTCCTACGGCGACGCCAAGATTCCCGCCTGGGAAATGATCCGCTTCTCGATCAACATCATGCGCGGCTGTTTCGGCGGCTGCACCTTCTGTTCGATCACCGAGCACGAAGGCCGCATCATCCAGAGCCGCTCGGAAGAATCGATCCTGCACGAGATCGAGGACATTCGCGACAAGGTGCCCGGCTTCACCGGCATCATCTCCGACCTGGGCGGGCCGACGGCCAACATGTATCGCATGGCCTGCAAGGATACGAAGATCGAGTCGGCCTGCCGCCGCTTGTCCTGCGTCTATCCGGGCATTTGCGAGAACCTGAACACCGACCACTCGGCGCTGATCCACCTCTATCGCGAAGCCCGGCAATTGCCGGGCGTGAAGAAAATCCTGATCGGATCGGGGCTGCGCTATGACTTGGCGGTGCGCTCTCCCGATTACGTCAAGGAACTGGTGACGCACCACGTCGGCGGCTATCTCAAGATCGCGCCCGAGCACACCGAGGCCGGCCCGCTCTCGAAAATGATGAAGCCGGGCATGGAAAGCTACGAGAAGTTCAAGCGCATGTTCGATGCGGCGTCGAAAGCGGCGGGCAAGGAACAGTACCTGATCCCCTACTTCATCGCCGCGCATCCGGGCACGACGGACGAGGATATGCTGGAACTCGCGCTCTGGCTCAAGCGCAACGGCTTCCGGCTCGACCAGGTGCAGACCTTCCTGCCGACGCCACTGGCGATCGCCACCGCGATGTGGCACACCGAGAAGAATCCCTTGAAGCGCGACCCGAACTCGGAACGCATCGCGGTCGCGCGCGGCGGCCGGCAACGCAAACTGCATAAGGCCTTCCTGCGCTACCACGACGCCGAGAACTGGCCGCTGCTGCGCGAGGCGCTGAAGAGGATGGGCCGTGCCGACCTGATCGGCAGCGGCAAGAAGCATCTGGTGCCGGCCTGGCAGCCGGGAGGCTTAAGCCAGACTGAACAACCCCGCGCAAAACCACGCCGACGCCGCGCGACATATTGACGCAGCGCGCAAGCGCCCTATGATGCAGGCAGAACATAACGTGGCCCACGCAGAGGAGACCAAAATGAACAAACTGTTTTTCGTATTCTGGCCGTCATTCCTGATCGCCGGCATCGCCGAGATCATCTTTTTCACGGTTGTCGATCCGCAGGAACTGTACCTGTTCGGCCAACCGGTAACTTTCTCCGCCCTCGCCACCTACTCGATCGGCTTCTTCGCGTTCTGGGCGATCTGCGCGGCGTCAAGCTATTCCACCTGCTTCTTCCAGCGCAGCAGCCGGGACATCAACGACGAAACGATCGAACACACCAAGCCCGGCGCCTGAACGGCCGGGCCGGCTGACAATCAGACGCAGCCCGTCGGCTTGGGCATGCCTGCGTAGCGGGCGGCCTGCTTGGCCGGTCCGTAGGGAAAGAGGTCGAACAGGTACTTCTTGTCCGCCCATTCCTCGCCCAGGTCGCCGCCGATGGTCTTCGTCATTACACGCAGGTTCGGCACGGTGCCGTTTTCCTCGTAGTAGCTACGAATCCAGTTGACCAGTTGCCAGTGGCGATCAGTCAGTTCCAGGCTGTCCTGCTGTGACAAATACTCGGCGACGTCTTCCGACCAATCGTCGAGATTGGCAAGATAGCCTTCCGAATCGGTCTCGATCTCTCTGCCGTTGATGGCGATCATTTTGGTCTCTCTCTATTGGGGTTGGGGGTATCGCTTTATTGTCCGACCATTTTAGTCGTCTATTATCCCCTGTCAACACCCCAAGCGCATGCTCGTCGCCAATCCGGCCTAAACTACTTACCTTTCGGAATACTTGACGAGCGACAGGTGTTTTCTCTGATCAGATTCGACCGCCATTTGGATTTCCTGGGTGAGAGATGGTGACCGGGCAGCCGGTCGTCCAAGGACTCGCCCAATCCAAAATCACCCCTCCCAAACCGGGTGAATGGTTTGAGCGTTCGGGATTGCTGGGCAAGCTGGCCACGTCTACCGCCTCATCCCGTCGAATCTGGGTCAGCGCCCCGGGCGGCACCGGCAAAACCACGCTCGTCCGGTCGTTTCTGTCCGCCGACCCTCGCCCGCTCCTCTGGTATTACGTCGATCAAGGCGACCACGATCCAGCCAACGTCTTCTTCCATCTATCGCAGGTGGCGCAAACGTCCGGTTCCGGTGGACCGCCGCTTTCGCCGCTCACTCCGGAGTACCTGCCGAACCTGCCTGTCTATTGCCGTAATTTTTTCCGGAGCTTTTACGCCCATTTCGCCGCAGGCTGCGTTCTGGTTTTCGACGACCTGCAAGAGGGGCCGGGGGAAACGCTGTTCGGGACAATCCTGAGGGCCGCCATGACGGAACTGCCCGAGAGTTCCAATCTCTTTGTGATTAGCCGGGAAGAGCCCTATCCATATTTCGCCCGGGAACGCCTGAATCAATCACTCGCCCACCTCGGTTGGGGTGAGTTGCGTCTTTCGCTGGCGGAGACCCGGGACTTTCTCGCCTGGCTACGCCAGAGCGAGCCCTCACCATCGACCATAGACAGAGCATTTAGCCTTACCCAGGGCTGGTTGGGAGGGCTCCTGCTCTTCTCCGCGAGCCCCGATGAAGCGCCGCTCTCTCCGCAGTTTCCCCTTGAGCGGACCGATCTGCTCTTCGACTATTTCGCCAGCGATATCTTTGCGCGGCTGTCCACCGGGATACAAAGTTTTCTTCTCCAGTGCGCCTTCCTGCCGATGATCACGGCCGGCATGGCGGAAGACCTTACCGGTCGCGCCGAAGCCAGGGAGATACTCGACCGGCTGGTCCGTGGCAATCACTTCACCATCCGCGTCCCGACCAGCCCCGAAAGCTACAGGTTCCATCCTCTGTTCAAGCAGTTTCTCCGATCGCGGGCCGGGCGGAACTTCGGTCCGGCGGAACTCGCGCTAATCAAGTCTCGATCGGCACAACTGCTGATAAGCAATGAACAACCGGAACCGGCAGCCGAACTACTGATCGATGCCAAGGAATGGTCGGCCCTGAGCAACCTGATCCAGGATCAAGCGGAAACCCTGTTTCGCCAGGGCCGCTCGCAGACCCTGATGAAATGGCTGGATGCACTTCCAGCCGAACTTCGCACCGCCGATCCCAGGCTTTGCTACTGGCGCGGCAGTTGCTTGGTGGCGCAAGACCCCGTCGCCGCCCGTCAGGAACTGGAACAGGCCTTCGTGATGTTCGAGGCAACCGGTGAAAAGGTCGGCAGCATGCTGGCGTGGGCCACGGCCGTCTATGCCATAACGGTTGGCTGGGGAGAGTGTTACCGTCTCGACGAGTGGATCAGCCGTTTCGATGGGCTGCGCGAACGATATCCGGACTTCGCCTCTCCACAGATCGAGGCCCTGATGGTTCAGGGAATCCTGAAAGCCCTCACCTGGCGACAGCCGTACCGGGCGGACTTGCCAGAGTGGTCGGACAAACTGCATCGTCTCATTGTCGCCAATCCCGACCCGGGTTTCCGCTTTTCTGCCGGAAGCGACTTGCTGTTCTCTCTCGCGATGGTAGGCAGTTTCGCCAAGGCACGAGCATTGAGACAACAACTCGACGGCGAACTGGACGTCGAAGGCGTAACGCCACTGCAGAAGTTGTCTTGGCTCACCTCTCGGGCCATCTGCGAATGGATTGTCCTGGATCAATCAGGATGCATGGCAACCCTCGAACTCGGACGACAGATCGTCGAGGCAAGCGGAATCCATGTACTCGATCTGCGCCTTTTCGGCCAGGGGATTTTTCTGGGGCTGACCACGGGGAACATACCACTGGTAAAAGGACTCGTAGCGAGTCTGCCGACGACGGCACCCTCGGATTCGCTGGATCAGGCGTACCTTTATCTCCTGAACACGGAACTAAGTCTGATAGACGGGGACTTGCCCAAAGCGATCGCCTTGGCGGAGATCGCCACCGAAGGCGCCGAGGCTGCCGGTTCGCCAATTCCACTGTCCTTCGGTCTGGTCTGCCTCGCACTCGCTTTACATCGGAACGGACAACACGAACAGGCCGTCAAGGTGCTTGAGCGAGGATTCGAAGTCTGTCGGGGAACGAACCACTTCACCTCGGTCTTCTGCTTCCTCGACGCTTACCTCGCGTTCGAAAACGGCGAAAACGACAGGGCACAGACCAGGCTGAGGGAAGGCTTTGGCGTGGCCGCGCAACAAGGGTATTTGAATTTCTACCCCTGGCGCGACGACATCATGACCCGCCTTTGCCGCGAAGCCATCGCGGCCGGAATCGAGGTCGACTACGCCAAACATCTGGCTTCCGTCCGCAATCTCGACCTCTCGTCTCCCGACGGTCCCAAGCTGACTCCGAAGGAAATCGAAGTGCTCGGCTGGATACGCCACGGCAAATCCAACTGGGAAATCGCCCAGATCCTGGCGATCAGCGAACGCACCGTGAAGTTTCACGTCGCCAACATCCTGACCAAGCTGGACGCCAAGTCCCGCACCCAGGCCGTCGCCATCGCGCTCGAATCGGGACTCATCGGCGACAGTTGAACACGGCGGCGCAGGTCACCGCATCCGCCCGACTGCGGTGCGGCGTTTCTGTCTCTTTCGCCGTCAATAGTTCTTCTTCCGCCTGCCCCAACCTGTCCACGTGGACGGGTGTCAGCGCCGACAGTCTTGGGTACCCTCCCGCCATATCCATATCGTCATAGCTGGCAAGGACCGGAATTCATCAATTCCGGAACCCGGCAAAAAGGAGGCAACAATTAACAAGACCCGCCTCACATTTATGGCACTTTTGACCCTGCTCACGCTGCCAAGCGTGGTTGGCTGTGGCGGCGGAGGCGGGAGCAGTTCGGATTCCACTGTGTCGCCCCCAGCCAGTTCCGTAGTAGTCATGTCCGCAACCATAGCGCCCGGCGATACATGTCCCAGCGGCGGGATCAGCGTCGACAGCGGCATCGACGAGAACCATAACGGCATACTCGATGCCGACGAAGTGGATGCCACACAATATGTCTGTAACGGCGATGATGGCCTTAGCACGTTGGTCCTGATCCGCGATGAAGCGGCGGGTGCAAACTGCGCCGCCGGCGGAAACATGATTGAAGCCGGCCAGGATGCCAACGCCAACGGTAGCCTCGAGGCCACCGAAGTCGGCTCGACAGCCTACATCTGCGACGGCAGCGCTGGCGCAGCCAGCGCCAGCGGTTACAACAGCCTTGTCTCAATCGTTCCGGAGGTGGCCGGCGTCTACTGCACCTACGGCGGCAGCAAGGTAAGCAGCGGAATCGACACCGACCGGAACAACGTTCTGGACACCACCGAAGTCACCGCCAGCAACTATGTTTGCAACGGCGCCCCCGGGCCTGGCGTCACCTGGGTTGACGTCACCGGCACCAGTGTGCAGGCGGCATCCAATACCGGCTACATGGCTCACAACGACACGGCCCAGGTAGCCATCACCTTGCCGGCCGCGCCGACCTACGGCGACATCATTCAAATCTCCGGCGTCGGCGCGGGCGGCTGGAAGGTTGTGCAAAACACCGGGCAGTCGATCGTCACCCAAAATGTCATTGGAAACATCGGTGGTCTATGGATTGCGCGCGATTCAGACAGGCAGTGGCAATCGGTTGCCACATCTGCAGATGGCGTCAAGTTGGTCGCCGCAGTCAATGGCGGGCAGATATATACGTCGACAGACTCGGGCGCGACGTGGACGGCACGTGACACAGGCGATAGAAACTGGACTGCGGTTGCCTCTTCGGCTTCCGGCAATATCCTGATGGCCGGTTCACCGGACGGCTCCTACTCGGGAGTAATCGGCCTAACCTTTGCCAGCATCCTCTCGACCGATTCAGGACTATCCTGGATGAACTTGTATGACCTCGGCCGGGACTGTACAGCTGTGGCCATTTCTGCAACAGGCGCCGCAATGGTAGTGGCGGGAACCGGAGAAGCCAATGCTTCTACCGATTCGGGGCTTTCTTGGACGCGAAGCTCGCTTGGATCATGGGTTTCCGCAACGGCCTCGGCAGATGGCAGCTGGATGGCAGTAGGAAACGATACGGCTTCTGTTGATTACTACTACAGCCCAACGGGCTGGAGTGGCGCTTTCAATATCGATCACCAAACCGCAGCTATCAGTTCGCTCGCCTCGTCTGCCGACTTCAGTCGGCTGGTTGCCACCCTCTATGGCGGACGGATCTATACCGCCACAATGGATCCTACCCAAGCAATCGGGCCGGGCAGTATTCCAACCTGGACCGCGCACGACGTTGCGCGAAACTGGATCGCCGTTGCCTCGTCGGCAGACGGCAAGCGGCTACTGGCCGCTGAAGAGGGCGGGCAACTCTACACCTCCAGCGATTTCGGCACGACCTGGATCCCCCGGGATTCGCCCCGCAACTGGAGCGCTGTGGCTTCCTCGGATGACGGCCGCAAACTGGTAGCCGTCGAAATGGGTGGCCGAATCTACACTTCCGGGCCGACAACGATTTCGAACACCACGAGCGGCACGGCCGGCTACATCAGCGGTGGACAATACGATGCAGTCGACCTTCAGTACATCGGCAACGATACCTTCATGGTGCGCGGCTACGTCGGAGACCTGCAAGTTCAATAAGTAGACAGGTTCTCGGCTTGACACTTGTTTCTAAACCTGGCGTCCCGCCACGGCTGACTTTTCTGGGAGGCACCATGAGCAAGACTTCGACATTCGCTTTCGCCGTGCTGGCGACGGCGCTTCTCTTCGCCGGCTGCGGTGGCGGAGGCGGCAGTTCATCGGCCACCACCTACACCATCGGCGGCACGGTCAGCGGACTCTCCGGTACGCTGGTCCTGCAAAACAACGGTGGCGACGACCGGAGCGTTACGGCCGATGGCGCTTTCACCTTCGCGACGGCAGTACCCGACGGCAGCGCCTATGCCGTAACCGTGCTGACGCAACCCGCAGGCCAAACCTGCACCGTGAGCAACGGCAGCGGCACGGCTACGGCGAATGTCGACACATTGGCGGTTCAGTGCGTCGACAACTGGTCCGGCACCAAGCAGTTGGGTGTGGCCAACGCAGTAACCAAAGGGCGTTCCGTCGCCACCGATGCCAATGGCAACGTCTACGTGACTGGTGAGACGTATGGCGGCCTGGATGGCAACACGAAGACGGGAATCGTCGACTTTTTCCTCACCAAATACGACAACACTGGCTCCAGGCTCTATACCCGCCAGCTTGGTGCCGTATCCGACCACGGGATCTTTATAGAGCTGAGAAGCACTTACGGCCAGTCCGTTGCTACCGACACCAGCGGCAACGTTTATGTGGCCGGCGAAACAAGCGGCGAGGTGGATGGCAATGCGGTGGCAGATTTTTCGGGATTTTTTCTCATCAAGTATGACGGCGACGGCAACCGGCAATACATCCGACAGTTGGAGCCGGAAGGAGGATATGCCCGAGGCCATTCCGTCGCCACCGACTCCAGCGGCAATGTCTATGTAGCGGGCGAAACCTCTGGCGACCTGGACGGAAATTCCCGAATCGGAACCACCGACTTCTTCGTCACCAAGTACGACGGCGATGGCAACAAGCTCTACACCCGGCAATTGGGTGTCGCTGGGGCATATACCTATGGAAATTCCGTTGCCACCGACGGCGACGGCAACGTCTATGTGGCGGGTGCGACGTATGGCGGGCTGGATGACAACACGCTGACGGGACCCGGGGACTATTTCCTCACCAAGTACGACAGCGACGGCAACAAGCTCTACACCCGACAGTTGGGTGTCGCTGGTGCATATACCTATGGAAATTCCGTTGCCACCGACGGCGACGGCAACGTCTATGTGGCGGGCGAGACTACAGGCGTTCTGGATGACAACACGCTGACAGGAACCTGGAACTTTTTCGTCACCAAGTACGACAGCAATGGCAACAAGCTCTACACCCGGCAATTGGGTGTCGCGGGGGCAGCTACCGGTGGCAACTCAGTTGCCACCGATGCAGACGGTAACGTCTATGTGGCGGGTACTACCGGGGGCAGTCTTGACGGAGCAGACTGGTCCGGGGGATGGGATTTCTTCGTCACCAAGTACGATAGCGACGGCAACAAGCTCTACACCCGGCAATTGGGTGTCGCGGGGGCAGGTACCTATGGCACCTCAGTTGCCACCGACGCTGATGGCAACGTCTTTGTGGCAGGTGAAACAGAAGGCGGACTGGACGGCAACACGCTGACCGGCACTATCGATTTCTTCGTCACCAAATACAGCAGCGACGGCGTGAAGCAGTAGGCGCCAATGTTCAGCTCGTGGCGGCACGCTATTCATGGGCCCCGCCACGGCTGACCAGCCCGAAGGGCGCAGGACGCCACGAAGTGGCGGTCCCGAACGGAGCGAGGGATGGGGCAAGGCCCCACACTTTTTTCAGGGAGAGATCGTGAACAGGATTTGGACGTTCGCCGTTGCCATACTGGCGACGACACTTCTCTTCACCGGCTGCGGTGGAGGTGGGGGTGGCTCAACCACATCACCATACTTCACTGTCACTACGTCTATCGGGACTGGGGGCCACGTTCAACCTGCGAACGCTTCTGTGGCCGAGGGCGAAAGTGCTACGTTCACGCTTACGGCCAACACCGGCTACGCCATTCAGAGCGCGACCGGCTGTGGCGGATCGCTTTCCGGAGGAACCTACACCACGGGCCCCATCACCGGCGATTGCACCGTTACGGTGAATGTCACTGAAGTGGCATTCAGTATCGGCGGCTCGGTTTCCGACCTTTCCGGCACACTGGTCCTGCAGAACAATAGCGACGACGATCTGACCGTTACTTCTGACGGTCCCTTCGCTTTCAACACGCGCGTTAGTTCCTCCGGGGCCTATGAGATAACGGTAAGGACACAACCGGCCACCCAGCGTTGCTTCGTGCAAAACGGCAGCGGGGAAGCCACTGCCGATGTGACTACTGCCGACGTGCAGTGTTTTGCGCTGGACGTGTTGAACTGTTCCTCTGCCGGCGTACCCGGCACCTGCACCACAGCGACGCAGTGTGGTGGGGCACAAACGGCTACTGCGGGCACCTGTCCGGGAAACCTCGTTTGCTGCACACCGTTGCTCGCGGCAGGTTCCACGTGCGATCCGACCATCTGGCCACAGCCCAACAGCGGCCTTGCCCAAACCGCCGGAACTGGCGGCTGTCCCGAAGGCATGCTCCTTGTCGATAATTTTTGCGTCGATCGCTATGAAGCCTCCCTGGTGGAAGCATCAACCAACATACCCTGGTCCCCATACCAGAATCCAGGCAGCACCTCCGTCGTTGCCGTTTCAATTGCCTCCGCAGTGCCACAGGCCTATATCAATCAGGTCCAGGCCGAGGCAGCGTGCGCCAGTGCCGGCAAGCGGCTCTGTACCGACTCGGAATGGCTGCGTGCCTGTCGCGGCGCGGATGCACAGACCTATCCCTATGGAAACGTCTATTCCGCAACCGCATGCAACGACACCTCGCCAACCAACCCGGTATTGACCACATTCGGAACAACCGACGCCTGGATCTGGAACTATGTCAGCCATCCCTGCATCAACCAGTCGCCCGACTCGCTCGCCGTCACTGGACAACATTTTGCCTGCGTCTCTGCAGAAGGGCTCTACGACATGGCGGGAAATCTTCAGGAATGGACAGCCGATCCTGCGGGAACTTTGCGTGGTGGCAGTTACGACATGGGGGGGCTAAATGGTGATGGCTGCTTGAGTGTGACCAGAACGCATACCACCGAATACTCCGACTATCGGACCGGCTTCCGTTGCTGCGCTGACAACTGGTAGGAAACGACGGCAGTGCGTGGTTCGCGAGTGATTCCGACAAACGGGCGCAAGCGGTTGTAGTAATGGGCAGGTTTTCGGTCTGACTACTATTCGAAATTTGGCGTCCCGCCACGGCTGACTATTTGCTGTTTGGGCTCCGATCAGCCCTCCTCTGCCCGGCGTCCTCCGGAAACCCGCACGATCCCGGCAAGATCGCGGTGCTGCTCGATATCTGTAAAGCCAGTCTCGGTGAGCAGTGTCCGCATTGCCTCGGCCTGGTCGTAGCCGTGTTCGAGGAGCAGCCAACCACCCGGCTTCAGGTAGCGCGGCGCTTCGGTCAGGATGCGGCGGATCGCCGACAAGCCGTCGGCGCCGCAGGCCAGCGCCGCCGCCGGTTCGAAGCGCAAGTCGCCCTCGCTCAAGTGCTTGTCGCCTTCGGCGACGTAGGGCGGATTGCCGACGATGAGGTCGAACTCGCCATCGATCGCAGAAAACCAGTCGCTCTCGACGAAATTCACATGTGCGCCGAACCGCGCGGCGTTGTCCCGCGCCACGGCCAGAGTTTCGGGGGAGACATCAACCGCCGTGACCTCGCAATCCAGTTCCAGCGCCAGAGTGATGGCCACGCAGCCGCTGCCTGCGCCCAGGTCGAGGATGCGTGCCGTGTGTCCACGGCTGACTTTTCCGAGCGCGACTTCGACCAGCAACTCCGTCTCCGGCCGCGGGATCAGCACCGCCGGCGTGACGCGGAAGTCACGGCCGTAGAACTCGCGATAACCGACCAGGTAGGCGATCGGCTCGCCCGCCGCGCGCCGCGCCACCAGTTCGGCGTACCGTGACGACTGACTTTTCGCGAGTTCGCGCTCGGGATGCGCGACCAGTTCGGCTGCCGGGCAGCCGAGAACATGGCGCAGCAGGAGTTTGGCTTCCGCCGACTCGATCCGCTCGCGCGCGTGCGCCAGCGCTTCGTCAACAGTCATCTACGCAGCCCCGGCGAAGGGCCGCCCCGAGCCGGGGCGACACGCGCCGGAGGCGCAAACCGGTCGGGCGACTGATCGAAGCGCCCCGTGACAATCCGCGCGCAGCGAGGCTTGCAGGCTCCCCGCCTTGAGGCGGGGTCGGGGGTGGTGGGTCACTATTCAGCCAACGCCGCGAGCAGTTCCGCCTGTTGCTCTGCGGTCAGCGCCGCGACCAGTTCGTCGAGGTCGCCGTCCATGACGAACTGGAGTTTGTAGAGCGTCAGGTTGATGCGGTGGTCGGTGACGCGGCCTTGCGGGAAGTTGTAGGTGCGGATGCGCTCGGATCGGTCGCCGCTGCCGATCAGCGATTTGCGCGTCGAGGCGATCTTCTGCTGCTGCTCGCGCACCTGCGCGTCCTTTATGCGCGCCGCGAGCACGCTCATCGCCTGCGCCTTGTTGCGGTGCTGCGATCTATCGTCCTGGCATTCGACGACGATACCCGTTGGAATATGTGTGATGCGAACCGCCGAATCGGTCTTGTTGATGTGCTGGCCACCGGCTCCTGAGGCGCGGTAGGTGTCGATGCGCAAGTCGGCCGGATTGATGTTCACGTCCGCAACCGCATCGACTTCCGGCAGCACGGCAACCGTGCACGCCGAGGTGTGGATGCGGCCCTGCGCCTCCGTCTCGGGCACGCGCTGCACGCGATGACCGCCGGATTCGAACTTGAGCTTCGAGTACGCGCCCTGCCCGACCACGCGGACAATCACTTCCTTGAAGCCGCCGAGATCGGATTCGCTCGCCGAAACCTGCTCGACCTTCCAGCCCTGACGCTCGGCATAGCGCGTGTACATGCGGTAGAGATCGCCGGCGAACAGCGCCGACTCATCGCCGCCCGTGCCGGCGCGGATTTCCAGGAACAGGTTGCGCTCGTCATCGGGATCGCGCGGCAGCAGGGCTTTCTGCAATTCGCCGTCGAGCCGCTCGATCTCGGCCTCGCCGGCGACGATCTCCTCCTCCGCCATCGCCTTCATCTCGGGATCGCCGAGCATTCCGCGGGCGGCGGCGACATTCGACTCCGCAGCCTGGTACGCACCGTAAAGGCCGACCACCGACTCGATTTCGGCGTGCTCGCGCGAGAGCTTGCGATAGTTGTCCATGTCGCGCGTCGCCAGCTCGTCGCCGAGGATGGCGTCGAGTTCTTCCTTGCGGCGGGTGAGTTGTTCGAGTTTGTCGCGAATGCTGGATTTCATGATGCGCTGATCGATAGGCAAAAGTCAGCCGTGGTGGCACGCCACCCAAGGCCAGCCGGGCGGCTACTCGCCGGGGTGGAGATGGAAGATGCGGGAAACGAGTTCGGAAAGCCGGTTGCGCTCGTCGCCTTCGGCCTGGTTGAGCGCGTGCGTCGGGCCGTGCATCAGCTTGTTGGTCAGACCGCGCGACAGCGCTTCCAGCACCTGCGCGGGATCGTCGCCGCGTCGCAACAGCTTCAGCGCATGGTCGACTTCATGGCGGCGCGCCCGTTCGGCGCTGTCGCGCAAGGCGCGTATCGTCGGCACCATCTCGCGCGCGTCGACCCATTGCAGGAAATCGTGCACCTGGCCGTCGATGATCGCTTCGGCCTCGACCACCGCCGCCTGGCGCGATTCGAGACCCTGTTCGACGATCTGGCCAAGATCATCGAGCGTATAAAGAAACACGTCGTCGAGCTTGTCGACTTCGGATTCGATGTCGCGGGGAACCGCCAGATCGACCATCACCATCGGCTTGTGGCGACGCTGCTTCAGCGCCCGCTCGACCATGCCGAGGCCGACGATGGGTAGTGAACTGGCCGTGCAGGACACGACGATATCGTAGTCGGCCAAACGTTCGCCGAGTTCGCTCAGGCGCATGGCATTGCCGTTGAAGCGACTGGCCAGTACTTCCGCCCGCTCGACGGTGCGGTTCGCAACGGTCATCTGCCTCGGTTTCTCACCGGCGAAGTGCGCAGCGCAGAGGTCGATCATTTCACCGGCCCCGACGAACAGCACCTTCTGCTGACTCAGGTCGCCGAAGATGCGCGCCGAAAGATGCACCGAGGCGGCAGCCATCGACACGATGTTGGCGCCGATCGCGGTCGTCGAGCGCACTTCCTTGGCAACCGAAAAGGTTCGCTGGAACAGCTTGTTGAGCAACGCACCCAGTGTGCCGGCCTCTTCGGCCACCCGTGCCGCCTGTTTCATCTGGCCGAGGATCTGCGGCTCGCCCAGCACCATGGAGTCGAGCCCGGAGGCGACGCGGAACATGTGCCGTACCGCGCTCCGCTGGGGGTGGGTATAGACGTAGGGCTGAATCCGGCTTGGCGTCAGCGAATGGTATTCGGCCAGCCACTCGACCGCCGTCTGCGGATCTTCGGCGGCGCAATAGAGTTCGGTGCGATTGCAGGTCGACAGGATGGCCGCCTCGCGCACAGGCTTCGCACGCAACAGGTCGTGCAACGCCAACGGCAGTCGTGTGAGATCGAACGCAACCTGCTCCCGCACGGCCAGCGGCGCGGTGTGGTGGTTGATCCCCATGGCGAAAAGCTGCATGCGTCGGCTAAATGGCAATTGACCGGATTGCCATTATACGTCAGGGGCTTGCTACCCTTCCGGTCGGAGATACCCTACTTCGACGGCGGGGGTGGGGGCGGGGGTGGTGGCGGAGCAGCCGACGAGTTCGGCGGGGGGGGGGGTGGCAGCGACGTGCTCTTGCGCGGTGCGTACTGCCCCGGAATCTGATTGCCGGCCGAGTACATGCATTGAAGGTAGGCGACGTCATAGCGGCGCTGAATGTCGCGCTCGGAGGCGTAGGCGCGTCCCGATCCGCTGGCGCTGCCAACCATAAGACCACCACCGGCACCGACCGCTGCACCCTCTTGACCACCCACCGCCGCACCGATCACGGCGCCCACCGCGGTTCCGACCACGGCCGATCCGACCGCCGCGCTGTCGGCCGCCTGGGTCTGGCCGGCAACGGCGCGTTGCGCGTAGTCCCTGCAGTAGCGATCCTCCGACTCGAACACGTCGAGCGGCTTGTACGGCCCCGGCATAACCGCCACGCGCGGACCGAGCGGCGCGCTGGCACAACCGGCCACCGTCGCGGCGACCAGCGAAACAGCAAACAATCTCTTCATCATGGCCACTCTCCCCAAAAGGGTTGCCCGAAAGCGAAAGACTGCCATCTTTTCGTATATCAAGTATGTAGTAAACGGCGGCAATCGTTACAAAAGGTTACTCGAATGGGGAGCAGCGCCACCCGGGCGAAATACACCGACCAGTACACTGAGGATCATCTGCGCCCCGGCGCCGGGCTGGTGATAAAGCCGTCATGGCGAGGCTCCGCCAACGCCCGCCGCCACAGCCACGGGGCCACCGGATTGCGGTCCGCCCAAAGGCCAAGACGACGGGCCTTGGCGCGAAATTCGGCGACCTCGTATTCCTGTTTTACGGCCGGCGACTGTTGCGTGGCGGAGTCCCGCATCCACCAGGCCATGCCCGCAGACACTTGCAGCAGCCCGACATCGATAATCCGGGGACACGTCGCTTCGTGGCATTTCGGGTTCGGCGCCATGATCGTCGCCACGCGAACGCCGTTGGGGAAAAGACGTTCGCTCCTGAGCGTCACGGTGCGCCGGAACGTCAATGCCGACAGGCTGGTCGTTGCCTGATCGTGAAACGGCTGTCCGAACTGGGGCGCCGCAACAGCCGCAACCACCACCTTGAAGCGCTCCTGACGGTCATCGACAACGACCAGGGTATTGCCATCGACGACGCTGACGACGCGCACATCCATGTCGGCGGCAACCGGCAGGGCAACAAGGCAAAACAACAGGCTGCTCCAGCGCGCGCGGCACGACGACGCCGACCGACACACCCAAAACCACCGTAGGCTTGCAGCCTTCAGCCGTCGTTCTGCCACCGGGTGCCTGACGTCATGACGCCGCGTGATCCATGGTGGCGGCTTGATCGACGATAACGCGCGCATCGGCGATGGCGTATCCGTGGGAATATGCGATTACCGGATTCAGGTCGAGCTCGGCGAGTTGCGGATAGGCGGCCGCGATACTCGACACCTTGAGCAGCAGGTCGACCATCGCCTCCTTGTCGACCGCCGGTTCGCCGCGCAGGCCGTCGAGAACCTTGTGTCCCTTGATGCCATTCACCATGGACTGCGCGTCGTAACGGGACAACGGAATCGCCCTGAACGCGACGTCCTTCAGCAACTCGACGTAAATCCCGCCCAAGCCGAACATCATGACCGGACCGAACACCGGATCGCGCATCACACCGACGATTACCTCGACGCCCTTCTTGGCCATGGGCGTAACCAGCACGCCGCGAAGATCCGCCAGCGGCGCTCGGCTTCGACACGACGCCATGATCTGTTCGTGCGCCTGGCGCAAAGCGTCCTCGCCACGCAGATCCAACTTCACGCCACCGACATCCGACTTGTGCAGGATGTCCTTGGATACGATCTTCATTGCGAGCGGACCGTCACCGAGGCGGCCGGCAATGCCGGCAAACTCGCTGGCGTCGCTAACGACCTCCTCCGCCGGGACGGCTACGCCATGCTCCCGCAGCAGCGCTTTGGCCTCGAACTCGAACAGGTCACGTCCTTCGGCGCGCGCGCGTGCAAAGATGCCTTCGATCGTCGCAATGGATGACACGCCTGCCACCGGCGTACTGTCAGCGACATGGGCAAGATAGGCACCGCGCTCGGCGAGCGCGGCCAGCAGGCGCACCGCATGCTCGATGGAACTGTATACCGGCAACCCGGCTTCGTGCAGGCGACGCAGCGCCGGCGGCTTGATCGGCGCGTACAGGCTGTAGATCACCATCGGCTTGTCGACCCGATTCGCCAGTTCGATCATTGATTCGGCGCCACGCATTTCCCCGCCGAGCAGATGTTCGGCATACCGGATGCTGTAACCGCCGAACATTCCGACCAGGAACACGGCGTCGACCGCGTCGTCGGCAGCGACGATTTCCATGCACTCAGCGAGCAGCGCCGGATTCGCGTCGGTGCTGCCGGCGACGTCGACAGGATTGACCAGCGAGGCTTGCGGCATGAGGATGGCGGCAAGACGCCGGCGCGTGTTCTCGGAAAACTGGGCAAGTTCCAATCCGGCCTCGGTCAGGCGATCGGTAGCGATGGTCGCCTGACCGCCACCATCGGATACCACGGCGACGCGTTTGCCGTGCGCATGCTGCATGAGCCCGAGCCCCTCCGCCACGGGCAGAATCTCGTCGGAGTTGTGCACGACGCTGACACCGAACTGGCGCAGCAAGTCCACGGTCATCTCGTAGCTGCCCGCAAACGCGCCGGTATGGGAGCTGGCAGCGCGCTTGCCCTGCTCGGTCGAGCCGGACTTGTACACCACCACCGGCTTCTCCCGCGTGACCTTGCGGGCGATGTTGAGAAAACGGTGACCGTCGCGAAAGCCCTCGACGTAGAACGTGGCGACACGCGTGTTCTGGTCTTCGCCAAGATATTCCAGGTAGTCATTGAAACCGATGTCGGTCTGGTTGCCCGGCCCCACATAGGTGGAAAAACCGACGTGCCCGTTGTGTTCTGCTTCCAGCGCCAGCGACAACAGCATGTTGCCCGACTGGGAGATGAAACCGATGTCGCCCGGCTTGACGTTGGCCAGGGCAAGCAGATTCACCTTGTGGTGAAGGTTGAACATGCCGGAAGTATTGGGGCCGATGATGCGGACACCACCGGCACGCGCGGTGTCGAGCGTCATTTGCTCCAGCTTGGCGCCTTCGGGACCCGTCTCGCGGAAGCCGGCGGCGAGAATCACCGCGCCCTTGACGCCCTTGCGACAGCACTCCTCCATGAGCCCCGGCGCGGTTTTGGCCGGTGTGCAAATCAGCGCCAGGTCGATCGGCCCGGGAACCGATTCCAGGGTCGGAAACGTCTTGACGCCGAGCACCATGTCGATCTTCGGGTTGATCGGATAGACCGCGCCTGGATAGCCGTCCTTGATGAGGCCGAGCATGGCCTTGTAGCCACGCTTGGTCGGATCGGTCGATGCACCGACGACTGCAATCGACTTCGGCGCCAGAAAATCGTGCAGCGGGCTTTGCAGCGCAGGGCGGAAAGGCAGTTCGTTCACGTCACTCCCCCTTGAAAACCGGCGCACGCTTTTCGGCAAAGGCATCGACGCCTTCCTGCCAGTCGCGTGTCGTACCGGCGAAGGTCATGCCTTCAAGCTCCGCGACCAGCGCCGCGTCCAGCGTGCGCTCCGCCGACAGATTGAGCTGCTCCTTCGCCAGGCGCATCGAATACGGCGCCTTCGTTGCCAGTCGGCTCGCGAACTCGCGCGCGGCATCCAGAAATCCGGCGTCCGCAAAAACGCGATTAGCCAGTCCGATGCGTACCGCCTCCTCGCCCTTGATGCGCTCACCCAGAAAAGCCAATTCGCGCGCCTTCGCCAGCCCCACCAGACGCGGCAACAACCAGGTCACGCCACCGCCAAGTGAATTGCCGATGCTCACTTCCGGAAATCCGATTTCTGCGCTCTCAGCCATCAGCAGGAAATCCGCCGCGATAGCCATCTCGGCTCCCGCGCCCAAAGCATAGCCGTTGACCGCGGCAACGACGGGCTTGTCGAGTTGCACCAGCCGCTTGCATACCATCTGTTCGCCCTGCAGGTACTGGCGACGATCGAAAGCGGTACGCCCCGCCTTGTGTTCCTTCAGGTCGGCACCGACACAAAAGGCGCGCCCTTCTCCGGTAAGCAACAGGACGCGCACATCGCGATCCGCCACCGCCTCGCCGAGCGCCACATCTAGTTCTTCGTAAAGCTGCGCGGTGACCGCGTTGAGTCGATGCGGGCGGTTGTAGCGGATTTCCGCGATACCGTCGCGAACTTCGTACAAGATGGTCTCGTAGTTCATGCGTCTCTTTGTCTTCGCATCAAGTCTTCAACCCCTCGCGGCCCTTCCGTCGCCCTTGGCTGAACACAATCGCTCCCAGCAGCGCCAATACCGGCAGGTAGATCCACTCTTTGTCCGGCCGGGTCGCGGGAACTTCGACGGCGGTGATCGAGAAGCCCTGCTCCACACCCAGCTTCTCCGCACGGCTGCCGAACGCCACCGATGTCACTCGCAAGTCGTCGCCCATCGCCATCACCTTCACGCCCGCCGCGTCCAACCGGGCACGAGCGCTTTCCGCCGGAGCACCGAGTGGCAGCAGCACGCCTTTCTTGACCTCGTCGCCCTCCAGGCTGAGTCCTTCGACCCACATTCGCAGGCGGGCGTCCTCGGGCAACTGCTGCACGACCTCCATCACCTTCGTTCCCGGCAACCTGTCGTAGGGGGGATACAGCATATCCATCCAGAAGCCGGGACGGAACAGGCTGAAACAGACCAGCAACAATGCCGCCGACTCCCACCAGCGACTCCGCGTGACAAACCACCCCTGGGTGGCCGCGGCGAACATCAGGTTGGCGAGTATCGCGCTGCCCACCACAATCACCAAGTGGACCCACGAGTCGATGCCGATCATCAGCAACTGGGTATTGAAGATGAACATGAACGGCAGGATCGCCGTCCGAATCGAATAGCCGAAGGCTGTCAGACCGGTACGAATCGGGTCGCAGCGCGCGATGCCGGCCGCGGCGTAGGAAGCCAGGCCGACTGGTGGTGTCACATCGGCCATCAGGCCGAAATAGAAGACAAACAGATGCACGGCAATAAGCGGCACCAACAACCCGTTCTGGGCTCCGATATCGACCACGACCGGCGCCATCAGCGTCGACACGACGATGTAGTTGGCCGTGGTCGGCAGGCCCATGCCGAGCACCAGACAGATCGCCGCCACCAGAAACAGCATCACCATCAGGTTGCCGCCGGACATGGCCTCGACGAATTCCGTCATGACGAGGCCGATCCCGGTCAGCGTGACCGTGCCGACGATGATGCCGGCCGCCGCAGTCGCGATACCGATGCCGATCATGTTGCGCGCACCGATCACCAGACCGCTGTAAAGATCTTGCCATCCATGCGCGAATGCTTCGAACAGGGCGCCACGTCCGCGGAAAAAAGCGAACAGCGGCCGCTGCGTGACCAGAATGAACATCATGAACATCGTGGCCCAGAATGCCGACAATCCCGGAGAAAGTTCTTCGACCATCAGGTTCCAGATCAGGGCGATCACCGGCAGCAGGAAGTGCAGGCCGGACTTCAGCGTCGGCCCCGCTTCCGGCAACTCGGTAATCTGGTCGTTCGGATCGTCCATGTGCAGTTCGGGGAAACGGGCGGCAAAGCGAATCAGCCCGATGTACGCCAAAAGCATTCCAACGCCGATCAACATAAATGAGGCATCGCCGGCGACCTGCTTGATCCAGCCGAGTCCGTAATAGACGATACCGGCCAGCGCGATGACGCCGCTGACGGTGAGGCCGAACGATATCATCCGCGCGGACAGGGGCCGCAGCGTCCGCCGCGGCAAGCCACGAATGTCCGCCTTCATCGCCTCGAGGTGGACGATATAGAACAGCGCGATGTAGGAAATGATTGCCGGCAGGAAGGCGTGCTTCAACACCTGCGTATAAGGGATGCCGACATACTCAACCATCAGGAAGGCCGCTGCGCCCATCACCGGCGGCATGATCTGGCCGTCCACGGAGGCCGCAACCTCGACTGCAGCCGCCTTATCGGGACGATAACCGACCCGTTTCATCAGCGGAATGGTAAACGTGCCCGTCGTGACGACATTGGCAATCGACGATCCCGAAATCAGGCCGGTCGCGGCCGACGCGACGACAGCGGCCTTCGCTGGCCCGCCGCGCAGATGGCCGAGCAGCGAAATCGCACTCTTGATGAAATAGTTGCCGGCGCCCGCAGTTTCCAGCAGCGCGCCGAACAACACAAAAAGGAAGATGAATCCTGCCGAGACGCCCAGCGCCACGCCGTAGACCCCTTCGGTAGTGATCCACATGTGCGACATGGCCTTGGACAGCGAGGCGCCTTTGTGGGCGATCATCTCCGGCATGTAAGGGCCGAGGAAAATGTAGCCGAGGAAGATCAGCGCGAGGGTGACCATCGGCAGTCCGAGGGCACGGCGGGCCGCCTCGAGCAACAGGGCCAGTCCGGCAACCGCCACCGTCAGATCGAGCGTGGTCGGCTGTCCGGGACGATCGGATAGCTCTCTGTAGAACAGGAACAGATAGGCAGCGCAGAAAGCGCCCACCAATGCGAAACCCCAATCGAGCAAGGGTATTGTGTCCCGCGGCGACTTCTTGAAAGCGGGATACGAGAGAAAACCGAGAAACACTGCGAACGCCAGATGCAGGGAGCGCGCCTCGGTATCGTTGAACACGCCGATGCCAAACGTAAACGGCAGCGGCGAGGCAAACCACAACTGGAACAGGGACCAAAGCAGCGCAATGCCCACCAGCAACTTGGCGGCCCAACCGCTTGGCGAGCGCCCCCCGGTATCAGCCTCGGCGACGATCTGCTTCAGTTCATCGTCGGACAGTTCGTGATGCGCCGGCTTGCGTTCGTCCTTCACCATGCCCCATCCCCTTGCGCCCGATCCCTCCCGGGAAAACCGGAAGGGATCAGTTCGAAGCTGTTACATCCAACCCTTTTCCTTGTAGTACTTCACTGCGCCTTCGTGCAACGGCGCGGACAGACCATTCTTGATCATGTCCTTCGGATCGAGGTGGGTAAAAGCCGGATGCAGCTTTTTGAAGTCGTCGAAGTTCTCGAACACCGACTTCACCAGCAAATAGACGACATCCGCCGAAACTTTGCTGGAAGTGACGAAGCTCGCCACCACACCGAAGGTCGCCACCGAATCCGGATTGTTCGCATACAGACCACCGGGGATGACCGCCTTCGCATAATAGGGATGCTCGGCCACAAGCTTGTCGACTATCGGCCCGGTAACGTTCACCAGTTGCGCCGCGCATGTCGTGGTCGGATCCTGGATATTGGCGGCCGGATGGCCGACGACGTAAACGAACGCGTCGATCTTGTTGTCGCACAGGGCGGCGCCATGCTCGTCGGGCTTGAGTTCGGAAGCCAGCGAAAGATCGGAAGTCTTCATGCCTTCCGCCGCCATCAGCACTTCCATCGTCGCACGCTGGCCCGAACCCGGGTTGCCGATATTGACGCGCTTGCCCTTCAAGTCCGCAAAGCTCTTGATACCCGCGTCCTTGCGCGCCACGAGCGTCATCGGCTCGGGGTGAATCGAGAACACGGCACGCAAATCGCCAACCGCGCCATCCTTGAACTGCACCATCCCCTTGACCGCGTTGTACTGAACGTCCGACTGGGCGACGCCAAAGTCGAGCTCACCGGCCTTGATGGTATTGATGTTGTACACGGAGCCGCCGGTACTCTCGACCGAGCAACGGATGCCATGCTTCGCACGGTCCTTGTTCATCAACCGGCAGATCGCACCGCCCGCGGCGTAATACACGCCCGTAACGCCACCGGTCCCGATGGTGACGAACTTCGTCTCGGCGGCTTGCACCGACGGACAAACGGCTGCGGCACCCATCGCCAGCATTGCTCCAATAGCAACGAACCTTTTCATGCTCATCCTCCTTCTTAGGGTTGAAACGGTGCTGCAAGAATGCGTTTCAAGGATACAGTCTGAAACGCAAGTGAAAAAGCGGAGAGGAAATAGTTCCCGGTGCGGAGCGCACGCGGTAGTTACGCATGGCACATAGCATAACCCAAAAACGAAAACGGCCCTCCGATTGGAGAGCCGCTTGAATGCTGGTGGCCAGGGGCGGAATCGAACCGTCGACACGCGGATTTTCAGTCCGCTGCTCTACCAACTGAGCTACCTGGCCGGAAGGTCGCGAATTATAGCGAGTTCCATCGGCTTGGGGAGAAAATGTGGCCCGCCGAAAGCGCTACAGGCGGGTCCGGCGGCATATCTCAGGCGACAAGAAGGCGCCTGGTCCAGGCGAGCGCGATCGACAACCAAAGGAGCAGAAAGAAGGCGATGAACGGAACATGCCGATCGAGAATCACCTTCGGCATCGCGATCCGCACGACCCTTACCGCCGGGCTGGCGACGACGCGAAGCAACTGAAAGACCGGATTGGTATCGCGCCGGGAACCGGCCAGAAACCCGACGACACCTTGACCGAGCAGCGACCAAAGCGCCACGTCGACCAGCGCCTTGAACACGCTGAGAAGGAAGATTCCGGAGTCGACCATGCTATCGTTTTGGCAATTCGCTTCGCGGTAACGGTCTATGGATTTCGAACATTGGCGACATTATGCCCGTGGCTGGCTGTTGCATTTCTTCGGCCGGGACGATGCGGCGTTCGACGCGTACGCCGAGGCATTCCGCCTGCGACCGGACGATGTTCAGGCGGCACGGCATCTCGGCTTCATCGCCGCCCGGCAGGCGCACTTGCAGGTCGCCGAGAAGTGGTTGCACGATGCCACGCGGCTGGCGCCGGACGATGCCGACTCGCATTTCAATCTGGGTTTCGTTCGCGAGAAGCTGGGTAATTCGCGCATGGCCATTGAATCCTTCGCCGCAGCGGTGCGCCTGAACCCAAAGCTCGATCGGGCGTGGTACGGGATGGGACTCGCCCACGCAAGCCTTGGCGAGCATGCGGAAGCCGCCACGGCGTTCAACGAAGCGGCCGCACTACAGCCACTGCACGGCGAAGCGCTCTACCAGCTCGGCATGGCGCGACAACACGCCGGCGATAGCGACGGTGTGGAGGCGATTGTCCTGCGCCTCGCACGTTTCGATTCACCCCGGGCCCGCAAGCTGATCGACGATGCCGAACGCGCGGATCTCCTGCATTTGCTCGACCGGTTGTCACCCTAGCCTGCGCCGCTCGGCGTATCGCCACGGCTGACTTTTCACTTCTACCACCGCTGATCAAAAAAAAGGTTCTTCACCGAACTCCGTGAACTGAAAGAGGCCAAGCGGCCGTCACTGTTATCTTGGTGTTGCGAGGCATCAAGGAACAGGAGGACGACCGTTGGCCCAAGGGGAGTGTATTGCCCGGCTGGGAGGCTGGGAAG